>JAODND010000019.1 GCA_025465465.1 Frankiales bacterium | reverse complement strand
CGGCCGACAGCACCTGGAAGCGGCGGTTGGTGCGGAAGGCGTCGCCCTCGCCGGCGAACATCCGGGCGGGCGACTCGCCCTGCCGCTTGAACGGGAAGACGCCGGCGGTGAAGGGGAAGTAGCCCGGCAGGTTCTCCCGGCGCAGGAACGACACCAGCTCGCCGTGGTCCTCCGTCTTGGGCACAGCCACGCGCCGGACCGACGAGCCCGAGAGCGTCTCGACCGTGAGCGGCGTGCGGATCTCACGACCGCGAACGGTGTAGACCAGCTCGTCGCCCGCGTAGGACTCCCGCCGCGCCGGCCAGGCGGCCAGCTGCGCGCTGACCTCGGGTGAGACCGTGACCGACTCGATCAGGGCATCCAGCTCGGTCGTGTCCGCGACCAGCTCGCGGGCGGTCATCAGGTGCTGCCGGCAGCGAGCCGCGGCCGCCTCGCGCTGGGTCGTCGCGTGGTAGTCCCGAACCGTCGCGGTGATCTCGGCCAGGTAGCGCTCGCGGCTCGAGGGCAGCACGCTGGTCAGCCCGGTTGACGTCTTCGTCGCCACCGCCGGCAGCACGCCGGCCGACAGCGACAGCCCCTTGTCGGCGAGCAGGCCGCGCAGGTGCTGGTAGAGCGCCGTGACGCCGTCGTCGTTGAACCTGGCTGCACTCGTGCCGAAGACTGGCATGTCCTCCCACGACGCGCCGAACGCCTGCCGGTTCCGCACCAGCTGGCGGGCGACGTCGCGGCGGGCGTCCTCGGCGCCGCGTCGCTCGTACTTGTTGATGGCGACCGCGTCGGCGTGGTCGAGCATGTCGATCTTCTCGAGCTGGGACGCGGCGCCGTACTCGGGCGTCATGACGTAGAGCGACACGTCGCAGAAGTCGGTGATGGTCGCGTCGCCCTGGCCGATGCCCGGCGTCTCGATGACGACCAGGTCGAAGCCTGCGGCCTTGCACGCGTTGACGATCTCGTGCAGCGCCGAGGGCACCGGCGTGCCCGAGGTGCGGGTCGCCAGCGACCGGAAGTAGACCTGGCTGCCGGACAGCGCGTTCATCCGGATCCGGTCGCCGAGCAGCGCGCCACCGTGCTTGCGTCGGGTGGGGTCGACGGCGATGACGGCGATCCGGAGCTTGTCCTCCTGGTCGACCCGCAGTCGTCGTACCAGCTCGTCGGTCAACGACGACTTGCCCGAACCGCCCGTGCCCGTGATGCCCAGCACAGGGATGTCGCGGGCGTGCTCGCGGACCGTGGCCGCGAGCTCCTCGGAGCGGCCGTCCTCGAGGACCGTGATGGTGCGCGCCAGTGCCGCCGTGTCGCCGGCCAGCAGGGCCTCGACCGACGGGGACTGTGCTGCCAGGTCGACGTCGCAGGCCTCGATCAGGGTGTTGATCATGCCGGCGAGCCCGAGCTGCTGGCCCTGCTCGGGGGAGAAGATCGTGACCCCTCTCGAGCGGAGCAGGGCGATCTCCTCGGGGACGATCACGCCGCCGCCGCCGCCGAAGACCTGCACGTGCCCGGCGCCGACCTCGGCGAGGCGCTCCTTGAGGTAGCTGAAGTACTCGACGTGGCCGCCCTGGTAGGAGCTGACGGCGACGCCCTGGACGTCCTCCTGCACGGCCGCCTGCACGACGGACTCGACGCTGCGGTCGTGCCCGAGGTGCACGACCTCGGCACCCTGGCTCTGCAGGACGCGACGCATGATGTTGATGGCCGCGTCGTGACCGTCGAACAAGCTGGCGGACGTGACGAACCGCACCGGGTTCACAGGGGTGTGCATGCGCCCAGGATACGTGGACGTCCTTGTAGTTGGCTAGACGGTCCCGAGGGGGTCGCAGAGCTTGCAGGGCGTGAGTCCGGCGGTCGTCGCGGTGACGGAGCGAAGGTTGTCGCGCCCGTCGACCGCCACGCAGTCGGGCCGGTGCAGCATCGTCCCCGTCTTCGTCGCCACCAGGTCGGTCGACGCGGCGGCGGTGGCCGTGGCGGTGCGGCGGGTCTGCGGCTGAGCCTGCGCCTGCATCAGCTCCTCCATCCGGAGCAGCACGGCCTGCATCTCGTCGCGTCCGGTGCGGTTCTCCCGCACCATCAGCGTCATCCAGTAGGCGAAGTAGACGAAGCCGCCACCCATCACCAAGGACAGGCCCAGCATCCCGCCGGAGATCAGGTAGGGGATCTGCTCGAACAGCAGGACGGTGTGCGAGGCGCCGTACCAGCCCAGCAGGACGAGCACCACGCCCAGCGGCAGCAGCGTGCCCCCGATGACGAGCATCCAGCGGTCGCTGAACGAGAACGTCGCCCGCGGGACCCGCAGGCCCTTGACCTTGGTGGCGAGCCGTTCCTGCCGGATCACGGCGTCAGAGGTGGTCATCGGTTCTCCTCGAGAGGGCACACAGAAGGGACGGCTTCGAGCACCCTGTCAGGCAGCCGCTTGAAGCCGAAGGCCATGAGGGTCGCGCCGAGCAGCCCGAACCCGCCGAGCCACGGCGAGAGACCGCCGTAGAGGGGCTTGGTGGAGGCGGCGCTGGTCGCGGGGGTGAGGGTCTGCGGCGGGGGCACGTCGGTGCCGCCGGTGGTCGCCGACGCGGTCGAGCCGCCCGTCGTCGAGGGGGAGCCGGACAGGCCACCGGTGCCCGTGGTGCCGGACGGCAGGGTGCCGGTGGTGCCCGTGAAGCCGCCCGTCCCACCGGTGGAGCCGAAGCTGAACGCCTTGCCGGCCTTGACGCTGACGTTGGCGCCGCCCATCACCACGCTGAACAGGTGGGTGGGGTCGGGCTTGAACACGGCGACCAGGCTGCCGGCGTTGTAGGTCACCGCCGAGCCGATCGGCTTGCCCTGGGGCTGGCTCACGAGCAATGTCAGGCCGGCTTGCGACAGCGCGCTGTTGACCGTGTTGGTGAGGGTCGACAGCGCCACCCCACTGCCCCGCACCGACACGCCCTTCTCGTCGACCGTGACGGGGACACCGGCAACGGTGACGTCCGTGACCTCCGTCGTGCCCTTGGCCGTGGCCGTGCTGCCGTCCGTCGTCGCGCTGGCCGTCGACGTCACGGAGCCGATGTGAACCAGTCCGGCGATGGTGATGTCGCTCGCGCTCGCGGTCGCGGTGGCGAAACCGGTCTTGGGGCCGCTGAGCTTCGTGGTGGTGCTGCTCGTCTGTGGCCCGAACACGCCGAGACCTGCGGCGGTCAGCTTGTCCACGTGGGCATCCGCCGACGTGATCGTCGCCTTCGCAACGGCCTTCATCGTCGCGCCGGGTACGGAGTCGTAGGTGACGGTGTCGGGCGTCTGGCCCGTGCGGACCTGGGCGCGCACCGGGTCGTTGAGCATGCGGGCCTGGTCGGGTGCGGCACCGTTGCTTGCGGTGATGATGAGGCTGCCGAGGTCGGCGGCGAGCGCCCCAGGCCACGCGACGGCTGCGGTCGCGCTGCCGGTCGGGCCGTTGGACAGGGTGGACGTGGCGATCGGCACCACGCCGTCGCACCCCTGCAGACCGGCGGGCGAGGTGTAGCAGTAGGTCGGCTCGCCGACGGTCAGCTGGGCGCCGGGCGCCGAGGCCGACAGCGCGTACGAGCCGAAGCCGGACCCTGGGTCGTCGGCCGCCGACGCATGCACCGACGGGAACACCCCGATGACGGCGGAGCCGAGACCGGAGGCGAGGAGCACGAGACCCGAGCGCCTCACGCGGCACCCCCGAGGTAGGCCTCGTTGACGAAGTCGGCCACGTCGGCCGGCTGCCCGACCATCGCGATCCGCCCGCCGGTCATGACCGCCGCGTAGTCGGAGACGGCCAGGGCGGTGCGGGCGAACTGCTCGACCAGCAGGATGCTGATCCCGTCCTGGGCGAGCTGGCCGACGAGCTCGTAGAGCTCGCTGACGATCTTCGGGGCGAGCCCCATCGAGATCTCGTCGAGCAGCAGGATGCCGGGGTCCGCGACCAGAGCACGTGACATCGCGAGCATCTGCTGCTCGCCGCCGGACAGGGTCCCGGCCAGCTGGTTGCGGCGCTCGCCGAGCCGCGGGAAGCGCGCGTAGGACTTCTCCTGCACCTCGCCCGTCGAGAACGGCGAGGAGTAGGTGAACATCCGCAGGTTCTCGTTGACGGTGAGGTTGGGGAAGATCCCGCGGCCCTCCGGGATGCGGCAGACCCCCGCCTTGGCGAGGTTCTCGGGCGCGACCCGGTTGACGTGCGACCCGGCGACGTGGACGCAGCCGGCCGTCGGGCGGACGTATCCCGACGCGACGAGCATCGTCGTGGTCTTGCCGGCGCCGTTGGGGCCGAGCAGCGCATAGACCGTGCCGGCCGGCACCGCCAGCGACACGTCGTGCAGGACCTCGATGCGGCCGTAGCCGGCGGTGATCCCCTTGAGCTCCAGGGCAGGTGCGGCCATGGCTAGTCCTCCGCTCCGAGGTAGGCGGCCTGGACCGCGGGGTCGGCCTGCACGTCCTTCGGGTAGCCGACGCAGATGATGCGACCGAAGTCGAGGACGTGGATGCGGTTGCAGACGCGCATGACGAGATCGACGTCGTGCTCCACGACGAGCACGGCGATGCCCTCCTGGGCCAGCTCGATGAGCAGGTCACCGAGGGCCTCGCTCTCGGCGGTGTCGAGGCCGGACCCGGGCTCGTCGAGCAGCAGCACCTTGGGTCGGGTCGCGAGGCCGCGACCGAGCTCGACGAGGCGCGCGAGGCCGGTGGGCAGCATGTCCACCCGCTCGTGCTGCACGTGCCCGAGCCCCACCCGTTCGATCAGCTCGTCGGCCACCTGACGCGGGTCGCTGTGATCGTGCGCCCAGCTCCGCCGGAACTCCGCGGCAGCGAGGATGTTGTCGCGTGCCGTCAGCGTGCCGAACACCTCGAGCCGCTGGAAGGTGCGGGCCAGGCCACGACGTGCTCGCTTGTACGGCGGCAGCGAGCTGACGTCGTTGTTGTCGAGCCACACCTTGCCGTTGGTCGGCGACTCCAGGCCGGTGATGACGTTGAACGTGGTCGTCTTGCCTGCGCCGTTGGGCCCGATCAGACCGGTGACCTGGCCCGCGAGGGCGGCGACGGTCGCCGAGCTCACGGCCTGCACGCCACCGAACCGGACCGACACGTCATCGACGTACAACGCGACCTCGGGATCGCGTGGGTCGTAGGTGTGGTCGACGTGCGGGACGTAGGTCTCCAGGTCGACGGTCTGACTAGGAGTGGACAAGGCGGGCCTCCTCGAAGTCGGGGGCGCCGCTGGCCGACTGCGGCGGTGTTCTCAGCCCGCGCAGGTAGTGACCGAGCTTGCTGAACTGACCGCCGAGCCCGTCCGGGTCACGGCCCACGCTGACCGCCGCGAGCCCAGTGAGCAGGTAGGCCAGCTGCAGCTTGTCCGGCAGCCCGTGCACGTGCTTCTGGATCTCGGGAAACATCGTGATGGTCAGCGCACCGAAGATGGCGCCGGTGATGGTGTTGATGCCACCGACCCGCACAGCCAGCAGCAGGGCGAGGCTGCCGAGGACGGCGAAGTCGTTGTTGGTGACGATGCCGCGCGACGAGCCGTACAGACCGCCGGCAAAGCCGGCCATGGCAGCGGCAGCCGTGAAGACGACGACCTTGGTGATCGTGGTGTTGACGCCGAGGGTGGCGCAGGCGGCGGGGGAGTCGTTGAGAGCCGTGAGCTGTCGGCCCCAACGACCGCGGCGCACGGCCAGCACGCCGACCGACGCGACCGCGAGCACGAGCGCGCAGAGCAGGAAGAACGTCGACGGCGACTGGGTGTCGAGACCCAGCAGCTGAAACCGCTTGATCTCCAGCTGCTGTCCGGACCCCAGGTGGAAGTAGAAGAAGGCCTCGTCCATGCCCTTGGCGAAGGCGAAGGTGGCCAGCGCCAGGTAGAGGCCGCGAAGCCGTGCGGTGGCCAGCGCGACCAGCGCTCCGGCCGCTCCGGCGAGCAGCGCCCCCCACAGCAGGCCGAGCACCGAGTGGCCGGAGTGGCCCATCGCCCAGGCGCCGAGCCCGACGAACGTCAGGACGCAGAGCGATGTCTGGCCGCTGTAACCGGTGAGGAGGACGAGCGACAGCAGGGCGATGGCCAGCACGACGACGCTGGTCGCGATGCCGAGGTTGTCCGAGGACAACAGGCCCGTCAGGACGACGGCGACGACGACCAGCGCGACGCCGCCGACGAGCGACTGGCGCAGCCCGGGCACCGTCGGGGCGATCCGGCCGGCCGCCGTCGAGGTGCGGAGGCGGGCCGAGGGCAGGAACAGCAGCAGCACCCCGAGGAAGATCATGGGGACGGCCTTCGTGAGCTCGCCGGCGGTGTCGGAGAACCCGGGGACGTGGGGCGAGATGTAGACCGGGTACATCTCGACGAGGATGCCGAGCAGGATGCCGCCGACGGCGGTGCGCGGCAGGCTCTTCAGCCGTCCGAACAGGGCGGCGGCATAGCCGTTGATGACGAGCAGCGTCAGCTGGAGGCTGCTCAGCCCGACCTTGGGGGCGATCAGGATGCCGGCGAGCGAGGCGAGGGCGGCGCCGATCGCCCAGGACAGCTGCTGGATGCGCGCCGGTGAGGCACCCGACATGGCACAGAGGTCGGGGTCGTCGACGACACCGCGCATCGCGATGCCGATGCGGGTCTTCGAGAACAGGGTGCGCAGCGCCAGCGCCACCACGATGGCCATCACCACGATGAGGATCTGCTGCCGCGACAGGTTGACGCCCGCGATGCTGGTGCCACCGCCCTTGAACAGCTCAGGCAGGACGCGTGACGTCGCCGGGTCCCAGATGTAGTTGGCGGCGCCGAGCAGGAACAGCAGCAGCCCCAGGGTGATCACCAGGGTCACGTCGACCGAGGCGCCGTGCAGCGGCCGGACGAGGACCCGCTCGACCGCGCCGCCGAACAGGGGCGCGAGCACGAGCAGGACGGCGGGCAGGGCCACCCACGCCGGCCACCCCCACCCGACGGTGAGCTGCCAGTAGGTGAAGGCGCCGAGCATGCCGATGGCGCCGTGGGCGAAGTTGAAGATGCCCGAGGTCGTGTAGGTCACCACCAGGCCGGTCGCGCTCAGCGCATAGACGCACCCGGTGACGAGCCCGACGACGAGAAGCTGGATGAACTCCACGGTCACCCGACCGAGGGGAAGTAGGAGGCGCCGTTGCAGTAGAAGCCGGTCGAGGGCGACGGCGACTGCCGGACGAACTTGCCGTTGACCACCTTGTCGATCAGCCAGCAGACCGCAGGCTTCTTCTGCGCCGGGTTGGCCGCCGCGAACATGCCGCCCGAGTTGTAGTTGGTGAACGTCTTCAGCGCGGTGAGCAGGCTCTTGCGCGTCGCCTTGGCGCCGGCCTTCTTGAGGGCATCGACGAACAGCATCGCCGAGGTCCACCCGTAGGACGCGAAGATGTCCTTGGTCTGGTCGGAGTTGACGTAGTTCATCCACTTCTGGAAGTCCTTCACGACGGGGACCTTGGCGGCCTCGTCGGAGTTGAAGAACATCGCGAACTGCTGGTCGTTGATGACGCCGTTGGCGTTGCTCCCCGCCTGCTGCAGGAAGTTCGAGTCGTACGCCGTAGCGCCGAAGATGAGGGGCCAGTTGACGTTCTGCGCCTTCGCCGCGTTGACGAAGCGAGCCGTGGTCGCGCCGTCCGTGGTGTTGATGTAGGTCATCTGCACGCCGTCGCTCTTCATGCGGATGATGGCGCCGGTGAAGTCGGTGTCGGTCGCGCCGTAGCTCTCCTGGTGGACGACCTTGCCGCCGGAGTGGTTGATGGCCTTGACGGTGTTGGACCAGACCGTCGGACCGGTGCCGACGCCGGCATAGATGGCGCCGATGTGCTGCCACTTCGAGCCGTAGGTCTTGCTGTAGTAGGCCAGCGGCCCGGTGCGCCAGCCGTTGCCCAGCGGAGCGGTGCTGAAGGTCTGGGGCAGCGCCGCGGTCTTCGGGCCGAGCGCGTTCGACACGTTCGGGACCTCGGGGTGCTGAGCCAGGACCTGCTCACCGCAGTCGTCGTTGAGCGAGAAGCTGCCGACGAACGCGAACACCCGGCCGACGCGCGTCTGCGTCGCAGACTTGTTCTGACCGCAGTCGAGCTGGCTGTCTCCGAAGTCGATCTTGAGCTGCCGGCCGTAGACGCCGCCCTCGCTGTTGATCTTGGCGAAGTAGGCCTGGGCGCCGACGAAGGCGCCGCGGAACAGCCCTGGGACCGGGCCGGAGGAGTCCGCGACCAGTCCCACGGTGATGCTGTTGCCGGTGACGCCGACATCGGTCGACCCGCCGTTGCCTCCGGCGGGCGCGGGCGCGCCCGAGCCGCTGGTCCCGGAACCGCTCCCACTGCCCGTGCCGCTGCCGGTCGAGCCGGTGGCGGACCCGCCACTGCCGGTCGTGCTCGTGCCGGAGCCGCTGGACCCGCTGCCGGTCGTGCCGGACCCCGACCCGGTTGTGGCGCCGCCCGTCGAACCGTCGCCGGTGCTGCCCCCTCCGGTGGCGTTGCGGCCGAGCTGCTGGTTGGCGGCCTCGGAGCGCAGCGAGCTGTCGACCCGGGCGCCGCACGCGGTCATCGTGAGGGCGAGCCCTGCGAGTGCAAGGAGGGCGGGGGACCTTCTGGGCACGTGGTGTTTCCCTTCCGTTCCAGCTGAGGATGCACTGCGGTGGTCGTGCTGTCTGCGGTTGCCGATCATCAGGCGACCGCGACGGCGCGCAGGGCGTCCTGCAGCAGCACCGCGAGGTCCTTCGTCGCGCCGCTGGCCAGCCAGGTGTCGAGGCTGATCCGGACGGCCGACATGGTGAGGGCGCCGACCATCCGTGGTCGGGCGTCGTCCGGGGTGAGGTCGGGGAAGCGGTGCTCGACGGCCTCGGCGATGGCCAGCTCGAAGCGGACGTACAGCGCCAGCGTCCATGCGGTCAGCGCCGGCGAGCCCTGCAGCACCCGCACCTGCTGCAGCACGAGGTTGCGGACGTCGGTGTCGAAGCCACCGGCGAAGCCCATGAAGGTCTCGATCACGGCGTCCATCGCGGACAGCTCCGCCGGCTGCACCTCGAGGTTGTCCACCAGCAGCGTCAGCCACGGGATGCTGAAGCCCTCGGCGACGGCCGTCTCCTTGGCGTCGAAGTAGCGGAAGAACGTGGCGCGGGCGACCTGGGCGGCCGCGGCGATCTCGTCGATCGTGGTGGCGTCGAGGCCCTTGAGCCGGGCGAGACGTGCCGCCTCGTCAGCGATCCGCTGGTGCGTCGCCCGCCGCTTGCGCTCCCTGAGCCCCGGCTCGACGGTGATCGGCTGCCTCGCGGGCGCGGCATGAGTGATGTGCGACACAGTCGCAAGTTAGACGAAGTCTCATGAGTTGCACAAGGGACGCACTTCGGTCACATCGGGATCAGCTGGACCAGCGGTAGGCGGCTAGCGCGCTCAGCTGCGCGGGCCCGGCCTCCTCGACGGTCCACAGACTCGCGCCGACCGCCCCACCGCGACGGGCCGCATCGAGAAAGCGCAGGGTCTCCCGCGCGGAAGGCGTGCCGCGGCGCCCGCCCTCGCTGCCCATGTCGTAGCCCTGGCCGATCGGTGCCACCGGCAGCAGCCGTCCCAGCGTGCGCAGCGACTGCTGCACCAGCGCGCCCGGCTCCTGGCACGACCAGTAGACCATCGGCGCGAACACGTCGGCATACGGCGGGAAGACGGCGTACGGGAACGTCCGGCGGGCCGACGAGGGCCGGGGCACCGTGGCGACGACGGGCCGCGTCCCGGCGTACCGCCGGACGAGCGACAGGTAGAGACGCAGTCGTCGCGCCGTCAGGTGGGTGCCCTCCGCTGCGGTCTCGACGTCCGGGCTGAAGCCGTCAATGCCGCGGGCGAGCGCGAGCTCAGCGCGGTGCGCGTCGGCGACCGGATCGGACAGGAACGGGAAGTCCCACGCGATGACCCGGACCCCAGCGGCGTGGGCCTGCCTGACGAGCGCCGGCAGGAACTGGTCGCCGTAGTAGCCCTGCCGCGAGCCTCCGGTCCGGATCCAGATGCTGCGGACCCCGGTGCGACGCGCCTGCGCGACCAGACCGGCGGTGTCCACCGGGCTTGTGCCGAACGGGGTCGCCCACAGCCCCTTGCCCTGCACGGTGCTCAGACTCGCGGCCTTGTGCGTCACGGCGAGCGGACGGGGGAGGGCCGCCTCGGCCACGGCCGGCGCGCCGAGCGGCGCGCCGGCTCCGCCGCCTC
>JAODND010000013.1 GCA_025465465.1 Frankiales bacterium | reverse complement strand
CCAGGCCGATTTCGTCGTGACCTTCTTCGAGTACATCGCCCAGGAGGTCCGCGAGCACCTCGCGGCGCTCGGGTTCCGCAGCCTCGAGGAGGCCATCGGCCACGCCGAGGTCCTCGACACCAAGCGGGCGATCGAGCACTGGAAGGCCTCGGGGCTCGACCTGACGCCGGTGCTGCACGTGCCTGACCTGCCGGTGGGCACGTCGCTCACCCGGCAGGTCGCGCAGGACCACGGGCTTCAGCACGCGCTCGACAACACCCTGCTGCAGCTGTGCGAGGGCGCGCTCGACGACGGCACCCCCGTCTCGCTGGAGCTGCCGGTGCGCAACGTCAACCGCACCGTCGGCACCATGCTCGGCGCCGAGCTCACCCGTCGGCACGGCGGTGGCGGTCTGCCGGACGGCACGATCGACCTCACCTTCACCGGCTCGGCCGGGCAGTCCTTCGGGGCGTTCGTCCCGCGTGGCATCACGCTGCGGCTCCACGGCGACGCGAACGACTACGTCGGCAAGGGCCTCTCCGGAGCGCGGATCGTCGTACGCCCCGCGCTGGACGCGACCTTCCCCGCTGAGGACAACGTCATCGCCGGCAACACGCTGCTCTACGGCGCGACGAGCGGCTCGCTGTTCGTACGAGGTCGCGTGGGCGAGCGGTTCTGCGTCCGCAACTCGGGGGCCACCGCGGTCGTCGAGGGCGTCGGTGACCACGCGTGCGAGTACATGACCGGCGGCCGGGTCGCGATCCTCGGGCCGACCGGCCGCAACGTCGCGGCGGGCATGAGCGGCGGCGTGGCCTACGTCGTCGACCTCGACCCGGTCAACGTCAACCGCGAGATGGTCGACCTCGACCCGCTCGACGAGGGTGACAGGGAGACCCTGCGCGACATGCTCACCGAGCACGCCGAGGAGACGGGGTCGCCGGTGGCCGCGGCACTCGTCGACCAGCTGGACCGCTTCACCAAGGTGATGCCGCGCGACTACAAGCGCGTCCTCGCCGAGATGGCACGCGCTTCGGAGACCGAGCTCCAGACGGCAGGGAAGTAGCCATGGCCGACCCACAGGGCTTCCTCAAGCTCGACCGCGCGACGCCCACCCGGCGTCCCGTCGACATCCGGATCCGGGACTGGAAGGAGGTCTATGAGGACTTTCCCGTCGAGGCCGTCGAGGCGCAGGCCAGCCGGTGCATGGACTGCGGCATCCCCTTCTGCCACAACGGCTGCCCCCTCGGCAACCTCATCCCAGAGTGGAACGACCTCGTCTACCGCGATGACTGGTCCGCTGCCAGCGAGCGGCTGCACGCGACCAACAACTTCCCGGAGTTCACCGGGCGGCTGTGCCCCGCGCCCTGCGAGTCCGCGTGCGTGCTCGGCATCAACCAGGACCCCGTCACGATCAAGCAGGTCGAGGTCGAGATCATCGACCGTGCCTGGGACGACCTCACGGTGCTGCCGGTGCTGCCGCGCGAGCGGTCCGGCAAGGCCGTCGCCGTCGTCGGTTCCGGACCGGCCGGCCTGGCAGCCGCCCAGCAACTGACCCGAGCCGGGCACGACGTGACCGTCTTCGAGCGGGCCGACCGGATCGGCGGACTGCTGCGCTACGGCATCCCCGAGTTCAAGATGGAGAAGCGGCACCTCGACCGGCGCCTCGAGCAGATGGCCGCCGAGGGCACCGTCTTCCGGACCGGCGTCGACGTCGGTGTCGACGTGACCGTCGAGGAGCTCCGCGCCTCGTTCGCGGCCGTGGTGCTCGCGGGGGGATCGACGATCGGCCGCGACCTGCCGGCCACGGGCCGCGACCTCGCCGGCATCCACCTGGCCATGGACTACCTCGTGCCGTCCAACCAGGTGCAGGAGGGGACCCGCGCCGACTGGCCCATCAGCGCGAAGGACAAGCACGTCGTCATCATCGGCGGCGGCGACACCGGCGCCGACTGCCTCGGTACGGCCCACCGCCAGGGCGCGGCGTCGGTCACCCAGCTCGAGATCATGCCCGAGCCGCCACCGTCCCGCGCCTCCTCGACGCCGTGGCCCACCTGGCCGCTGATGATGCGCACCTCGTCCGCCCACGAAGAGGGTGGCGACCGGGTCTTCGCGGTCTCCACCACCGAGTACGTCGGGAAGGACGGCGCCGTCGACGCGCTCCGCCTCACGGAGGTCGACGCGTCGTTCCAGCCGATCGCCGGCACGGAGCGCACCCTGCCGGCCCAGCTCGTGCTGCTCGCGATGGGCTTCGTGAGCCCGCAGCACGAAGGACTGCTCGACGACCTCGGCGTCGACTACGACGAGCGCGGCAACGTCGCCCGCTCGGCGTCATGGGAGTCGTCGGTGCCGGGCGTCTTCGTCGCCGGCGACATGGGCCGCGGCCAGTCGCTGATCGTGTGGGCGATCGCCGAGGGCCGCTCCTGCGCCGCCGCCGTCGACGCCCACCTGATGGGCACGACCACCCTCCCCACCCCGATCCGCCCCACCGACCGCCCCTCCTAAAGGCGGGTTCGAGGGGGGCGGGTCATAGGGTGAACCGGTGAAGCGCCGCGCCAAGATCGTCTGCACCCTGGGGCCTGCGACGCAGTCCTACGAGCGCGTCCGCGCGCTGGTCTACGCCGGTATGGACGTCGCCCGGCTCAACTTCAGCCACGGTTCCTACGAAGACCACCTGCAGGCCTACACCTGGGTCCGTGAGGCCAGCGACGAGAGCGGCCGCGGAGTCGGCGTTCTCGTCGACCTGCAAGGGCCGAAGATCCGGCTCGGGACGTTTGCGGAGGGACCTGTCGTCTGGGCCACCGGCGAGACCATCGGCATCACGGTCGAGGACGTACCCGGCGACCACGACCTGGTGTCGACGACCTACAAGGGACTGGCCGACGACGTCGCCGTCGGAGAGCGGCTGCTCGTCGATGACGGCAAGGTCGGGCTGCGGGTGATCGCCGTCGACGGGCCGGTCGTGCGCTGCCAGGTCACCGAAGGCGGCCCCGTCAGCAACAACAAGGGCCTGAGCCTGCCGGGGATCGGTGTCAGCGTGCCCGCCCTGAGCGCCAAGGACGAGGCCGACCTCCGGTTCGCCATGGGACTGCGTGCCGACATGGTGGCGCTGTCCTTCGTCCGCAACGCCTCCGACGTCGACCTCGTGCACGCGATCATGGACGAGTCCGGCGTGCGACTGCCCGTGCTCGCGAAGATCGAGAAGCCGCAGGCGGTCGACAACCTGCAAGAGATCATCGAGGCGTTCGACGGGCTGATGGTCGCCCGTGGTGACCTCGGCGTCGAGATGCCGCTCGAGCGGGTTCCGCTGGTGCAGAAGAGATCCATCCGGGTGGCCCGCGAATGCGCCAAGCCGGTGATCGTCGCGACCCAGATGCTCGACTCGATGATCGGCAACAGCCGGCCGACGCGGGCCGAGGCGAGCGACGTTGCCAACGCCGTGCTCGACGGTGCTGATGCGGTGATGCTCAGCGGCGAGACGAGCGTCGGCGCCTACCCGGTCGAGACGGTCGCCACCATGGCCCGCATCATCAGTGCCGCCGAAGAGGCGCTCGACCAGGTCCCGCGGGTGGGGCGGGAGCCCGACAGCATCGCGTCCTCCATCACCAGGGCCGCGGCCCAGGTCGGGGAGCAGGTCGGGGCCAGGGCTCTCGTGGCGTTCACGCAGAGCGGCGACACAGCCCGCCGGCTCGCGGAGAACCGGTCCCGGATCCCACTGCTGGCCTTCACGCCGACCCAGTCGGTGCGCAGCCAGCTTGCTCTCGTCTGGGGCGTCGAGACGTTTCTGGTGCCGGCCGTGCAGCACACCGACGAGATGGTGCGTCAGGTCGACACGGCCATGCTCGAGCTGGGCCGCATGCAGGCCGGGGAGCTCGTGACGATCGTCGCCGGCAGCCCGCCGATGACCTCGGGCGCGACGAACGCGCTCCGAGTCTGGCGGCTCGGCGACCCGCTGCCGAAGCCGCCGACCTAGTCCACACCTCGTCCGGTGCCCCCGGTGGGAGTCGAACCCACACTGGCGCGAGTTTGAGTCGCGTGCCTCTGCCGGTTGGGCTACGGGGGCGAGCCCCCCAACGGTGCAGGGGCGGCAGATGCCCAGCGTAGGAGATCAGTACGCTCAGCACGTGTCCGAGAGCCTGCCCACCGCCCCGATCGTGCGACGTGTGCTGCTCGCGGAGGACGAGGCGCTGATCCGCCTGGACCTCAAGGAGATGCTCGAGGAGGAGGGCTTCGAGGTGGCGGGCGAGGCCGGTGACGGCGAGACCGCGGTGCGGTTGGCCCTCGAGCTCAAGCCCGACCTCGTGATCCTCGACGTGAAGATGCCCGTCCTGGACGGCCTGAGCGCTGCGGAGCAGATCGTGGCCGCGCGCGTCGCGCCGGTCGTGATCCTGACCGCGTTCAGCCAGCGGGACCTGGTGGAGCGGGCCCGGGAGGCCGGGGCGATGGCCTACCTCGTGAAGCCCTTCCAGAAGAAGGACCTGGTGCCGACGATCGAGATGGCGATCTCGCGCTTCCAGGAGCTGGTCGCGCTGGAGGGGGAGGTCAGCGACCTCACGGGGCGGCTCGAGGCCCGCAAGCTCATCGACCGGGCCAAGAGCGTGCTGCAGACCGACCACGGAATGACCGAACCGGCGGCCTTCCGGGCCGTCCAGCGGGCCTCCATGGACCAGCGCCGGAGCATGAGGGCCGTCGCCCAGGACGTCCTGGACGGCCTCCTCGACGGCGTGGTGATTGCGGCGGACACGCCCGGTTCTGGCCCGAACTGACCCCGGCCGAGACATCACGGTCGCGCAACGGCACCGTTGCGCGGGAGCGCGATGCTTGGTGATGGGCCATTCGGCTGAGTAGGTTCTGGCGCGCTAGACACGCCCAGGGGCCGGGAAGAATCCGGCGCCCCTTGCAGGAGGTTGCTCGTGCACTCATCCCGAATCGTCCGCATCGGCGCGCCGCTGATCATCGTCGGCGCGCTGGCTCTCAGCAGCTGCAGCTCCAAGAGCGAGGGGTCGGGGGGTGGCAACAAGACCCTGACCATCGGAGTCGTGGCCCCGCTCTCCGGTGACCTGTCCGCCGTCGGAAACGGCATCAAGAACGGTGTTGACCTCGCCATCAAGCAGGCCAATGCCGCCAAGACCGTCAAGGGCGTCACGCTCGTGCTCGATGCGCAGGACGACACGGCCAAGGCCGACGTCGGTGCAACCGTCGCCGCCAAGCTCGTCGCGGAGTCCAGCGTGGTGGGCGTGGTCGGCCCGCTGAACTCCAGCGTCGCCAAGTCGGTCGCGCCGGTCATGGCCAGCGCGAACCTCGCGATCATCTCCCCGTCCAACTCCGGGGTCGACCTCACCGGCCGTGGCGCGCTCGCCACAGGCGCCACGCAGACGCGTCCGTACAAGTCGTACTTCCGCGTCTGCGCGACCGATGACATCCAGGGCCCGTTCGCCGCGGACTACGCGGTCAAGGACCTGAAGGTCAAGAAGGTCGCGATCGTGCACGACAAGAAGGCCTACGGGCAGGGCCTTGCTGAGGCCTTCGCGAAGCAGGCCGCAGCCGATGGTGCGACGGTCCTCAAGACGGAGACCATCAACCCCGGCGACAAGGACTTCTCGGCTCTGGTCACCAAGCTCAAGAGCGAGAGCCCGGACTTCCTGTTCTACGGCGGTGAATACCCGGAGGCCTCGCTCATCACCAAGCAGATGAAGTCCGCCGGTCTCAACATCCCGCTCATGGGTGGTGACGGTGTCGACGCCGCCGACTACATCAAGATCGCCGGGGCGCAGGCCAACGGCGACTACGCCACCGCACTGGGTGCCCCGACGGACAAGCTGGCTTCTGCCGCGCAGTTCCTGACGGACTACAAGGCCCAGAACTACAAGGACCCGGCCGACCCCTACGGTGCCGCCGCCTACGACTCGGCGAACGCCATCATCAAGGCGCTGGCCAAGGCCTACGGCGAGGGCAAGACCGGTCAGGCGCTGCGTGACGAGATCACCAAGGAGGTCGGCGACAGCAACTTCCAGGGTGCCACCGGCGCGATCAGCTTCGACCAGTTCGGTGACACGAACAACAAGGTCCTCACGGTGTACAAGGTGACCAAGGGCGCCTTCGTGCCTGTGAAGACCGACTCCTTCAAGTAGCAGCCCACCGAAGGTCTAGGGACAACAACGAGGGGGCGGTGACCGCATTGGTCGCCGCCCTCTCGCTGCACTTGTAGGGAGGACCCGGATGCAGCTCTTCATGCAACAGCTGGTGAACGGGGTCGTTCTCGGCGCGACCTACGGGCTCGTGGCGCTCGGCTACACGATGGTCTACGGCATCGTGCAGCTCATCAACTTCGCGCACGGCGAGATCTTCATGCTCGGTGGCTTCGGTGCGCTGTTCACCTACACCGTGCTGCTGCCGTCGGGAACGCCTGTGGTCCTGGCCCTCATCCTCATGCTGCTCGGCGGCATGGCGGTCAGCGTCACCGCTGCGGTGATCATGGAACGCTTCGCCTACCGCCCCTTGCGAGGTGCACCACGGCTCGCGCCGCTCATCACCGCACTCGGGGTGTCGATCTTCCTCCAGGAGCTCGTCCGCAACTTCTACCCGGCCAAGTCCCCGAGGCCCTTCCCGCAGCTGATCCCGCCCGACTACCTGATCAACCTCGGCGGCGGCGTCACGATCAACGCCCCGAAGCTGGTCACGGTCATCGCGGCGGTGGTCGGGATGGTCGCGCTGTCGACCTTCGTACGAAGCAGCAGGACCGGTCGCGCGATGCAGGCCACCGCCCAGGACCCGGACACCGCGCGCCTGATGGGCATCGACACGGACCGCATCATCGTGACGGCCTTCGTGCTGGGGGCGTCGCTCGCGGCGGTGTCGGGATTGTCCAACGGCTTGCAGTTCGGCACCGTCGACCCACGCATGGGAGCGCTGACGGGCGTCAAGGCCTTCACCGCCGCCGTCCTCGGCGGGATCGGCAACATCTCCGGTGCCGTGCTCGGCGGGTTCCTGCTCGGGATCGTGGAGGTCATGGCGACCCAGTACGCGCCGTCCCCGCTGTCCGGCGGCGCCTGGGCGAACGCCTGGGGCTTCGTGGTTCTCATCCTGGTGCTCGTGTTCAGGCCGAACGGCCTGCTCGGCGAGCGCGTGGCGGCCCGCGCATGAGCCGCGACCTGTCACCCAAGAGCCTGCTCGGCGTCGCGGGCGCCGTGGCCACGGCCGTGGCCTGCTTCCTGCCGTGGTCGTTGTACGCAGGCTTCCCGGGCAAGATGCTCAACACCGGCTTCCCGGGCGGCGCCAGGATGTATGTGCTCCTGCTCGCCCTCGCGGCGGGGGCTGTCCTGCTGCTCGACCCACCAGGTCGGGTACGCGGCCTGCGGGCCGCATCCGTCTGGGCGCTGGTGATCTCGCTGCTGACCGCCCTGCTCATCGGGTATGCGGGTGGCGGGCTCGGCAACGTGGCAGCGGGCGCCTGGATCGCGGTGGCCGGATCAGCGGCACTCACGGCGAGTGCCTACCTGCTCGACGCCAGCTCCGACCGTGACCGACGGGTCTGGTCGCTACCGGACGCCGACTGGCGGATGCCGGCGGAGATCGTCATCACGCTCGCCATGGCCGGCCTGGCGCTGTACGTCTTCGTCGTCGGCCTGGGCATCCCGACGAGCAACGTCGCGAGCGGTCCGGACCACACGTTCCGCGACGCCATCTCCCTCAATGACGTGACGAACGGCAGCGAGTTCCTCGCCTTCCTGTTCGGCATCATCGGGTTGTTCCTCGTGGCCGGCCGCATCGGCCTCACCGCCTCGCTCGGTGCCATCACGCAGCGCCGGCGTCCGGCACTGGTCACCGGAGCCACCCTGGCGGCGATCGCCTTCCCCTTCACCCAGGACGGCAGCCCGTACGCGCTGCGGATCGCCGCCTCGATCGGCGTCTTCGCCGCCGCCGCCGTCGGTCTCAACGTGGTCGTCGGTCTCGCTGGTCTGCTGGACCTCGGGTACATCGCGTTCTTCGGCGTGGGTGCCTACTTCGCCGCGATCTACAGCGGCAGCACGACCAGCCCGATCCACGTGCACCTGCCGTTCTTCCTCGTCATCGTCCTGGGCGCGCTGGTCGCCGCGGTGTTCGGCTTCGTGCTCGGCGCACCCACGTTGCGGCTCCGAGGCGACTACCTCGCCATCGTGACCCTCGGGTTCGGTGAGATCTTCCGCATCTCCGTCAACAACCTCGACGGCCAGTCGGGCCCGTCGCTGACCAACGGACCCAACGGCATCAGCAACATCCCGGACCTCGGGCTCCCGGGCGGGTTCAGCTTCGGCGACAACCACCACCTGTTCGGCGTCCCCCTGCCCTTCCAGGCCAACTACTTCTTCCTCGAGATCGTGCTGGTCGCTGCCGTCATGGTCGCGTTCCTGCGGCTCTCGGACTCCCGCATCGGGCGGGCCTGGGTCGCCATCCGCGAGGACGAGCTGGCGGCTGCCGCGACCGGCATCAACACGACCCGCCTGAAGCTGCTCGCCTTCGGTCTGGGCGCCACCCTCGCCGGAGCGGCCGGGACCGTCGATGCGCACGTCGTGAAGGTCGCGGCGCCGGACTCCTTCACCTTCATCGAGTCGACGCTGCTCCTCGCCGCCGTCATCCTCGGAGGCATGGGGACCGTCCCGGGTGCGCTGCTCGGTGCCAGCGTGGTCTACCTGCTCCCGGAGCAGCTGCGGTTCCTGCACGACCTGCGGCTGCTGGTGTTCGGACTCGTGCTCATCCTCATGATGCGGCTGCGTCCGGAGGGTCTGGTCCCGAGCAAACGGCGGCAACGCGAGTTTCGCGAGCGCGACGACAAGTCCGGCGCACTCGACCCCCCGCCGGGAGCGCACGCATGACCGTCCTCGAGGCCACCTCGGTCACCAAGCGCTTCGGCGGGCTCGTCGCGGTCAACGACGTCTCGCTGACCGTCAGCGAGGGCGAGGTCGTCGGACTGATCGGGCCCAACGGTGCCGGGAAGACCACGTTCTTCAACTGCCTGACGGGGATGGAGACCCCGACCTCGGGCCGCGTCACCTTCCGGGGCACGCCGTTGCGCGGTCGGCCCGACCTGATCCTGAAGGCCGGCGTCGCACGGACCTTCCAGAACATCCGGCTGTTCCCCAACATGACCGCCGTCGAGAACGTCATCGTCGGCCGGCATGCCCGGACGTCCGCGGGCGTGCTGAGCGCGATCGGCCGCGGTCCGCGCTACCGCCGGGAGGAGCGGGAGTCCGAGGAGGTCGCCCGGGACCTGCTTGCCTTCGTCGGCCTCGGCCACGTGCGCAACGAGCTGGCGAAGTCGCTGCCCTATGGCGACCAGCGGCGGCTCGAGATCGCGCGCGCCCTCGCGACCGAGCCCGGCCTGCTGCTGCTCGACGAGCCCACGGCCGGCATGAACCCCAACGAGACCGCCGCGGCGGTGTCCCTCGTCAAGAAGATCCAGGGACGCGGCATCGCCGTGGTGCTCATCGAGCACGACATGCGCTTCGTCTTCGGACTGTGCGACCGCGTCGCGGTGCTGGTGCAGGGCGAGAAGCTGCTCGAGGGCACCCCTGCCGAGGTGCAGTCCGACGAACGGGTCATCGCCGCCTACCTCGGCAAGCCGCCGGAGGACGCCGGCCCGAAGGAGAAGAAGAAGTGAGCCTCCTCGAGGTCAAGGACCTCCGCGTCAGCTATGGGTCGATCGAGGCCATCAAGGGCATCAGCCTCGTGGTGGAGGAGGGCCAGGTCGTCACTCTGATCGGCACCAACGGAGCCGGCAAGACGACGACGCTGCGCACGCTGTCCGGACTGCTCAGGCCGACCGCGGGGGAGGTCTACTTCGACGGGCAGCGCCTCGATGGCACCGCTGCGCACGAGGTCGTCATGCGCGGCATCGCCCACTCGCCCGAGGGTCGGCGCATCTTCCCGCTGATGACGGTCGAGGAAAACCTCGAGCTCGGCGCCTACAGCCGCAAGGGAATGTCTCCCGCCGAGGACATCAAGAAGGTCTTCGAGCGCTTCCCCCGGCTCGAGGAGCGGCGCGCGCAGAAGGCCGGGACGCTGTCCGGCGGTGAGCAGCAGATGCTCGCGATCGGGAGGGCTCTGATGAGCCGGCCGCGGTTGCTGATGCTCGACGAGCCGTCCATGGGGCTGTCGCCCATCATGATCCAGCTGATCTTCGACACGATCGCCGAGCTGAAGTCCACCGGGACCACGATCCTGCTCGTCGAGCAGAACGCGTCGGCGGCTCTCGCGCTGGCCGATGTCGGGTATGTCCTCGAGACCGGCAAGATGGTGCTGTCCGGCACGGGCAAGGACCTGCTGACCGACGAGAAGGTCCGCAAGGCCTACCTCGGCGAGGACTAGCACAAGCCCCGACAAAGCAGAACCCGGAAGCGCTGTTGGCTCCGTCCAGGTCTTCCCCGACCCTGCACGTTCTCTACTAGGCGCTTCCGGGCTCTGCCCGACCCCAAACCCTAGACCTCTGGTCGAGATGGGGTCAACGTGGGTTGCTGCCCTGCAACCGGGATCGGTCGGGACTTTCCACCCGGTCGGGGCACTAGCGGTCCCGTCACCGGTGGGTAGGGTGATCAACAGCTCAGGGGGGAGTCCAGGAAGTCTCTGGGCGGTCACCCAGTGCTCGGTCCGCCGGTCCGCCGGCCCGTCCCCGGGAGTTGCTGTGCTCGGCAGTGCTGTGCGTGTTCGGGCCGCCACCGAGGTCGATCTGCCGGTGCTCCTCGATCTCGGCGACGAGCTCCGTGACCAGGTGCTGCCGGTCGAGGGACGCGTGCGGCCCGGGACGACGATGGCCAACCGCGCGGCTCTCGCCCAGCGCTACTGCGAGGCCATCAACGACCCTGAGCGACACCTGGTGCTCGCGGTCGGAGGCAAGGAGGCCGAGCCCGAGGTGGCTCTCGGCATGGCGCTGTTCACCGTCTCGACCGCGAATGCCCTGGTCGACATCCCTGCCGTGCACATGAGCCACGCCGTCGTCGC
>JAODND010000037.1 GCA_025465465.1 Frankiales bacterium | reverse complement strand
GTCGAGAAGGCGTGGGGTCCTGCGCCCGGTGACCTCTACGTCGACCGCAGCCAGGACCCCGACGGCGAGGTCGTCATCGCTGCTCTCGAGGCCGAGAACGTCGTGCTCGTCGTGCAGCCCCCGCGCGGCTTCGGCGAGAACCCGGTCGCGATCTACCACGACCCCGACCTGCCGCCGAGCCACCACTACCTGGCGGCCTACCAGTGGCTCGCGTCCGGCTTCCAGGCCGACGCCCTCGTGCACGTCGGCAAGCACGGCAACCTCGAGTGGCTGCCCGGCAAGACCCTCGGCATGTCCGCGACCTGCGGCACCGACGCCGCCCTCGGCGACCTGCCGCTCGTCTACCCGTTCCTCGTCAACGACCCGGGTGAGGGCACCCAGGCCAAGCGCCGCGCTCATGCCACCCTCGTCGACCACCTGGTGCCGCCGATGGCGCGGGCCGACTCCTACGGCGACCTGGCCCGGCTCGAGCAGCTGCTCGACGAGCACGCGAACATCGCCGCAATGGACCCGGCCAAGCTGCCGGCCGTGCGGGCGCAGATCTGGACGCTCATCCAGGCCGCCAAGCTCGACCACGACCTGGGGCTCAGCGACCGTCCCCACGACGTCGAGTTCGACAACTTCCTGCTCCACGTCGACGGCTGGCTGTGCGAGGTCAAGGACGTGCAGATCCGAGACGGGCTGCACATCCTGGGCGAGGCGCCGACCGGCCAGGCCCGCGCGCTGATGGTGCTGGCGATCCTGCGGTCCCGGCAGATCTGGTCCGGCAAGCAGTCGCTGCCCGGCCTGCGGCAGGCCCTCGGGCTGTCCAGCGAGTCCCGCGAGGAGACCGACGAGTTCGAGGCCAAGGCCCAGGTCCTGGTCGAGGACCTCGAAGCCCACGGCTGGGACCCCGCCAGGGTCGACGCTCTCACCACCGACCCGACCGTCGGGGAGATCCTGCGGTTCGCGTGCACCGAGGTGGTCCCGCGCCTCGCCGGCACCGCCGGTGAGATCGATGCCGTGCTGCACGCCCTCGACGGCGGCTACATCCCCGCGGGTCCATCCGGATCACCGCTGCGCGGCCTCGTGAACGTGCTGCCGACCGGTCGCAACTTCTACTCCGTCGATCCGCAGGCCGTTCCGTCGCGGCTGGCGTGGGAGACCGGCCAGGCGATGGCCGAGTCGCTGCTCGACCGCTACCGCGCCGACCACGACGGCGAGTGGCCGCAGTCCGTCGGCCTGTCCGCGTGGGGGACGAGCGCGATGCGCACCTCCGGCGACGACATCGCGGAGGTCCTGGCGCTGCTGGGGATCCGGCCCGTCTGGGACGACGCCAGCCGCCGGGTCAGCAGCCTCGAGGTCATGTCCCGCGAGGAGCTCGGGCGGCCGCGCATCGACGTCACCGTCCGGATCTCCGGCTTCTTCCGCGACGCCTTCCCGCACGTCGTGGCGATGCTCGACGACGCCGTGAAGCTCGCCGCTCAGCAGGACGAGCCCGACAACTTCGTCAAGCTGCACGCCGACGAGGACGGCCACACCACGCGGGTGTTCGGAAGCAAGCCGGGTGCCTACGGTGCCGGGATCCTGCCGCTGCTCGAAGCCGGCAACTGGCGCGACGACAAGGACCTGGCCGAGGTCTACGCGGTGTGGGGCGGATACGCCTACGGCCGTGGCGTGGACGGGGTCCCCGCCCGGGAGCAGCTCGAGTCGACGTACAAGCGGATCTCGGTGGCCGCGAAGAACGTGGACACCGTCGAGCACGACATCCTCGACTCCGACGACTACTTCCAGTACCACGGCGGCATGGTCGCGATGGCCCGGGCGCTGACAGGGAAGGCGCCGGCCGCCTACATCGGAGACAGCACCAGCCCCGACCGGGTGCGCACCCGCAGCCTCGTCGAGGAGACGTCCCGCATCTTCCGGGCCCGCGTCGTGAACCCGAAGTGGGTCGAGGCGATGCGCCGGCACGGCTACAAGGGCGCGTTCGAGCTGGCCGCGACCGTCGACTACCTGTTCGGCTACGACGCGACGACCGGTGTCGTCACCGACCACATGTACGAGACGGTCGCCCAGACCTACGTGCTGGACGAGGTCAACCGCGAGTTCCTCGAGAAGAGCAACCCGTGGGCGCTGCACGGCATGACCGGCAAGCTGCTCGAGGCGGTCGACCGGGGGCTCTGGGCCGAGCCGAGCCCGGACGTGCTCGCCGAGCTGAGGCAGGCTTTCCTCGCCACGGAAGGAGATCTCGAGGGTGCATGACCCGCTGTCGGAGGGCGGGACCGCCCGCCCCATCACGATGCACGGGACTCCCGTGCTGCACACCCGCTGCGCCGAGGTGACCGCGTTCGACGACGAGCTCGTCACACTGGTCCGGGACATGTATGCCTCGATGTACGCAGCGAACGGCGTCGGGCTCGCGGCCAACCAGGTCGGGGTCGGGCTGCGCGTCTTCATCGTCGACTGCCCCGACGCCGACGAGGAACGGGTCGTGGCCCACGTGGTCAACCCCGAGCTCGAGCTCCCCGAGGTGCGCACCCTCGACGACGACGCCGAGGGATGCCTGTCGGTGCCGGGCCCGTCGAGTGACGTGGCGCGCCCTGACCACGCGCTCGTTCGCGGCGTGGATGTGTACGGCGAGCCGGTGGTCATCGAGGGGACGGGGCTGCTGGCGCGCTGCCTGCAGCACGAGACCGATCACCTCAACGGGATGGTCTACGTCGACCGGATCTCGAACAAGGAGCGCAAGCGCGTCCTCGCCGAGGCCTTCCCCTCGACCTGACAGGATTTTCCCAGGCTCGTGGGAGAGGATCTCAGCGTGACGCACCCGGGCCCTGACTTCCTGCCCTACGCACTGCCTGCGGTGACTCAGCCGACCATGCAGTTGCCGCTCCCCCCGGCCGCACCGCCCGGTGGCCGCTGGAGCCGCGCGCTCGACGGCGTTCCCGCACTCGGGGTCGTGTCGATCGGCAGCGGTCTCGGTGCCCTGGTCCTGCTCGTGCTGGTGAGCGGGCTCGCCGGCCGCGCCGGCCCCGGCTTTGTCGTCACGGCCCTGGCGGCGGCGGTCTCGCTCGTCACCGGCTGGCTGGCGTTTCGCGAGAACCTCCCGCGCGACAGCAGGACGCTGGTGATGTCGGGCCAGTCCCTCGGCGTGCTGTCCGCGCTGGTGGCGGCGATGGTCTATGTCTCGAGCGGCACCGGCGGCGACCAGCCGGTGGCCCCGCCGTCACCGCAGCCGACCACCTCGTCCTCGCCGAGCTCGGGGCCGCAGCCGCTGACCAGCCCCTCACCGTCCACGGTGCTGCCCCCCGGCGCCGTCAACGGGTTCGGGGTGCCCAGTGACCCGGGCAACGCCACGAGCAACGACCCGACCGCGCTGGGCACGTTGCAGGGTCACGTGGTCGACACAGCTGGTCGCCCCATCAAGGGCGCCGTGGTCACGGTGACCCGGGCGACGGCCGGTGACGTGAGCAGCACGCCGCAGTGCCCGACCCGGGTGACCACGCTGACCGACGCCGACGGCCTCTACCAGCTGCGGCTCTGCCAGCTCGGCGACGGCCTCGGCTACCACGTCAGGATCCAGGTCGGCCGCGGCACCGTCGAGCACGACCTGTTCGTCAACTCGGGCAACACGACCTACTACGACGTGATCCTGCCCCGCTGAGGTCCCCCCGGCCGACACCCCCGCTGCCCAGTGGTGCCCCTGCTCCCGGTGAGGCCGCACGGCGCCCCTCCAGTCACGCCCGTCCCACTCGGCAGGTCGCGTGTCGAAGGGGTGGGGTCAGGGCAGGACGCGGAACCACACGAGCGAGGCTGCTGCCGCGCTGAGCCCCAGCAGGAGCGCCACGCCGGTCATCGCCGCGGTGAGCTCCTTGCGCTTGGTGGTCGTGCCCGCTTCCTTGCTGATGGACTTGTAGACGGCGCGGAGCTCGGTTTCCGACAGCGCTTGGTAGTGCTGACCGCCTGTCGTGCGGGCCAGCCCCTCGAGCGTCGCGCGGTCCACCGGCACCGGGATGAACTGGCCGCGCACCGCGACATAGCCGTCGGGCGTGCCATAGGCGATGGTGGTGACAGGCATGCCCGCCTTCACAGCCTGGTCGGCGCCGGCGCTCACCGGCTGCCCGACGGTGTTGCCGCCGTCGGAGAGCAGCACGATGCGGACAGGCGCCTTGTTGCCGGACGCCTGCACGGCCTGGGCAGCCTTCACCGCGACACCGACCGCGTCGCCGATGGCCGTGCCACCGCCGAGCTGCAGGGCCGAGATGGCCCCGGCCACCGAGCTCTTGTCGGTCGTCGGCGGCACGACGAGCGCGGCCGTGCCGCTGAACGACACGAGGCCTACCGAGAAGGTCGCAGGCAGGCCATGCACGAACGCGGCGGCCGCCGCCTTGGCTGCTTCGATCCTCGACGGTGACACGTCGGTCGCGAGCATCGACGCGGACACGTCAAGGACGACCATGACGGTGGCCTTGTCGCGCTTGACCCTCACGTCGGCTGTCGGCCGGGCGAAGCCGGTGGTCAGTGCGGCAAGGGTCAGGATCAGCAGGGTTGCCGGCACGTGCCGACGCCAGCCGGGCCGCCGAGGCATCACGGACGCCAGCAGGTCCACGTCGGAGAGCCGGGTCTCATACGTCGACCGGCGCACCTGCAGCGCGACATAGAGCGCGGCGACCGCGGCGACGGCGAGCAGGAGCCAGAGCCGTGGCTCCTCCGAGAAGTGCCAGTTGCGGGGGATCGAGAAGGTCATCGGCCCGCCACGCGCCGCGCCGCCCGCACCCGCCGGCGCAACGTCAGGAACCGTGACAGCTCACGCAGCCAGTCGGCATCGGTGGACAGCGGCAGGTACGCAGCACCCGCAGCCCTGACGGCCTCGGCGGCAGATGCCTGCCGGGCCGCTGCCGCCCGGGCATAGCTCTCCCGCAGGGCTCGGCTGCCGGTCGGTACGTCGAGTGACCGGCCGGTCTCGGGGTCACGCACCCGCAGCAGCCCGACCGAGGGAAGGGTGAGCTCCACCGGGTCGCTGAGGTGCGCCACGATCACGTCGTGCCGCTGGGCGATCAGCTGCATCCGCTTCTGCCAGTCACGCGGGCCGAGCAGGTCGGACACGACGACGAGCAGGCCACGCCGGTTGAGGGGCACCGCCTGCAGCGCCTCACCGAGGCTGGGTCCGGCGCCCTCGCCAGGGTCGATCCGGTCGAGCACCGACAGCAGGTGCGGCGCCGCGGTCGCGGTGGTCCTCGAGGGGAGCCGCCGGACGCCGTGACGGGTCAGCACCACGGCGCCGATGCGGTCGCCCGGGCCGGAGGCGAGGTGGCTCAGCGCCGCCACGACCGTCAGTGCCAGCTCCTTCTTCAGCTGCCGCCGCGAGCCGAGGCCCATCGAGGGCGTGAGGTCCACGACGAACGTCGTCTCCAGCTCGCGCTGCGCGGTCGTGGTGCGGACGTGCGGCTCCCCGGTGCGGGCGAGCACCGACCAGTCCATCCGGCGTACGTCGTCGCCCGGGGCATACAGCCTGGCCTCGGCCGGGTCGCCGCCGGGGCCGATCTGGATGCCGAGGTGCTCGCCGTGCAGATACCCGTCGACCTTGGCGGACACCTCGAGGTACAGACGCTTGGCGCGGGCACCCGTCGTGAGCAGCGACGAAGCGCTCATGCGACGCCGTCGTCGTACACGGAAGGAGCCTGAGCCGGCGCGGACACCAGCTCGAGGACCCGCTCGATGAGCCGGCGACGGGGCACGGCGTCGGCGATCGCGTCATAGGTCAGCACCAGCCGGTGGGAGAGCACGTCGACCGCGACCTCGGCGACGTCGGCAGGCAGCGCGTAGTTGCGGCCGCGGATGAGCGCCAGCGACCGGGCGGCCGCCACCAGGCCGAGGCTGCCGCGGGGCGACGCCCCATGGATGACGAGCGGGACGAGCTCGGGCGCGCCCCACTCCTGCGGGTTGCGGGTGGCCATGACGATCCGCACGGCGTACTCGGCGACGGCCTCGTGCACATAGACCGCGTCGGCCGCCTGCTGCACCTGCACGAGTTGTTCGAGGGTGATGACCTGGGCGGCGCGGGGCGGGTCGACCGACATCCGATGGACGATCTCGAGCTCCTCCTGCATCGTCGGGGTCGGAACGTCGACCTTCATGAGGAAGCGGTCGAGCTGCGCCTCGGGCAGTGGGTAGACGCCCTCGGACTCCAGCGGGTTCTGCGTCGCCATGACCACGAAGGGCGACGGCAGGGGATAGGTCGTGCCGGCCAGCGAGACCTGTCGCTCTGCCATGACCTCCAGCAGCGCCGACTGGACCTTCGCCGGCGCGCGGTTGACCTCGTCGGCCAGCACGAGGTTGGCGAACACCGGTCCGAGCTCGACGTCGAAGTCCTCCTGCGACGGCCGGTAGATCCGGGTGCCGATGATGTCGCTGGGCACGAGGTCGGGGGTGAACTGGATGCGCACGCTGGTGCCGCCGATCGCCCGGGCGAGCGTGTCGACCGCGAGCGACTTGGCGACGCCCGGGACGCCCTCCAGCAGGCAGTGCCCGCGGGCCAGCAGCGCCACGAGCATCCGTTCGAGCATGACGTCCTGTCCGACGACGACGCTGCTGACCTCGGTCAGCACGAGGTCGAGCAGCTCACCAGGGTCAGCGGCCGGCGTCTTGCGCACTGCACTCATGCAGCCACTCTCTCGCAGCTACCTTGGAGATGGCTGGCAGCGTGTGGTCGGCGCGGCTCGCGGGTACACGACGAGCATGGCGATCCCTGGTAGTCCGCGCCTCGTCCCCGTCGCGGGCGGCGAGCACCACGTGTCCGACCCGCTGCCGGAGCCGTTGCTCCTGGAGGTCGGCATCACGAAGCTCGGTGACCCGCCGGTCGCGGAGGCGATCGTGGAACCGGACGGACGGGTCACCCTCCGGGGTCTCGACACCGTCGTCGTCGACGGGGCACCGGTCACGGAGACGCTGCTCGTCCACGGCAACCGCATCTCGCTGCCGCAGGGCGAGGTGGTGTTCCAGGCAGAGCTCGAGCACGACGACGGCGGCCGCCAGGGCGGCGAGGAGCTCGGTCACGGCGACAAGGCCTACGACACGCTCGACCGCACCTAGACGAGCTCGACAACGACGACCGACTCACCGTCGGTCTCCACCCGCTGGTCCTGGTAGGTCCAGCCGGAGCCGCTCGCGAGCAGCACGCCCTTCGGGGTGCCGGGTACGGCGAGTGCCTGCCGCTCCTGGGCCAGGTTGCAGCAGATCGCGACCGACCCGCGGGTCATGACGATCCAGCGGGCGTCTTCGTCCCACGTGATGCCGACGTGGTCCCGGCGGCCGTCGGAGAGCTCGGTGCGCGATCTGCGGAGCGCGATCAGCTCCCGATAGAAGCGGAGCAGGTCCTCGTCGATGCTCCAGTCGAGCTTGGAGGCCTCGAACGTTGCCGGGTCCTGCGGGTCGGGCACGTCCTCGCTGCTCCACCCGTGCTGTGCGAACTCGCGCCGCCGGCCGTCGCGGACCGCTCGGCCGAGCTCGCCGCTGTGGTCGCTGAAGTACCGCCACGGAGTCGTGGCGCCATACTCCTCGCCCATGAACAGCATCGGGGTGAAGGCGCTCAGCAGCGACAGCGCGGCACCGACGCGCTGCAGGCCCGGGCTCAGCGCGGGTCGGTCCCCCAGCGCGCGGTTGCCGACCTGGTCGTGGTCCTGCAGGTAGGTCACGAACCGCCACCCCGGGACGTCGGCGGGGACCGGCCTGCCGTGTGGCCGGCCGCGGAACGTCGACCAGCTGCCATCGTGGACGAAGGCCCCGGTGAGCGCCTTGGCGAGGGTGTCGAACCCGCCGAAGTCGACGTAGTAGCCGAAGCGCTCGCCCGTCAGCAGGGCATGCAGCGCGTGGTGCACGTCGTCGCACCACTGACCGTCCATCCGCCAGCCGTGCGGGTCGATGACCTTTGGATCGTTGAGGTCGCTCTCGGCGACCAGCCAGAGCGGCTTCCCGAGCTGCGCGGCCAAGGCCGCGACCTCTTGCGCCAGCTCCTCCAGCAGGTGCGTCGCGCTGTCGTCGACGAGGGCGTGCACGGCATCGAGCCGGAGCCCGTCGATGTGGTAGTCGCGCAGCCACGTGAGGGCGTTGTCGAGGAAGAACCGCCGGACCTCGGGCCGCCGCAGGTCCACCGCCGGGCCCCAGGGCGTCTGGTGGTCGTCGGTGAAGTAGGGGCCGAACTCCGGCAGGTAGTTTCCCGCCGGCCCGAGGTGGTTGTAGACGACGTCCATGACGACGCCGATCCCCTTGGCGTGTGCCGCGTCGACGAACCTCTTCAGGCCGTCGGGACCGCCGTAGGGCTCGAAGACGGCGAACAGCGCCACGCCGTCGTACCCCCAGCCCCACCGTCCGTCGAAGGCGTTGCAGGGCAGCAGCTCGACGGCGCTCACGCCGACGTCGACGAGGTGGTCGAGCCTGCCGATCGCTGCGTCGAAGGTGCCCTCCGCGGTGAACGTGCCGACGTGCAGCTCGTAGAGCACCGCGCCCGCGAGCGGGACACCGTGCCAGCGCTGGTCGGTCCAGGCGAAGGCGTCGTGGTCGTAGCAGCGCGAGAGGCCATGCACTCCCTGCGGCTGCCAGGGACTGCGCGGGTCGGGCCGGACCGGTCCGCCGTCGATGCTGAAGCCGTAGTCCTCCAGGGCGGTGCTGCCGGCCCACCACTCGCCGTCACGGAACATCGCCGTGCCGTCCGAGATCGTGACCGACGACGCGTGCGGTGCCCACACGCGGAAGAGGTTCATGTCGTCAGCCTCGCAGGAGGAGCAGTCGTACGGGCAGGTCGGGAAGCAGGTCGTCATAGCCGTCGAGCTCCAGCTCGGCAGCACCGCCGCGAAGGGGTACGGCGACAGCGACCGGTCCGCGGCGGTAGGCCAGGGTCGTGGGTGCTGCCTCCAACGGGTCGTAGCCGTCGAGCCGGTCCCGCACCGCCAGCGCCGCCTGCACGAGCCGCAGCTTTTCGCTGTCCAGCGACCCGTCCGGGGCGTCGAGCAGGGCGACCCGGCGGGCGTAGTCGACGGGCCGTCGGTTGTCCGGGTCGACCAGCGAGAGGTCGACCAGCTCGCAGCCCTGATAGGTGTCGGCCACGCCGGGCATCGTCAGCTGCACGAGCTTCTGGGCCAGCACCGTGCTGCGCCAGGGCCCCGCGAGCCGCTTGACGAACGCGGAAATCTCACCGACCAGGTGGGCGTCGGCCAGCAGTGCGCGCACGTAGCCGGCGGCTGCCTCGTCGTATCCGCTGTCCGGCTCCAACCAGGAGGTCCGCGCCTTCGCCTCGTGCGTGGCCTTCCCGACGTAGGCGACCGCCCGGTCGGCGTCGATGGGCCACGCACCCACCAGCGTCTGCCAGATGAGCTGCTCGGTGGGAGGGTCGAGGCGCCGGGGGAGCCAGGCCGTCCACTGGGTGACGGCCTCGCCCCACTCGACGGCGTGCTGCGAGAGCAGGGCGAGCCGGGCGCGGACGTCCTCGGACCGCTTCGTGTCGTGCGTCGACAGCGTCGTCATGGTGTCCGGCCACTGCGCGAGCATCCGGGCGCAGTGCTCGTGGAAGTCCTCGACGGCCGTGCCCCAGTGCCCCGGGTCGCCGCCGACCTCGTTGAGGGCGAGCAGCGGCAGGTAGCGGTAGAACGCGGTGTCCTCGACGCCCTTGGCCATGGCCGGGCCGCAGGTCTGCTGGAACCGCGTGGCGAGCTCCCCGGGCTGCAGCACCAGCTCGACCAGCACTGCGATCTCGCGCGCGCGGTGGGGGAGCCGTGCCGCGGCGGTCTCACCGGCCCAGCGCACGGTCGCAGCCCTCTCGGGCAGATAGGCGCGGTAGACGTCGAAGGCCACGAGCACCTCGACCAGAGCCTCGCGCAGCCCGCGCCGGGTGATGTCGAGGTGCGCGGCGTCGCACAGCGGCTTGGCGAGGTCGACGAGCCGCTCGACCTCGGCGGACAGCACCTGGTTGAGCACCTGCCGCTTCGAGGCCTCGACAACCTCGTCCCAGGCCGACGTGTCGCCGGTCAGCGACTCCCAGAGCGAGGTGAGCGGCTGCTCACCGGCCGGGTCGACGAACAGCCCGGTCACGAGGTTGAGGGCGTCGTAGCCGGTCGTGCCGGCGCACTCCCAGTGCGGCAGCTCCTCGCCGTGCTCGAGGATCTTCTCGGCGACCACCCACAGCCCCCCGGTCTGCTCCCGCAGCCGTGCCAGGTATCCCGCCGGGTCGGCGAGGCCGTCCGGGTGGTCGACCCGCAGCCCGTCGACGATGCCGTCGGCGACCTGTCTCAGGATCAGCGCGTGGGTGGCGTCGAAGACGGCCGGGTCCTCCACCCGCAGCCCCGCCAGGGTGGTGACGTCGAAGAACCGGCGGTGCGTGCTCTCCTCGGTCGCAGTGTGCCAGTCGGCGATCCGGTAGTGCTGCCGATCGAGCGTCCCGAGCACGTCGCCCGGCACCAGAGTGCCTGGCGCCAAAGGGAAGACGTGCTCGTAGTAGGTGACCGTGTCCTCGGTCAGCTCGAGCTCGCCGACCACGTCGGCGAGTGGGCCGCCGAGCACCGGAGCGAGCAGCCTGCGGCTCCAGTCGACGTCGAACCAGTCCCTGTACGGCGAGGCCTGGCCCTCCCGCAGCACGGACCACCACTGGGCGTTGCGGTCCTCAGGCGCAGCGATGGTCATGTGGTTCGGCACGATGTCGAGCACGATGCCGAGGCCGTGGTCCTGACAGGTCTGGTGCAGCCGCGCCAGTGCCTCAGGACCGCCGAGCTCGTCGTCGACCCGGCTGTGGTCCACGACGTCATAGCCGTGCTGGGATCCGCGTGCCGAGGCGAGCCAGGGGCTGCAGTAGAGGTGCGTGATGCCGAGCCGCGCGAGGTAGGGGACCACTGCGGCTGCGTCGTCGAAGCCGAACGACGGTGTGAGCTGCAGCCGATAGGTGGACCTGATCACTCAGAAGACCTTGCGCAGGAGGAGCACCGACCGGGCCGGCACGTCGAAGGGCTCACCGGTCTTGACCACCCGGTCCTCGACCTCGTCGAGCAGCGGGGCGGACGTGTCGAGGGCGATGTCCCATCGGTCGCCGGCCACGTCGGGGAGCACGAACTGCAGGTCCTCGCGGTGACCGTTGAGGAGCAGCCAGAACTGGTCGTCCGTGACCGGCTCGCCACGCGCGTCAGGCTCCCGGATCGCGTCGCCGTTGAGGAACACGGCCAGTGAACGCGCATAGCCGGCGTCCCAGTCCTCGTCGGACATCTCCTCGCCGGCCGGGGTGTACCACGCGATGTCCTCCATCGAGCCGCGCACCGGGCGCCCATGGAAGAAGCGTCGCCGCCGGAACACCGGGTGGTCACGACGCAGGGCGGCCAGCCTGGCGGTGAAGTCCGTGAGGACCTCGAAGTCGCGAGCTCGCTCCCAGTCGATCCAGGCCAGCTCGGAGTCCTGGGCGTAGACGTTGTTGTTGCCCTGCTGGGTGCGGCCGAGCTCGTCGCCGTGCAGCAGCATCGGCACGCCCTGGCTCAGGAACAGGGTGGTGAGCAGGTTGCGCTTCTGCTGCTCGCGCAGCGCGATGATGTCGAGGTCGTCGGTGTCGCCCTCGACGCCGGAGTTCCACGAGCGGTTGTGGGACTCACCGTCGTTGCCCCCCTCGCCGTTGGCGTCGTTGTGCTTGTCGTTGTAGCTGACGAGGTCGTGCAGGGTGAAGCCGTCGTGCGCCGTGACGAAGTTGATGCTCGCGAACGGCCGGCGGCCGTCCTGCTCGTAGAGGTCGGCCGATCCCGTGAGCCGTTCGGCCAGCTCGGCGAGCGTCGACTCCTCGCCGCGCCAGAAGTCGCGCACGGTGTCGCGGTACTTGCCGTTCCACTCGGTCCACAGCGGCGGGAAGCCGCCGACGTTGTAGCCGCCCTCGCCCACGTCCCACGGCTCCGCGATCAGCTTCACCTGGCTGATCACGGGATCCTGCTGCACCAGGTCGAAGAAGGCCGACAGCCGGTCGACCTCGTGGAACTGCCGCGCCAGCGAGGACGCGAGGTCGAACCGGAACCCGTCGACGTGCATCTCGATGACCCAGTAGCGCAGGCTGTCCATGATGAGCTGCAGCACGTGCGGGTGCCGCATGAGCAGCGTGTTTCCGGTGCCGGTGGTGTCGTAGTAGTGCTGTTCGTCGCCCTCGACCAGGCGGTAGTAGGCGGCGTTGTCGATGCCGCGGAACGACAGGGTGGGCCCGAGGTGGTTGCCCTCGGCCGTGTGGTTGTAGACGACGTCGAGGATGACCTCGAGTCCCTCGGCGTGCAGCGCCTTCACCATCGCCTTGAACTCCTGCACGGGCGTCGGCGTGGACGCATAGTCGTTGTGCGGGGCGAGGAACCCGATGGTGTTGTAGCCCCAGTAGTTGCGGCGGCCCTGCTCGACGAGGTGGCTGTCGTGCACGAACTGGTGCACGGGCATCAGCTCGACAGCGGTGATCCCGACCTTCTTGTAGTGCTCGATCATGACGGGGTGGGCCACGGCCGCGTAGCTGCCGCGGATCTCCTCCGGGATCCCCGGGTGCGTCTTGGTCAGGCCCTTGACGTGCGCTTCGTAGATGACGGTCTCGTTGTACGGCGTCCGCGGGTGCCGGTCGTTGTCCCAGTCGAAGTACGGGCTGATGACGACGCACTTGGGCATGTGCGGCGCGGAGTCGTCGTCGTTGAAGCTCTCGTCGTCCCAGTTGTAGGAGAAGCAGGCCTGGTCCCAGTCGACCTCGCCCTCCAGCTGCTTCGCGTAGGGGTCGAGCAGCAGCTTCGAGGGGTTGCAGCGGTGACCCTGCTCCGGCTCGAAGGGCCCGTGCACCCGGTAGCCGTAGCGCTGTCCGGGGCCGATCCCTGGCAGGTACCCGTGCCAGACGAGGTGGTCCCGCTCGCGCAGCGGCACCCGGCTCTCGGTGCCGTCCGCGTCGAACAGGCACAGCTCCACCGACTCCGCGATCTCGCTGAAGAGCGCGAAGTTCGTACCGCTCCCGTCGTAGGTGGCGCCGAGCGGGTACGGCGATCCGGGCCAGGGTCGAACGAGGGGGGACACGAGAAGGAGTCTTCCTGATCGTCGGGCGTCCCGTTCGTCCTACCCCGTCCCATGCGCCCGCTAAGCGTCGACGGGTGCGACCGCCGCCACATAGAGCCGCACGAGGGCGTCCACGATGGGCGCCGTGCTGGGCCGCGGCTCGGGGTGGGCGACCCAGTCCACGAGCACCTCGCTGACCGCTCCGGCGAGGGCGAGGGCGAGCACCCGCCCGGCGGCGCCGCCCTCGGGCATCGCCTCGCTGGCGATGACGTCGGCGAAGCGGACCACCATCGCGTGCCTGTCGTTCTCGAGGACCCCGGCAACCCGGATCTCACGGTGGGCGACCTTGGCGCGGCGGGGGTCCTCGGTCAGGTATCCGACATAGCCACCGAGCCCGAGCCGGATGCGCTCCTCCAGCCTGCCCTCGGAGGCCTGCACCATGGGGATCACCGTCGTGAGCACGCCGTTCATGACGTGCTCGTAGACGGCACCCAGCAGCGCTTCCCGGCCGGCGAACTCCTCGTAGAACGAGCGGGTCGCCACCCCCGCCGAGGAGCACAGCCGCTCGATGGTCGTCGCCTGCCAGCCGTCGGTCCCGAACAGCTCGAGTCCGGCGTGGATCAGGCGGGTACGACGGTCGGAGCGTCGCTCGTGCTCTGACCGCCCCCCGTAGACCCGCCCAGAGTCAGTCACCTGCTGAGGCTAGGAGATGAACCCACACCGGGCCGCCGTGTGACACACCGGTGAGGTGCCACCTCACACAACAGTGACGGCGAGGTCAGGATGCCCGCCGGACCCGTGGCTCGGGCTTGGCGCGCAGCCGGGCCAGGCCCAGGCCGGCACACGCCGTCATGGCGACCGCCAGCACATAGCCGGCCTGCACGGCCTCGTGCTTTCGCCGGTCGACCATGGCCAGCTGGGTGCCCGCGTTGAAGGCCGGGTCGTCGTCCTTCAGCGTCCCGTTGAGGGCGAGCGCCAGCTGCAGCTCCTGCTGCTCCTGGAGCGCTCCGGCCGTCATCGGGTTGACCTGCACCTGGGTCTGGATCTGCACCTGCGGCTGGACCGCTGGTGCCGGGGGAGCGAGCGGGGGCACAGCGGGAGCGGCCGGCTGCGGCGCGGGGGGAGCCGGCGGGTTTACCGGGGGGATCGGCCGGGGCGGGACGGCAGCGTTGGCTTTCAGGCACGTCACGTTGACGTGCGCCTGGCCCACCTTGGTCCCCCGGAGCACCGCCGCGATGTCGCCGCCGTAGCGGCCGGGCTTGACGTCGACGCAGCTGACGTTGACCGTGAACGATGCCGCGTTGGGCTTCTTCACGTTGAGGCCCACGAGCGCGCTGCCCTGCGCAGAGCCCAGGACCGGGCTCTTCGACAACGGCACCAGCGCGACCGACTGGCGGTCCACCAGGCTGGCGAGCAACCGGATGATGGCGTCGTCGAAGTGGTTGCCGCTGCTGCACACCAACGGCTGACCAGGAGCGATCCGTTCTGGCAGGTCGGTGTTCGGGTCGATGCCGCAGTAGACCCCACCCGGCGGGGCGACGCTGTGGGTCCCACTGGCGACGTGCCGCAGGTCGGCCAGGGAGTCGAGACTGCCAGCGGACAGCCCGATGACCTGCACGTGCTTGGCGTTGAGCGCCCCGAGGGCAGCACTGAAGTCGAGAGCGCCGCCAGGGGTGTTCTGCTGCGGGTAGGGGTTGTCGAACGCCTCGTCGGTGGCCATGATGACGATCTTGCGCACGGCCGGACTGCCCCGGAACCCGGCGTTCTGGCCGGGCGGTACGTCGAGGTAGGTCCCGGAGTGGACCTGCGACTCTGCCCACGTGTGGATGCCGTCGCCGATCATGAGCTGGCGCAGCGCGAGCAGCTGGCCCTCCCGGCCACCACCGCCCACGGTCGGCGGGATGTCGTCGCTCTGGATCGTGATGGCGTTGACGGCCGCCTGCAGCTCAGCACCGGTCTGGCCGACGGCCCGGATCCGGCGGTAGATCACCGGCTTGTGGTAGGGCCGCTTGGGCTGCGTCGGGTAGACGTAGGTCTCCGGGTAGGGCCTCTCGTCGGGGTGCTCGCCCGAGCCCAGGGTGGCGACCCCGACCTTGAGGTCGACGTGCTGGAACGTCAGGGACCCGACGATCCGGTTGATGTTTGCCTTGAGGCTCTGGATGTAGTCGCTCATCGAGCCGGACGCGTCGACGAGGAAGTACAGGTCGAGGGGAGTCGGGTTCTTCGGCAGGTCGAGCCGGAACGGGACCGTTGCCGTGCTGCCGACCTGCAGGGTGACGCTCTGCGCTGCCGGGACGACCGTGCCGGGGACCGGTGGCGGTACGGAGGTGTCTCCGACGGCGATCGGCGGGATCGTCGTGCCGGGGGGTACCGGATCGACGTAGCGCAGCAGGCTGTGGCCGGACAGCGCGTGGAAGCTCGACTGGCTGCCGCGGTCGCCGGTCAGGGATCCGGGGCGAGGCTGGGAGCCGGCAGGCGTGTCCACGACCGAGTGAGTGAACGGCGTGAGGCGCTGCAGCAGGCCGTTGCGCTCGATCATCAGAGTGTTGTCGCCATCGCGGTAGCCGACCGACGTGACCCCGCCGGGGGCCGCGAAGTTGGTGAAGCTGCCGCCCGCATTGCCGCTGTAGTACATCCGGCCCGACGCGCTGAAGGCCGCGACCGTCAAGGGCCCCATCGCCGTCAGAGCGGTGAGGTCGGTGTTGCCGAGCGGCGCCGTGAAGGTGCTGCCACCGTTGGCGGACACCTCGAGGCGCCCGTTGAGGATGCCGTAGAGCCGGTTGCTGTCGGAGGAGTCCACGTCGAGCGCGGTGAAGCCGGCCGCACCCGAGGGCAGCTCGTTGGCCGTGGTGCGCAGCGACCAGGTGTGGCCGCGGTCCGTGCTCGCATAGAGCAGGCCGGCCGGGTTGCCGACCCCGCCACCTGTGGTGGGGAGCCCCGGCAGACCGGTGGTCCCGCCGCTGCTGCCGCCGCTGCTCCCGGTGGGGCTGATGGTGAGATAGAGCGTGCGTCCGTCGTTGGCCGCGCGCAGCAGCTTGGGCGCGCCCTGTGCGGGCAGCCCGCTGTCGGCCGTGGTCCAGCTGCCGCCGGTGCCGACCATGATGTGCGGTCGGCTGGCCGCGCCGGTGCCCTCCTGGACGGCAGCGACGTGCGTGCTGCCGAGGAGGGCGAGCGACACGATCTTGGCCTGCGCGCCCGCGAACGACTGGCCGCTGCCCGGTCCGAGCTTGAGGACGAGCGAGTCGGCCCAGTCGCAGCCGTGGTCGCTGGTGGTCTGGACCCGGACCCCGTTGGTGGCCGCGAGGTCCTGTGGCCGGGTCTCGTCGACGGTCCATGCCGACACGCTGTCGGGAGAGCTCATCGACTGCACGGGCTTGAAGGAGTCGATGTGGATCGTCTCCCACGAGCCGTGCAGCTTTGCCCCGCAGTGCAGCGCGGGCGCTTGGGCCAGCGCGATCGTCGGGATGCCCGCAGAGAGGACAGCCGCGACGAGCAGCGCTGACCTCAGGCGAGGTCGGCGCACGGCTACTTCCTCGTTGTGGAGCGGGTTGCGGTGGAGCTCCGCCCCGCGGCTGTCGCCTTGTTGGCCGGCTTCGTCGCCGGCTTGGTGGCGGTCGTCGCGGCCTTCGCCATCGCAGTGGCGGTACGGCGGGGGGCGGGCCGGCTCGACGTGCTGGCGCTCGCAGGGGGAGTGGCGATGGCCTTCATGAGGGGCGCGAGTGCCTCCTCGAGGATCTGTCCCTCGAGGGTCTCGTCGGCGTCGAGGCGGGCGGCGAGGGCGTCCAGCTCGCGGCGGTGCGCGCGCAGGATGGCCTTGGCTTCGTCGCGGGCGTCCTCGATGAGCTTGCGGATCGCACCCTCGACCTCACGACGCGTGTCGTCGGACAGCTCGACGAGCTGCGAGTCGTCACCGAGGAAGCCCTCGCCGGCCTTGACCTGGAAGCGGACCGGGCCGACCTCGTCGCTCATGCCGTATCTGGTCACCATGTCGCGGGCCAGGTCGGTGGCGTGCTCGATGTCCTGCTCGGCGCCCGTGGAGCCCTCGCCGAGGACCAGGTCCTCGGCAGCGACACCGCCGAGGGTGGCAACCAGCTGGTTGTGCAGGCTGCTGCGGGTCTGCAGCGTCGCCTCGGTGTCGCCGAAGGTGGCGGCGGCCACGGTGCGGCCACGGGCGAGGACGGTCACGCGATGGATGTCCTCGTGGCGACCGAGGGTCGCGGCGACGACGATGTGGCCGATCTCGTGGTAGGCGGCGCGGAGGCGCTCGTCCGAGGTCAGGACGCGGCCGCGGCGCTGCGGGCCCTCGAGGACGCGGACGACGGCCTCCTCCATGTCCTTCATGCCGATCTGGTTGCCCTTCCGACGGATGGTCAGCAGGGCGGCCTCGTTGACGACCGAGGCCAGGTCGGCGCCGGTGAACCCGGGGCAGCGCGACGCGAGCCGTTCGAGGTCGACGTCCGCCGCGAGCGGCTTCTTGGCAGCATGGATCTTGAGGATCCGGACGCGGCCCTCCAGGTCGGGGCGCTCGACGGTGATGTGGCGGTCGAAGCGGCCGGGCCGCATCAGGGCCGGGTCCAGGATGTCGGGGCGGTTCGTCGCGGCGATGACGACGACGCCGGTGCTGACCTCGAAGCCGTCCATCTCCACGAGCAGCTGGTTGAGGGTCTGCTCGCGCTCGTCGGAGCCGCCACCGCCACCACCGGAGCCGCGCTTGCGGCCGGCGGCGTCGAGCTCGTCGATGAACACGATGGCGGGTGCCACCGCGTTGACGCGCCTGAACAGGTCACGGATGCGGGCGGCGCCCACGCCGACGAGCGACTCGACGAACTCGGCACCGGCGACGCTGAAGAACGGCACGCCCGCCTCGCCGGCGACGGCCTTCGCCAGCAGCGTCTTGCCGGTCCCGGGAGGGCCGAACAGCAGGACGCCCTTGGGTGGTACGGCGCCGAGAGCGACGTACTTCGTGGGGTCCTTGAGGTAGTCGCGGATCTCGGCGAGCTCGATCACCGCTTCCTCGGCGCCTCCGACGTCCTTGAACGTGATGCTCGAGCCGCCCGTGCGGC
>JAODND010000005.1 GCA_025465465.1 Frankiales bacterium | reverse complement strand
GGGTGCGGGGCCTCATCGACAGCGACCGCGCCACGGTGCTGGTCTGCGACGACCTCAGCGGCTTCTGCACCATCGTGCTCGACCTGCCGTCGGTGCGCTTCGGGCAGCGGGCGTGGGTCGAGGACCTCGCCGTCGACCCCTCCCGGCGATCAGAGGGCCTGGGCAAGGCCCTGCTCGACGACGCGAAGGCATGGGCGGTCGCGCACGGCGCGACGCATCTGGAGCTGGACAGCGGCGACGGGCGGCTCGACGCGCACCGGTTCTACGAGCGCGAGCAGCCGTCGTGGACGAGCCGCTGCTTCAGCTGGTGGCTGGCGGGTTGACCAGCGCTTCGAGGATCGGGAGCAGCACGCGCTCGAGGTCCTCGCGCGAGGCCGCCTTCACGGCGGGCAGCTCCAGCAGGTAGCGACCCAGGATCAGCCCCATCATCGTGGAGCCGAGCAGCCCGGCGCGGAGCTCGGCGTCGTCACCGCCGATGGTGCGGGCGATCATCTCCTGGGTCTCGCACATGACCTCGTCCCGGACGATCTCGAGCGCGCTGTCGTGAGTCAGGCAGTTGCGGAGCAGGGCGATCGTCTCGTCCCGATGGGACGGGTCCTCGAAGGTCGCGAAGAGGTCCTCGATCGCGATGTGGGGGATGTCACCGAGCGCGGCGCTGCCGATCCGCTTGTGGTCGACCTGCCAACGGGCGGAGGCTGCGAACAGGCCCTCCTTGTTGCCGTAGTACTGCATCACGAGAGCGGGATCGATGCCCGCCTTCGCCGCGACCGCGCGGATGGTCGTCTTCTCGAAGCCGCTCTCGGCGAACAGCGCCCGGGCTGCCTCGAGAATGGCAGCCTCGGTGCGACGACGGCGCTCTTCGCGCGGCAGATGGGCCTCGGGACTGTCGGTGCCCGCGCCGATGCTGGTGGATGTCACGCACATCACTCTACAACTGTTGACCCTTCAGAGTTCAAGGGTCTACGGTTGTTGAGTCAACGCACGTAGAGGGGAACCCTGACCATGTCCGTCCTGTCCGACGCACCCGCCGGCATCACCCACGCCGATGGTCGCAGCGTCCACAAGGGCCTCGCCCTCGTCGTCGTCGCCATCGCCCAGCTGATGGTCGTCCTCGACGCCACCATCGTGAACGTGGCGCTGCCCGACATCGCGAAGGCTCTCAACGTGACGAGCAACAGCGACCTGAGCTGGATCGTCACGGCCTACACGCTCACCTTCGGCGGGTTCCTGCTGCTCGGCGGCAAGATCGCCGACCGGGTCGGCCGGCGCAACGTCTTCATGGCCGGTGCCGTCCTGTTCGCGGCGGCGTCGCTGCTCGGCGGCGTCTCCGGCAACCTGGGCCTGCTGATCGCCGCTCGGGCCATCCAGGGCATGGGTGGGGCGCTCATGTCGCCCGCCGCGCTGTCGCTGCTGACGGTCGTCTTCAAGGAGGGCGAGGAGCGCGACCGCGCCCTCGGCATCTGGGCCGCGATCACCGCGGGCGGCGCCGCACTCGGCCTGATCCTCGGCGGCGTGCTGACCGAGTACGCCAGCTGGCGCTGGGTCTTCCTCGTCAACCTCCCCATCGCCGCGATCGCTGTCGTCGGTGCGATCAAGTTCGTGCCCGAGAGCCGTGACGAGCGCGCCCAGGGCTTCGACATCCGGGGCGCCGTGCTCATCACAGGCGGCCTGATGGCGCTGGTCTATGCCCTCGTGAAGGGCAACGACTACGGCTGGGGAGACGTCAAGACCCTCGCGTGGTTCGCCGGTGCGCTGCTGAGCCTGGCCGCGTTCGCGGTCGTCCAGGCGACCTCGAAGAACCCGCTCGTCCCGCTCCGGGTGCTGCGCAACCGCAGCGCCCTGGGTGCCGACATCGGCGCGCTGCTCATCGGCGCCGGCATCTTCGCGATCTTCTTCTTCCTCATCCTCTGGATGCAGAGCGTCAACGGGTGGAGCCCGATCAGGTCCGGCCTCGCGTTCCTGCCCATGACGCTGCTCATCGGTGTCGGCGCAGGGATCGGGTCGAAGCTGCTGGGCAAGATCGGTCCACGTCCGCTGCTGATCGTCGGCCCGATCGTGGCCGCCAGCGGCCTGCTGCAGCTGGGCCTGCGGCTGGAGCCGGGCTCGTCCTACGTCGGCGTCGTGCTGCCGGCCCTCGTCTGCGTCGCCTCCGGCATGGGGCTCACCTTCGTGGCCCTCACCAGCTCAGCCGTCGCCGGGGTGCCCGGCGAGGACGCGGGCATCGCCTCGGCGCTGCTCAACGCCGGCCAGCAGGTCGGCGGCGCCATCGGCCTCGCCGTCCTCACGGCGGTGAGCACCTCGCACACCCGGAGCGTCTTCCCCGGCTTCAGCCAAGCCTCCGGCCAGGTGCAGCAGGCTGTGCAGACCGGTCAGGTGACCGCGCAGACCCAGGCGCTGCTCGCCAAGGTCTACGACGCCCTCGTCTCCGGCTGGGGGGTCGGCTTCCTGTTCGGCGCCACGTTCCTGCTCGGCGCCGCGGCCATCGCCGGCTCGCTGGTCAAGGTCAGCAAGGAAGCAGCGGCCAAGGCCCTCAAGGAGTCCGGCGCCGCCGGCTGACGTCACGCCCTGGGCGCGCCCGGGGGCACGAAGGGCAGGCCGACGGGCGGGCCATCCTCGATCAGACGCAGCACCAGGTCAGTGTCGAGGTGGTCCGCCACCAGGTCGCCGAGCAGGTCGAGCCGGGCCTGTCGGACCGCGGCGAAGGGCCGCTCTCCGGGCACCCAGTCGCGCCCAGCCAGAGCGGCGACCTCCGCGAGATAGGCCCTCCTGAAGCCGTCGCTCTCCAGCGCACCGTGCCAGACGGTGCCGCTGACCGCGCCCACCCGCACCCCGTCGAGGAACTCCTCCCCCGACGACGCGGTGAGGCGGCCGTGGTGGATCTCGTACGCCGTGGTCACCTCGTGACCGCGCCAGGCACCCACCGGCCGCCCGAGCACCTTGTCCGCGCCGAAGGTCGTCGTCACCGGCAGCAGCCCGAGGCCCTCGACCGAACCCGTGCCCGACTCGACGTGGTCGGTGATCGAGGTCCCCAGCATCTGGAAGCCACCGCAGATGCCCAGCACCGACCCCTCGTGCCGGAGCAGCGCGGTGTCCATGCCGCGAGCCCGCAGCCAGGCCAGGTCGGCCACCGTCTGGCGGGTGCCTGGGAGCACCACGAGGTCGGCGTCGGCGAGCTCCTCGGCCGTCTCGGCAAACCGCACCAGCACCCCGGGCTCGGAGCGGAGCGCGTCGATGTCGGTCCAGTTCGACAGCCGCGGCAGCCGGACCACCGACACCCGCAGCACGTCGCGACCCAGCGCGGGCACGGGAGCGACCCGGGCGGACAGGCCGAGCGAGTCCTCGGCGTCGAGCTCGAGACCCTCCGCCCAGGGCAGCACCCCGAGGGTTCGCCGCCCGGTCAGCGACTCGAGCATCCTCAGACCCGGCTCGAGCAGCGCAGGGTCGCCGCGGAACTTGTTGATGACGAAGCCGCTGATGAGCGCCTGGTCCTCGCGCGACAGCAGCGCCAGCGTCCCGAACAGCGCGGCGAACACCCCTCCGGGGTTGATGTCCCCGACGACGAGGACGGGTAGCGACGCCGCTCGCGCGAGGCCCATGTTGGCGATGTCGGTGGCCCGCAGGTTGATCTCGGCGGGTGATCCCGCGCCCTCGCAGATCACGACGTCGAACCGGTCCTGCAGGTCGAACAGGCAGTCCACCGCGATCGCCGACAGCACCGCCGCGTGCTCGCGGTAGGACGTCGCGGTCACGTCCGCGTAGGGCTTGCCGAGCAGCACGACCTGCGAGGTCCGGTCACTGCCCGGCTTGAGCAGCACCGGGTTCATGGCGGCCTCGGGCTCGACACCTGCAGCGGCCGCCTGCATGGCCTGGGCCCGCCCGATCTCGGCGCCGTCGACGGTGACGGCCGAGTTGAGGGACATGTTCTGCGCCTTGAAGGGAGCGACCTTCACACCCTGCCGGGCGAGCCAGCGGCACAGCCCGGCCGTGAGCACCGACTTGCCGGCGTCGCTCGTCGTGCCGGCGACGAGCAGCGAGCCCTTCACCTGCGGGCGGCGACGGCGAGTGCCCCTGCGGCCAGCGACACGGCAGCGGACAGCCGGGCGGCCCGCGGGATGTCGGACGCCGCGGGCTCCGGGCCGTCGCCCAGCAGCGCCCGGTGCTCGACCCGCGAGCCATAGCGCAGCTCCCCGCCGAGGGTGCGTCCCAGGGCGCCGGCGAACGCCGCCTCCACGGGTCCGGCGTTCGGCGACGGGTGCTTGCGCCCGTCGCGGCGCCACGCATGCCAGGCGCGTCGGGGCGAGCCCTGCACGACCGGAGCGAGCAGCACGGTCAGTCCCGCCGTCAGCCGCGCCGGCACCCAGTTCGCGAGGTCGTCGAGCCGAGCGGCCGCCCATCCGAAGCGCACGTAGTGGTCCGAGCGGTGCCCCACCATCGCGTCGAGGGTGTTGACGGCGCGGTACCCGAGCAGCCCGGGAACGCCGGCCACGGCTCCCCAGAACAGCGGCGCGACCACCGCGTCGCTGGTGTTTTCCGCCACCGACTCCACGGTCGCTCGCGCCAGTCCGGGCACCTCGAGGTACGACGGGTCGCGCCCGCACAGGTGCGGGAGCCGCTCCCGGGCGCCGGCGAGGTCGCCGCGGTCGAGGAGCTGGTGCATCAGGTGGGCCTCGCGCCGCAGCGTCGTCCCTCCGACGACTGCCCAGGTCGCGACCGCCGCTGCCCAAGGGCGTCGCCCGACCAGCGCGCCCATCCCCGCGGCCGCCCCGGTCAGCGCGACGGCATAGGCAGCGCCCGCGAGCCGAGAGTCCTTGTACCCCAGGCGCTCCGCCCGAGCGGCGACGGTGCCGAAGGCCGCGACCGGATGGGCCCGGCGCGGGTCACCGAGCACGGCGTCGAGCCCGAGACCGACAGCGGTGGGCCAGGCGCACATGCGGCCGATCGTAGTCAGCGCCGCGACGCGACCAGCCCGGAGCGAAGCAGCGGCCCGAGCTCGGTGGGCGAGGTCGGCCGGCTGTAGAGGTATCCCTGCAAGGCGTCGGCACCGAGGTCGATGACGACGTCGGCGACGTCCTGGGTCTCGACGCCTTCGGCAACGACGCGCAGCCCGAGATCGTGCGCGACGTCGACCACGGCGCCGACCACCAGAGCTCGCCGGTGGTCGAGGTCGACCCCGTCGATGATCGACCGGTCGAGCTTGAGGGTGCGCAGCGGGAGGTCGACGAGGTAGGACAGCGCCGACCAGCCGGTGCCGAAGTCGTCGACGGCCACCGCGATGTCGGCCTCCGCGCACCGGGACAGTGCCGCTCGTGCTCGCGCCCCCACGAGATCGCCCTCGGTGACCTCCAGCGACAGCGAGCGCCGGGGCAGCCCGGCCTCGTCCACGATCCGGAGCAGGTCGAGCACGAGGTCCGGCCCGGACAGCACCGGCGCGGGCACGTTGACGGCGCACTCGATCTCGAGTCCCTCGGCCCACCACGCGACCAGCTGACTGACCACCTGCCGGACGACGTTGGCCGTGAGATCGGGCATGAGGCCGGCGCGGTTGGCGGTGTCCAGCCAGTCAGCGGGCGGGGAGAGCGTGTCGCCGACCCGCCGGCGCACGAGCGCCTCGACCCGCAGCGAGCCAGACTCGACGGGGACGACGGGCTGGTAGTGCACGACCAGCCCCTCGCCCCTGATCGCCCGGCGCAGGTCGAGCACCTCGCGGAGCCGGTGCGTCGCCGGGTCGTCGAGCGCCGGGTCGTAGGCCACGACGACGCCGCCCCGCTGCTTGGCACGCGCCATCGCGAGGTCGGCGTGCTGCAGCACCTGGTCGGCCCCGTGCCTCGCGGGCATCGCCGTGCCGACGCTGACCGCCACCGGCACGGACAGACCGGCGACCTGGAGCGTGCCCGTGCACTCGCGGATCGCGTTCGCGAGGATCTCGGCGGCCTCGGCACTGTCGTCGGCCTGGACGAGGATCGCGAAGTCGTCCGCACCGATCCGGGCGACCGGGGTCATCGGGGGCAACGACGCGCAGAGCCGCGCCGCGAAGCTGCTGAGCACGAGGTCGCCGGCGGCATGACCGAAGCCGTCGTTGACGAGCCGGAAGCCGTCCATGTCGACGACGGCCACCAGGGTGTTGGCATCCGCGGGCGTGTCACGCAGCACCTCGAGGAATCCACGACGGTTGAGCAGGCCCGTGAGCTGGTCCTCGCGGGCGAGCAGGGTCGTCTGCCGACGCGCCTGCTCGACCTGGCCGAGGAGCTCGGCGTTGGCAAGGGTGAGGGCGACCACCCGCGCGATCTGCGTGAGATAGCCGAGGTCGTTGTCGTCGAAGGGCGGCTTGCCGCTGCGGCGTGCGACGCCGAGCGCGCCCACCGAGCGGCCGCGGCTCCGCAGCGGCACCACGACCAGCGCCGAGAGCTCGAACCCGTCGAGCTGCGGCCGCAAGCGGGCCGGGATGCCGCCGATCAGCTCGGGCACGTCCTCGGGCCCGAGCCGGGCCACCTCGCCCAGCCGGACGACGCGGTCGATGAGGCTGCCAGGGCCGCAGGGGCCGCCGGAGAGCTGCCGGACCCGCGCCAGCTCGTCCCGGCCGCCGACCGTGAACGCACCCAGCTCCAGCAGCCCCGACCCGCCCGACCACAGTCCGCAGGCGTCGCCGAGCAGCATCGACGTGCACGCCGTTGCTTCCCGCATCAGGGTGGGGAGGTCATCCTCGGAGCCACCGAGCGTCTCGTGCAGCCCGATGAGCGCGCGGGCGCGCTCGATCTCGTCGCCAATTACCGGCATCTCTCACGCCTCCGTGCAGGATCGCGTACTGAGAGTAACCAGATCGTGGGGTTTTACGCGGAATTGACCGGGTGAAGATCATTGCCGATTTCGCAACGATTATCCGGTTGTGACCTCGGCCGGGCTGGAGGCGGGGGTGGGTGCGGCGGTGGAGGCGGGCTCGGAAGCGGGCTCGGAAGGGCGCTCGACCGAGGCCGGCGGGGCCTCAGCAGCCGGCGCGGCAGCCTCCGGGGCACGCGTCGGGGCAGGCGTCGGGGCAGCTTCCGGGGCAGGCGTCGGCGCGACCTCCTGGGCGGGCGCCG
>JAODND010000003.1 GCA_025465465.1 Frankiales bacterium | reverse complement strand
TGTCGATCCGCTTGAAGGCGTGCTCCTGGGTGTTGCTGCCGCTCCAGTGCGAGGTGGCCATGACGCCTTGGGAGGTCGGGCCCTCGCTGAAGTCGACCTCCGGCGGCCAGCCGCTGGTCGGCCACAGGAGCATCGCGTGCTCGATCGAGGTGCTGCGGTCGAACCGCGCACGCACGACGTACTTGCCGTAGGTCTGCGCGACGCTGTTCAGCATGAAGCCGCCGGTGACGTAGCGGCCGCCGTCGCGGTAGCCGCGCAGCAGCGCCGCTCCCCGGTAGGCCTGCACGTGGCTGGCCTTCCAGTAGCCGTAGGGGTTGCCCCCGGGCTGGCCCTGGTAGGCACCCCAGCGAGAGCTGGGGATGCCCTCGGTGAAGGTCTCGTGCAGCTTCAGCGAGAAGTGCGAGCCCACCGCCGCATCGGCGTGCGCGTTGGGCAGCAGCACCGTGGCCAGTCCGGCAAGCACAGTGGCGACGGAGGCGCGGCGGGAGCGTCGGGTCTTCATCGGAGGGGGCACCGTTTCGGGTCGGGGTCCAGGTCTGGCGTCCCTTCACTAGTCCTGTAGGGCTAGTGAAAGGCGACATCTTGTCTTTCGTCCGAACCAGTGGCCTCCTTGAGTGGGGGCTCGACGTGATCAGCCTCACCGCGGGTCCTAGGCTCCGCGCATGCCTCTCAACCGCGACTACATCGGACGGCAGGCGGCGGTCGGCGAGCCCGTCGAGATCACGCGCAACGACATCCGCCGCTTCGCCGCCGCCATCGGCGACGACAACCCGCTCTACACCGACCGTGAGGCCGCCAAGGCAGCCGGCTACACCGACGTCATCGCACCGCCGACGTTCCTCATCTCGGCAAGCACGGGCGGTGGAGGAGGCGGGTTCATCCTCGAGCCTGAGCTCGGCCTGAACTTTGCGATGGTCGTGCACGGCGAGGAGAGCTTCGAGTTCGCCCGCCCGGTGCAGGCCGGTGACCTGCTGACCCTCCAGCAGCGCATCTCCGACATCCAGGTCAAGGGCAGCAACGAGCTGCTCACCCTCGTCACCGAGGTGACCAGCGACTCCGGCGAGCACGTCGCCACGATCACCAACACCATCGTCAGCCGCGGTACGGCGGGAGCCTGAGATGCCCAGCTTCGACGACGTGTCCGTCGGGACCGAGCTCCCCGCCCAGGACTTCCAGCTCAAGCGCGACAACCTGGTGCGGTACGCAGGTGCGAGTGGCGACTTCAACGTCATCCACTGGAACGAGCGGGTGGCGACATCGGTCGGCCTGCCCAACGTGATCGCCCACGGCATGCTCACGATGGCGACCGCCGGCCGGGTCGTGACCGACTGGGTCGGCGACCCGGGGAAGGTCGTCCGCTACGGCGTCCGCTTCTCGCGGCCGGTCGTCGTCGCCGACGACGACATCGGCGCGACGCTGACGGTGTCCGGGGTCGTCGAGGAGAAGAACGACGACGGCACGGTCGTCATCGGACTGACGGCGACGGTGGGTGGCGACAAGGTGCTGATGGGGGCCAAGGCCACCGTCCGGTTGTAGCCCCGTGTTGCGCGCACGTCGCACGGTCGCGTAGGAAGCCGGGGTGACCGAACTCCGCACTGCCCCTGCCTCGCTCGGCCAACGCGCCGAGGAGGCGCTCGCGCGCTTCCCCGACCACCCGGCGCTGTTCTTCGAAGGGACCTGGTACTCGAGCCACGAGCTGGCCGGCCGCTCGCGGCGCGCGGCCGGCGGCTTCGTCGAGCTGGGCGTCGGGCCCGGTGACCGCGTCGTCGTGGTGATGGCCAACTGCCCCGAGGTGGGGCTGACCTACTCCGCGCTGTGGCGGGCAGGGGCCGTGCCGACGCCGGCGCTGTTCCTGCTGACCGAAGAGGAGCTGCGGCACGTCGTCAGCGACTCGGGCGCGGTCGCCTGCGTCACCACTCCGGAGTTCCTGCCCAAGGTCGAGGCGGCCGCTGCCGGCCTGCCGATCGTGGTCGTGGGCGGTGAGGGCGGCACCAGCTGGGAGCAGCTCGAGGCGCACGAGGAGCTGCCCCTGGTGCACCGCGAGCCGCACGACCTGGCCGCGCTGCTCTACACCGGCGGCACGACCGGCCGCTCCAAGGGCGTCGCTCTCACGCACGCCGGGCTGGACGCGGCGGGCCGCGCCGCGGCCGAGGCCGGGCACAGCCCGGGGCGCAACAGCATCCTCGTCCCGTTGCCGCTGGCGCACGCCTACGGACTCCTGGTCACGGTGGCCGGGCTGCACACGCAGGAGCCCGGCCGGTCCTTCCTGATGCGCTGGTTCGACCCGGCGGGCTGGGTGGCGCTGGTCGAGGAGCACCGCATCCAGACCAGCGCGCTCGTGCCCTCCATGATCCAGATGCTGCTCGGCCAGCCGCTCGAGGACCATGACCTCGCGTGCCTGGAGCGGATCAGCAGCGGCGCGGCACCGCTCGCCAGGGACGTCGCCGACGAGTTCGAGCGGCGCATCCCCAGCTGTGAGATCCGGGAGGGCTACGGCTGCACCGAGACCTCCGCCCTCATCAGCAGCCAGCCGCCGGAGGCGCGCCGGCTCGGCTCGGTCGGCAAGCCGCTGCCGGGCATCACCGTGCGCATCGAGCTCGCAGACGGCAGCGACGCCGAGGCCGGTGAGGACGGAGAGATCTGCGTCGGCGGCGTGACTCTCATGCAGGGCTACTGGCAGAGTCCCGAGGCCACCGCTGCCGCCGTGCGGGACGGCTGGCTGCACACCGGAGACGTCGGACACCTCGACGAGGACGGCTACCTCTACGTCGTCGACCG
>JAODND010000100.1 GCA_025465465.1 Frankiales bacterium | reverse complement strand
AACCCGGCGGAGCATCCTGCCCGTACATCAAGCGGCCCATACCGCCGCCAACCGCGGTGACCGTCCGCGAGCAGTACCAACCACAAAACTTCGGTGGCACCGTTCGGGGCACGCGCCTCGTGTGGATGGGCCAACCCGCCTGGACGGCCTCGTACGAGGTCGACGGAGCTACCACGGTCATTCTGTCCCTGCCCTGGCTCAACGCGACTGTCGAAGCACAATCCACCGACTCCGATGAAGCCCACCAGCTCGCCTTCGGCGGACGGCCCCTCGTCCAGCAGCACCTCGTCGCCAGCACCGCCATCACCTCGGTTGCGGTGCAACCCTGGGCGCACGCCGGTGACGGCGTCGCGCACTATCGCATTCTCCGCCGACCACAGGACGTGCAGACGATCGTGAACGATCTGCGCAGTCTTGCGGTTACGACAGACCCGCGCAGAGCCTGCAACGAGAGCGGGTTCGACCCAATGTCGGCAAACATCACCCTCAGCAGCCCCGGACAGCCTGCACGGACCTACCAAGCGCGCTTCGACTGCGGTCTCGTGATCGGAGGGACCGGCAACGCCGGCATCGTCGGAACGTCCCGTCTCCGCCACGACCTCAGACGCCTCGTCCTCGACTCAGGCCTTTGAGCGACTGAGCCCCCCACCGTGAAGAGCGCCTGGTCTCGTGAGCCAGTGGGCCGTCGTTGTGGCGCTCGGCAGGCGTCTTGGGGTGCCGTTCCGTTCAGTTAGTTGCCGAGGGTGATGCGGTTGGACTGACCGGCGGCGTTCGTGGTGTCTGAGACGCTCTGTGCGATGTAGGTGGTGCCCGCTCTGAGTGGCTCAGCCGCGCTGAAGCGACCGCCGTCGCCAGTGACTGCGCTGTCGATCTGGCGCGCCTGGCCCTTGGTCACCGAGCAGATCCGGATCGTCACTCCGGCCCGGCCGGGAACGATGCTGCCCATGACCTGCGCCTGGCCGGCTTGGGCTCGCCCCGACAGGGCCAGCGCTGAGCGGACCGCAATCTGTTCGTGCGGCGAGTCCCCGTTGCTGTTGCGAGCGAACAGCACCGTGTTGCTGCGCGGGTTCACCGAGGTCGAAGCCCGAGCCTCGGATCCTGTGTCGAACCGGCGCACGACGACGAACCGCTGAGACGGAGCGCTCTCGGCAAGCAGGATCACGTCCCCCCCACCTGGCACCGTGATCCAGATCGGGGCGGCTGCCCCAACCAGGACGGAGCGGGGAGGCCGGGGGTAGAAGAGCGGGTTTTCGATGGTCCCTCGGGTGCTCGACGGAGTCACAGCCGCGCTGGGCTCACTGGGCGGGCTCTGGCCACACGCACTGGTCGCTGTGACGGTGAACTGGTAAGCCATGCTCCAACTCAGGTCCGAGATGGTGATCGGTGAGGCATCCCCGGTGGCTCGGAGCCCATCGGGTGAGGAGTCGACGGTGAAGGAAGACGCCTCAGCAGGCGCCGTGAAGGACACCGTCGCTGAGCCCTCGCGCGCGGTCGCCGACACATCTGTCGGCGCGGCCGGCGGCGGACACGCAGCAGCCGATCCTGACCAGACCTCACCCGACGCAGCAAGCACCATCACGACCAAACAGGTCCGCCACCGGCCGCGCACACACCCTCGCACCGTCAGCACCGAGCCTCCAACGCCGGACGCGAGCCAGACTCGGAGTCTCGACACGTGCGAACGTACATCGACCTCCAGCGATCGTTGCCCGACTGGCAAAGAGGAAGTAGGCCCGGATCTCGCCGCGGGCCGCGGCTAGGACGGCTACCACCCACATGGACCCGGCGCGACAGCATCCTGGCGACGAGCCCGACGGTAGGCGGTGCGATGGACTGCGTCCCCTGCTCTTCTCCGTACCGCCCTTCGCTTGGCAAGCCCTGCGCCACCTAGCTGATGCCAGTCGTCGCTCCACCGCCGACGTCTTGGTTCAGTACCCCGATCGGGGCGGCGGCGTTGGGGGAAATGATGAAGCAGGTGCCCCAGACGACCTGGTCGGTGACCTGTCGGTACAGACCGGGGCGGAGATCGGGGCCCCAGTTCCGACGCCAAAGGTCCTGCCTGATCCGCTGCCCTGCAGTCGGTCGGTAAACGACGGTCTCGCGCACGGTCTGGCAGGCGAGATCGGCGCCATTGGTGTCGGTGACCTCGACCAGCTGGTCGCTTGGAGAGGCATAGAAGCGGTAATGCCCCAGCAGGCCGTTGCGTTGGACAGTGTCTTGCCGATGGGACGCGAGCTCGAACAGCCGGCGACCGGTCTGTCCCGTCAGGTCGAAGGCTGTTCCGCTGGGAACCGTGCCGGTGTTCTTGGCTTCTTGCCACACGGCTGCGAAATCGGCGGCCAGGGTCTGCGCTCGGCGATGTTGGGACGTAGTGACGGGCTGATCGAAGCCGGCCGAATCGGGAATGGGCCCGCCGAGTTGCGGTGCGACGCCCGGGGCCGGTCCGAAGCCGCTGTCCTGGGTCACCAGCCAAGGTGCACCCGCCCGGACCTTGGTGAAGACAAGCAGCTCGGCCCAGTACTGGCCGCCGACGCTCGTCTGCGCCTCCGTCACGAAAGTCGCGGGATATCTGGTCTGCCGGGTCACGAAATATGCCGTGTCCAGCAGGGGGCGAGGCGTCCGGACCACCAGGCACCGGCACGCCACATTGGATTGCTCCCACTCGCGCGCCGGACCAGCAGAGAGCCGGCCGAGCGTTGCGAGGTCGCGATCGACCAGGGCACGCTCATGGACCGACCAATACTGGTTCAGTACCTGAGCCGCCCCAGCCGGGTCAATGACCATGCCGCCCGCCTGGAGGTCCGCGACGACAGGCGGCTGACCGTGCCGGTCGGCGGCGAGCGAGTTGGCCTTCGTGCCGAGACGGCCCACGGCCCACCCACCGATGGTCAGCAAAGCGACGAGGCCAAGGACGGCCCCCACGATGACGGCCACCAGGCGACGCTTCCGGCGGGGGTCCGGAGGCGGCAGGGCGGGCAGGATGGAGCCCTGCGGGTGCATCGGCCGCTCGGACGGTGCCCACGGGTTGGTAGGTGGTGCGGCTGGCGGGGCTGGGTAGGCAACCCACGGCGAAGGAATGTCACTCACACGACATGATCGGCGGGCTACGGCGCTCGCTGAAGCCGGTCCTGCCCGGTGCGCCCCAGCGTCGCGACGAGGTACGACCCCGACCTGTCCAACTCACCGCTGCGACGACAGGCGTCGGGCACCATTCGGACTCGTGAGGCATCGCCGTGCCGACGCCATCGCATTGCGGCGCGGTCGGGGATGCCGCCTACCTGCGAGGGCCGTTGACGTCGCCTCGGTCCATGAGAAAGAGCAGATACGCCGCAACGCTCGGCGCATCAACGATTGCGCCTCGACGAATCATCTCGACGAACTCTGCCTCGTGAAACCACTGCTGGACCATGTCCTGCTCGGAGACCTCCCGGCTGGGTGATCCACCGCTGATACCCGTGGCGAGGTAGGCGTCAAAGGCGTGGTTGCAGAGGCCGTACTCCGGATTCAAGCGCCCAAGGTGCCGCAGCGTGGCTGCTCGCAGCCCCGTCTCCTCACGCAACTCAGTGAGTGCCAGCTCCTCCGGCGTACCGGTCGACGACCCGCTCCACGACCCTTGCGGGAACTCCCAGGCGCGGCGACGGACCGGGTAGCGGTACTGCTCGACGAGGCAGAAGCGCCCTACCTCGTCGTGTGGGATGACGAGAGCGAAGTCTGGCTTCTCGACCACGCCGTACATCCCGGTGGTGCCGTCCGCGAACACGATGTCGTCCTCACGAACCGACATCCACTTGTTGCGGTACACCTCACGGGTCCTAGTCGGCTCCATGAGTGCACGCTAGTGGCGGTTTCGGACCCAGGCGTCACGCCGGGTCTCGTCGCAAGGAGCCCTGCAGCAGTGCGACGGACTCAGACCTCAGCCGCAGGTTCCTCACCCGTCCGCCCGTCAGCCAACTCGCAGAGAAGGTCAAGGTGTCCCAGGTGACGGGCGGTCTCTTCGACGAGGTGATGGAGCACCCAACGCAGCGTGCGCGGTCCTGCCGCTACGGCAACGTCGTCAAGGACATGCAGTGCGACGACGGCGTCGCATCGAGCGCTCTCGGCGGCGTACGCCGCGACGACCTCTTCAAGTGATGACCCATCTAGCTCGGCCAGCCCTCCGACGTGGTTCGGGTCCACGCCCAGATACGGCACTCCGGGCTCACCCGCGAACCATCGGCGGATCCAGGACCGCTCAACGTCCATGAGGTGACGGACCAGGCCGTGAATGGTGAGGCCGCTGGGACTGGAAACGCCCCGCGCGTCACCTTCTGAGAGGCCGGCGACCTTCCACATCACGAGGTCGCGTTGGCGCTGCAGGTTGCTGAGGAGCATGCCTCGCTCGCCCGCTGCGTGTGGCATCACAAGGTTCGACCGTAGTGCCATGCGCGTAGAGAACCGGTACGAGCAGCCCCGCGAGATGGGCCTGGGCTCAGTTCAGCCGTTCCGTGAGATGAACCACGACCGTGTCGCCGTCGGACTTGCCGATTGCGCGGCGTACGGCGACGGCAACCGGCAACTTGTGGGTCCCGTCTCCCAGTGCCATAAAGGCACCCTTGAAGGGGTGCCCGTCCACCGACCCGGCGACCTTAACCAAGCCACGGGTCCCGAACAGCTCGGCCGAGCCCTGGAGTTGGACGCAGGTCCAGGTGTCCCCGGGCTTCGCCTTCCCTAGGGTCGCCTCAAAGCGCACGTCGATGGGCCCAGACATGAGCCGAAGATAGCGCCGAACTACGCCGTCTCGAAGGTGAGCAGCTGTGATCCACCGAGAGTCTGCGACGGGGTTCAGTCCCAGGGCTACGGATCGCTACGCTCGGGAGCGGCGCCTACAGGCTGCTTAGGTACTTGGTGATCGACGCTCGCAGGTCGTCGTGCTGAGGACCAAGAGCGGTCAAGGGGTCGGCCCACTTCTCGACGGGGTACAGCCACACCGGGCGGTGACGAGGTCCGGCGGCTCCCCGTCGTAGCGCGGACCATGCTCCGATGGGTTCAGTGTCTCCATCAATCCCGGGGTCGTTCATGACAAAGAGCATTGCGACGTGCCGTGGGCGAGCAAGAAGCGCCTGTTGATCGGCAGCTCCTTCAGTTCAGGCCCGCAACCGCATCATAGAGTCTGGAGGTGGTAGCCGGACCGGAGTTGAGAACCGACAGACTGCTGCTTCGGCCGTGGCGCGAGTCAGATTGCGAACCGTTCGCACAGTTGAACGCGGACCCGGAAGTGATGCGCTACCTGCAAGGCCCGCGCTCTCGAGAACGCAGCGATGCCTCGATCGCCTCGATGGAGCGACAATTCGCCGAGCAGGGCTGGGGGCTGTGGGCCCTTGAGGTGATCGCGACCGGCGAGTTCATCGGCTTCACCGGACTCGCCCGTTCCGACTTCGACGCTCACTTCACCCCCGCGGTCGAGGTCGGGTGGCGGCTCGCACGTCAGGCGTGGGGGCACGGCTACGCGACCGAGGCTGGCGCAGCGGCTGTGCGCTTTGGCCTAGGGCCAGGCGGAATCCCAGACATCATGTCGTGGACAGCCGCCATCAACTCACCTTCCCGCGCCGTGATGGCGCGCCTGGGGTTCAGACACGACCCGGCGGCCGACTTCGAGCATCCCAGGGTCCCGCCCGGGGACCCGATTCGCCCGCACGTTCTCTACCGTCTGCCGACCGACGGACCGCGGTCGTATCCCGACGAGTAGGGCCCGCTCAGGAACCGCACAGAACGCTTGCTCTCGGTAGAGAGTGGGTCGCGCTAGTAGGTGCGTTGTTGGGTGAGCGTGGGGCTGGTCGCGACAGCCCAGGCGCTGCTCTCTTGCGCGGCGGCACGGTATCGGCGCACTCCGAGCGGCGGCCGGATGGTGAACCGTGCCGTCCCGGTGCTGTCCGTGGCGGCGATGGCTGTGGTGTCCCAACCGCGGGGAGTGAGCCATTGAAGGAGCATCCTCGCTCCAGCGATCTGCGGGACGATGTGGGACGTGAAGGTGGCGGTGGGACCGGTGGTCGACGCGCCCCGGAGCGCCACTCCGCGCTTCCATTTGATCGTGCGGTTGGGACCGAGCGCGGCGGGCGCGACACCGCCGCCGAGGTACTCCGCACCGACTGTCGTGGGTGCGTTCAGTGTGAGCGAGCCATGGAAGGTACCGCTGCTGGTGAGGGACACCAGCGACATCAGTCTTGGTTGCTGCGCCAAGTCCGTCCGATAGAGGGCTACGACCCCGTCCGGAACCGGCTGACCGTCGCTCGTCACGGTGCCGTCGATAGCCACCGAGGATCCTCGCAGGGCGGAGGTGGGTGCCGTCGTCGTGACAACGCTGGAGTCGTGGCATCCGACGAGTGTCGACGGGATCGTGCCCGGACCCGCCCCTGTTGTATAGGTCAGGTTGAGCTGGGTCAAGTCGAGGTCGTGGTGCCCGACTATGTTGCCGTCCCGGTCGCGAGTCGTGCCGTCGGGCAGGTACTTCACGACATTGTCGAGCCGATCAGCCAGCCACACGTCGTGGAGAGTGAGCGTGCCCAGGTCAAGGCCACTCGTGACCAGCGCGACGGCTGGTCGGTAGTTCCGGCAGGATGAGGCGACCGAATACTCCCGGCCGCTGCTGTCGGTGTAGGTGAAGACGACCAGCGCGACGCCGCTGAGGTCGGTCGCGTCGAACCCGATCTCTGTGTAGTCGCCAGAGCGCACCGTCGACGACGTCATCAGGTCGAAGGAGTTGAGCACGGGCGGGGTGGTGTCCGCCGGCGCATCACTCGCGACGGTGACATCGAGCGCTCCCCAGTCGATCGCGGACTGAGTTGTGAACGTCTGGACGCCCTCGGGATACATCGTCGTACTGCCTTGCCGCATGGTCCAGGCCTGATTACCTGCGTTGTCGCTGACCATGACGGTGGTGGCGTGCCAGACACCTGGTTCAGAGCCCAGCGGAAGGACCCCTTCCGCCAATCCAGCCGCCCCCAACCGCGTCGGGGTCACGACCCCGAAGGTCTTCCCCGATGGGCTGGTGTAGTCCACATACACGTCGGCAACCTGGGACCGATCATCTCGCGCCCGGGCTAGCACAGCCATCGGCTGCCCCGGGCGCACCGTCGACCACACCGGCGCAGCCGAGTCGATGACCGGGGCGGCGATGTCTTGCTGCGGGTTACTCAGCGTGAAGTCCAGCACGGACAGGTCCAGCGATGGTGGCCGCGTGCTGCCCGGCGGGACCGACACCGTCCCGTCGCGGTGGTAGACGGTGCTGTTCCCGGCAAGGTCGGTGACATCAGCGTCGAGCGCCTCCCAATGACCAGCAGCTGTCCACGGTCCAAGGACCCTCGTGGTCTCGGCCTGCCCCGACCCGTAGCCGTCCAGCGACAACAGGCCGACAGGCTTGCCGTCCGGAGCGGCGAGCGCGTAGCCGATGCTCACAGAACGAATGCCTGAGCCCTGCTCGACCGGGTCGCTGGCGGCCACGTCGACGACCACGGGCTGACGCAGCACCGGCTGAGAGACCAGCCGCACACTGCTGATCGACGGCGGAGTCGAGTCGGCAAATGCCGAAGGCGACACCAGGAGACCGAATGACAACAGAGTCACAAGGCAGGCAACAACGCCCACGCGGCGGATCAAGGTCGTACCTCTTCGGCTGGGTGACGGACTTCCATGCTAGGCGGCCAACGGCCGTCGGCGATCAGGACGGACGGGCGAGGTACGCGGTCTTGGCGTCGGGCGAGAAGCCACAGGCTCGGTAGAAGGAGTGGGTGGCGGGGTTGCGTGAACCCGTCATCAGCATGGCTTTGTAACAGCCAGCCGCCCAGGCCACTTCGAGCGTGCAGGACATGATCTGCTTCCCCAGGCCGGTCGCGCGGAGCGCTTCGTCGACGACCACGTTCTCGATCACCGCGTACGGGGACACTGAGCGCGTGATGTTGGGAATGACATTGAGGTAGGTCGTTGCGACCACGGCGCCATCATGCTCAAGAACGAGGAGATGGAGGTCGGGCGTGCTCAGGATTCGCTCGAACGCCGCGGCATCAGAGCCATCTAAAACGTCCGGGTCCGTCGGATGCAGCTGCCGGTAAAGACCAAGGACGGCCTCGAGATCGTCAGAACGGGCCTCTCGGAACATGGTCGCCATCGTAGGGAGCGGCGCATCGTGAGTATCGCCAGCTCCCATCTCGTCGGTGTCGAAGTCGATTGCCGCTCACACCTCATGAAGTCAGACTTGCGATGGCGATGGCGATGATCGACGCCGGCGAACCTGAATGCCTGACGATGCGTCCCATGAGGGTGAAGGTCGCCGGCGTCATCGCTTCGATCCTTGCCCGTGGTGCCTGCACCCATGGTCACGCCAAGCCCGGCGCTTTCGCGCCGAAGGCAGACGCTGACCGGAAGCCAGAGAAGGGGGCGTCGGGCACGCGCCACTACGGCGGCTTGTGGATCGCGGTCTCGGCCTACGCGTTGCTTGCAAGCTGTACCGGTCACGGTGGGGTGAATGGCCGAAGTGCGCCCACGCCGCCAAACTCCTTGAGCGCTAGCCCGGCCAGTCAGCAAATCGTCGTTCGCGTTAACGGGCTCGAGTACCCGGTGCCGTCAGGCTGGAGCCGTGCGACGCTGTTCTGCGCGGGCCCGCAGCAGCACACCGTGAACGTCGAAGCAACCCCCGGCGGCGCCTCCTGTCCGGTCACACAGCGGCCCAAGCCTCCACCGACCGCAGTGACAATCCTCGAGCAGTACCGACCTCAGAGCTATGGCGGCTCCGTACGGGGCTCGCGTTTGACGTGGATGGGACAACCCGCCTGGACCGCCTCCTACCGGGCGGAGGGCGCGACCACGGTGATCCTCTCGCTGCCCTGGCTCAACGCAACTGTCGAAGCGCAGTCGACCGATGCGGACGAGGCCCACCGGCTCGCCTTCGGCGGACGGCCCGAGGTCCCAGAGCAGCTCGTTCCCAGCACGACCATCACCGCGGTGTCGGTGCAGCCATGGCCTCACGCCGGTGATGGGGTCGCGAACTTCAGGACTCTCCGCCTGCCGGAGGACGTGATGACAATCGTGAACGATCTTCGTCTCCTCGCCGTCACGACAGACCCACGTAAGGCGTGCGATGCAGTTGCGTTCGATCACCTGTCCGCCAACATCACGTTGATCAGCAGCGGGCACGCCTCGCGGACCTACCAGGCCCGCTTCGACTGCGGTCTGATTATCGGCGGGACGGGCAAGGCCGGCCTCATCGGTACATCCCCCCTCCGCCGCGACCTCCGGCGCCTCGTCCCCAACTCCGGGCTCTAGACTCCGTCCGGCAGTGAGTAGCGCTGCTGAGCGCATTTCTTCGGGCTGGCCACGGATGCGGTCGCTGTGCCTTTCGCGCCTCACGAACTCCGAGGTGCACCATGATTCGTCTGGGGCTACACGCCACGCCTCCGTGCCATCGGCCCGCTGTCGACACAGGTTCCCTACGCCTGGCCGCGCTTCTCTGTAGTCAGTGAGCAGCAGTACGTCGTCTGTGGGCCCCGCACTGGGACGGTGGCGGCGCGGATAGGTGTTGCTGGCCCGGGGTCAGGGGTGGGTTGCTGCCGCCTCGGCTCTGGCAACGTCAGCACTGAACTTCTTCATTCGGGTCGCTTGCGCGTCCCGGCGGACGGATGGGTATCCGAGTTGGCTCTCAAGGCACGCCTCCTCATGAGCGCTGGTTGTCGGATCGGCCTGGCTGGTCTCATGGCGTGCACGATGCTCATCGGTGCCGTCGGACATCCGGGCTCGGCTCAGGCGGCGACGGTGGAAGCGAGCCAGTCGACGAGCGCTCCCAGCGCTCCGAGCGGCGTCAGCGCGACAGCCGGCGAGCCGACGTCCGGGGACGCCTTCACCGGGAACGGGACGGCAGAGGTGAGCTGGGTGGCACCGGCTGATGACGGTGGTAGCCCGATCAGCTCCTATCGGGTTCTCGCCAGGCCCACCCACCAGACGCTGTGCGGATGCCCGGGCGATCAGGCGTTCGCCAAGGACGTGACGACCGGAACGAGCACAACACTCACCGGGCTGCACGAGGGCGTGGAATATGCGATTACGGTCACGGCCACCAACGCGGTCGGCACGAGCCCCGAGAGCAGCCCACCGATCGACGTCCTGCCGCGCCGGGCGGCTCCGCCGGGCGCACCGGCCAACGTGCAGGCGACTCCGGCAGACCAGGCGGCCAACATCTCGTGGGCGGCCCCGACCGACGAAGGCAGCTCGAGCGTCACCAGCTACACCGTCACGGCGTCACCGGCCACCGCCGAACCGATCACCACGCAGGTGAGCGGAGCGACGAGCACCCAGCTGACGGGCTTGACCAACGGCACGCAGTACGCCATCACCGTGGCCGCGACCAACTCGGTCGGCACCGGACCCGCGAGCAGCCCCGCAGTCAACGTGACGCCAACATCGGCAGTCGCCACGGGCCTGTCCCTCGCCACCAGCACCTCGCGCACCACCGCCGGTCAGACCTACAGCATCAGCGGGCGCCTCGTCGGAGGCGACGTGGTGGGCAAGAGCATCGAGGTGCAGCGGTCGATCCAGGGGGAAGCTCCGTCAATGAGCGTCCTCACGACCGACGCCGACGGAGCCTTCAGTGCCACCGTGACTGCCCGGTGCAGCACCAGCTTCACGGCCCGCTTCGAGGGCAGCCCCACCCAGCAGGCGGCGACCTCCCCGGCGCGTCAGGTGACCGTGGCAACGCGCATCACTGTCCAGCATCCCCTCGCCAACAACACCCGCACGAGCGGCACCACGCTCACCGTGACGGGATCCATCAGTCCGGTGGTGAACGGTGCCCTCGTGGTCCTTGCCGTTCGCAACGCCGGAGGCGGCGGCAACACGCCCATCGCCCGGGGCCACGTCAACTCTGCTGGCAACTTCACCCTGACCAAGTCCCTCCCCCCAGGAGTGTGGCTCCTCCAGGTCACCATGAGCGCGACCACCAGGAATGGCTCCGGCGCCAGTCGGCTCTTCCGCATCTACCAGAGCTGAACTCAGCCGATAGATGCGTGTGAATCGTCTTGTCCTGGGTGGAGTCCTGCTCGCGGCCGTCGCGGTCGGTGGTTGCTCGGGCGTTCATTCCCGGCCCCTCTCGAGCTCGGAGCAGCAACGCGCGCTGGTCGACCTCCGCGAGGGCTTGTCCATACCTTCCGGGTTCACCCAGAGCACTGACGCATGCCCGGACCAATACATCTGCTTCGCTTCGGCCACCGCCGCGGCACTGACCAGCGCTGAGTACGGACGCTTGCTCAAGACCTTCCGGGTGACGTTGTCCGAGGGTCACTGCGATCAGATGCTCCCGGGGCGCTCCGGGAACGCGGTGCAGCAGTGCGACGGCTACGGCTCTTTCGACGGCTACGGGCTTGCGAGCATCTTGACGATGACCCGTAGTGCCAAGCTCGGCGACGCGACCACAGTCAGCTTCGCGCCCGCGCGAGTGCAAAGCTGACCTCTCGTCGCACGGTGAAGCCGCCCTTTCAAAAGCCTGGACCGCCGCTTCACGCGGGTCTACGTACCGTCGGTCACTCTGCGCGGTGCGCGTGGTCGGCTGACTGGACGGCGGTGAGCCGTCAGCCGTACACGAGCCGGGTGACCCACTCCGCGATCAGCGCCGGCTTGGTCTCCCCCTCGATCTCGACCGTGATGGCGCGGGTGACGTGCAGGGTGTTCGCGTCCTTCTGCTCGACGTTCGCGATCGTGGAGAGGGCGCGGATCTTGGCACCGACCTTCACCGGGTTGATGAAGCGGACCTTCTCGAAGCCGTAGTTGACGCCCATGAGGATCCCCTCGAGCGTCTTCGGGTCTTGGGGCACGGAGCCGAGCAGGTGCGTCAGCAGCGACAGCGTGAGGAAGCCGTGCGCGATCGGCACGCCCCATGGCGACAGCTGCGCCGACATCTCCGGATCGACGTGGATGAACTGGCGATCCTCGGTGACCTCGGCGAACGCGTTGATGCGCGCCTGGTCGACGAGGAACCACTCACCCGCGCCCTCGGCGTTGCCGATGCTCTTGGACAGGACTGTGAAGGCGTTCTCACCGTTGCTCATGACCCACGTCCTACCAGACGGTGCATGTGGTCCTTTCGGGCCATCTCCTGCCGTGGTCGTGCAGAGAAGGCGCGGAGCTGTCGAAGATCCCCCTGTGTCGTCCCGTTCGTCCTCTCCTCGCTATGCCCGCTGCGCAGCGGGCAGCACCCTGCCGGCGGCCTGCAGCGGGATGGTCGACGACCTGCAGGAGCGCTGGGACCTGCCCTCGGTGTATCTCCTGGTCGAGGGACGGCTGCGCTGCCAGGCCTCGCGCGGCTACTTCCAGGTCTCGGACGGCTTCACCGCCTCGACCGGCGTGATCGGCCGGGTCATCAGCAGCAATCAGGCGGAGGTCGTCGCCGACGTCCGGCAGGACCCGGCCTTCATCGCCGCCATCCCCGGGCTGAGGTCCGAGGTGTGCGTGCCGATGACCGTGGACGGTGTGGTGGTCGGTGCGGTGAACCTCGAATCGAGGAGCACGCTCAGCGACGCCGCTATCGACGACGCCCATGCGGCCGCCGCTTTCCTCGCGGGACGCATCAAGGAGCTCGGTGGAGTCCCGCAGCCGTCGCTCGCGGAGCGCATGGCGCGGATCGCGGTCGCCATCTCGAGCCAGACCGACATCGACGAGGTCCTGCGCCGCGCCGTCGAGGGCGCGCGAGACCTGTCCGGCATGAGCAGTGCCGGCCTTGCACGGCTGCTGGGGACGGGCTGGGAGATCAGCTGGGCCGAGGGCCCGCTGGCCGACGTGATCAGGCAGTGGGACGGCGAGGCCATTGCCGTGCTGGGCGGCTGGGTCTGGGCGGGCACGTCGTCGTACTTCCCGGACGGTGAGGACGTGCCGCCAGGTTATGAGTTCCTCAGCGGCGGCATTCACGCACTGTCCGTCCAGCCGCTGGTGGTGGCGGGGGACGTGACCGGGCTGCTGCTCACCGCCGACACCAAGCCGATCTCGCACGACCCGGCACGCACCTCCGCGCTGGAGCTGCTCGCGGGCCAGGCCGCCGCGACGCTCGCGATGGCGTCGACGATGCAGCGGTTGACGCACCAGGCAAACCACGACTCCCTGACGGGGCTGAGCAACCGACGCGCCCTCGTCGACGCGCTCCAGGCCGATCTCGCCGACGGGGCGCCCTCCGCGATCGTGCTGCTCGATCTCGACGGCTTCAAGACGGTCAACGACCAGCATGGCCACGCCGCGGGCGACGCCCTGCTGGCAGCCGTCGGTCGCCGGCTCAGCGCTTGTGCGCGGCACGACGACCTCGTGTGCCGCCTCGGCGGTGACGAGTTCGCCATCCTCGTCCGCAACGTGCTCAATGCGGAGCACGCCGAGCTGGTCGCCCGTCGCTTCCTCCGTGCGGCCACCGCCGGCGGTGAGGGCGGGTGGCACGCCGCTGTCGGTGCCAGTGCCGGCGTGCGCCTGGTCGCCGGCGACTCCCCGAGCAGCGTCCTGGTCGACGCGGACGTCGCGCTCTACACCGCCAAGGACACCGGCCGCGGTCGCACCGTGCTCTGGGACCCCCGACTGCGGCAGAACGCACTCGAGCAGGTCGCCCTCGTCGCCGACCTCCGCCAGGCACTTCGCGAGGATGCGCTGTCACTCGTCTTCCAGCCCGTCGTGGACATCCGCAGCTGCGCCGTCGTCGGTGTCGAGGCGCTCGCCCGCTGGGAGCACCCGGCGCGCGGCTCCGTGCCCCCGGCCGTGTTCGTGGATGCGGCCGAGCGCGCAGGGGTCGTCGCCGAGCTGACCCGCTGGGTGCTGCGCACGGCCTGCCAGCAGGCGCAGTCGTGGCCTGAGGCGATCCATCTCAGCCTCAACATCAGTGCCGCGCAGCTGACCGACGACGGCGTCGTCGACGACGTCCGGGCGGCGCTCGCGGACGCGCAGCTGAGCCCCAGCCGGATCGTCCTCGAGGTCACGGAGACGTTCGCCGTGCACGACCTCCCACGCGCCAAGAAGACCCTCCTCGCCCTGGCTGGCCTGGGCGTCGCGCTGGCCCTCGACGACTTCGGCACCGGTTACTCCAGCCTCACGCACGCGCAGGCCCTGCCCTTCGACATCCTCAAGATCGACCGCTCCTTCGTGGCCGCCGCGGCCACCGGGGACCGCGGGGCCGTTGCGACGATCAGCGCGGTCACAGCCCTGGCCAGCCGGCTGGACGTGGACGTCGTCGCCGAGGGCGTCGAGGACCTCGGCCAGCTGCCAGACCTCCTCGGCCTGGGCTGCACGTTCGCTCAGGGGTATGCCCTCGCCAGGCCGATGACGGCCCTGCAGGTCGATGCGGCGGTCCGCGACCCGGGCCCGTGGCTGCTCGGCGAAGCAGTCCTGCCCCTCCCACGCGACGGCCGGGAGGCCTTGTCCTCCTAGGCTGTGGTGGGTGACGCTTGCTGACGACCTCGCGCTCGCCCTGCGTCTCGCGGACGCCGCCGACGCGATCACCCTCGCCCGCTTCCGGGCACAGGACCTGCAGGTCGACGCCAAGCCCGACCTGAGCCCCGTCTCCGACGCAGACCTGGCGGTGGAGGACCACGTACGAAAGCTGCTGGCCGCCGCCCGTCCCGGCGACGCCGTCCTCGGAGAGGAGCACGGCATCACCGGCGACGGCCCGCGGCAATGGGTGCTCGACCCGATCGACGGCACCAAGAACTTCGTACGAGGGGTGCCGGTGTGGGCCACCCTGGTCGCGCTGCTCGTCGACGGCCGCGTCGAGGTCGGCGTCGTCAGCGCACCCGCACTCGGCCGCCGCTGGTGGGCGTCGCGGGGCGCCGGCGCGTTTGCCGACGGGATCCCGATCCGAGTGTCGTCGGTGGCGTCGTTGTCCGACGCGCACCTGTCCTACAGCTCGCTCATCGGCTGGGAGTCGCAGGGGCGGCTCGCGGGGGTCCTGCAGCTGTCACGCGACTGCTGGCGCACCCGAGCGTTCGGCGACTTCTGGTCGCACGTGCTGGTGGCCGAAGGTGCCGTCGACGCGTCCTTCGAGCCCGAGGTCTCGCTCTGGGACCTGGCGGCCCTGCAGGTCATCGTCGAGGAGGCCGGCGGCCGGTTCACGTCGCTCGCCGGCGACGCGCGACCCGACGGCGGCAGCGTCGTCTGCAGCAACGGCCTGCTGCACGATGAGGTCCTCGCAGCCCTGGCACCAGGTTCCTGAGAGCTCAGGCAGCGGGGGTGGTCTCGGTGCGAGAGCTCCGGGAGGGCGTCCGGCGGGAGTCCCATCGCGCGAGCAGGCGCGGGGTGAACGTCAACGCGGCCGCGTCGAACCACGCATAGCCGCCGGCGATGCCGCTCGGCGGGTTGCCGATGGCGATCCATCCGGTGAGCGGGTCGTGCCGCTGCCAGGTCCAGGTCCCGAGCGATGTTCCGGTGATCTCGAGATAGCTCACGACCAGGAACGCTCCGCAGTAGACGCTGCGGCTCAGTCCCCAGCGGGAGAAGCCGAGCAGGCACACCGCCCAGAAGGCGCCGAGGACGTCCAGCGTCGGTGACAGCAGCAGGCCCCAGACGGCCCAGGCGCCGACCGCGGCCAGCGTGATCGGGACGAGCCACCGGTTGCGGTGCAGCCACGCGGACCGTCCGATCGCGAGCGCAGCCAGGTAGACCAGCCCGTGGCCCGGCGGCACGAACCACGGCACGTTGTGCAGCCGGTACACATACACGCCGAGCCAGCCCGCGAAGACATACTCGACGAGTGAGGCGAAGGCGACGACGACCCCGACCTGGACGCGGGTGTTCCGCGACTCTCGCGAGAGCAGAAGCAGCAGCAGCGCCCAGGTGCCGAGGCCCAGCAACCGCTGTTCGGTCAGAGAAGAGCCGGTGTCGAGACCGAGAACGACCGCTACCCAGAGGACGACGACAGCGGGCAAAGGCACCTGCCGAGGCTAGCCCGGCTTGACGATGTCGATCTGCGCGGGGACGTTGAGGCCGATCGGGCAGGAGACGCCGTTGAACCCGTGGTTGCAGTAGCCGTTGGGGTTCTTGTCGAGGTACTGCTGGTGGTAGGCCTCGGCGTAGTAGAACGGGCCTGCCGGGAGGATCTCGGTGCTGATCGTGCCGCGACCTGCCTTGGTGAGCGCCTGCTGGTAGGCCTCCCGCGACGCCTTGGCGGTGAGCAGCTGAGCGTCTGACGTGGCGTAGACCGCCGACCGGTACTGGGTGCCGATGTCGTTGCCCTGCCGCATGCCCTGGGTCGAGTCGTGGTTCTCCCAGAACGTCTTGAGCAGCGTCTCGTAGCTCACCTTGACCGGGTCATAGACGACCTGCACGGCTTCGGTGTGCCCGGTGCGACCCGTGCACGTCTCTTCGTACGTGGGGTTGGGCGTGTGCCCTCCCTGGTAGCCGACTGCCGTCGAGTACACCCCGTCGAGCTGCCAGAAGAAGCGCTCGGCGCCCCAGAAGCACCCCATACCGAAGTACGCGGTCTGCAACCCCTCGGGGAACGGGCCCTTCAGAGGTGTCCCCAGCACGGTGTGCCGGTCGGGCACCTGCAGCTCGTCGGTGCGGCCCCTCAGGGCCTCGTCCGCGGTGACCAGCTCAGTCTTCTTCCCGATGCTCCACACAGTCCCTCCCAAGGGCTCAGCCACTCCAACCACGTCCGCGCCCGCGGCGTTCCCGTCACCGGTTCGGGACCGGGTAGCTGTGCATCGCCCAGACCAGCACAGCGATCAGTCCGAGGTACGCAGTACCGATGTTGATCCGCTGCTGCGCCGTCAGGGCGTAGTAGGCCTTGCTCGCGTCGGTGTCGCGCCCTCGCCACCGCCGGTAGGTCTCCAGGCCGCCGAGCACGAGCAGCAGCGGGACGATCGGACTCGGCCGGTAGATCTCGTAGGCCAGCAGCCCCACGAGCCCGACGATCCAGAGCTTCGGGCTGACGGCAGCCGCGGTGCGGCCGCCGTCGAGGGGCAGGAACGGCAGCAGGTTGAACAGGTTCAGCAGGAACCCGGTGTAGGCCAGCGCCCGGAGGAAGTCGCTGTCCTCATAACCCGCCAGCCCGAGGACGGCGAAGGCACCGACGGCCCCGAACACCGGCCCTGCGATGCCCGACAGCGCCTCGTCGTACACCGTGCGCGGCGTGCTCTTCATCGACACGAAGGCGCCGAGGAACGGCAGGAACACCGGGAGCCCGGCCTTGATGCCGCGCGCCCGCAGGACGATGACGTGTCCCATCTCGTGGACAAAGATGAGCAGCACGAAGCCGACGGCGAACTGCCACCCGAAGGCCAGCGCGTAGGCGCCGATCGAGGCCAGCATGCTGAAGAACAGGGTGAAGAACTTGAGCTTGAGCAGCACCCCGCCGAACTTCAGGACGGCGGCGCCGACCGCGAGCACAGGAGCGAAGATCTTGCGCGCGCGATCCTGGATCGTCGGTGGCCGGACGGCCGGCTGCGGCTCCTGCTGCTCGGGCATCACCACCTCAGGCTAGGCCTCCCACCTGCCGCGGTCCGCTATTCCCTACTCATCGAGTGTGCTTTACTGGTGCCATGTCCCCGCACCTCGAGCCCTTCTGGCCGGGTCGTCGCGCGGACGCCTTCGACGAGACCTGTTGCTGAGCCACGTCCTCAGCCCGTCTCCGTCCTCGAAGGAATCCCCATGCTCACGTTGTCCTCACTTGCCGACACCGTCACGACGGTCGCGGCCGACCCCCGCCTCTGGCGGCAGCACGTGCACTTCGACTCCGGCTCCCGGTACTGGCACCGGCTCGCCACCCTGCCCGACGCCGACCTGTGGCTGCTCACCTGGTGGCCGGACCAGCAGACCGACCTGCACGACCACGGCGAGGCCACCGCGGCCTTCACGCTCGTGTCGGGATCCCTTGAGGAGGTCCGCATCTCCGACGGCCGGCGGGTCTCCCGTTCCTTGGCCCCGGGTCAGGTCTCCTGGGTACCGGCGGGTGCCGTGCATGACGTCGGCAACCGTGGCACCAGCCCGGCGATCAGCATCCATGCGTACTCGCCGCGGTTGACCCAGATGACGTTCTGGGACCTGGACGACGGGTCTCTGCGGCGGGTCTCGACCGTGCTGACCGACGAGCCGGAGGTGGCCTGAGATGACGGTCACCGCCCTCCGCTCGCTGCCGGTCCCCCGGTCCGTCGATGACCTCCTCTGGGAGGCCCGCTCCGGACTCGACCGACTGTCGCCCGCGCACGCAGCGGCGGCTCAGGCACGCGGCGCGTTGCTCGTGGACATCCGCCCGCACGTCCAGCGGGTCGCCGAGGGCGAGATCGCCGGCGCGCTCGTGCTCGAGCGCAACGTCCTCGAGTGGCGGCTCGACCCGCAGTCCTCGGCTCGGATCCCCCTGGCCTCGTACGAGCTCGAGGTCGTGGTCGTCTGCTCGGAGGGCTACACGTCGTCGCTGGCCGCGGCGGCGCTCCAGGTGCTGGGGGTCTCGCGGGCCACCGACCTGGAGGGTGGCTTCGTCGCCTGGCGCGCCGCCGGGTTGCCCACCGTGCCCGGCGGTACCCCTGCCGGCGAGCGCTCAGGGGCACGGCTGCTCGACCTCGACACCGAGCGCTGGGAGGTCCGGGTGGCCGGAGAGCCCGTGCACCTGACCCGCCAGGAGTTCCGGGTGCTCGCCGCCCTGGACGAGGCTCGCGGCCGGGTGGTGTCGCGGGAGCTGATGGCACAGCTGCTCGACATCTACCCCGTGACGACCCGGGCGCTCGACGTGCACGTCTGCCGGCTGCGCGCCAAGCTCGGCGCCGCCGGCACGTCCCTGCTGACAGTCCGCGGCGTCGGCTGGCGCCTCCTCCCCTGACGCCGCGCGGGGGTGGTTAGGGGAAGAGGACGCCGGGGTTGAGGGTGCCTGCGGGGTCGAGGGCGCGTTTGATGGCGCGCATCGTGTCGATCTCGGTCGACGACCGGGACAGCCCGAGCCACGGCACCTTGGCGCGGCCGACGCCGTGCTCGCTGCTGATCGAACCGTCGAGGGACGCCACCAGCCGCAGCACGGCGTCGGTCACCTCCTCGTGGAGGTCGCCGCTGTCGAGCACGTTGACGTGGAGGTTGCCCTCGTTGACGTGCCCGAAGACGATGGCCCGCGCGCCGGGGCAGACGCCGGCGATGACGGGCTCGAGCTGCTCGACGAGCGCCGGCAGCGACGTGATCGGCACCGACACGTCGAGCTTGACCGGCACGCCCTCGGCGCTGATCGACTCGGTGTGGGCCTCGCGATAGGCCCACAGCGCGCGTTGCCCGGAGGCATCGTCGGCGATGCGAGCGTCGACCAGCCCGTCGGCGCTCTCGACCGCCGCAACGAGCTGGGTCGTAGGGTCGGTGAGGTCGGCGCACTCGACGAGCAGGTAGGCCTCATGCTCCTCGGGGAACGGCGCCGGCAGCCCCCCGTGCTTGCGCACCAGCGCAAGGCCCGGGGCATAGAAGAGCTCGGCCGCCGCAAGCGACGGCAGCGCGGCGCGCAGACCGGGCAGGACCGCGACGGCCGCCGCGGTCGAGGACATGGCCAGCAGCGCGACGGCGCGCGCGCGGTAGCGAGGCACCAGCCGCACCCGTACCTCGGTGATGACAGCGAGCGTCCCCTCGGAGCCCGCGATCAGCCCCATCAGGTCGTAGCCCGTCCCGTCCTTCTCGAGCCCCGCCATCCGGGAGATGACCGAGCCGTCGGGCATGACGGCGGTGAGCCCGAGGACCTGCTGGCGCATCGAGCCGTAGCGCAGCACGCGGATGCCTCCGGCGTTGGTCGCGACCAGCCCGCCGACGGTGGCCGAGTCGCGTGCCGCCAGGTCGACGCCCACGTCGAACCCCGCGTCACGGGCCCGGGCCTGCAGCACGGCCAAGGTGACCCCGGCCCCCGCCGTCACCTGTGACGAGGCCCGGTCGACGTCGCCGAGAGCCGTGAGCCGGGTCAGGGACATGAGCACCTCGCCGCCGGCGGGGACACCGCCCCCGACGAGACCGGTGTTGCCGCCTTGCACCGTGATGCGGAGCCCCTCGGCGACGCAGGCCCGCACGACAGCGGCGACCTCGTCCGTCGTACCCGGCCGGACCACGCAGACCGCGGAACCGGTGAAGCGCTGGGTCCAGTCCGTCTCGTACGAGGCCTTCACGTCGGAATCGACGAGTACGTGCTCGGACCCGACGATGTCGGCCAGCGCCTTCACGACAGGACCCGGAGCCGCACCGTCTCGGGCATCGCCGACAGGGCCTGCACCACGTCGGCGGAAGACGTCCCGGCGATGTCGGTGACGACGAAGCCCAGCGACCCCTTGGTGGACAGCTGCTGCCCCTCGATGTTGACGCCGTGCTCGGCGAGCACGCCGTTCACCGCGGCGAGCACGCCGGGGGTGTTGACGTGCAGGTGCAGCAGTCGCGACTGGCCGGACTCCCGCGGCAGCGCAACGGGCGGCAGGTTGACCGACAGCGAGGTCGTCCCTGCCTGCACGTAGTCGCGCAGCTTGCCGGCGACGAAGTGGCCGATGTCCTGCTGCGCCTCCTCGGTGGAGCCACCGACGTGCGGTGTGAGGATGACGTTGGGCAGCCCCCGCAGTGGCGAGACGAACTCCTCGCCCTTCGCCTTCGGCTCGACGGGGAACACGTCCACCGCAGCACCGGCGATGTGACCGGAGACGACGTGCCGGGCCAGCGCCTCATGGTCGACGACGAACCCTCGCGAGAGGTTGAGGAAGATGGAGCCTTCCCGCATCCTGGCGAACTGCTCCTCGCCGAAGATGCCGCTGTTGGACGAGCGGCCGTCGACGTGGAGCGTCACGACATCGCACTCGGACAGCAGCTCGTCCAGCGTGCCGCACCGACGTGCGTTGCCGAGGGCCAGCCGGTCGGCGGTGTCGAAGAACATCACGCGCATGCCCAGGGCCTCCGCCAGCACCGACAGCTGCGAGCCGATGTTGCCGTAGCCGACGATGCCGAGCCGGCGTCCGCGCACCTCGTGGGACCCCGCGGCGGACTTGTCCCAGATGCCCGCGTGCATGTCGCGGTTCTTGTCGGTGAGCCGGCGCGTCAGCGCAATGAGCTCCGACAGCGCGAGCTCCACGACCGAGCGGGTGTTGGAGAACGGCGCGTTGAACACCGCCACCCCCTGGTCGGAGGCGGCCGCCAGGTCGATCTGGTTGGTGCCGATGCAGAAGGCCCCCACCGCGAGCAGGTTCGGCGCGGCCTCGAGGGCGCGGGCGGTCAGGTGTGTGTTGGAGCGAAGCCCCAGGACGTGGACCCCGGCGAGCCGCTCCACCAGCTCTTCCTCGGCCAGTGCGCGGTCGAGGCGGTCGACCTCGAAGCCCGCGTCGCGCAGCGCGAAGGCCGCGTCGTCGTGGATGGCTTCGAGCAGCAGGGCCCGCATTCGTCTGCACTCCTTGAGCGTCGGGTGGGCATCGGACGGACCCGCAACCAGGCTACCGGCCGGCATTCTCAGCCAGGTCTGACCTCGTTCACAGGCAACTGCCAGGCAAGCGGCGAGGATGGAGGACATGAGCGAGTCCTACGAGATGCCCGAGACCCCCTGGTGGTCGCAGCCCGGTGCGACCGCGGTCCTGCCGGCCACGGCCCCGCCTGCTCCCCCGGCCTACGAGCCACCTGCTCCTCCCAAGCCGCCCCGCCGCCCGGCCACCGCGGTGCTGATCGCGCTGGCCCTGCTCGCCGGCGGCGCCGCCGGTGGTGGCGTGGCCGAGTACGTCCACCAGGACAGCACGACCACGACTCTCAGCTCGACGCCGCTGGCAAGCGGCACCGTGAACAACGGTGCGAGCACGATCACGGGTACGCCCGAGTCGGCCGCCGCGATCATCGGCCCGAGCGTCGTCACCATCGAGGTGACCGGTCAGCAGTCCACCGGCTTCGGGACGCAGGCGATCTCCGACACCGGCTCGGGCGTGATCATCCGCAGCAGCGGCTACATCCTCACCAACAACCACGTGGTCGCTGCCGCCGTCGGCGGCGGGTCGGTGCACGTCACGTTGGCCGACGGCACGACCGTCGCCGCGCACATCATCGGCACCGACACGACGACCGACCTCGCCGTCATCAAGATCGACGGGCAGTCCGGGCTCAAGGCCGCGACCTTCGCCGCCAGCGACTCGCTCAAGGTGGGCCAGGCGGTCATCGCCGTCGGTGCACCGCTGGGCCTGTCCAACACGGTGACCGAGGGCATCATCTCGACGCTGCACCGGCCGGTGCAGACCGGCGACACCAGCGGCAACTCGCAGGCGGTCATCGATGCCGTGCAGACCGACGCCGCCATCAACCCGGGCAACTCGGGTGGCGCGCTCGTCGACCTGGGCGGCCGGGTGATCGGCATCAACTCCGCTATCGCGTCCACCGGTTCCTCGACCAGCGGGCAGTCCGGCAACATCGGCGTCGGCTTCGCGATCCCGAGCGAGACAGCGGTGAAGGTGTCCGACCAGCTCATCGCCAGTGGCAAGGCCGTCCACAGCCAGATCGGCGTCAGCGTCGGTGACTCCAGCTCCTCCGACGGCACCCCGGGCAACGGTGCGACGCTCCAGAGCGTCAACCCCGGCTCACCGGCGGCCAACGCCGGCCTGCGTGCCGGTGACGTCGTGACAAAGGTCAACGATCGCGACATCACCGACTCGACAAGTCTCATCGCGGCGGTCCGGGCCTACGACCCGGGCAAGGTCGTCACCCTCACCTACGTCCGCGCCGGCGTGACGAAGACGACCAAGGTGACGCTGGCTTCGGCGGGCAGCAGCTAGCCAAGACCGTCGGGTGGCGAGGGACGCGCCGCCCGATCACCGACGGGGCCGGTACGCGCTCTCCCCCAGCGCGTGCCGGCCTCGTCGCACGTCCAGGCACCTCTCAGGCGGTGCTCAGGGTGGTCCCAAGACCGGCCACCAGCCTCACACCATGACCGAGAGCAGCAAGCCATGAGCGCCGCAGCCGTGGAGGGTACGCACCCCCTCGCACCCACGTCCCTGTCGCCGGCGGTCGACATCGTGGTGCCGGTCCACAACGAGGCGACCGACCTCGAGCCGAGCATCCGGCGGCTGCACACCTATCTGCACGAGCAGTTCCCGTTCTCCGCACGCATCACCATCGCCGACAACGCCAGCACCGACGGCACCTGGGAGATCGCGACCCGGCTGGCCGACGAGCTGACCGGCGTTAGGGCCGAGCACCTCCCGGCCAAGGGCCGCGGCCGAGCCCTCAAGCAGGCCTGGGGCACCAGCGACGCGACGGTGCTCGCGTACATGGACGTCGACCTCTCCACCGACCTGGGCGCGCTGCTGCCACTGGTCGCCCCGCTGCTGTCGGGCCACAGCGACGTCGCCATCGGCACCCGGCTCGCGCGCTCCGCGCGGGTCAGCCGCGGGGCGAAGCGCGAGATCATCAGCCGCTGCTACAACCTCTTTCTGCACGCCATCCTGACCACGAGGTTCTCCGACGCCCAATGCGGCTTCAAGGCCATCCGAGCCGACCGCGCCGAGGTGCTCCTGCCGCTGGTCGAGGACGATGCGTGGTTCTTCGACACCGAGCTCCTCGTGCTCGCCGAGCGCTCCGGCCTGCGCATCCACGAGGTCCCGGTGGACTGGGTGGACGATCCCGACTCCCGCGTGGACATCGTGCCGACCGCACTCGAGGACCTCCGTGGAGTGCTCAGGATCGGCCGGCACCTGTCCAACGGTGCCCTGCCGGTCGCTGAGCTCCGCCGCACCTTCGGCCGCGCCGGCGACGGCCGCACCGGTCTGGTCCGGCAGGCCGTGCGCTTCGCGACGATCGGGGTGCTCAGCACCCTGGCCTACCTGCTGCTGTTCGTCACCCTCCACCCGCTGCTCGACGCGCAGGCCGCAAACCTCGTCGCCCTCGCGACCACCGCCGTCGCGAACACCGCCGCGAACCGGCGCTGGACCTTCGCGGTCCGCGGTCGCGAGGGCGCCGGCAGGCACCAGGCACAGGGGCTGCTCGTCTTCGGCGCCGCGCTCGCCCTCACGTCCGGCTCGCTCGCCGTGCTGCACCTGATCAGCGCGCCGTCGCGCGGGGTCGAGTTGACGGTCCTGCTGGCCGCCAACCTCGTCGCCACCGCACTGCGGTTCGTGGCCCTGCGCGGCTGGGTCTTCCGCCGGGCGGTCCAGGCATGACCGCCGTCATCGAGCGACCGACCGAGCTGTCGTCGGCCCCGCCCGTCGAGTCCCCTCGTTGGGTCCGGCCGTCCGTGGCGGCGCTGCTGCTCGGGACCGCAGTCCTCTACCTGTGGGATCTCGGCGCCTCCGGCTGGGCCAACAGCTTCTACTCCGCCGCCGTGCAGGCCGGTGCGCACAGCTGGAAGGCGATGCTGTTCGGCTCGTCGGACTCGTCGAACTTCATCACCGTCGACAAGCCCCCGGCCGCGCTGTGGGTCATGGACCTGTCGGCGCGGGTCTTCGGCGTGAACAGCTGGTCGATCCTGGTCCCCCAGGCCCTCGAGGGAGTCGCGTCGGTCGGCGTGCTCTACCTCGCGGTACGACGAGTGGCCGGGCCGGCCGCGGGGCTCATCGCCGGGTTCGTGCTGGCCACCACGCCCGTCGCGGCCCTGATGTTCCGGTTCAACAACCCTGACGCACTCCTGGTCCTCTGCCTGACCGGCGCGACCTACGCAACCGTGCGCTCGCTGGAGACAGCCTCGGTCCGGTGGCTGTCGCTGGCCGGGACGCTCATCGGTCTCGGCTTCCTGTCAAAGGCGCTGCAGGCATTCCTCATCGTCCCGGTGATCGCGCTCGTCTACCTGGCGATGGCCCCGACAGGCGTCGGCCGCCGGCTGCGGCACGTCCTCGTCGCCGGTGCCACCATGCTCGTCGCCGGCGGCTGGTGGGTCGCCCTGGTCGAGCTGTGGCCCGCCGGCTCGCGGCCCTACATCGGCGGTTCGCAGGACAACTCGTTCCTCGGTGTGATGTTCGGCTACAACGGCTTCGGCCGGCTGACCGGCAACGAGACCGGCTCGGTCGGTGGCGGTGGCGGGACGACGAGTCGCTGGGGTACGACGGGGCTCCTGCGGATGCTCAACAGCGAGTTCGGTGGGCAGGCCTCGTGGCTGTTGCCGCTCGCCCTCGTCCTGCTCGCCGGGGGCCTCTGGCTGACCTGGCAGCACACCGCGGTACGTGCCTCGCTGCTGCTGTGGGGTGGCTGGCTCGTCGGCACCGGCCTGGTGCTGTCGTTTGCCAAGGGGATCATCCACCCGTACTACACCGTGGTCCTGGCGCCCGCCCTCGGCGGCGTCATCGGCATCGCGGCCGTCGAGCTCTGGAAGCTTCGGTCCTCCCTTGCCGCCCGAGGCGTGCTGTCCGCGGCCCTCGTCGTCAGCGGCGTCTGGACCTATCGGCTCATGGAGCGGTCAGCGGCCTGGCACAGCTCGCTCCGTCCGCTGCTGCTGTTCGCGACGCTGGGTGCGGCTGCGGTCGTGCTCTGGCTGCCCCTAGTGCGCAAGGCGCTGCTGCCCGGTGTCGTGGCGCTCGCACTGGTCGGATCGCTGTCCGCTCCCGCCCTCGCCGCGGTCGACACCGCCGGCGCCGCCCACGCAGGTGCGATCCCGTCCGCAGCGCCGTCGACCGGCAACGGCCTGGGACGTCCCGGCGGTGGACCGGGTGGACCGGGTGGTGGCTTCGGCGGCGGTCCTGGTGGCGGGGGTCGGGGTGGCATCGGCAACCTGCTCGACGCCTCCACGCCGTCGGCCGAGCTGGTCGCCGCCTTGCAGGCGAATGCCTCGTCCTACACCTGGGTCGCGGCGGCCATCGGCTCCAACAGCGCAGCAGGTCCGCAGCTCGCGAGCGGTGAGCCCGTCATGGCGATCGGCGGCTTCAACGGCAGCGACCCCACGCCGACGCTGGCGGAGTTCCAGCGGCTCGTCGCGGCAAAGCAGATCCACTACTTCCTCGGCGGCGGCGGCATGGGCGGCAACTCGGGCACCTCCGCCCAGATCACCGCGTGGGTGACGGCCACCTTCACGGCCACCACCATCGGGGGCACGACGGTGTATGACCTGACCTGATGGGCGGCCGGGGGTCAGACGCCGAGGGCGCTGAAGCCGCCGTCGACATAGACGATCTGGCCGGTCGTCGCCGGGAACCAGTCGCTCATCAGCGCGACCACCGCCTGGGCGACCGGCTCGGCGTTGGTGACGTCCCACCCGAGCGGCGCCCGGGTGCCCCACGCGTCCTCGAACTGCTGGAACCCAGGGATCGACTTGGCCGCCATCGTCTTGAGCGGGCCGGCGGCGACGAGGTTCGAGCGGACGCCGTGAGCACCGAGATCCCTGGCCAGGTAGCGGTTCGCGCTCTCGAGGCCTGCCTTGGCGACACCCATCCAGTCGTACGCCGGCCAGGCGACCCGGGCGTCGAAGTCGAGCCCGACGTACGACGCACCGCGCGGCATGAGCGACAGCGAGGCACGCGCCAGCGAGGCGTAGGACCAGGTCGACACCTGGACGGCCGTCGAGACCGACTCCCACGAGGTGTCGAGCAGGCCCTGGCCGAGGCAGTCGGCCGGTGCGAACCCGATGGCGTGCAGCACGCCGTCGAGACCGTCGACGTGCTCGCGCACCCTCTTGGGCAGCAGCTCGAGGTCCTCCTCGGAGGTGACGTCGAGCTCGACGACGGGCGGGCTCCCGGGGAGCCGCTTGGCGATCCGGTTGGTGAGCGACAGCGATCGGCCGAAGCCGGTGAGCACGACCTGCGCCCCCTGCTCGGACGCGAGCCGCGCGACGGAGAACGCGATCGACTGATCGGTGAGCACGCCGGTGATGAGCAGGCGCTTGCCTTCGAGCAGCATGGTCATACCTCCGCGAGGTGGTCGGCAAGGGCGAGCTGCAGCAGCTTCGCCTCGGTCCAGAAGACGCCGCCCTCCGGCAGCTCGAGCAGCTGAGCACCGAGCTCAGCCGCGAGCGAGCGACCCAGGTCGGCGGGGTGCAGGGTGTCACGCTCCTGCGTGACGACGAGCGTCGGCGTGTGGAGCCCGGCGAGCAGCGAGCGGTCGGGCAGCGGGCGGTCCTCGAAGCGAGGAGCGGGCGCCGGCTTGGTGATGATCTGCTGGGCGCGGCGCAGCACGAGCGCGTCGATCCCACGCCGCTCACGCACTGCGGAGGGCACCTCCTCGAGCAGCACGTCGGCGACGGTTCGCGCGTCGCCCGCGGTGATAGCGGCCCCCAGCCGGTGCAGTCGCTCGGTGGCCCCGTCCCGCCGGGTGGCGTCGATCGCAGCGGGAAGGACGAAGGCGAGCTTCCGGAACCGCGACGGGTCGCGGGTCAGCGCCCGCAGGAGCGCACCTGCCCCAAGTGACAGTCCGACCGCCTGCGAGGCGCCTACGGCGTCGGCGACGGCGAGCAGGTCATCGGCCAGCGTGTCGTAGTCCCACCCTTCCGGCTGCAGCACGCTGTCGCCGTGGCCGCGGAAGTCCAGCAGCACCCGGGTGCCGGCCACCCGCGTCGCGAGCGGGCGGGTCTCGGCCACCGAGCCGCCGAGCCCGTGAGCGAAGACGGTGACGGGGCCCCCTCCGCCGAGCACGACGAAGCTGACACCGCCGATCACTCCCGACGGAGCCGGCGCCAACGGCATCAGTGGCCCATTCCGAGGCCGCCGTCGACGGGGATGACGGCCCCGTTGACATAGGAGGCCTCATCGGAGGCGAGAAACGCCAGCACGGACGCGACCTCGTCGACGTGGGCCATCCGACCCGCGGGGATGCTGGCGAGCACCTGCTCGCGACGTGCGTCACCGAGCTCGGCGGTCATGTCCGTGTCGATGAACCCGGGAGCGACCACGTTTGCCGTGATGTTGCGGGACCCGAGCTCCCGGGCGAGTGAGCGGCTGAAGCCGACGAGTCCCGCCTTGGAGGCGGCGTACGAGGCTTGGCCGGCCGACCCGGAGAGGCCGACGACCGAGGAGACGAACAGCAACCGTCCCCAGCGCGCCCGCAGCATCGTCTTGGAGGCCCGCTTCGCGAGCCGGTAGGCCGACGTGAGGTTGGTGTCGAGGACGGTTGAGAACGACTCCTCGGTCATCCGCAACAGCAGCTGGTCGTCGGTGATGCCGGCGTTGCAGACCAGCACCTCGACGGCACCTTGATGCTCCTCGACGGCGGTAAAGGCGGCGTCGATCTCGTCGGCGGAGGTGATGTCGCACTTCACGGTGAAGAACCCGTCGACCTCACCGGATCGGGAGGTCACGGCGACCTGGTGTCCTTGCGCAGCAAGGGATCTGGCGGTCGCGAGGCCGATGCCCCGGTTGCCACCGGTGACCAACACCGAACGCGCCATCACTGAGGCCCGTTCGGTCGCTTGCCCCGCCGTTGCGGCAGCGCAGCGAGAGCCTCGAGGAGCCGGGCGCGGGTCTGCGCCGGCTCGATGACCTCGTCGACAGCGCCGCACTCCAGGGCACGGGCGAGGCCGCCGGTCGTTGCCTCGTGATCCGCGGCGAGCCGGGTCACGAGGGCTGCCCGGGCGCGCGGGTCCTTCTCCGCGGCGAGCTCGCGCTTGTTGAGGACCTCGACGGCTGCCGTGGCGCCCATCACGTCGACCTGTGCGCCGGGCCAGGCAAACACAGCGTCCGCTCCCAGGCCCTTGGAACCCATCGCGATGAAGGCGCCGCCATAGGCCTTGCGGGTGATGACCGTGAGCCGCGGCACGCGGGCCCCGGCATAGGCGTGCAGCAGCTTGGCTCCGCGGCGCAGAACGCCTTCGTCCTCCTGGCCGACGCCGGGCAGGTAGCCGGGAACGTCCACGACGAAGATGAGCGGCAGGCCCATCGTGTCGCACCACGTCACGAACCGGCCCGTCTTGTCTCCGGTCGCGGCGTCGAGGCAACCGGCCAGCCGCTGGGGGTCGTTCGCGACGACACCCACGGTGCGTCCGCCGAGGCGGCCGACCATCGTGACGGCGCTGGTCGCCCAGTCGCGGTGCAGCTCGAGGTAGCTGCCGGGGTCGAGGATGGCCCGCACGACGGGCCGCACGTCATAGCTGTGCCGCGGATCGCTGGGCACCAGGTCGCCCGGGTCGGTGACCACCACGTCCTCGCAGCTGCCCCGCTGCTTGCCGAGCAGCAGCGCGAGACGCCGGGCTGCATAGAGCGCCTCGTCATCGGTCGGGGTGACCAGGTGCGCGACGCCGCTGACGGTGCCGTGGGTGTGCGGACCGCCGAGCCGCTCCATGTCGATCTGCTCACCGGTCACGCGCCGCACGACGTCCGGACCGGTGACGAAGACCCTTCCGGACGGCCCCATGATGACGACGTCGGTCAGCGCCGGACCGTATGCCGCACCACCGGCAGCCGGGCCCAGGACGACCGAGATCTGCGGGACCCGTCCGGAGGCCCGGGTCTGCGCCGCAAAGATCCGTCCGACGGCATCGAGCGAGCCGACGCCCTCGCGCAGCCTGGCGCCGCCCGAGTGCCAGATGCCGATGCAGGGCGCCTGCCGCAGGTTGGCGATGTCCGTCGCGTCAGAGATGGCGCCGCATCCCTCGATGCCGAGAGCGCCGCCCTGGACCGTCGGGTCGGTCGCGAAGGCGACCGTCTCCACGCCGTGGATGACACCCATCCCGACGGCCACGCCGTCGACGGCGAGCATCAGGTCCCAGTCGTCGAAGACGGTGTCGAGGCGTTCGAGGCAGACGGCCGAGATGTCCTCCTTGTCGAGGACCGTGCTCGGCTGCTCGAGCGGCTCAGCGGTCATCGCAGGAACACCAAGGACACGTCATGGCCTCCGAAGCCGAAGGAGGTGGACAGGGCGGCGTCGTGCTGCAGAGGACGCGGGACGACGCGCACGGCGTCGACGTCGGCCTCGTCGTCCTGGTCGTCGAGGTTGCGGATCGGGGGGACCAGTGCGTCGCGTAGCGCCACGACTGTCGCCACCGCCTCGACGGCGCCGGCGGCACCTAGCAGGTGGCCGGTGCAGGACTTGGTGGCGGTGACCGCGGGGCGGTGGCTGCCGAGGGCGAGCGCGAGGGCCCGGGACTCCGCGACGTCCCCCAGGGGGGTGGAGGTGGCGTGCGCGTTGACATGCCCGATGTCGGAGGCCCCGACGCCCGCGTCCCGGAGCGCGAGCTCGATGCTGCGCGCGGCACCCGTGCCGGAGGGGTCCGGTGCGGTGACGTGGTGGGCGTCGGCTGCGACACCGGCGCCACCGAGCCAGCCGTGGATCACCGCGCCGCGGGCACGGGCGTGCTCCTCGGTCTCGAGGACGAGGATGCCGGCCCCCTCGCCGAGCACGAAGCCGTCGCGACCCTTGTCGTAGGGGCGGGACGCCGCCTCGGGCTCGTCGTGGCGGGTCGACAGTGCGCGCATCTGGGCGAAGCCTGCCATCGGCAGCGGGTGCACACACGCTTCGGACCCACCTGCCACCACGACGTCGGCCGCACCGGACCGCAACAGCCCGAGTGCCTGCGCGATCGCCTCGGCGCCCGAGGCGCAGGCGCTGACGGGCGTGTGCACGCCGGCCCTGGCCTTGAGCTCCAGGCCCACGGTCGCGGCAGGACCGTTGGGCATGAGCATCGGCACGAGGTGTGGGCTGACCGATCGTGGACCCTTGGCCAGCAGCACGTCGTACTGGCTGAGCAGCGTCAGTGCGCCCCCGATGCCTGAGCCGATGACGACGGCCAGCCGGGTGGGCTCGACGTCGGGCGAACCGGCGTCCGCCCAGGCCTCCCGGGCCGCGACGAGCGCGAGCTGCTGCACGCGGTCGAGCGTGCGTGCCTCGATGCGCTCGAGGCGACCGTCGAGGTCGACCGTCGCTGCCAACCGGGCCGGCAGGGCATCCCACTGCTCGCCCTCGAGCAGCCGCACCCCGGAGCGCCCGGACAGCAGGCCCTCCGTGAGGGCGGCGACATCGGGGCCGAGCGGGGTGAGTGCCCCGAGCCCGGTGACAGCGACGCGAGCCATCAGGCAGGCACCCCGGCGGTCGCGATGTAGTCGATCGCGTCGCCGACCGTCTTGAGCGACTCGAGCGCCTCATCGGGGATGCGGACCCCGAAGCGCTCCTCGCACGCCACGACGACCTCCACCATGGTGAGGCTGTCGACCTCGAGGTCGTTCTCGAAGGTGGCGTCGCGGGTGACCTTGTCGGCGGGCACGCCGGATACCTCCTCGAGGACCTCGGCGAGGCCGGTGAGGATGTCGGTCTGCGTGAGCGTCATGTGCTGATCTCCTTGTGGATGCGGGGGTTACGGAAGAACGACGACTTGCGCGGCGGCGGTGAGTCCGGCACCGAATCCGGCGAGCAGGACCACATCGCCGGACGAGACCTGACCCAGCTCGAGGAGCCGGGCGAGTGCGAGCGGCACCGAGGCCGCAGAGGTGTTGCCGCTGTCGACCACGTCGCGAGCGACCACCACGTCGCCGGCGAGCCCGAGGTGGGCGACGACCGACTCGGTGATGCGCAGGTTGGCCTGATGCGGCACGAAGGCCTTGAGGTCCGACAGCTCGAGGCCGGCTTCGGTGACCGCGCGGATGCACAGCGCGGGGAGCGACGTCGTGGCCCAGCGGTAGATCGCCCGCCCTTCCATCGACAGCCGCGGGGGCGTGCCGTGGATCGTGAGCTTCTCGTGCTGATCGCCGTCGTGAGCCCAGACGACGGGGCCGATGGACTCGACGTCGGACCGTGAGACGACGGCAGCGCCGGCGCCGTCGCCGAACAGGAAGGCGGTGCCGCGGTCGTCGTGGTCCACCAGGTCGAGCAGTCGCTCGGAGCCGATCACGACGACGTGCTCGGCCGTACCTGTGCGCACGGCGTCGGCGGCCAGGCCGAGCGCGTAGGCGAAGCCGGCGCAGCCCGCCCCGATGTCCGTCGCCCCCGCAGCGGAGGCACCGAGGCGGGCAGCGATCTCGGGGGACCCTCCCGGGAGCGGTCCCGGCATGGAGCAGGTCGCCAGCATGACCAGACCGACCTGCGCGGCATCGACGCCGGCGGCCGCCAGCGCCTTGCCGGCGGCGGCGACACCCATCTCGACGACGCTCTCGTCGGGGGCCGCAGCTCCGCGGGTCACGATGCCGGAGCGCTCGCGGATCCACTCGTCCGACGACTGGGTGCGGGCGGCGATGTCGTGGTTGTCGAGGCGACGGGCCGGACGGAAGGCTCCGACGCCGGTCATCGCGGCACCGGCGAGGACGCGCGTCCTCACGCCGGCACCGGCAGGTCTGCGGGCGCCTTCAGGGCGGTCAGCGGCACTCCCGGCAGGGCCCGCTTGGCCAGGGCCGCAAGGGTGCCGCCCGGGGCGAGCTCGACGAGGGCCGACGGCTGCATCGCACCGATCGTCGCGAGGCAGAGGTCGAAGCGCACCGGCCGCGTCAGCTGCCCCACGAGCCGATCGAGCAGCACCCGGCCGCTGGTCACGACGGCGCCGTCCGCGTTCGCCACCACCGCGCAGCGCGGCTCCGACGGCCTGATCGCGGAGACCAGCTCCTGCAAGCGGGGTACGGCAGCAAGCATCGCGCTCGTGTGGAACGCGCCGGCCGTCTCCAGCCGGCGTACGCGGGCACCGCCGGGCTGCTGCGCTGCGAGCTCGTCGAGAGCGGCAACGGGGCCGCCATACACCGTCTGCCCGGCGACGTTGACGGTCGCGACCTCGAGTCCGAGGGCGGTCGCGGCGGCGTCGACGACGGCCTGGTCACCACCCAGCGTGGCGGCCATGCCGGTGGCCGTCAGGGCGGCAGCGGCGGCCATCGCGCGACCGCGCTCGGCAGCCAGGACGACGGCCTCGGTGGTCCCGATCACGCCGGCGACGGCGAGGGCGGCCAGCTCACCGACGCTGTGTCCGCAGGCGACGTCCGGGGTCGGCGCACCGAGAGCCCGCCACGACAGCAGGGCGGCAGCGGTCAGCAGCGGCTGCGCGACCGCGGTGTCCCGGATCTCGTCCGCCTCCGCGGAGGTGCCGAGCCACAGCAGGTCGAGACGCGCGGCCTCCGACCAGGTGGCGAGATCGGCTGCTGCACCCGGGCCACTGAGCCAGGGCAGCAGCATGCCGGGTGACTGGGAGCCCTGACCGGGGGCGAGGAGGACGAGCACGTCATCAGGTTCGTCTAGTGAGGGCAGCAGAACCGCAGCGGACCCGGACCGAAAGGGCGCGCGGACTTTGTAGGAAACCTACAAGGCTTGTGTCCGGCCGATGACGAACGCAACACGGACGACCTGCGCGTCACGGGGAGATGTCAGATCGAGTCCGACGAGGTCGACCACCTTGCGAAGTCGGTAGCGCACCGTGTTCGCGTGGACGTAGAGGCTGCGGGCGGTCGCCTCGAGGCTGCCACCGGTCTCGAGGAAGGCGGCGCAGGTCTCCAGCAGATCGCCGCCCGAGCTGGCCAGCGGACCGTGGACCTCCTCCAACAGCCGGGCCCTGGCCGACTCGTCGCCCATCACCGCGCGTTCGGCGAGCAGGTCGCTCGCATGGACGGGCCGCGGGGCGCCGGGCCAGGCCGCGACGGCCGCCAGGCCTCCCAGCGCTTCCCGGACGGAGACGGCCGCCGCAGCGAGATCGTCGACGACGGGCCCCACCACGACGGGCCCCTCCGGCAGTCCGGCGGTGATCTGCTTGACCGCGGTCTCCGGCTTGCCCTTGCCGCCGACGACCACGATCAGCCCGCCGCCCGTCTCTCCGGTGAGCACGAACAGGCCGCTGTGCCGCCCATGCCCGCGCAGGTCCTCGAGCCGGGCCTCGACCGGACCGGCCGGCATCGGGGCAGCGAGCGCCGTCGCCCACGCCGGACGTCCCCACCCGAGCGACCCTGCCCGGGACAGCGTGAGGTCGCCGACCTGTCCGCGCACCAGCGCCTCGACGACGCCTGCCTCGAGCCGGGCATCCCAGGCGCCGCGGGCCTCGGCGGCGGCGGCGTAGACCTCTGCCGCCGCGAAGGCGATCTCCCGGCTGTAGCGCAGCACCGCCTCGCGCAGCTCGACCTCGTGACCCGGTTCGGCGAGGATCGGGACCTGCTCGTCGAGGACGCCGACGACCACGCGGATCAGCTGGACGGTCTGCTTGAGGTTGACGGCACGGGCCAGCTCGCGCGGCGCCGCACCGAAGACGTCAGGGGCGGGCGAGACCGCGTCCGAGGCGTCGCGCAGCCAGGTCGTGAACGCGCTGATGCCGGCTTGGACGACGAGTCCGACGTCGGCGCGCTGCGCCGGGGGCAGCGCGGTGAACCACGGCAGGGCATCCATCCGCTGCACAGCTTCGGTCGACAGCCGGGACTGGGCCCGCCGCACCCGCTGCCACGTGGTCGCCACGGGCGGAAGGCTACGTGTTGCTGGAGTCCGGAGGCGCCTCGGTGAGCAGCGGTGCGGCACTGCCCGCACCGTCGGTTCGCGGCGCATCCATCCCCACGGTGTAGGCCGTCATCGAGAGCGAGCCATAGGCATAGCCGTCGATGAGCACGTCGGCGGCTGCACCGCCGGTGGCGCCGGCGACGTAGAGCAGGGGCAGGAAGTGGTCAGGTGTCGGGACGGCGAGGCGGTAGTCGCGGTGCGCGTCCAGCCTCCCGACCCCAGCAGGATCGGAGGTCATGCAGGCCCGGGCGGCCTCGTCGAAGCGCTTCGCCCAGTCGAAGCCGTCGTCCGGGCGCGACCAGTCGACCCCGCCGAGGTTGTGCACCACGTTGCCGCTGCCGATGACGAGCACCCCCGTCTCCCGCAGCGCGGCCAGCTTCGCGCCGAGGTCGAGGTGGTAGTCGAGCGGCTTGTCGGCGTTGATGCTCAGCTGCACGACCGGGATCGAGGCGTCAGGGAAGGCGTGCACGAGCACCGACCAGGTGCCGTGGTCGATGCCCCAGCTGTCTGCGTCGGCACCGACCCACGTCGGCTTCACGGCGTCGCTGACCTCGTCCACGAGCGACGGCAGTCCCGGCGCGGGGTACCGGACCGCAAACAGCTCGGGCGGGAAGCCGTAGAAGTCGTGGATGGTCCGCGGGCGCTGCATGGCGGTGACCGCGGTGGCGTTGATAAACCAGTGCGCGCTCACGACGAGCAAGGCGCGCGGCCGCGGCACGGCGGCCCCGAAAGCCGCCCAGGACCGCGTGTAGCGATTGGTCTCCAACGCGTTCATCGGAGATCCGTGCCCGAAGAACACCGCCGGCATGGTCGCCACGCCCTGACGGTACGCCGAAGGCCCCGGCGGTCTGCCGGGGCCTTCGGGCGGAGACTGCTACTGCTTGATGGCGGAGACGTCGAACTCGAGGTTGATCTTGTCCGAGACCAGGACGCCGCCGGCCTCGAGCGCCGCGTTGTACTCGATGCCCCAGTCCTTGCGGCTGATCGTGCCCTTGCCCTCGAAGCCGACCCGGGTGTTGCCGAACGGGTCCTTCGCGGTGCCGGTCGGCTCCCACGTGATGGTCACCGGCTTGGTGATGTCCTTCAGCGTGAGGTTGCCGGTCATCTCGTACTCGTCGTCGCTCTTCTTGACGACGGACGTCGACACGAAGTGGCCGGTCGGGTGGGTCGGGGCGTCGAAGAAGTCGTTGGTGCGCAGGTGGTCGTCGCGCTGCTTCTGGCCGGTGCTGACCGACGCGATCTGGAAGGTGACCTCGGCGGTGCTCTTGCTGGGGTCCTCGAAGTCGAGGTGGGCCTTGCCCTCGAACTGCTCGAACGACCCGCGGACCTTGGTCACCATGGCGTGCCGGGCGACGAAGCCCAGACGCGTGTGGGTGGGGTCGAGGACGTAGCTGCCGGTCAGGGCGGTGGTGGTTGGTGCGGTCATGGTGTGCTCCTTGGGTGGGGTGGCGGCGTCTCGTTGCTCGTGCAACCAACCCTATCCTCATTTTATTGCATGTTCAAGTTTTGCGGCAGCAACCATCGGTCCGGTCGATGCCGCCTGTGTCTGGCCTTACCGCTGCTACGTACCCGCGCCTGGCGGTGCAAAGCAGTTCGCAGCCGACGGAGTCAGCCGAACGCCTTCTCCAGCGCGGCGAGTCCGTCGTCGAGGCCGCCGAGCATCGACTGCAGGTGCGGGAGGGTACGACGGCAGCCGGTGAGCCCGAACTGCAGCGCGGTGTCGTAGCTGGTGCACGTGATGTTGAGGGCTTGCCCCGTGGTCGGGATCGACAGCGGGTACATGCCGTCGAGCCGCGCGCCGTTCCAATACAGCGGATGCAGTGGTCCAGGGACATTGCTGATGATGAGGTTGAACGGCGGCCGGATCAGCGGAGGGACGCCGAAGATCGTGTTGAGGACGAGCGGCGACATGATCCCCGCCGACAGTGCGGTCACCTGCAGCTGCGACAGACCGTGGAGCGAGGCCTTCGCGCGGCGCGTCGAGTCCCTGATGTGCAGCAGCCGCTCCTCGGGGTCGGCGAGGTGCGTGCCGAGCGAGCAGAGGATGGCGCCGACCGCGTTGCCGCTGGCGCCGTCGTCAGTGCCGGTCTCGCTGCGCAGCGAGACCGGGGTCATCGCGATGAGGGAGTCGTCCGGCAGTGCGTCCAACCCGGCGAGGTAGTCGCGGAGCGCCGCTGCGGACATCGCGAGCACGACGTCGTTGATCGTCGCCTCCGCCTCCTTGGCGACGGTGCGGATGCGCTCGAGCTCCCACGCGTCCCCGGCAAAGCGACGGCTCCCGGTGATGGGGACGTTGAGGATGCTGCGGGGCGCCTGGCCAGGCAGCACCGCACCCTGGTGGCGGACGCCCTGATCGATGAGCGACACGACCTTGGGGGCCAAGGTGACGGCGTCGACGGCGGCGTGCAGCCCCGTCGAGAGCAGCCCGCCGAGGTCGAAGCCGCCGCGCCTGGCAGCCTGCGGCCTGGCCGCGAACGGCATGCCGGTGTCGCGCGCGTCGGGATCAGTCGACAGGCTTCGCTCCAGCAGCCGGAGACCCGAGACACCGTCGAGCAGCGAGTGGTGGATCTTGGTGTAGACCGCGAAGCGGCCGTCCTCGAGGCCCTCGATGAGGTGCATCTCCCAGAGCGGTCGCTGCCGGTCCAGCAGGGTCGAGTGCAGCCGGCTGCACAGCGCGAGCAGCTCGCGCATGCGGCCGGGCTTGGGCAGTGACGAGTGCCGGATGTGGTGCTCGAGGTCGATCGACGCGTCGTCCTGCCACGCCCACTGCCCGAGCGTCCCGAAGCCGCGGGTCAGGCGCCTGCGGAACAGCGGTGCGATCTCCGGCGTCGCGACCGCCGCCGCATAGATCCCGGAGAGGTCGTGCACGCCCGAGCCTGCGGGCGGCCGAAACAGCTGGAGACTGCCGACGTGCATCGGCTGCTCGCGGGTCTCGGGCAGCAGGAAGGCCGCGTCCGCGGGCGTGACGAGGGTGGCAAGCAGGGACACGGGCTCTTCTCCAGCGGTTGGTCGAGCGAGCACAAGGGCGTTTCGTCCATCTTGCCCCGTTGCCCGAGCGACGGGTGCCGCACGAGCTCAGCGCCTGAGGGCGCGTCGCTTCCGCACGGGAGCCGGTGCGCCGACCAGAGCGGCCGCAAGACCCTGGATCGCTTGCCGTGCAGGCGATCCAGGGGCGCTCTCGGTCAAGGTGCGACCACCCACGAGGGCGGCGTCCAGCGCCTCGGTGTCCTGCGGCACGACAGTGAGAGCGTCGACCCCGGCGTAGCGCTGGAGGGCGGTGCGCACCTCGCGCTCGGCATCTCCGGGGATGGCGCTCGAGCGCAGCCGGTTGACCACCACGGTGGCAACGAGTCCGGGGACGGCCTCCTTGAGCTCCGACAGGCCGCGTACGAGGCGCTGCAGGCCGACCGGGTCGGCGGTGCCGACCACGAGCACGGTGTCAGCCTGCTCCAGGACGGCGAGGGTCGCGCCGTTGCGACGTGGCGCCATGGTGTCGTAGGCGAGCTCCTCGTCCTGCTCGAGCGCGAAGCCGCAGTCGACCACGGTCACCGCCGCCAGCGACCGGGCGAGCCCGAGGACGACCTCCAGGGCCGACGGCCGGAGCTCCGGCCAGCGGTCCGCCCGGGCGATGCCCGTCAGCACTCGCAGCCCCGGCGCGAGCTCGCGGGCGAGGCGGGCGAGGGCAGCGCCGTCGAGCTGGCCGTTGTTGGCCTGACGGCAGGCCGCTGCCAGCCCCGGCGACTCGTCGAGCAGGCCGAGGACCTGGGCCACCACGCCGCCGTAGACGTCTGCGTCGACGAGAAGGGCGGGCCAGCCAAGGGCGGCGAGCTCGGCAGCCAGACCGACCGCGAGCGTGGTGCGGCCTGGTGCACCGGTCGGTCCCCAGACAGCGATCAGGCGACCCGTCCCGACGGGCAGTTGCGCCTCGTCGGCCGGTGCCGGCGAGGCGGGCAGGGCCGCACGGGGGTCGGCAAGGCCCGAGAGGTCGAGCGGCGCCGGAGTGAGAGCCACCACCGCCTCGACGACGGCCGCGCTGATGCTCTCAGCCGTGGCGTCGGCCGGCAGCACCGCCGAGACCCCGAGCTGCCGGAGCCGGCGCTCGGCGTCCTCATCGCCCGGAGGGACGAGGCCGACGACGGCGACTCCGGCGACCGCGATCCGGGTCAGCGCCTCCCGGTCGAGGCGGCGCAGGTCCGCCGACAGCAGGACGGCCCGGGCCTGTCCGGTCGCCGCCGTCGCCAGCAGGTCGGGGAGGTCGACACAGCGACGGACGACCGCGACCCCGTGGTCGCCGCGGCCGAGCGCCGCGACCAGCTGCGCCTCCCAGACGGCGTCGCTGACGGCGGTGAGGACCGGGACCAGCGTCACGGCTGCGGTGACGCGGTCGCGAGCGGGCGAGGTGGGCGTCGGGCACCCGCACCAGGTCGAGGGGGCCGTCGGCGAGCGCCTGCACGACCGCGAGCACCTGGGCCGGGTCGACGGTGAGCACGACGGGGACGGTCTGACCGCTGGAGGTCAGCCCGCTCGAGCGGGTGACTCTCGCGACCACGACGTCGCGGAGCACCAGTCGCGGGACGGTCAGGTCCACACCCTGCGCGCCGCGTCGGATGGCCTTGTCGTCGGGCGTCACGTAGAGGTCGATGACGTCCCCGCTGCGCAGGTCGGTCGGCAGGTGCCCGTAGCCGACGGGGACCGTGACATCGCGGCGCTGCACCTGCTCGCCAGGAGCGGCGAGCGCGTCGTGCGGCAGCAGCTCGCGGGACCCGACACTGCGCAGCACCACATAGCCGACCGGGGCCGACCCGGCGAGGTAGCGCCCACTGGACCCGAAGAGCCGCACCTTGGTCAGTGCCACGTCGCCGGGCGCGATCACGGTGCCCGGCGCCAGCGCGTGGGTCGCTGACCAGACGCGCTGCGAGCTGTCGGCCCCGGCCAGCACCTTGGCACCGACGAGGACGCTGACCAGCACGAGCAGGACGCCGAGCACGAGCCGGCCGTCCAACCAGGTGGGCGTGGCCAGCCGCGACGCCGAGGGTGAGCCAGGGGCGTCGGTCACGTGCTGGTCCTTCCCATCGGGGTGAGGACGCATGGTGGCGTATCAGGGCCGGGTGCGCACCCGACCTTGTGGACGTCGGCCGAACGAGCGCAAACGATGGCACACTGAGGCAACCGCACCCGAGCAGGAGGAGATCACGTGACCGCACCGCGGTTCCTGCAGCTCTCGGACGTCGCCGACCTGCTGAACATCTCCGCCTCGCAGACCTACGCCCTGGTGCGCAACGGCGACCTGCCCGCGATCAAGATCGGTGGCCGCGGGCAGTGGCGCGTCGAGTCGACGGCTCTGGAGGACTACATCGCGCGGATGTATGCCGAGACCAGAGCCTTCGTCGACAGCCACCCGCTCGGGACCGGCGACAGCGTCCCCGAGGACTAGCCCCAGCTCCTGATCGCTGCCAGTGCGGCAAGCGGCACCAGCCGCACCTGACGCACGGCCGCCGCCCGACGCGGCTCTCCTGGAGCGTGCTCCGCCAGGTCGACGTGGTCGGCGCCCACCCGGTCGAGGGTGCCGGTCAGCGCCGACCCGTCCAGAAGCAGCACCTGCACGCCTGATCGACTGCGTACCAAGCCTTTCAGCGCCCACCGCACGTCGAGACGACGCACCACCTCGCCCTCTGAGTTGGGCACCTCGGCCGGACCTCCCACCCCACTGACCGAGAGCACGGATGCGGTCGGCAACAGCAGCTCCCGGGCGCCGTCCTCCTGCACCAGCAGCCAGTCGGTCCCAGCGTCGAGCAAGGTGCCGTGCGCCGTGCCGAGGCCCGCCACCTGCAGCGTGACGCGGGCGCCCAACGCCGGCCGCAACCGGTCGACCAGACGAAGCTGCCCGACCTCCTGGCGGGTGCGGTCGGCGACCTCCGCCGCCAGCTCGGCGGCTTCGGCCGCGGACAGCTGGGCGTCGAGGTCGGCGAACAGCTCGTCCCAGCGCACACCCCCACCCTGCCCGAGATCAGCACTCTTTCGCTACCCCGCTTGACCGCAGGTGTATGCAGCTGTACAAAGGCAAACACAAGCAAACGCATGAATAGAGGCGGGGATGACGCATCGGGTCCAGGCGACGGCGCTGCTGGCCGTGGCTCCCTGCCTCGCGGCGCTCGCCCCCTCGGCCGCCGGGCCGACCGCTCCGCTGCTCGCGGTCGTGTCGACCACGGCCTGGCTGTGCACGGGCTGGCTGCTGCTGGTCCTGCTGCTCGAGCGTGGTTCCCAGCTGCCTGGGGCGGCCGGCCGGCTCGCCGCCACCGCAGCAGCGCGGATCGCCCCGTCGTCGGTCCGGGCGCTGGCCCGCGTGGCGGTCGGGGCGTCGCTCGCCGCCTCGGTGCTCGCGGGACCGGCAGCCCTGGCCGAGGACCGCGCACCGACTGTCGCCGGCTCGGCCCACGACTCCCTGGACTGGCCCGGCCTCGCCCCGCGACGGGCCGCCCCGGCGCCGGTGCCGGCCCTACCTGTCCGGCACGTCGACGGCTCGTCGGTGGTCGTCAGGCCGGGCGACTCGATGTGGGCCATCGCTGCCCGTGCCCTCGGTCCCTCGGCAGCCGACGCCCGGGTCGCTCAGGAGTGGCCGCGCTGGTGGGCCGCCAACCGCGCGGTCGTCGGTGACCACCCCGACCTCATCCACCCCGGCGACCGGCTCTCGGCGCCCTGACCTCAAGGGGATCACATGACCGCACTGCCTGCTCTCGAGCTCGAGCCCGTACCCCTGCGCCTCGTGGCCGCGCCGGCCTCGGCGCCGCCCTACGACGACGAGGTCGGGGCGCCTGTCCTAAGACTGGTCCGAACGGCATCACCGGAGAAGCTGGCCACGTTCGACGACAACGCCTGGCTCGCGGCAGAGCGCACCGCGACCGCAGAACTGCCGGCGTCGCACGTCTTCGCCCGCACCCTGGTGCAAGGCGTCCTCGAGGTGCTCGCCGGAGTGCGCTCGATCAAGCAGCTCCGGCGCGACACGAGCCCCGAGCTCTACACCTCGCTGGCCGCGTCGCTCGAGGGCCGTGACATGCCGCGGGGCCGTCGTCCTGACCTGCGTGCGGTGCGGTCCGTGCATGTGCAGGAGCGACCCGAGGGACTCGTCGAGGCCTGCGCCACGGTTCATCGGGACGGACGCTTCGGCGCCCTCGCCCTCCGGCTGGAGGGCTTCGAGGGTCGCTGGCGGTGCACCGAGCTGGTCGGGCTCTGACCGACAGCTGCCCGCCGACGCCGCGCGGCCGTCGAGAACGTGGAAGAACGACCGCGCCCCAGCGCGTCGAGGTTGACGAGTCCTACCGCTTGGTCGGGTCCCCGTGGCAGCGCTTGTACTTGCGTCCGGAGCCGCAGGGACAGGGCTGGTTGCGGGACGGTCCACCGGTCTTGACCTCGCCGGTGAGCGGGTCGGGTACGGCCGGGCCGGCCGAGGTCGTGCCGCCGCCGGAGTACGACAGCCCCTGCGGCTTGTCCGGACGGGCGAACGCGTCCGGCAGCTTCGCGGCGGACGGCGCCGGCTGGGGAGCCGCCGGCGTCGCCGCTTCGGGAGCTGCCGCCGGAGGCGCTGAGGTCTCCTCGACGACGGGCTGCGGCGCAGCCGGCGTCGCGAGCTCGGTCGCCGCGGTGGCCGGAGGAGGCGTCTCGACCACCGGTTCCGCGATTGGCGCCTCAGCGACCGGCCCGGTCGCAAGCGCGGCGGCCGGCTCGATCACGGCGGGCGGTGGCGTCTCGTCGATGACAGCCTCGTCCACGACGGGAGTGGGCGCGAACGGAGCCGGGTCCGGGCTCGGGAGCGACGGCGCGGCGGGGACCTCGTCGGACGGCGTTGCCTCGGCACCGGAGAGCAGGTGCTCGACGACGACCTCACCGGCGACCTCGCCGGGACCCGTAGCGATGAGGTGCTCGTCGGGAGCCTCCACCGGCTCCTCGAGCTGCACCTCGACGTTGAACAGGAACCCGACGGACTCCTCCTTGATGGCGTCCATCATGGCCGTGAACATGTCGAAGCCCTCGCGCTGGTACTCGACCAGCGGGTCGCGCTGACCCATGGCGCGCAGGCCGATGCCCTCCTGGAGGTAGTCCATCTCGTAGAGGTGCTCGCGCCACTTGCGGTCGACGACCGAGAGCATCACGCGACGCTCGAGCTCGCGCATGACCAGCTCGCCGTCGGCACCGGTGCCGAGGGACTCCTCCCGCTTGTCGTAGGCCTGCTGCGCGTCCGTCTTGAGCTCGTCGGCGAGGTACTCCACGGAAAGCGTGTCGCGCTCGTCCTCGACGGTCGCCAGCGGGATGCCGACCGGGTAGAGGGTCTTGAGCGCGGTCCACAGCTTCTCGAGGTCCCAGTCCTCCGGGTAGGCGTCGCCGCACTCGGCGAAGACGTAGCTCTCGACCACGTCGTCGACCATGGCACGCACCTGCTCGTGGAGGTCCTCGCCGTTGAGGATCTTGCGGCGCTCGTCGTAGATGACAGTGCGCTGCCGGTTGAGGACCTCGTCGTACTTCAGCACGTTCTTGCGGATCTCGAAGTTCTGCGCCTCGACCTGCGTCTGCGCCGAGCGGATGGCACGGGAGACCATCTTCGACTCGATCGGGACCTCTTCAGGGATGTTGAGGCGGTTCATGATCGCCTCGACCGCACCGGCGTTGAACAGCCGCATCAGGTCGTCGCCGAGCGAGAGGTAGAAGCGCGACAGGCCCGGGTCGCCCTGGCGGCCGGAACGACCGCGCAGCTGGTTGTCGATCCGCCGGGACTCGTGGCGCTCAGTGCCGAGGACATAGAGACCGCCGGCATCGACGACCTCCTCGTGCTCGGCCTTCACCGCGGTCTTCGCGGTCTCGAGCGCGGCCGGCCAGGCGGCCTCGTACTCCTCGGGGGTCTCGACCGGGGTCAGGCCACGCCCGCGCAGGGCAAGGTCGGCCAGGAACTCGGGGTTGCCACCGAGCATGATGTCGGTGCCGCGGCCGGCCATGTTGGTGGCGACGGTGACGGCCCCCTTGCGGCCGGCCTCCGCGACGATGTGTGCCTCGCGCTCGTGCTGCTTGGCATTGAGGACCTCGTGCTGGATGCCGCGCTTGCGGAGCAGGTTGGACAGGTACTCCGACTTCTCGACCGACACGGTGCCGACGAGGACCGGCTGGCCCTTCTCGACCTTCTCGGCGATGTCCTCGACGACGGCGTCGTACTTGGCGGTCTCCGTCTTGTAGACGACGTCCGGCTCGTCCTCACGGACCATCGGCTGGTTGGTCGGGATGGGCACGACCCCGAGCTTGTACGTCTGGTCGAACTCTGCGGCCTCGGTGGCCGCCGTGCCCGTCATCCCGGACAGCTTCTCGTAGAGCCGGAAGTAGTTCTGCAGCGTGATCGTGGCGAGCGTCTGGTTCTCGTCCTTGATCGCGACGCCCTCCTTGGCCTCGATCGACTGGTGCATGCCCTCGTTGTAGCGACGGCCGGCCAGGATGCGGCCGGTGAACTCGTCGACGATGAGCACCTCGCCGTCCTGCACGACGTAGTCCTTGTCCTTCTTGTAGAGCTCTTTGGCCTTCAGCGCGTTGTTGAGGTAGCCGACGAGCGGGGTGTTGACCGCCTCGTAGAGGTTTTCGATGCCGAGCTGGTCCTCGACCTTCTCGACACCCGGCTCGAGGACACCGACCGTGCGCTTCTTCTCATCGACCTCGTAGTCGACGTCGCGCAGGAGCCGGGGGGTGATCCGGGCGAACTCGAGATACCACTTCGCGGCCATGTCGGCGGGACCGCTGATGATGAGCGGCGTGCGGGCCTCGTCGATGAGGATGGAGTCCACCTCGTCGACCACGGCGTAGTGGTGGCCGCGCTGCACCAGCTCGGCATTGCTCCAGGCCATGTTGTCGCGCAGGTAGTCGAAGCCGAACTCGTTGTTGGTGCCGTAGGTGATGTCGGCGGCGTACTGCGGGCGGCGCTGCTCCGGGCTCTCGTTCGCGAGGATCACCCCGACCGACAGGCCGAGGAACCGGTGGACGCGGCCCATCGTCTCAGCGTCGCGGCGGGCGAGGTAGTCGTTGACCGTGACGACGTGGACGCCCTTGCCGTCGAGCGCGTTGAGGTAGGCCGGCAGCACGCAGGTGAGCGTCTTGCCCTCACCGGTCTTCATCTCCGCGATGTTGCCGAGGTGGAGCGCGGCGCCACCCATCACCTGCACGTCGAACGGCCGCTGGCCCAGGGTGCGCCAGGCTGCCTCGCGCGCGACGGCGAAGGCCTCGACGAGCAGGTCGTCGACCTCCTCACCGTCGGCGAGGCGCTGCTTGAACTCGTCGGTCTTGGCGCGCAGCTCGGCGTCCGACAGCGCCTTGGTCTCGTCCTCGTAGTCGTTGACGGCGTCAGCGATCGCTGAGAGCCGTCGGAGCGTCTTGCCTTCGCCGGCACGGAGGATCCTGGAGAGCACCATGGGTTGATCCTAGGCGTGCTCGGTCCCTCCCTGGCAGGGTCGGGGGATGCAGCCGACGGACATCACCTGCGGGAGCCTGGTGCTCCAGCCCTGGACCCCGTACGACGAAGACGCCCTGCTGGCCGGTCGCCAGGACGCCGAGGTCATCCGATGGACAGGCGGCCCCGATCCGTACACCCGGGAGGACGCCCGGCGGTACGTGTGCGTGGAGACCCCGCAGTGGTGGCAGGACGGGACGGCCGCCACGTTCGCGGTCCGGGACGCCACGACGGGAGCGGTGCTGGGCGGCACCGCCCTGCACGGCATCCGGCAGCGTGAGGCCACGGTGGCGTACTGGACCGCGCCGGAGGCCCGGGGCCGCGGCGTGACCACCGAGGCGGTTGCCGCGCTCTGCAGGTGGGGCTTCGGAGCCTTGGACCTCGAGCGGATCGGCTGGGCGTGCGCGGTCGGCAACTTCGGCTCCCGGGCGGTGGCTCAGAAGGTCGGCTTCATGGTGGAGGGCCTCGCTCGCAAGGCCTTCTGGCAGCGCGGCGTGCGGGTCGACGACTGGGTCGGCTCGCTGCTGGCCACGGACCCGATGACGGACACCCGGCCGCTGCCGTCCTCCGTCGACCTCACGGACGGGGTGGTGCGGCTGCGCCGGTGGCGACCCGCGGACGCAGCCGAGGTGGCCCGGGCCTGCGACGACCCGCTGACCGCCACCTGGCTGCCGGTCCCCTCGCCATACACGCTGGAGCACGGCCGGGACTACGTCGAGACCTTCGTCGCCCACTCCTGGGCCGATGGCCGGGCCGCCGAGCTGGCGGTCACCGAGGCCGTCTCCGGTGAGCTGCTGGGCGCGGTCGGGCTGAAGCTGCCGCACCGGGACCAGGGCTACGGGGAGATCGGCTACTGGACGGCGCCGTGGGCCCGGGGACGCGGCGCCGCGGGTCGGGGTGCGGCGCTGCTCGCGGGCTGGGGCCGGGTGGCCCTCGGCCTGAGTCGTGTCGAGCTGCTGGCCGACGTCGACAACCTGGCGTCGCAGCGGGCCGCGGAGAAGGGTGGCTTCACGCGCGAGGGCGTCCTGCGCCAGGCCCGTCGGGACCGGCACGGGACTCCCCGCGACTTCGTGGTGTTCAGCCGGACCGCTCACGACGGAGCCGCTCCCGCAGCCTGAGCCCGCTGCGGTACAGCCCCACGAGGGCCAGCCCGACCCAGAGGGAGACCACCGTGACCAGCTCGTCGACGTGGACCGCTCCGGCCAGGTCCAGGAAGTAGAGGCCCGAGGCGATGAGCGCGACGACCCCCATCAGCATCGCCGGCTTGTCGAAGGGCGCGTTCACTGCCGTACCACCTTGACCTCGCCGGCATGGACGTCGAGGTGCAGGTGCACCGTGGCGTCCGGATCGGTGAACGTCTGGCGATGGTGACGGCCCCCGTCGGCCTTGCCGAACAGGTCGACGTCGCCGTAGTCGGCCTCGGCGTCGACGGCCAGCGCGAGCGACGCGGGCACGACGACGAGCAGCTCGCCATAACCGACATGCGCCGTGATGTCCGCGGTCGGGGCCACCGACCCGAGGTCGAGGATCCCCTTGCCCGCACCGAGGCGATAGCTCGCCGAGCCGGTCGGCGACCAGTCGCGCTTGCCAACACCGTCGTCGAGCAGCGGCTGGGCCGCGGCAGCGATGGCGAGCCAGACCGTCAGCACGGCGGCGAGCAGGACGAGCCCCCAGCTGCGGCCGAAGGAGGACCCGGCGACCAGCCCGAGTCCGACGACCCCCAGGGCTGCGGCGATCGGGACGGCTACCGGCATGTGGGTGCCCGTCACGCCGACCAGGACGAGAGCGCCGGCCACCAGGGCGGCGACGCTGACGGTGATCCCACCGAACGGTGAACGCGGTCGAGGGGGCAGCGGCGGCGGCGGGATCCACTCCGCCACCGGCGCCGCGGGCGCGGCCGGACCGACGGGAGCGTCACCCTTGCCACGCCACCACAGGAAGCCGACCGCGACCGCGACCGCCGCCACGACGACGCCACTCGCGTTGCGGACGTACGCGACCCCCAGGATCAGCAGCAGGATCAGCAGCACCGTCTGGTTGCGGGTCAGCCGACGGTCCGGACCGTTGACGAGGCGGTCGGCCAGTGAGCGTTCCTGGTCCTCCCGGGGAATGGCGACCACGCCGAGGACATAGAGCACCAGGCCCAGGCCGTTGAAGAACATCAGCACCAGCACGAGTACCCGCCACAGCACGGCGTCGGTGCCGGTGTGGCGGGCGATCGCGGAGCAGACGCCTCGGAAGACGGAGTCGCGGGGTCGCTCGAGTCGTGCACGTGGGGGGGCGGCGACGAAGGCCGTGCTCTCTGTCATGGCCTCCAGACTCGGGTCCAGCGATCGGCCGCACATCAGGGCGCAACCCTGGACCTGCCGTCAGGGTTAGATGTCGCGCGTGCGCACCGGGACCTGGAGCTATGACGTCAACGCCGAAGCGACGCCGGCGGCCGCGATGGCGCTGCTGTCCGACCTGACCCGTCAGGGCGAGCTGCATCCGTTGATCACCAAGGTCGAGGAGCTGCCACCGGTCGAGGGCGCGCTCCGGAGCTATGCGATCACGGACAGCCTCCGGCTCGGGCCGGTGCCGTTCCGCATCACCTATCACGCCGACACCCTGTCGAGATCGGACACCGAGGTCGTCACCGTCGCCCGACAGCGCCCCCGCACCACGATCCGCAACCGCACCACCGTCACGCCCACCGGCAGCGGCGTGCACGTCCACGTCGACGTCGAGCTGACCGCACCGAGCCTGCTGTTCCGCTATGCCTACCGCGAGGGCCGCAAGGCCCACCTGGCGCTCGCCGAGCGCATCCGCTCCGTCCTGCAGGCATCTCAGGGTTGAGCCCTGAGGCGGTACGGCAAGGGCGCGGGCATGCTGATCAGGTGAACGTCCCCGCGCTGCGCCGTGAGATCGACGGCCGGGCGCTCGCGGGCGTCGCCTCTGGGCTCGCCGCCTACACCGGACTGCCCCTCCTGGCGGTGCGCATCGCCTTTGTGGCGCTCTGTCTCGCAAACGGCCTGGGACTGGTCGTCTACTGCGTGATCTGGGTGTTCCTGCCACAGCGCGACGGCACGACCTTCCAGAGCGACCGGCGGGGGCAGGGCTTGCTGCTGGCCCTGCTGGTGACGGTCGTCCTCGGGCTCTCCGCGCTCGTCCCCACCGGCATCGTCCCCGGCGGCAAGAGCGTCGTGCCGCTGCTGGCCGCGGTCGCAGGCGTCGCACTCGTCTGGCAGCAGGCCGATCTCGCGCAGCGCCGGCGCTGGCGGGAGTCGGCGACCGGCAGCCGCTCGGTCGCCCTCCGGCTCAGCTTCGGAGCCGTGCTGCTGGTCGGCGGTCTGGTCGGCTTCCTCGCCGAGCGCGGACAGCTCGCCGTCGCGCGGGCCGGCCTCGTCTCGACGGTCGTCGTCGTCGTCGGGATCGCGCTGCTGTCGTCGCCGTGGTGGGTGAGCATGGCGGCCGACCTCAGCACCGAGCGTCGGGAGCGCATCCGGTCGCAGGAGCGCGCGGAGGTCGCCGCCCACGTCCACGACTCGGTCCTGCAGACCCTGGCACTCATCCAGAAGGCATCAGCGTCCCCCGCCGAGGTGACTCGGCTGGCCCGTGGCCAGGAGCGCGAGCTCCGCACGTGGCTCTACACCGGCGGGACGGCTGAGGGCTCGCTGGCCGGCGCGCTCGAGTCGCTGGCCGCCGAGGTCGAGGAGTCCTTCCAGGTGGCGGTGGACGTGGTCACCGTCGGGGACACCGAGCTGTCCGAGAAGGTCGCGGCCGTGGTCGCCGCGACCAGGGAGGCTGTGGTGAACGCCGCCAAGCACTCGGGGGTCGCAACCGTCGACGTCTACTGCGAGGTGGAGCCCGAGCAGGTGACCGTGTTCGTGCGGGACCGCGGCCGGGGCTTCGACCCCAGCGGCGTGCCCGAGGACAGGCACGGGCTGGCCGGCTCCGTCCACGGCCGGATGACCCGGCACGGCGGGCTCGCCGTCGTCCGCAGCGCCGCGGGCGAGGGCACCGAAGTGCGGCTGGAGATGCCACGGGAGCTGCCACGATGACCACCGTCGTCCTCGTCGACGACCACCGGCTGTTCCGGAGTGGGGTCCGCGCGGAGATCGGGTCGTTGGTCGACGTCGTGGGCGAGGCGTCCACGGTCGCGGAGGCCATCGCGCTGGTGGACCGGCTGCAACCCGACGTCGTGCTGCTCGACGTGCACATGCCCGATGGCGGCGGACTCGCAGTGATCGCAGGGGTCACCGTGCCGTCGCGGTTTCTCGCACTGTCGGTGTCGGACGCTGCGGAGGACGTCATCGCCGTGATCCGGGCCGGCGCCCGCGGCTATGTCACGAAGACCATCTCGGCGGAGGAGCTCGTCGACGCCGTGCAGCGGGTCGCCGACGGCGACGCGGTGTTCAGCCCACGGCTGGCCGGCTTCGTGCTGGACGCCTTCCGTTCTGACGCCCCTGTCGTGGACGAGGAGCTGGACCGGCTCACGGCCCGCGAGCGCGAGGTGCTGCGGCTGCTGGCGCGGGGGTATGCGTACAAGGAGATCGCCGCCGAGCTGTTCATCTCGCTCAAGACCGTCGAGACGCACGCTTCCGCGGTGCTGCGCAAGCTCCAGCTCTCCAACCGCCGCGAGCTGTCCCGGTGGGCCGAAGGCCGCACCCTCGACTGAGGGTCAGGTGATCTCGAGGAGCTTCTCGCGGACGGCGTAGACGCCCGCCTCCATGCGCGAGTGCAGCTGCAGCTTCTCCAGGATGTTGCGGATGTGGTTCTTCACCGTGTTCTCGGAGATGAACAGCTGCTTGGCGATGTCGCGGTTGTTGAGGCCCTTCGCGACCAGCTTGAGGACCTCCATCTCGCGGTCGGTGAGGCGCGGTGTCGGCACCTGCTGCCGGTCGTCGGTCTTCTTGACCATCGCGGCGAACTCGGTGAGCAGCTTCGACGCCATCGACGGGCTGATGAGCGACTGGCCGCCGTGCACGGCGCGGATCGCCGAGGCGACCTCCTCGATGGAGATCTCCTTCAGCAGGTAGCCCATGGCGCCGGCCTTGATCGCGTCGTAGAGGTCGGCCTCCTCGTCGGAGATCGTCAGCATGATGATCTTCGCCGACGGTACGGCGTCGTGGATGGCCGTGCAGGCGTCGATCCCGCCGCGCTTCGGCATGCGGACGTCCATGAGGACGATGTCGGGCAGCGTGTTTGCGGCGGTCTCGACCGCCTCGGAGCCGTCGGAGGCCTCGCCGACGACCTCGATGTCCGGCTCCTGCTCGAGCACCATCTGCAACCCGCGACGAAAAAGGGCGTGGTCGTCGACCACCAGGACACGGATCGGGTCGACCTGGAGGTTGGCGGCGGGGACGGCCACCTCGTCAGTCTGTTCGCTCACGTGATTCCTCCCAGAACATGAATAGCCAGATCAGATCATCGCACGCGCATGGCCGAACCGGTCGCAACTGGCTCGGAAGGAGCAGACCTCACCCGAAAAGGTGAGACCCCGCACCCGACATCGTCGGATACGGGGTCTCTTGTCTTGAGGATCAGCCGGCGGCGAGCCTGATCACGCCGTAGTCGTAGCCGTGCCGGCGGTAGACCACACTCGGGAGCCCGGTCTCCTTGCAGCTGAACAGGAAGAAGTCGTGGCCGACGAGCTCCATCTCGTGGAGCGCCTCCGGGGTCGACATGGGGACGGCCTCGTGCACCTTGTCGCGGACGATGAGGGTCTCGGTGTCGTCCGGGCCGGTCAGGTCACCCTCGCCGGCCTCCCCGAGAACGGCCACGTCCCCCGCGCCGTTGCTGGAGGCTGCCGGGGTGGCGATGGCGGTGGCGAACTCGGCGGCAGACGCCGGGGTGCGCAGACCGTGATGCACCCGCCGGCGGTCGTGGCTCTTGCGCAGCCGAGCCTCGAGCTTCAGGACGGCGGCATCGAGGCTCGCGTAGAAGGTCTCCCCGCACGCCTCGGCGCGGATCACCGGGCCCTTGCCGCGGACGGTGATCTCCACCCGCTGGCACTGAGACGACTGTCTTGGGTTCTTTTCGTGGAAGAGCTCGACGTCGACGTGGTAGACGCGCGGGTCGAGGCGTTCGCTGAGCGCCATCTTCTCCTGGACATGGGTCCGGAAGTGCTCCGGGACCTCGACGTTGCGTCCTTTCACGACAATGTCCAACGCGATCTCCTCACCTCGAGAGTCAGTGCGGGCGCCCGCCCTTCCGTGGTCTGCAGACCTCCTGTCTCTCGACGAGCACCCCGTGGGGCGGCGCCGGGCTGGGTCCCCTCGCGGGCACCTGTTCCGACCATAGGGCGGCAATCGCCCGGCGAGAAGGGGTCTGGCCAGAAAGGGTCATCTCACGCGCCGCTTGGTGGCAGCGACGACGGCTGCTCCTGCGACCGGATGGCCCTGTGCCGCCAGCGCGCGCACGGCTTCCACGAGCGTGGCACCCGTCGTCATCACGTCGTCCACGACGACGACCGGCAGGTGCGGGGTGCCCGTTGCCCGCAGGGCACCGGCGAGGTTCGCGGCCCGTTCGCGGGTGGTGAGGCCGGCCTGGTCGGCGACCGCCCTCGCCGGGCAGAGCAGCCGCTCGGCCGGCACCCCGAGGTGCCGTGCCGCCGCCCGGGCGAGCCGCATGGCGTGGTCGTGACCGCGCTGCCGCACTGCCGCCCTTGAGCTCGGCACCGGGCACAGCACGACAGCACCGAGGTCGGCGCGGCGCACCGCCGCAGCCAGCGCCCAGCCGAGCGGACGGGTGAGTCCGAGCTGTCCTTTCTCCTTGTGCGCCAGGAGAAGTCGCTTCACCTCGCCGTCGTAGGACGAGAACGCGACCACCCTCGGAAGGCCCTCAGGGCAGGGCGTCGGACAGACCCGACCCAGCGGCTCCGCGTCGAGCAGGCCGCGGCACGACGGGCACAGCAGGAAGCCGGTGAGGTCGCAGCCGCAGCAGGTGCGGGGCAGCACGAGGTCGAGCAGCGCAGCCAGCACACGTGCATCCTGCGGCACGCCCCCGGGTGCCGGCGCGGCCGGAGGCGGGACTGTGGACTAGCCGGGGAAGACCGGGTTCGTGCCCACGGCCTTGCGCTTGGGTACGGCCTGGGCGACGGCGTACAGGGCGCCGCCGGAGGCGACGATGAGCGTCGTACCGGCGGCGGCCACGGCGGTCGGGGTGAGCAGGCCGACGGAGACGGGCGTCGGCGACGAACCGTCGACCGCGACGCGCTGGACGGCGCGGGCGCCCTGCTCTCCCACCTCGAGCACGACCAGCTCGGTCGACGTGGACCACACGACCTGCAGAGGCGAACCGGTCGAGGCCACGGGGTGGGCGTCCACCAGGCTTGGTGCACCCGCGCTCCAGAGGACCCTGCTCACATAGACGGTGCCGGCGATGACGAGGGCCGCGCGGGCGCCGTCGCGCGACAGGCACAGCGAGGTGATCGGACCGGCTGGCCGGCCGGGCATCGAGACGGTCTGCAGGAGTGACCTGGAGGGGCCGAGCTGGACCACCCGGCTGCGCCCCTCGAGCATCCAGAGGCCCTCCTCGCCCGAACCCCAGGTCGGTGACGACAGCCCGCGCGCGACCACCACAGGTGTGACACCGAAGGTGCGCGTGCTGCCCAGGGACACCTCGACCCGGCCCCCTGAGGACTGGCTCAGGACGGCGACCCGCTCGCCCCGCGGGCTGACCGCGACGCGGTCCACCCGGACGCCTCCTGGGGTCAGCGGCGCGTGCGCCGTCGATCCGAGCAGGCGGCGTCCCGCGACGTAGAAGTACTGCGGGTCCGCCGCCAGGCCATCTGGGTCGTAGGACTCCCAGGCTGTGGCCGGTTGCACCTCGGGCTGGCCGGCGAGCCGGAGCACGCCCCTCGTCGTCTGCAGGCGCAAGCCGGTGAACTGCACGTCCTGTCGCAGCGTCCAGACGGTGCGCGCGAACAGGTCCTGCAGGTCGATGGTGCCGAGCCCGAGGGCGTCGTCCGACAGCGTGACGGTCACGACGCCGTCCCGCGAGCGGCCGACCGACAGCACCGTGAGGGCGGGGGCGCTCACGCCGTCGACGCTGCCGAGCAGCCCGATGCTGGGTGGCGCCACCACGCGTCGTACGAGCGCCTCATCGAGGGCGGGCCCGGCCGGAAGGAACACCCGATCAGGGACGACGTGACGTGGGTCGCCCGGGTGCAGCTGGGGTGCCAGGTAGTAGATGTTGCGCGCCGCGAAGGTGCGCTGCAGGTCGATCGGCGACAGCTGGAGCCCCACGCCCGTCGGGACCGAGCTGATCCGCCAGCCGCCGAGCGTCTTGGTGAGGCCGTAGAAGTCGTTCGGGCGTCCGGTGTCCAGCTGGTAGTGCCCGGTGCGGTCGACGGTGGCGATGGTCGTCAGCCGGACCTGCACCGACACCGAGGTCACCGAGGGGTCGTTCCGGTTGAGGTCGACCTTCTCGTTGTCCGGCGCGTAGACCCGGACGCCGGCGGCGGGCGACCAGGACCGCACCGCATCGCCCGTGAGGAACTGCCGAGCAATCGCATAGTCCCCCGCGGGACTGGCTTGCGCCGCGAGGAAGCCGAGCACCGTCGCCGTCTGGCTCTGCCCTGCCGTAGGCCCCGGAGGCAGCACCTCGAGCTCGGCCGACTGACCCTGGTCCTTGACGCCGGACGGCGTGTGCACGCCGCTCGGCAGTGGCAGCGAGCACCCCGTGGCGAGCGCGAGCACAGCCGCGATGAGCCGCCTCACGCCCGGGTCCGCTCGGGTCCGAGCGGCAGCGCACTGCCGAGCAGCTCCTCGCCGGAGCGGAGCGGCAGGGTGAGGCGGAAGACCGCACCCTGACCCGGCGCGCCCCACGCCTCGAGTGCTCCGCCGTGCGCGCGAGCGTCCTCGCGGGCGATGGCCAGGCCGAGACCGGTGCCGCCGGTCGACCGGGCGCGGGACGGATCACCACGCCAGAAGCGGGTGAACACCAGCTGGTCCTCGCCCGGCCGCAGGCCCACCCCCGCGTCTCGGACCGTGACCGCCACGCACCGGTCGTCCGCGGCGACGCGGATCTCGACCGGCTGCCCCTCGCCGTGCTCGATGGCGTTGACGACGAGGTTGCGCACGACCCGCTCGATGCGCACGTGGTCGATCTCCGCCACGACCGGCGCCCGGCCGTGGACCACGAGCTCGCTGCCCTTGCGCTCGGCCAGCGGCCGGACGGCGTCGACGACCCGGCGGGTGAGAGCGACCAGCTCGGTGGGTTCGGTGTCGACCTGCGCGTCGCCTGCGTCGTAGCGGGAGATCTCGAGCAGCTCCGAGAGCAGCCGCTCGAAGCGGCCGAGCTCGTTCTGCAGCAGCTCGGCGCTGCGCGCGGCGGCGAGCGGGAAGTCGGTGCGGGCCTCGTGCAGCACGTCCGCCGCCATCCGCACCGTCGTGATCGGGGTCCGCAGCTCGTGCGTGACGTCCGCGACGAAGCGGCGCTGGACCCGGCTGAGGTCCTCGAGCTGGCGGATCTGCTTCTGCAGCGCGACCGCCATCGAGTTGAACGTCGTCGCCAGCTGCGCGAGCTCGTCCTCGCCGCGCACGTGCATCCGCTCCTCGAGATCACCCAGTGCGAGCCGCTCCGCCGTGCGGGCGGCCTCCCGCACGGGTCGCACGACCTGCCGCAGCACCAGGTAGACGATCAGCGGCAGCAGCAGGACCAGCAGCCCTCCGACGATGGCGGTCGTGCGTCGTACCAGGCTGAGGGTCGACTGCTCCGAGGAGAGCGGGAAGAACTGGTAGAGCCGGAAGTCACCCAGCGTCGTGTCGATCACGCCCCCGACCACGAGCCGGTCCGTCGTGCCATGGACGTAGGAGTAGGCGAGACCCGAGCGATCGAGCTGCCGCTGCAGCTCGATCGGCACGTCGGCCGGGCGGGTGCCGGCCGTTGCATAGGTCGTGCCGCTGCCGTCTGCCCGGACCAGCAGGATGCGGTACTGGTTGCCCACCTGACCGGCGTCCGAGAGCTCCTTGGCGATCGTCTGCAGGCGCGACTCCACCGAGGGCGCCTGGCCCTGGGAGATCGGAGCCGGGCTGATCTCGTCCTCGACCTTGACGATGCCGGACTGGGCGGTGACCAGCGCTGCCCGGGTCCGCGCGCTCACGAGCCCTCGGCCGACCTGCCCGATGAGCAGGGTGCTCAGCAAGATGACGGCGACCGCGCTGCCGACCATCGTGCTGACCACGACGCGGGTCTGCGCCGACCGCCGCCACCGCTGCGACGCGCGTCGGACCAGACGGCGCAAGGTGCTCAGCCGGGACCTGCCTTGTAGCCGATGCCGCGCACGGTCAGGACCACGGTGGGGTGCTCGGGATCGCGCTCGACCTTGGCGCGCAGCCGCTGCACGTGGACGTTGACGAGCCGGGTGTCGGCGGCGTGCCGGTAGCCCCAGACCTGCTCGAGCAGGACCTCCCGTGTGAAGACCGTCTTGGGTCGGCGGGCGAGCGCGAGCAACAGGTCGAACTCGAGAGGCGTGAGCAGGATCGCGGCGTCGACCCGGGAGACCACGTGGCCGGGGACGTCGATCGTGACCGCGTCCTCGGGCGGTCCGATCGTGAGGGTCTCGGGTTCGGTGTCGTGGCTGCGGAGCCGGGCTCGCACCCGCGCCACCAGCTCCTTGGGCTTGAACGGCTTGACGAGGTAGTCGTCGGCGCCGGACTCCAGACCACGCACGACGTCGTCGGTGTCGCCCTTGGCGGTGAGCATGATGATCGGCACGCCGGACTCCGCCCGGATCTGCCGGCAGACCTCGATCCCGTCGGTGCCCGGCAGCATCAGGTCGAGCAGCACGACGTCCGGCTTCTCCCTCCGGAAGGCGCCCAGCGCGGCGTCACCGTCGGAGACGAACGCGGGCTCGAAGCCCTCCCCGCGCAGCACGATGCCGAGCATCTCGGCCAGGGCCGGGTCGTCGTCGACGACGAGGACCCGGGCAGTCGCGGGACGCGCAGGGGGCATGCGTCCATCGTGGCACCCGCCGGCCTCACGCGTCTGCGATGACATCTGTGATGACAACGGCGCGGCGTGAAACGATGGGCCGATGACGGACTCCGGTGGCGACTGGACCTCGCCAGGCGGCGCCCCAGGGAGCTGGCAGCCCCCGACGTATGCGCCCAGCTACCCGCAGGCACAGCCGGCGCCTGCGCCGCCCGGTGGCTGGCAGGGGTGGGGTCCCGCGTGGTCTCCGATGCCGGGGGTCGTGCCGCTCCGTCCGCTCGGGGTCGGCGAGATCCTCGACGGCGGTGTCAAGGTCATCCGGCGCTACCCGAGGCCGACGCTGGCCCTGTCGGCCGCGGTCTCGACCGTCGTGGCGCTGATCAACATCGCCTTCATCCTGGTGTTCCAGCGCACTCAGACCCTGTCGACGACGACCACGACGGACGGGAGCTTCAGCAGCAGCTACGACGCCTCCAGCCTGCCCGGCACCGTGCTCAACGTCCTCGGCGGCGCGGTGCTGACCGGGGCCCTCGTCACCGTCGTGAGCCGAGCGGTCCTCGGGAAGCCGGCGACGGTGCGCGACGCGTGGACCGCCACCAGGCCGCGCCTGTGGGCTCTGCTCGGGGTGGCCTTCATGAAGGGCGTCATCTTCGTCGTGCCGATCGCGGTGGTCGTCGTGCTGGTGCTCGCCGTCAGCCCGATCGGACTGCTGCTGCTGGTCGCTGTGCTGCCGCTCGAGGTCTGGCTGTGGTGCACGCTTGCCCTCGCGCCGGCACCGCTGGTCCTGGAGCGGGTCGGCGTGTTCGCCGCGCTGCGTCGCAGCCGCGTCCTGGTGATGCGGAGCTTCTGGCGGACCTTTCTGCTGCTGACGCTCTGCTGGCTGATCACGACACTGCTCGCCAGCATCCTCGTCATCCCCGTGGTCCTCGTCGCGGAGCTGCCGCTGTTCACGACCGGCGCGACCACCCTGGGCACGACCTTCTTCGTCGTCTCGGCGATCGCCGGCGGCATCGCCCAGACCCTCATCGCCCCCTACTCCGCCGGCTTCCGCGCACTGCTGTACGTCGACCTGCGGATGCGCACCGAGGGCCTCGACGTGGCACTGCAGTCGGCGGCCGCGCTGCCGAGCACGTCGGCCGCGACCGGCGCGTGATCCCTCTCCTCGACGGCACCGGCCTGGACCGGGCGGCCGCGCAGCGCGCCGCCCGGGACGAGCTGTCCCGGAGGCCCTACCAGGACGCCAAGCCGCCGTGGACCTACCGGGCCCTCAACTGGCTGTTCGAGCAGATCGACAAGGCGTTGACGAAGGCCACTGCCGTGGTGCCCGGAGGGGCGCTGGGCCTGGTGGTCGTCGTGCTCCTGATCGGGGGCCTCATCGCCCTGGTGGTGTGGCGAACCCGGCCGTCGGGTCTGGGACGCGTCGACGGTGCCCTGTTCGGAGGGGATGCGTCGATGACCGCCGAGGACCATCGCGCACGCGCCGAGGAGGCGGCCGCCGGCGCGCGGTGGGCCGACGCGGTCCGCGAGCGGCTGCGAGCCGTCGCCCGGGAGCTCGAGAGCCGCGGTGTGCTCGACCATCGTCCCGGCCGCACCGCCGACGAGCTCGCGCGTGAAGCCGGCACGGCGGTCGCGGCCGTCGCTGCTCCGCTGCGGCGCGGCGTCCAGGTCTTCGACGACGTCTGGTACGGCGGCCGCACCGCGGACGCGTCCAGCTATGCGGTCCTGGTCGAGGTCGACCGGGCGGTGCGCGACGCCAGGTTGGTCCGCGCATGACGTTGCTCGCCGAGCTCGCGGACGCTCCCCCCGTACCCCTGTCCGGACCCGGGTCTGCGGCCGGCCTGACGCCGCGGGCGTGGGTCCGGCGGCACCGGGGTCTGCTGCTGCTCGGCGCAGCGCTCGTGCTCGTGCTGCTGCTGCTCGTGCTGACGTCCGGGGTCGGGCGCAGCGGCTCGCTCGACCCTGACTCCTATGAGCCGGCGGGCGGCCGTGCGCTGGCCACGCTGCTGCGCGACCAGGGCGTCGACGTGCAGCGCACCGGCGACATCCCCACCACGACCCGCAACCTGCCCCAGGACGCGACCATCTTCGTGTCCGACCCGTCGCTGCTGTCGCCCGAGGAGCTCAGTGACCTGCAGGGTGCCGGCGTCTCGCTGGTCCTCGTCGCCGACCCGGCGACCGTCGCGCTGCTGGGCGTGCAGGTCCAGCTCGACGGGGTCGTCTCGGAGGGCCGGCGCGAGCCGGGCTGCGGATACGGCCCGGCCGTCGCGTCCAGCACGGTGCGGACCGGAGGCGACAGGTTCACCGCCGCCGACCCGCACGCCCAGCTCTGCTACGGGCGCACGCTGGTGCACCTCCCCGATCAGGACCTGGTCCTGCTCGGCAGCGGCAAGGCGCTGACCAACCAACGACTCGGCGACGATGGCAACGCCGAGCTCGGGCTGCAACTGCTCGGTCAGGGCAAGAGCGTGCGGTGGCTGGTGCCCGACCCGAACCGCACGGCGGTCGGCGGGCGGCACGCCAAGAGCTTCGGCGAGCTGCTCCCGGGCTGGGTCGCGCCGGCGGAGCGGTGGTTGCTCGTCGTCGCCCTGCTCGTCATCGCCTGGCGCGGACGTCGGCTCGGTCGCGTCGTGCCCGAGCCGCTTCCGGTCGTGGTCCGCGCCGCGGAGACGGTCGAGGGGCGCGGTCGGTTGTATCGGGCCGCAGGCGCCCGCGGGTCGGCTGCTGCGGCGCTGCGCAGTGGGGCGTTGCACCGGATCGGCGCGCGGCTCGGAGCAGGCCGGCACCCCACGCCGGAGGCGCTGGTCGAACTGGTGTCCCGCCGCACGTCGCGGCCGGCCTCGCAGGTGCACACCCTCCTGTACGGTCCCCCACCGGTGGACGACGCCGCACTCGTGCGGCTCGCCCACGACCTCGATGTCCTGGCCCTGGAGGTGTCTGGCTCGTGACGGCCCCTCGTCGTCGTACTGCTGCCGCACGAGACCCGCGCGGGGCGCTGCTCGCGCTCCGGTCCGAGGTCGGCAAGGCCGTCATCGGGCAGGACGCCGCGGTGACCGGGCTCGTCGTCGCGCTGCTCTGCCGCGGGCACGTGCTGCTGGAAGGCGTTCCGGGGGTGGCGAAGACCCTGCTCGTCCGCTCGCTCGCCGCCTCCCTCGACCTCGGCACGAAGCGCGTGCAGTTCACCCCCGACCTCATGCCCGGTGACGTCACGGGGTCGCTCGTCTACGACGCGCGCTCCGCGGCCTTCTCCTTCCGCGAGGGACCGGTCTTCACCAACCTGCTGCTCGCAGACGAGATCAACCGCACGCCCCCGAAGACGCAGGCCGCGCTGCTGGAGGCGATGGAGGAGCGGCAGGTCACCGTCGACGGCGACCCACGGCTGCTGCCCGACCCGTTCGTCGTCATCGCGACGCAGAACCCCGTGGAGTACGAGGGGACCTATCCGCTGCCGGAGGCCCAGCTCGACCGCTTCCTGCTGAAGCTGACCGTCCCCCTTCCCGAGCGGGCCGACGAGGTACGGGTCCTCGAGGCGCACAACTCCGGCTTCGACCCCCGCGACCTGTCGGCGCTCAGGCCGGTGGCGACGGCCGCCGACCTGGTTGCCGGCCGGAAGCAGGTCGCCGCGCTCACCGTCGCGCCGGAGGTGCTGGAGTACGTCGTCGACATCTGCCGCGCCACCCGGTCGTCGCCGTCCCTGCAGCTCGGCGCCTCCCCGCGCGGTGCGACCGCGCTGCTCGCCACCGCGAAGGCCTGGGCCTGGCTGTCCGGGCGCGACTACCTGACACCGGACGACGTCAAGGCACTGGCCCGCCCGACCCTGCGGCACCGCGTCGCCCTGCGGCCCGAGGCCGAGCTCGAGGGCGTGTCGAGCGATGCCGTGCTCGAGGGTGTCCTGGCCACCGTGCCCGTACCCCGCTAGCTCGGGGCTGGGGACATGGCGGTCACGGGTCGGGCTGCGCTGCTGGCGCTGCTCGGCCTGCTCCCCGTCATCGCGTCGCCCCACCTGGCGACGGCCCTCGGCACCGCTGCGGTGCTGCTCGTCGTGCTGGCCGTCGACGTGCTCCTGGCGGCACCCGTGCGCAGACTGCAGGTGACCCGCTCCGGCATCACGGCCTGCCGGCTGGGCGAGTCGGCCGAGGTGCAGCTGTCGGTCGTCAATGCCACCGGCCGGCGGCTGCGCGGCGAGCTCCGCGACGCCTGGGTGCCCTCTGCCGGCGCCGGACCGCGCACCCACCGGTTGAGCATCCCGGCGGGTGAGCGGCGAGCCCTCACGACGACTCTCCACCCCACCCGCCGCGGCGACCGGACGCCGGACCGCATCACCGTGCGGGCGCTGGGACCGCTCGGTCTCGCCGGCCGGCAGGGGCGTCACGAGGTCCCGTGGCGGGTGCGGGTGCAGCCACCGTTCACGTCCCGGAAGTTCCTGCCCGAGAAGCTCGACAAGCTGCGCCAGCTCGACGGGCAGCTGCTGGCCCGGACCCGTGGCCAGGGCACCGAGTTCGACTCGCTCAGGGAGTACGTCGACGGGGACGACGTCCGCTCGATCGACTGGCGGGCCACCGCTCGCAAGTCCGACGTCGTCGTCCGCACCTGGAGACCCGAGCGCGACCGCCGGCTCCTGGTCGTGCTCGACACCGGCCGCACCTCGGCCGCCCGCATCGGCGACGTCCCCCGTCTCGATCTGGCCCTCGACGCCGCCCTTCTCCTCGGTGCGCTCGCCTCCCGTGCCGGCGACCGGGTCGACCTGCTCGCGATCGACCGCGAGGTGCGCGCCACCGTCGAGGGCGCTGGGCGGGAGGCACTGCTCGGCCGGATGGTCGACGCGATGGCCGTGCTCGAGCCCGCACTGGTGGAGACCGACAACCGCCGGCTCGTCTCCGAAGTGCTGCGACGGAGCCGCCGCAGGTCGCTGGTCGTGCTGTTCACCGCGCTGGATGCGGCCCCGCTCCGCGAGGGGCTGCTGCCCGTGCTGTCGTCGTTGACCAGTCGGCACACGGTCGTCGTCGCGAGCGTCGGCGACAGCCGGCTCGACGACCTCGCGGCCGGTCGCAACGACGTCGACGCGGTCTATGCCGCCGCCGCCGCGGAGAAGGCGCAGGCGGACCGGCGGACCCTGACCGCCGAGCTGCGTCGCAAGGGCGTCGAGGTCATCGATGCCGGCCCCGACACCTTTGCCTCGCACGTCGCCGACGCCTACCTGTCGCTGAAGGCAGCCGGCCGCCTCTAGCCGGAGGTCGGAAGGGTGTCGCCGCGGCGCTCGAGGTCGAGATCGCCGGTCACGCCGGCCTGCGCGGCCCGCCGGCCCAGGACGAACACCACCCACAGGAAGCCGCACTCCACGAGCACGCCGATCCCGATGCGGGCCCACGTCGGCAGGCCGCTCGGAGTCACGAAGGCCTCGAGGATGCCACTGATGAGCAGCATGACGGTCGTGCCGATGCCGCCGATGACGAGCGCCCGGCCCTCCTCGGCCAACGCCTGGGCGCGCGTTCGCCGGCCGGGGTCGACGACGGTCCAGCCGAGCTTCATCCCGAGGCCGGCCGAGACGAAGATCGTCGTCAGCTCGAGCAGGCCGTGCGGGATGATCAGGCCGAAGAACAGCCCCGTGCGATGGCCCGCGATGAGCAACGACGCGTCGACGGCGACGTTGAGGGCGTTCTGGTAGAGCAGGAAGACGACCGGGATGCCGAGCAGCAGCCCGCTCCCGATCGTCAGCAGGGCAAGGAAGGCGTTGTTGGTGAAGACCTTTGCGGCGAAGTCGTGGGCGGGCGCCTGCGAGTAGTAGTCCTGGAAGTCGTGGTTGACGAGCTGCTGCACCGCGTCGGGCGACGCGATCTGGTTGCGCTGGTCGGGGTGCGTGAGCAGGAAGACGGTCCAGGCGATGCTCACGACGAGGAAGAACCCCGTCGCCCCGAGCCACCACCACCGCGCCCGGTAGACCACCGCGGGGAAGTCGACGGTGAAGAAGCGGACGACATCGCGCACGGCCCCACGTCGGGTGCCGGTGACCGCACTGCGGCCTCTGGCGACGATCGACGAGAGCCGCCCGACGAGGACGGGGTCGCCACCGTTGCTCTGCACCACGCTGAGGTGCGTGGCGGTCCTCTGGTAGAGCTCCACCAGCTCGTCGACCTGCGCGCCCGACAGGCGGCGCGGCTTGGCGGAGAGCCTGATGAGCTGCTCGAGCCGGGCCCACTCGACGCTGTGCCGCGAGACGAACACGTCGAGGTCCACGACAGGGCAGACTAGGTGCTTCGCTGCTGTCAGGAAGGGGACGTCGGGGTGTCGCAGCTCGTCACCGGCGAGGCAGTCGCACTCGACCTCCGCGAGGCCGCGCTGCCCTCCCGGCTCGTGGCGGCCTTCCTCGACGGGCTCGTGCAGCTCGGGCTCTTTCTCCTGGCCGGCACCGTCTTCGGGTTGGTCGGCGCAGCCAACCAGGCTGCGGCCGCCGCCGAGATCATCGTGCTGATCGTCGGTGTCGGGCTCGTCTACCCCGTGCTGTCGGAGACGCTGTGGAAGGGCAAGACCCTCGGCAAGGCCGCCCTCGGTCTGCGGGTCGTCCGCGACGATGCCGGACCGATCGGCTTCCGGCAGGCGTTCGTGCGTGGCCTCATCGGCTTCATCGTCGAGCGACCCGGCGTGACGCTCTACAGCGCCGGCGTCATCTCGTCGCTGGTCAGCAGTCACGGCAAGCGCCTCGGAGACCTGGCAGCGGGCACCATCGTCATCCAGGAGCGGGTGTCCGGCTCGCACGCCTTCTACGCCGTCATGCCCCCACAGCTGGTCGGCTGGGCGCAGAGCCTCGACCTCTCACGACTCCCCGACGACCTGGCGCTGTCGGTGCGCAGCTTCCTCATGCGGGCAGCCCAGATGAGTGAACCCGCGCGCGCCGACCTCGGCAACCGGCTGGCCGCCGCGGTCGGTTCGGTGACGACACCGCCTCCCCCGCCGGGCACTCCGGGATGGGCCTACCTCACTGGCGTCCTCGCCGAGCGCCGTCGCCGGGCGGAACTGGCCGCCGTACCCGCAGAGGGTTGGGCGCCCACCCCGCCTCCGACCTTGGGCCACCAGCCGCCCCAGCCACCGCCGGTCCCTCCCCCAGCACCCGAAGGCGGCTTCCACCTGCCTGGCTGACCGTTTCGGCGGGCTAGGACGGGTGCCGGAGGGTGGCCCAGCGCTCGATCCAGGTGCGGTACCTGGCCACGACCTCGACGTCGATCCGCAGGTCGTTGTGGTACATGTGCGGGTACTGCACGTTGAGGGCGCCCTGGAGGGCGGGCGACTGCGCGTAGGTCGGCCCGACGTAGGCCGGATCACCCGCGCCGCTCCCGTCGTACACCGTCATCCAGTGCGCTGGGCCGTAGGTCTGGCCGGCCGCGTTGAGCCGGGCCAGCCACGGCGTGCCGGCAGCGATCTCGTCACAGGACACGACATCGCTCTCCGAGCCGGGCGGGCAGAAGGTCGTCCCCTGGTTGGCCCCGGCGATGCCGACGAAGGCGACCAGGTCCTGGCGCAGTTCGCGGTGCACCCTGAGCGTTTCACGCGACAACGTGACGCCCAGCGAGTGCGACACGATCACGAATCGCTTCGAGCCCGTGTAGGCCTGCACCATCCGCAGGAACCGGTAGAGGTCAGGGACGTTGGCCTCGTTGTTGGTGATGTAGGTCGTGTGGTCGTCTCCCTGGGCAGCGTGCTCGGAGTCCCGCTCCGGGTTGCTGCGGTGGAGCGCGGTGCCGTTGGCGCCGCCGAGGCCGCCATAGGAGATCCCCCAGAGCTCCTGCTTGGTCCAGCCGGCCTTGAGGAAGTCGTCACGCACGGGGTACCAGTCGGCTGCGTCGACGTTGTTGCCGTGCACGAAGATCACGGGGACGTGCTTGAGCGGATAGCCGCGCCGGATGCCGCCGAAGCCACCGACCTTCCAGTGCCACTCGCTGTCGAGGATCACGGGAACGTCCCGGGCGAACTTCCATGCGGCCGGGCCCTGCGGCTTCTGCCGCTGCGGTTCGGCCTGGGCGGTCGGTGCGAGCAGGACGACGACGAGCAGGGCAAGGAGCTTCTTCATGGCAGGACCATCTCTGCGAGCTGGGAACGCAGCACCTTCTTGTCGTACTTTCCGACGCTCGTCTTGGCCACCTCCTCGACGACGACGAGCGCGTCGGGGAGCCACCACTTCGCCACCCGCCCGCTGAGGAACGCATGCAGCTCGTTGAGCGTCACCGGTGCGCTGACGGCGGCGACCACGACCGGCCGCTCGTCCCACTTGAGGGACGGGACTCCCACGACGGCCGCCTCCCGAATCGCCGGGTGTGCGAGGCAGGCGCCCTCGAGCTCGACGCTCGAGATCCACTCACCGCCTGACTTCACGAGGTCCTTGGAACGGTCGACGATCGTGAAGTACCCGTCGCTGTCCATCCGGGCCATGTCGCCGGTGCGCAGCCAGCCGTCGTGGAACGTCGAGGCGGCGGCAGCCCCCCAGTAGCGGGTCGCGACCCAGGGCCCGCGGCACTCGAGCTCACCGACCGACTCGCCGTCCCAGGGCAGCTCGTCGCCGTCGAGGTCGACGATCCGGGCCTCGAGGCCCGCGAAGATCGTGCCGGTCTTGACCCGGACGTCGAGCAGCTCCTCAGGCGACAGCCCGTGGTGGCGACGGCGCGGCCTGCTCGTGCAGGCCACGGGCGAGGTCTCCGTCATCCCCCAGATCTGCAGGATCGTGATGCCGAGCTCGTCGTAGGCCTCCATCAGCGGCTTGGGGGTCGCCGATCCCCCGACACCAAGGGTCTTCAGCGAGGGCAGGGTGCCGGCAAGCGGCAGCAGCCCGGTCCAGATCGTCGGCACTCCGGCGGCCCAGGTGACCTGCTCCTCGTTGATGACCCGCGCAAGGTTGGCCGGCGAGGTGTCGCTGCCGACCAGCACCAGCTCGGCTCCGGTGAACGGGGCGGCATAGGGCAGCCCCCAGCCACAGGCATGGAACAGGGGTACGACCGGGAGCACGCGTTCGCTCTCCGACAGCGCCAGCGCGTCGACCATGCAGGCCGCCATCGCGTGCAGGTAGGTCGATCGGTGTGTGTACACGACGGCCTTCGGCATCCCCGTCGTCCCGCTGGTGTGGCACATCCCGGCCGGCATGTCCTCGGTCAGCACCGGCAGCTCGGTGCAGGGCGCGGCCTGCGCGATGAGCTCCTCGACGTCCTCCCCCAGTGTCAGGACCTTGCGCACCGACGGCAGCTGGAGGGTGCTGAGCCGGTCGGCGAGGTCGCCGTCGGCGAACAGCAGGATGTCTCCGGCGTCCGTGACGACGTGCTCGAGCTGGTCGTCGTGCAGACGGATGTTGACCATGTGCAGCACGGCTCCCGCCAGCGGCACCGCGTAGTAGAGCTCGAGGTGCCGGCTGCTGTTGTTGGCGAAGGAGCCGATCCGGTCTCCGGGCTGCACCCCGAGGTCCTGGAGCACGGTGACGAGCCGCAGCACCCTGTGCGCGAGCTCGCGGTAGGTCGTACGGGTGGTGCCCGACGGCAGCGCGTCGACGACCGCGTTGTCGCCGTAGACGGTGCGCAGCCGCTCGAAGATCGTCGCGATCGTCAGCGGCTGCTGGCCCATGTAGCTCACGCGCGCCCCTTCCCTGCTCGGGTTTGAGCAGCGGGCCTGCGGCTGAGCGTGCGGCGGCACCGCGACCTCATACGGGAGCAGGGAAGGGAGGTCACGGGGCCTCCTCTTGCGGGAGCCCGAGGCCGAGCACGAGCAGGGCGGAGTCGCACGGGACCCGCGGATCGAGGCCGGTGAGGTCGCGGACGCGGTTGAGCCGGTAGCCGACGGTGTTGGCGTGCACGAGCTCGCGGCGCGCCGTCTCGGGCACCGAGCCGGTCTCGAGGTAGACCCGCAGCGTGCCGGCGACGACGCCACTCGGGTCTCGCCGCGAGAGCACGTCCACGACCCGGCGGCGGAGCGCGCCCGCGACCCGTGGGTTGCCGAGCAGGAGCTGCTCGACGAGCAGGTCGTCGGGCCCGAGCACTCCCTCGGTGTGACCCTCGGCGAGGGCGGTGAGCAGCAGCCGCTCGACGTGCTGAACCTCGTCGAGCAACGCAGTGCCACAGGTGGCCGGACGGCCGGCGCAGAGCAGCACGCCGACCTTGAGCTTGGGCGCCTCCCAGCGCTGCGGCACGAGCAGCAGGACGCGGTCGCCTCGGTGGCCGCCGAGGGTGCCCGCGGGTAGCTCCAGCAGGAGCGTGTCGATGCTGACCGGGGACCCGTGGACGAGGACCGGAACGTAGGAGGTGGCCAGTACGGTCGAGAAGCGCAGGCTGACGGAGGCGACCTCTGCGGTGTCGACGGCCGACAGCAGCGCCTCCACCAGCTCGCGGCGCCGGGCGTCGACGTGCCGCAGCCGCTCGTGCGACGCGGCGACGTAGGCCTGCGCGAGCACCGAGGAGCTGCGGTCGACGATGTCCATCCAGCGGGTGCCGAGGTCGGCGAGCAGCGCGGTCTCCCCGGCCGGCACCGCCTCGACCATCGCGGTCCAGGCCTCCCGGCCTGCGATCCGGTAGGCATGCAGCACGGACTCCAGGGGCATCCCCATGACGAGACGCTGCCGTCCGGACTCGGCGAAGAACTCGAGCTCACGCGGCGTCAGCTGGCGGGCATCGACCACACAGGACAGGAAGGTCGTCACGAGCTGCCTGGACACCGGCAGCACCTCGCGGGCCAGCTCGCCGTCGGTGAGAGCGGCGTACTCGGGGATCTCGCTGCGGTAGCTGGCGCCCATCCGAGCGACGACGGTGTCGAGATCGGCGAGCACCCGCTCGGCGAGCGCGCCCACGCCGTCGTTGCGGACGGCCCGCAGCGTGCTCATGCCAAGTGCTCGAGGAGCAGGGCGTTCAGCTGGTCCGCCTGGTCGGTGGTGATGAGGTGGTTGGCGCCTTCGACGAGCACGAGCTTGGCGTCGGGGATGGCGCTCGCGAGCTTCTCGCCGTTCGCAGGCACGACGAGGCGGTCCTGTGCGCCGTGCACGACGAGCGTCTTCACGGTCATCGAGGGCAGGCGCTCCCATCCCGACCACAGCGCCGTGCCGCCCTGGGCCGCATAGCCCTCCGGACCCGCCGTGCCGGCCTCGCGCTGCGCGAGGTCCTCGTCCATCAGCGCCCTGGGCGTCGCAGCGGCGTAGTTGAAGGGGATCGAGAACTCGGCGCGCTCGTCGGCGGGCATTCCGAGCCGGGCCTGCAGGAAGTCCACGACCTCCTGCGGCCAGACGCCGTGTGCCGTGCCCGGGTGGGTGCTGATCAGAGTGAGTGACAGGCAGCGCTCCGGATGGCTCAGAGCCAGCTCCTGAGCCATCAGCCCACCCATCGAGATGCCGATCACGTGGGCCTGCCGCTCGCCCGCCGCGTCGAGCACGGCGAGCAGATCATCAGTCATCGTCTCGACCGTGTAGGGCGCACCGGGGACGAGCCCTGTCGCACCCGCGCCGCGGTTGTCGACGGTGAGCACCCGGTGATGCTGGGCGAGAGCCGGCACCTGCCGGTGCCAGGCCGCAGCCGGGTAGGCCAGTCCCATCACCATGAGCACTGCGGGCCCGGATCCTTCGTCGTACCAGGCGATCTCGGCCCCGTCCGGGCGGGTCAGCTTCTGCATCATCGTGCCTTCCTGGCGGTGAGGGCAGACCCGGTGGCGCCGGCCAGCACGCGACCGATGCCGAGGTGGGTGGCGAGAGTCTCCTCGTCGAGCTCGCCGACGGGTGCTGAGTGGACGACGGTGCCCGTCTGCAGCAGGTGGGCGCTGTCGACGAGGGAGAGCCCGAAGGCGACGTTCTGCTCGACCAGCACCATCGTCACGCCGCTGTCCTTCACGACCCGCAGGATGTCGCGCAGGTCGCCCTGCAGCTTGGGGCTCAGTCCGGCGCTGGGCTCGTCGACGAGCACCAGGCGCGGCTCGTTGATGAGGGCGCGGGCGACCGACAGCGAGGCCTGCTGGCCGCCGGACATCGTGCCGGCCCGCTGAGCGCGGCGCTCGCGCAGGACTGGGAAGCGGTCGTAGACGCCGTCCAGGGCAGCGGCGTAGCGCGAGCGCTGCTTGCGTCGGAGCGTGTAGGCGCCGAGGCGGAGGTTTTCCTCGACGGTGAGATTTGCGAAGACCTGGCGCCCCTGCGGGACGTGACCCAGCCCCATCTCGACCCGGGTCTCGGCGTCCAGTCGCGTGACGTCCACGCCGTCGAACACGATCTGGCCCGACCGTGCCGGGACGAGGCCGGCGACGGTCTTCAGGGTCACCGACTTGCCGGCCCCGTTGAGTCCGAAGACACCGGCGATCTCCCCCGGCTCGACGGTCATCGTCACGCCGTGGAGGACCGTGACCGCCCCGAAGCCGGCAGTGACGTCGTGCAGCTCGAGCATGCTCATGCCACTACCTCGCCGAGGTAGGCGCGGACGACCTCGGGTCGCTGGACCACGTCCATCGGCTCGCCGTTGGCGATGACGCGGCCCGCGTCCATCACGTAGAGCTCGTCGGCGGTGCCGAGGACGAGGGGGACGTTGTGCTCGATCAGGAGCACCGTGCGGTCGAGCTTGTCGCGCATGTCGATCAACGTCGCCGCCAGGTCCTCCGCAGCCGCGGGGCTCATCCCGGCGCTCGGCTCGTCGAGCATGACCAGCTCGGGACTGGTCACCAGGCAGCAGCCGATCTCGACGATGCGCTGCTGGCCGTGGCTGAGCCGCCCGACCGCGGTGGCGCGGAAGCGATCGAAGCCGAGACCGTCGAGGGTCTGGTCGGCACGGGTGCGCAGCTCCCGCTCCCATCGGCGCGACCCGACGGTCGTCAGCGCCGACAGGACGCCGTAGGGCGCCGCGAGGTGCTGAGCCATGAGCAGGTTCTCATAGACGGACTGGTCCTTCGCGAGCCCGATGAGCTGGAACGTGCGGCCCATGCCGAGGGCCGCCCGTTGATGCGGAGGGCGTGAGGAGACGTCCTCGCCGAGGAAGTGGACCGTGCCGCGGTCCGCGGACAGCGCCCCGCTGATCACGTTGAACATCGTGGTCTTGCCGGCACCGTTCGGTCCCATCAGGGCCACGATGGTGCCCCGGTCGACCCGCAGGCCGGCGCCGTCGACGGCCTGCAGCCCACCGAAGCGGACGCTGACGTCGCGTGCCTCCAGCACAGCCGTGCCAGGCCGGGTGCGGCGCGGCACGGGCATGCCCGCTGGTCGACCGAGATCGGGCAGGTTGGGCCGGGTCGGCGGAAGCGGTGACTCGCCGCCGGCTCGCATCCGCCGGTGTTCGGCAGCTTCGCGGAACGCGCCGGCAAACCCGCGCGGTTGGAAGGCCACGGTGACGAGCAGCAGGCCCGCGTTGATGATCTGGTCCCAGCCGCGGATCCCTTCGCCGAAGACGGCGATGAGAAGCGAGGGATAGATCCCCGTGAGGAACGCGGCGATCACGATGCCGGTGCGGCTGCCCAGCCCGCCGAGCACGACGATGACGAGCAGCGCGAGTGAGTGTGTGTAGTCGAACGTCCCGCCGGTGACCGTGCCGTAGGTGATCCCGTCGAGGCAGCCGGCCACGCCGGCGATCGCGCCGGACAGCGTGAAGGCGATGAGCTTGTGCTTCGCCACGTCCACGCCGAAGGAGGCGGCGACCGACTCGTCCGACTTCAACACCTGGAAGGCGCGGCCGAGCCGGCTGCGTACCAGGTTGACGTCCATCTGGAGCAGGAGCACCAGCAGCACGAGGCCGATGGCCAGGGCGTCGACAGCCGTGCTCAGCGCGCGCGTCCCGAGGTAGGGCGGCGGGATCACCTTGCCTGCGGAGCCGCCGCCGATCCGGGTGACCGTGAACAGCGACTCAGACGCCGCATAGGCGACCGCGATGGTGACGACGGCGAGGTAGAGCCCGCGCAGCCGCAACGCCGGCAGCCCGACGAGGAAGGCGATCAGCGCACCGGCTCCCGCTGCCGCGACGAGCCCGGCGAACCACGGCAGCCGAAGGTCGTGGACGCCGGTGACGAGGCCGGTCGTGAAGGCTCCGACCCCCACGAAGGCGAACTGGCCGAGCGAGATCTGGCCGGCATAGCCGAGCAGCACGTTGAGCGACAGGCCGGCGATCGCGAAGACGCAGGACTCGCCCAACAGCAGCGCGTGCGGCTCGTTGAGCAGCACCGTCCGCGCGGCCAGGCCGGGGAGCAGCGCCGCTGCCAGCAGGGCGAAGGGCAGGATCGGTACGCGGAGCCGGGTCGTCCGGTTCAGCGGCAGGGTCACGGCGGTCACGCCACGGCCTCCCTCGGCGGGCTGAGCCTTCGCCGCAGCTGCGGGAGCAAGGAGCGTCCGAGCAGAGCTACGAGGAGCAGCACGAGGGTGACGTCGAAGTCGAGACCGCCGACGTCGACCCTGAGGTAACGGATCACGAACGCCTGGACGAGGCCGAGGACGGTCGCTCCCCAGACGGCACCCGGCAGGCTGTCGAGCCCGCCGATGACGGCGGCGGCAAGTCCACCGAGGTAGAGGCGGCTGGCGTACCCGGGGCTGATGACCCCGACCGTCGGCTCGACGAGCAGCGCGGCGATCGCGGCAAGCGCGAAGGAGCCGGCCCACAAGGTCATGCGGACCCGGCTCACCCGCACGCCGACCAGCCGGGTTGCGGTCGGGTCGTCGGCCGCAGCCAGGATGGCCAGCCCGAAGTCGGTCCGGCGCAGGAAGGCCTGCAGCCCGAAGCCGAGCAGGGCCGCGACCACGATGGCCGCGATCTGCACGGGGCTCACGATCAGACCGTCGACGTTGACCCCGCCGTGCACGGGGGGCTTGAGCTGCTTCGGGCTGCCCCCGAAGTGGTTGAGCTCGATGGCCAGGATGGTCGCTGCCAGTGCCACCGTGAGGATCGACGTGACGACCGGGTCGGCGTCGACCGAGCGACGCACGAGGGCAAACTCGAACAGCGCCCCTGCCGCGGCGGCGACGGCCACGGCGATGAGTGCCCCGACACCCCACGACAGGCCGTGGTCCGTGACGAGGAACGCCGTCACGTAGAGCGCCGCGGTGCCGATCTCACCGCCGGCAAAGGTCAAGACCTTGGTGCCGCGGTAGACGAGGACGACACCGAGGGCAAACAGGGCGTAGATGCCGGCGGAGATGAGGCCGAGTGCGATGACCTGGATCACGCCGGGCCCACGCACTGCTTGGTCTCGCGCCAGTTGACCTTGCCCGAAGGGCTGTTGTAGGTCTGCATGAACGTCAGGTCCTGCCCACCGTGGTGGTGGTCGCCGTGCACGAAGTCCACGGGGCATCCGCTCGAGATCGGCACCTTGTCGTAGTGCTGGAGGACTTCGACGAAGCGGTTGCGCGTGCAGTCCTTCCCGCAGAGCAGCAGCTGCTTGTACAGCGCCTTCTGCGCGACCCAGTTGAGGAACAGCAGGTCCCCGGCAATTCCCTTGAGATCGGGGCCGTTCGAGCCGCCGTCGTACTTCGCGTACTGCGCCTCGAACTGCTTCATGTCATCGGCATAGGCAGCGAAGGGTCCGGAGTAGTCGCCGTAGCTGAAGGCCGGGTACATCGCCACTCCGTCCATCGGCGGGCTCATGGCGTCGCTGCCGAGGGTCTGGCTCGTCAGGTTGAACGGGAACACCATGAGGTTCGGCGACCAGGCCTGGGCCTTCATCTGCTCGACGACCTCAGTGGACTCCAGGGCGTTGAGCCAGATCCAGACGACCTGGGCGCCGCGGTTGCGCAGGTTGGTGATCTGGCTGGTGTAGTTGCCCGCGTTGACGGCCGCCTTCTCCTGGTCGACCACGTTCAGGCCCTTGGCCTTGGCCATCGCCATGAAGGCGGTGACGCCGGGCTCCCAGTCGGGACTGTCCCGCTTGAGGATGCCGATCTTCTTGCCCTTGAACTTCGACAGCGCGAGCTGCGCGAACGCCTGTCCCGTGCGCTCCACGGTCGGCAGCTCGCTGAAGGAGTACTTCAGCCCCGCCGAGCCGTTGATCGTCGCGGTGTGGTGCAGGTAGAGGGTGTGGGTCTTCTCCGCGTCGTTGCGCACGGTGGGGATCTGGTCGAAGCCGATGCCACCCAGCATCATGAACGGCTTCTTGGCGATGCACTGGGTCGCTGCGGTGTGGGCGTCGGCAGCGGTGTAGTTGTCGTTGAAGTAGTCCACGGCGACCTTGCGGCCGAAGATCCCGTGCTGCTCGGTGTTGATCGCCGTCCAGAACACGTTCAGGTCCTGCACTCGGGTCTTGAAGGCCTTGGCATAGGTCAGCGCAGCGTGGGCGCACATGTACAGCGACGTGGGCGTGATGCCGAGCCGATCCTCGGCCGGGGTGAACAGGTGCACCGAGCTGGTGTCGACCGGAGCGCCGGTCGTCCCGCTCGTCCCGCTCGTGCTCCCCGCCGCGCCGGACGTCGTGCCACCGCCGGAGCCCGTCGACACGATGCCGCCCGTCGTCGAGCCACCCGTGCCGGTGCCGCCCGAGGTGGTGCCGCCCGTCGTCGACGTGCCGGGCGCCGCGCCGCCGCCACCTTCGCTGGTGACGACAGGCTGGGGGCTGTCCTCGAGGGCGGTGGGGGCGGCGGGAGCGGAGGAGCAGGCGGTCAGGACCAGGCCACAGAGGCCGATCCCCGCGGCGAGGCGTCGGTGCAACATGGCTGTGAAGTACGCCACAGGCAGGGGGTCTTCCTGCACAGCGACCTGGTGAATCTCACAACCATTTCTTGTGAGATCCCCAAAGCCGCCCCCTCCTCCCCCACGCCCGGAGACCGGGCGGCGCCGGGGGGCTAGTAGCGGTAGTGGTCCGGCTTGTAGGGGCCCTCGACGTCGACGCCGATGTATTCGGCCTGCTCCTTGCGCAGCTCGGTGAGCCGGACACCCAGCGCATCGAGGT
>JAODND010000082.1 GCA_025465465.1 Frankiales bacterium | reverse complement strand
GCCGCCGCCGTCGCCGGCTTCCTGATCGGCGTGGTGCCACACCTCAGCCAGCCCACCCAGACCGACGCCACCAACGCGAGCCAGTCGTCCGCGACCGACAGCTACAACAAGCTCGTGACCGCGACGCAGCTGGGCGAGTCCAGCCAGGCGGTCGCCGCAGCCAACAGCCTGCACGCCCAGCTGCTGGCCGTCGTGGCGCAGGCCCAGAGCAACCCCGGAGCCGCGCTGTCAGCCCTGCAGCTGCTCACCTCCGAGCAGAACCTGCTTGCCAGTGTCGGCACGGCGTCGCCGGCGCTCGCGCGGGCGCTCGCCGCGTCCCAGCTGCTGAGCAGCCAGATCCGGCAGGCCCTGACGCCCACCGTCCGCACGAGCGTCAGCAGTCCACCCGCCGTGCACGTGTTCGTCCCGCCCTCGCCGCGAGCCACGCAGAGCCCCTCGTCGAGGCCGTCCTCGAAGCCGTCGAGCTCGGCCAAGCCACAGCCGACGAGCTCGTCGCGGCCGTCACCGTCCAGCTCGCCCTCGAACGGTTCCGGCCTGCCAGGGGCTCCCGGCTTCAGCTGAGCTCCAGCGCGAAGCGCACTGACCTCGTCCCCGGATCGGCCTGCGTCAGTCGGACCCGGACCGTCTTGCCGAGCGGCGGGTCCTCCGCGTCGAGCTTGCCGCGCACGGCAGGGTCGATGAGCTGCACGGTGCCGCCCCGGTGGTTGGCGTCGACGACCACGCCCTGGAAGCTCTCGCCCACCCGCCGTTGCAGCACCAGAGCCTCCGCGAGGTCGACGACGGCCCGGTCAAGGGCATGCGCCCGGTGGTCGGCCGCCGCCATCTCTGCCGGCAGCTGCGGAAGGGCCTGCCGCGCCCAGGCCGGCACCTCGGCACCTGCGCTGAGAGCGACGCACACCTCACCGACATACCGGTCGGCAAGTCGTCGCAAGGGGGCGGTGCAGTGGGCGTACGTCGCGGCGACCGCGCTGTGCTGCGACTGCTCCGGCGGGCTCCCGTCGAAGGCGGCGTAGCCCGCGCCCCGCAGCAGCCTGGTTGCGAGGGTGAGCAGGGCGGCGTTCGCCGGAACGGCCGGGTCCAGCGCACTGAGCACGGCGCCGTAGGTCTGACCCTGCGGCCAGCTGACGCCCAGTGCCATCGCGCTGCGCCGCAGGCTGTCGATGGCGTCCTGTGGCGGGGGCGGCAGGGTACGCAGCAGGCCGACGCCGCCGCCGAGCATCACCTGAGCCGCCGCCATGCCGGTCAGCAGACTGATCTGCGCATTCCACTGCTCGCAGGGCAGCGGCGCGCGGTAGGACAGCGAGCCGTCGGCATCGACCACCTGTTCCGGGGTCATCAGGTCGACGGCGCCGCGCTGTCTCGCGAGTGCCAGTCGCTTGAGCCCGATCTCCTTGAGCAGCAGCAGATCTGGCGTCGCGGTGCCGCCATCGATGTCCTGCTGCACGCCGGGGTAGTCGAGCTTGCGACGGCTGCGGACCTGGGCCCGCGCGACGTGCGTCCCGATCAGCGTGCCGTCGTGGTCGAGCTGCAGCTCCCACACCAGTGCCGGCCGCGTCTGGCCGGCGAGCAGGCTCGCGCGGTTCTCGCTGAGCACGGCGGGGTGCAGCGGCGAGCGCTGGTCTGGTCCATACAGGGTCTCGCCGCGCCGGTGTGCCTCGACATCGACGGCCCCACCCGGCCTGACGAAGGCCGCGACGTCGGCGATGGCATAGAGCACCTGATAGCCGACGCCCGTCGTCGACAGCGCCATGGCCTGGTCGAGGTCCGTGCTCCCCGGCGGGTCGATGGTCAGGAAGGGGACGTCGGTGCGGTCCACCTCCGGCATCGCCGGCTCCGCCGCCTCGGCCTCCCGCAGCACCTCCGGCGGGAACGCCCCAGGGACACCGAGCTCCTCACGGAGGGCCTCCCACCCCGGCGTCGCGGCGGGAAGGTGGACGCGGGGGCTCGGCACGGTCCGACTCTAGAGTCGCAGCGTGCGAGCAGTTGTGTACGACAGCTTCGGCGGGCCGCTCTCGGTCCGCGAGGTCGCCGACCCGTCGGTACCCGCCGGCGGAGTGCTCGTGCGCGTCGAGGCCACCGGCGTCTGCCGCAGCGACTGGCACGGCTGGCAGGGGCGCGACGCCGACATCACCTCGCTCCCCCATGTCCCCGGCCACGAGCTCGCGGGCACCGTGGCCGCTCTCGGTCCGGGGGTGGCCGGATGGTCGGTCGGCGACCGGGTGACAGTGCCGTTCGTCAACGCCTGCGGGGCCTGCGACATCTGCAGGGAGGGCAACGGGCAGGTGTGCCCGCGGCAGACCCAGCCGGGCTTCACGCACTGGGGCTCGTTCGCCGAGCTCGTCGCGCTGCGTGCCGCCGACGTGAACCTCGTCGCGGTCCCCGACGGGATGTCGATGGCGACGGCCGCCTCCCTCGGCTGCCGGTTCGCCACCGCGTTCCGCGCCCTCGCCTCGGTCGCGGCTCTCCAAGCCGGTGAGAGGGTCCTGGTCTACGGCGGTGGCGGCGTGGGGCTGTCGGCCGTCCAGGTCGCCGTCGCCCTCGGCGCCACCGTTGCCGTCGTCGACCCGAGCCCCGCCGCGGTGGAGCTCGCGCGCTCGATGGGCGCCGTCGCCGTCGTCGAGGACCCGCATGTGACCGTCGACGCGATCGGTGACCCTCGCGTGGTCGAGACCGCGCTCTCGGTCCTGCGACCTCGCGGCCGGCATGTGCAGGTCGGGCTGCTGCCGGGTCGGCAGCCGACGATCCCCATGGGCCAGGTGCTGTCTCAGGAGCTGCAGATCCTCGGAAGCCATGGGATGGCGGCGCACGACTATCCGGCGATGCTCTCGCTGGTCACGGCCGGACAGCTGCGTCCGGAGCTGCTCGTGTCCCGGACGGTCGGGTTGGAGGACGCCGGCCAGGCCCTGATCGAGGTCGGCCGCACCCCTGGCATCACCGTCGTCGAGATCTGAGCGGCAGCGTCACGGACGCCACGTGACGAGGCTCCGCCCGCACAGCGAACCAAACGTCTCGCCGGCGCGTCTAGACAGTGATGGCCCCGCTGGTCCACACGCCAGCGGGGCTGTCTACCGTCGTGGACATGCTGGAGCTGCGGCCGTCCTGCGAGCGGTGCGACGTCGACCTCCCCCCTCAGAGCGAGGACGCGCGGATCTGCACCTACGAGTGCACGTTCTGCGCGGCCTGCGTCGAGGCGATGGGTGCTTGCTGCCCGAACTGCACCGGCAACTTCGCCCCGCGGCCGATCCGGCCGGCCTTCCTGCTCGACCGCGACCCGCCGTCCACCGCGCGAGTCTTCAACCCGGACCTGATGGCCACGCCGGCGGAGGAGCGCCCGTTCCCTTGATCGACGGAGAGTTGGCTCACTCTGGAGCTCGTCCAGAGCCCACTGACTCTCCGTGGATCACCCGTCGCGGGGCTCAGTCAACGACGGGCAGGTAGACCTTGGCGCCTGCGGAGGCGAACTCCGCCGACTTCTCCTTCATGCCGAGCTCGAGCGCCTCGACCTCACCGACGCCGTGCTCGGCGGCGTACTTGCGGACGTCCTGGCTGATCCGCATCGAGCAGAAGTGCGGGCCGCACATCGAGCAGAAGTGCGCCGTCTTCGCGGCCGAGGCCGGCATCGTCTCGTCGTGGAAGTCGCGGGCCTTGGTCGGGTCGAGCGAGAGGTTGAACTGGTCCTCCCACCGGAACTCGAAGCGGGCGTCGGACAGTGCGTCGTCCCAGGCCTGCGCACCCGGGTGGCCCTTGGCGAGGTCGGCCGCGTGGGCGGCGATCTTGTAGGTGATCACGCCGTCCTTCACGTCGTCCCTGTTGGGCAGGCCGAGGTGCTCCTTGGGGGTGACGTAGCAGAGCATCGCCGTCCCGTACCAGCCGATCATCGCCGCGCCGATGGCCGAGGTGATGTGGTCGTAGCCCGGCGCGATGTCGGTCGTCAGCGGCCCGAGGGTGTAGAAGGGCGCCTCCTTGCAGACCTCGAGCTGGAGCTCCATGTTTTCCTTGATCTTGTTCATGGGGACGTGGCCGGGGCCTTCCACCATGACCTGCACGTCGTACTCCCAGGCGATCTGCGTCAGCTCGCCCAACGTCCTGAGCTCGGAGAACTGCGCCTCGTCGTTGGCGTCGGCGATGCAGCCCGGACGCAGCCCGTCACCGAGGGAGAACGTCACGTCGTACTGAGCCATCAGCTCGCAGATGTCGCGGAAGTGCGTGTAGAGGAAGTTCTCCTGGTGGTGCGCCAGGCACCACGCCGCCATGATCGAGCCGCCGCGCGAGACGATGCCGGTCTTGCGCGAAGCGGCGAGCGGCACGTAGCGCAGCAGCACACCCGCGTGCACGGTGATGTAGTCGACGCCTTGCTCGAACTGCTCGATGAGGGTGTCGCGGTAGACCTCCCACGACAGGTCCTCGGCCTTGCCGTTGACCTTCTCGAGGGCCTGGTAGATCGGCACGGTTCCGATGGGTACGGCGGAGTTGCGGATGACCCACTCGCGGGTCGTGTGGATGTTGCGTCCCGTCGAGAGGTCCATGACGGTGTCGGCGCCCCATCGGGTAGCCCACGTCATCTTGTCGACCTCCTCCTCGATCGAGGAGGCGACCGCGGAGTTGCCGATGTTGGCGTTGATCTTCACGAGGAAGTTGCGGCCGATCGCCATCGGCTCGGACTCGGGGTGGTTCACGTTCAGCGGCAGGACGACGCGGCCTGCGACGAGCTCGTCGCGGACGTGCTCGGGGGTGCAGCCCTCGCGGATCGCGACGAACTCCATCTCGGGCGTGATGATCCCCTGCTTGGCATAGCGCAGCTGCGTGACCGTCCTGCCCTGCAGGGCCTTGCGCGGCTGCCGGGTCCCGGCAAAGACCGTGTCGAGGTTGCGGTGGTCATGGGCCTTGAGGCCGTTGTCGACGGGCTGCACCTCCCGGCCCTCGTAGGCCTCGGTGTCGCCGCGCTCCTCGATCCAGCCGGCCCGCAGCGCGGGGAGTCCGAGGCGCATGTCGCTGGTGAGCGAGGTGTCGGTCCAGGGGCCGGAGGTGTCGTAGAGCACGACCTTGTCGCCTGTCGTGAGGGTCACCTCGCGCATCGGGACCTGGAGGTCGGGGCGTGAGCCCTGGAGGTAGGTCTTGCTGGAGCCGGGGAACGAGTCGTTGTTGGTCGACTCTGCCGAGGATGTCTCGGTCGACTCTGTCGAGGATGTCACAGGGGTGTCCTCCCTACGCCGGTGCGAACCGGATCAGGTGCGAACGGTCGACGGCCGGACCTGCCGCCCTCTCAGCGTCGGATCGCGACGCTCCCGCGGGTCGCTCCCGACACTAGACCCGTCGGAGCGCAGGTGCGTCAGGCAGCCGCGAGCTCGCGGATCCTCGCGACGTGCTGCGGGACCTCGGGGCGGGCGGCGGGCTTGGTGAAGCGCTCGATGCAGATCGCCTTCAACACCCGCAGGCCGTCACTGATCGCGTTCAGGTTCGACACGCCATGGATCCGCGCGAACTCATAGCTCTTGA
>JAODND010000067.1 GCA_025465465.1 Frankiales bacterium | reverse complement strand
CCTGCCACCGCTGTCGGTGCGCGGCCCCGTGATGACGATCCGCAAGTTTGCCGAGCGGCCCTTCACGATCGCCGACCTCGTCGCCAACAGGACCCTCAGCATGGACGCGGGGGTCTTCCTGGAGGCGTGCATCCGCGGGCGCCTGAACGTCCTCATCAGCGGCGGCACGGGTTCCGGCAAGACGACGATGCTCAACGTGGTCGGCGGGTTCATCCCGGCCAGCGAACGGGTGATCACCATCGAGGACGCGGCGGAGCTCCAGATGCCGCAGGCACACGTCGTCACCCTCGAGTCCCGGCCGGCGAACGCGGAGGGGCGGGGCCAGGTCGCCATCCGCGACCTGGTGCGCAACGCCCTGCGCATGCGGCCCGACCGCATCATCGTCGGCGAGGTCCGCGGCGCCGAGGCCCTCGACATGCTCCAGGCGATGAACACCGGTCATGAGGGCTCGTTGACCACGGTCCACGCCAACTCACCCCGAGACGTGGTGAGCCGCCTCGAGACGATGGTGCTCATGGCGGGGTTCGACCTGCCGGTCCGCGCCATCCGCGAGCAGGTTGCCAGCGCGGTGGACCTGATCGTGCACACCGAGCGGCTGTCCGACGGGTCGCGCCGGCTCACCGCCATCACCGAGGTGCAGGGCACCGAAGGCGACGTGGTCACTCTCCAGGACGTCTTCGCCTACAAGCCCGGGCCTCCCGGCAAGGAGGGTGACGGCGAGCTCTATGCCACCGGTCTGCGGCCGAAGAAGATGGAGCAGCTGACGCGCAGCGGCGTCGAGCTTCCGCCGCGGCTGTTCGCGCGCCCTGTGACCGCGACCTCGCAGTCACTCGGACGTCGCAAGGCAGCCCGATGAGCCCGATCGTCCCTGCGGCTGTCGTGGCCGCCTTCGCAGGTGTCGGTCTGGTGGGCTGGGGCCTGTCGCAGGCCGCGGCCGTCCGCCGGCGTCGCATCGCCGACGCACTCGACCTGACGCTGGCCCAGGAGACGAAGCCGACCGCGGCGCTGGCGCTGGCCTTCGAGAGGTCGGTCAAGTGGGCCGAGAACCGCACCGAGGGCACGCCGTTTCGCGAGACGACGCTCGTCCGCCTCGAACGGGCCCGGGTGTCGTTGCGACCGGAGGAGTACTACCTGCTCTGGGCGGGCGCCATCGTCGTCCCGGGGGTGCTCGGCGGTCTGGTCGGGGGGCTGCTCTGGGCAATCGTCCTGGCGGTCGTCGGTGCGCTCGTGCCGCCGGCTGTCCTGTCCCGCCGTACGACTACCTGGCGGCGTGACTTCGAGGCACAGCTGCCCGATGTCCTCGACCTGCTCGCGTCCTCGATGGAGGCCGGCCACTCCCTGCTCACCGGGCTGCAGCTGGTCGGGGAGGCGGCATCGGAGCCGATGGGAAGCGAGATCAACCGGGTGCTGTCGGAGACGGAGGTCGGGCGCCCGTTGCTCGAGGCCCTCGACGCGATGGCTCGGCGCATCGACATCCAGGACCTCGACTGGACGGTCGAGGGCATCCGCATCCAGTCGGAGGTCGGGGGCCGGTTGTCGGAGATGCTGCGGACCCTGGCGACGTTCATGCGCGCCCGTGAGGAGGTCCGCCGGGAGCTGCGGGCGCTCACCGCCGAAGGCAAGCTCTCGGCGTACGTCCTCGGTGGTCTGCCGGTCCTCATGCTGGTGTTCATGTCGTTCGCGGCGCGGTCCTACATCGAGCCGCTGTTCACGCAGCCCGCCGGACAGCTGATGCTCGCGATGGCTGCCGTCCTGATGGTCGGCTCGGGCCTCGCCATGCGCAAGATCGTCGACGTGGAGGTCTGACATGCCTCTCCTCGCCGCGCTGATCGCGATCGCCGGGCTTGCCCTGCTGTCTGCCGGACTCCTCCGCACCGCCACACCGCAGGGTCAGGACGAGGCCGGGGAGGCGCAGGAGCTCGACACCTTCCGTGCCAAGCTCGACGACTCCTTCGGCACCCGCGTGCTCGGTGCGGGTGGCGGGGTCGCCGAGTCGGTGATCCGCCGTCTGACGCCGAGCACCTGGCACGCCAACCTGCTGGTGAAGATCCGGCTGGCCGGGCTCGAGACGACCCTGGCCCCAGGCATCGTCTACACCGGAAAGGCGATCGGTCTCGTCGCGGGTGCCGCGCTGTTCGGAGGTGCGGGCGCGGCCGCCAGCGTACCGCGGGGGCTCGAGGCGTTCCTCGTCGTCTTCGGTCTGGTCGCGGGCTTCATGGCGCCGGACATCGTGCTCGGTCAGCGCGCCGACCAGCGGCAGAACGCCCTGCGTCGCACGCTTCCCGAGGCGCTGGACCTGATGGCCATCACGGTGCAGGCCGGCGTCGGCCTCGAGCAGGCCGTGGCCGTCGTCACCGAGCGGCTCAAGGGCCCACTGGGCGAGGAGTTCAACCGCTTCCTCAACGAGGTGCAGCTCGGCTTCTCCCGCCGGGAGGCGCTGCAGAACCTTCGGGAGCGCAACGACTGCCCCGAGCTGTCGACGTTCATCCTGTCGATGCTGCAGGCCGATGCTCTGGGCATCGCGGTCGGTGAGGTGCTCAAGACCCAGGCCACGGAGATCCGCGCCAAGCGCCGGCAGCGAGCGAGGGAACGGGCGGCCAAGGCACCGGTGCGCCTGCTGTTCCCGCTCATCTTCGGGATCCTGCCCGCGCTGTTCGTCGTGATCCTCGGCCCGGCCGGTCTGACGATCTCGAAGGCCTTCCGCTTCTGAGGCACGCACGACGAAGGCCGCCGCCCCGGAGGGCAGCGGCCTTCGTCGTTTCCGGGGAAGTTCCGGGGAAGTTCCGGGGTCAGTAGCGGACGACGCGCTCCTCGGTGGCGACCGGGGCGGTCCCCGTGGTCACGACGCGGTCCCGACGACCGAAGATCAGAGTGGTCGCAAACAGGCCGATGACGCCGGCCGCCATCAGGATCCAGCCGATCACGTTGATGTCGACGCCGTTGAGGTTGTAGTCGACGGCAAAGGCGAGGATCGCGCCGATGGCGAGCAGGAAGACGCTGGCACCGATACCCATGAGATGTGCTCCTCGAGAACAAGTGCGGCGTGGGGGTTGCCGCGGCTACAGGAGTGATTCCCGTTGTTTTCCAGACCAATCCCGGCGTCCGGGTGACGGATTCGTGGAGCGGACGAATCGGGCAGCGAGGTGTGAGGAGCCGCAAAAGCGGGAAGCCGGCTGCGGGCTGAGAACGGGGCTCAGAACGCGGCTTCGTCGATCTCCATGAGCGAGCTGTCGACGGCCTCGGCGATGGCGCGCTTGGACGTGAGCTCGGGGAAGACGTTGGCGGCAAACCACTTCGCGGCGGCGACCTTGCCGTCGTAGAAGCTCTTGTCACGCCCCGAGGCGGTGGGCAGCTTGTCGATCGCGACGGCGGCCTGTCGCAACAGCAGCCAGCCGACGACCAGGTCACCGAGGGCCATCAGCGTGCGTGTGGTGTTGAGGCCGACCTTGTAGACGTTGGTCGCGTCCTCGACGGAGGCCATCAACTCGTTGACGCTGTGCCCGACGATGCCCTGCACGTCCTCGAGTGCCTGCGCCAGCAGCTCGCGCTCACGGTCAAGACCGTCGCCGATCGTGCCATCGGCGCCCTTGGCGAAGTCCTGGATCTCGGCGGCGAGCTTGCCGAGCGCCTGGCCCTGGTCCCGCACGATCTTGCGGAAGAACAGGTCCATCCCCTGGATCGTCGTCGTGCCTTCGTACAGGGTGTCGATCTTGGCATCGCGGATGTACTGCTCGATCGGGTAGTCCTGGGTGAAGCCGGAGCCGCCGAAGATCTGCAGCGACGTCGCGAGCAGCTCGTAGGACTTCTCCGAGCCGTAGCCCTTGACGATCGGCAGCAGCAGGTCGTTGAGGCGCGCCGGAATGGTGTCCTCCACGCCGTTGGCGTGGTTGACCTCGACCTGGTCCTGGATGGTCGCGGTGTAGAGCACCAGCGCGCGCATGCCCTCGGCCCAGGCCTTCTGGCGCATCAGCATGAGGCGCACGTCCGGGTGGTGCGTGATCGTCACCCGTGGCGCGGCCTTGTCCGTCATCTGCGTGAGGTCCGGCCCCTGCACGCGGATCTTGGCGTACTCGAGTGCGTTGAGGTATCCCGTCGACAGCGTCGCGATGGCCTTGGTGCCGACCATCATGCGGGCGTACTCGATGACCTGGAACATCTGCGCGATGCCGTTGTGCACGTCGCCGACCAGCGTGCCGACGGCCGGGGCCTTCTCGCCGAACGTGACCTCGCAGGTGGTGGAGACCTTCAGGCCCATCTTGTGCTCGAGGTTCGTGACGTAGACGCCGTTGCGCTCGCCGAGCTCACCGGTCTCGACATCGACGTGGAACTTCGGGACGAGGAACAGCGACAGGCCCTTGGTGCCCGGGCCGCCGTGACCCTCGACGCCCACCGGCCTGGCCAGCACGAGGTGGAAGATGTTCTCGGGCCAGTCCCACTCGGCCGACGTGATGAAGCGCTTCACGCCCTCGATGTGCCAGGTGCCGTCAGGCTGCTGGTGCGCGGTCGCCCGGCCCGCGCCGACGTCGGAGCCGGCGTCGGGCTCGGTGAGGACCATGGTGGCGCCCCACCCGCGCTCGATCGCGAGCTCGGCGAAGCGCTTCTGCTCAGCCGTCCCGTTGTCGTGCAGGATCTGCGCGAAGGCCGGACCTGAGGAGTACATGTAGATGGCGGGGTTGGCACCCAAGATCAGCTCCGACACCGCCCAGATCAGGCTCGGCGGGGCGCCGACGCCCCCGAGCGCCTCCTTGAGCGGGAACTTGTCCCAGCCGCCCTCGTGGTAGGTCTGGTAGCTCTTGATGAAGCTCGCCGGCAGCGTGACCGCGCCCGTCTCCTTGTCGAAGACGGGCGGGTGGCGGTCACCCTCGGCAAAGGACGCGGCGAGGTCGTTCTCTGCGAGCCGCGCGACCTCCTTGAGGATGTCGCGTGCCGAGTCCTTGTCGAGGTTCGTGAACGGGCCCTGGCCCAAGGCCTCGTCGGACCCGAAGACCTCGAAGAGGTTGAACTCGATGTCACGCAGGTTGCTCTTGTAATGGCCCATGGCCGCGTTGCTCCTTGAAGCGGGGTCGAGGCGTGTACTCGCCGGTAACATTCATGGTGCTACCCGCTAGTAACAATTGCAAGCGCCCGACGTGGGCTATGCCGGCAGCCGCACGACGCCGCGCTGCTGGAGCAGTGCCACCGCGGCCCGACCGAGCAGGTGCTCGTCGTCCTCAAGGTCGCCGGGAGGGGCCATCGCGATGCCGCCGCGCAGCGTGACGGGGCGGTTGGGCAGCAGCCGCTGCGCCGACAGCCGGGCGTTGACGCGCTCGAGGAGCGCCACGGCCGTCCCGACATCCGCCCGCGGCAGGATGACGAGGAACTCGTCGCCGCCCCACCGACCGACGACGTCCTCTGCGCGCACGCATGCCTGCAGCTGCTCCGCGACGGCCCGGAGCACCCGGTCGCCCTCAGCGTGCGAGTGCTCGTCGTTGACCCGCTTGAAGTCGTTGAGGTCGAGCAGCGCGACGGTCAGCGGGACCTTGTGGCGCGTGCAGTGGGCCCGCCAGGTGCGCAGCTGGTCGGTGCAGCCGCGCCGGTTGCGCAGCCCGGTCAGCGGGTCCTGCGCGGCCAGCACCTGCAGCTCATCGACCAGGGCCTTGGTACGCAGGGCGGCTTGGGTGCGGGCGAGCACCTCCTCGGCCAGGAACGGCTTGGTGAGGTAGTCGTGGGCACCGGCGCGGAGGGCTTCGACCACGAACTCCCGCTCAGGCGCCGCGGTCACCATGACGACGGGCACGTCGCGGGTGAGGGTGTCCGCCTTGAGCTGACCGAGCAGCGTCATGCCGTTGCCGTCGGGAAGGACACGGGTGAGCAGCACCACGTCGGGCGGCCAGGTGCGCATCCAGTCCAGGGCCTCAGCACGGTCGGAGGCCTCAGCGACCACGTGTCCGAGGCCTCGCAGCATGGAGGCGAGCTGACGGCGAGCCACGGCATCGTCCTCGACCAGGAGGATCCGACCGGTGGCCTCGTCGCGAACGGCCATGAACCCTCCCTTTCCGTGCAGGTGGATGTGCAGCTGCTGGCGACGGTAGACGCGCAAGTGCGCGCCGGACCTGAGCAGTTGTGACTAGCCCCAAGGGGCCAGGCCGCATCGCCGGTGAGGTCGGCTCGTTACAGTCGTGAACCCCCGCAATTCGACCCGAAGGGACCCGACGTGCGCCTGCCCCTGCGCCGGCTCGCTGGTCCCGTCGCGGCGCTGGCCACGCTCAGCGTGCTCGCGTTCGCTCCGCACTCGGCGGCCGCGGCCGCGGCCTTCGTCCCGTTCCGCGTGCACGGGCAACCCGTCCACGCGATCACCTTGACGGAGGAGCGCCAGTTCGCCGCCCTGTCGGTCCCGGACCTGGCGCGGATCAAGGACGACGGCTTCAACACCGTGACGATCTACGTCTATCGCTACGTCGCCAGCGCCACGGCGAATCAGCAGAAGACGGGCGCACTCACCGAACCCGACGCGGTGCTCGGCCAGGTCATCGACCGGGCCCACAGCACGGGTCTGGCCGTTCAGCTGATCCCGACGATCTGGGTCGGGCTCGGAGTCGGCCCGTTCTACTGGCGCGGAGCGATCCACCCGACCGACCGCAGCGCCTTCTTCGACTCCTACCGCGCGATGACCAACCACTACGCGGACCTTGCGACGCAGCACCACGTCGAGATCTTCGGCATCGGCAGCGAGATGATGTCGCTCGAGAACGAGGTGTCGCAGTGGCAGCACACGATCAGCGACGCCAAGCAGCACTTCAAGGGCCCGATCACCTACTTCGCCATCTACGCAACGGTCGACCGCATCAAGTGGTGGAAGTACGTCGACCTGCCGGGCGTCTCTCCGTACATGTCGCTGTCGAGCCAGGCGAGCCCCGGCTACGACGAGATCGTCAACAACTGGAAGACCACGCAGCTGCCCTACCTGCGCAGGATCGCCGCCTACGTCGGCCGGCCGCTGCAGATCGCCGAGATCGGCTACGGCTCGGGCCCTGGCGCGGCGACGCACCCTGACCAGGTTCCGAGCGGGACGCCGGACGAGACGCTGCAGGTCAACCTCTATCGGGCCATGCTCGATGTCGTGCTCCCTGACCCGTCGTTCGACGGCATCTCGTTCTGGCGCTGGTCGGCCTATCAGTCAGGCCCGGGCGACACCGGCTTCTCCCCCAAGGGCAAGGCCGCAGAGTGCGTCATCGCGCAGCACTGGGCGGCGCCCGGAAGCACGTCGCTGGCACAGTGCTCGGCGTTCGGCCGCGTCAGCCTCTGAACGGAGCACCCGCTCACCCCAGCAGCCGACCTGTCCAGCGGCCGGCCAGCGCCACCGCATGGGCGGGGAGCAGGACGCGCCTGCGCAGTGGCGGTCCGTCGCGCTCGACGAGCTCGACGACGTGACCGAGCGGGACGCGGAGCGCCGGCTCGTGCCACCACGGCGGTGCGCCGCCACGGCGGTGCAGGTCGCGCCAGCCACGGCCCAGCCGTCGGTTGAGATGCCAGAGCTGACGAGCGCTGGTGCGGGGCTCGTGGTCGACCAGCGCGTCCGCGCAGTAGCGGACCGGGACGCCTGCCGCGGCGAGGCGCCGCCCGAGCTCCCGGTCGCCGCTCGAGCGGAGCGAGCCGTCGAAGCCGCCCAGCTCCCGCAGCAGGGTCGCGCGGGTGATGAGGTTGGCCGTCGCGGCGTACCCCTGCCGCGAGAGCTCGCTCTGATCGAGGTAGGTGGCCCGGTCGTAGCGCTCGACCGCGCCGGCGTCGGCGCGCCAGCGCTGTCGGACGCGCCCGGCGAGCACCTCGCGGTGGCCAAGCTGCGCCACGGCCACCGCAATCCAGTCCACCGAAGGACAGCAGTCGGCGTCCGTGAACGCGACGACCTCCCCGGCCGCGGCCGCGAGCCCCAGGTTGCGCGCGGCGTAGGACCCGGAGCCGTCGGACGTCAGAACACGCGGCCGCAGCGGGTGCCGGGCGAGCAGGTCGCGGGTGCCGTCGGTCGAGGAGTCGTCCACGACCACGACCTCGACCGCGGGGTGCGACTGGGCGGCGAGCGCATCGAGCAGCGCGGGTAGCGTCGTGGCGGCGTCGCGCGCAGGCACGATGACGCTCACGTCAGGCACGTTTCGAGGGTAGGGCTTGTCCACATGGGCCGAGTGACGGTCGCGATCCCGACGGCGCGCCGCGCCGACAGCCTGGGTCGCCTCCTCGCGGCCTTGCCCGCTGCGCTCGCCGGTGCCGCGGCCGACGTCGTCGTGGTGGACAACGCCCCGGACCGGCCGGTGCAGGACGTGGTGGCGGCCGCGCCACTGCCGGTCCGCTACCTCGTCGAGTCGCAGCCGGGCAGCGCCTTCGCCCGCAACCTCGCGGTGGCAGTGGCCCGCACGGACCTGCTCGCCTTCCTCGACGACGACGTGGTCCCGCACCCGGGCTGGCTGGCCGCCCTCACCGCGGCGATGCGGCCCGGCGTGGTCGCCGCCGGTGGCCCTGTCGAGCTCGACCCGCTGGCGCCGCGGCCGCCGTGGTTCCGGGACGCGGGCATCGGTGGCTACGTGAGTGCGCACGACCTGGGCGGCGCACTGCGTGACCTGGTCGCCGGCGAGTACCTCCTCACCGCCAACGCCGTCTTCCGGACCGAGGCGCTGCGAGCCGTCGGCGGCTTCGACCCGCGACTCGGCCCGCGGCCGGGGGTCCAGCTCGTGGCGGACGACGTCCATGTGGTCCGCGAGCTGCAGCGGGCCGGCGGTCGCGTGGTGTGGCAGCCGGCCGCGACGGTCACGCACGACCTCCCCGCCGAGCGGACGTCGAGGCGGTGGCTGCTGCGACGGGCCTACCTGCAGGGCCGCAGTGACTGGCTGCTCGACGAGGAGGTCCTGCGCCGACGCCGCGCCGGCGGCGCGCGGGTCGCCCTCAGCTGGCTCGAGGGCGAGCTGGCCGCGCGCCGCGGCAACGGCCTGTCCCACCGTGATGTGCGGTTCCACCTCGTCACCGACGTGGCGCGCACGCTGGGAGCGGTGCGGCAAGGCCTAGGCTGGCGCGGTGGCCGAGCCCCGACGGACTGATCATGCCCTGCTCAGCGGCAGAGGGTTCGGGGCCCTGACACCGCTCAGCCTCGGGATCGCCGCCCTGCTCGTCTGCATCGCGGCGGGCGCTGGGTACGAGGTCGCCGCCCGCCGGGCACCCACCTACGTCGCCTATGCCGCCACGATGCTCGACCAGCCCTACACCGTCGCGCAGTCCCAGGACGCCGGCGTGGTCGACAAGCTCGCGCGGCTGCGGCTGAAGTACGCAGGCATCCTGCGCGGCGATGCCGTCGTCGATGCGGCCGCGACCCCAGCTGGGGTGTCACGTGACACCGTGGCCGCGACAGAGCTGGTGCGGGTCGACGCTGGTTCGTTGCTGCTCTACGTCGGAGCCTCGGGCACCCGGGCCTCCCAGGCGGTCCGGGTCGCCAACGCCCTCGCCGCCGCCCTGTCCGGCTATGTCACGCATGAGCAGCGGTCGGCGCAGATCGCGCCGCGCGATCGGGTCGAGCTCACCGTGGTCGCGCCGGCCAGACACGCCGCCGCGGTCCTGCCGACCAGCCGGCAGAAGCTGCTCACCGGCCTCGGGGCCGGCTTGGTGGCCTTCGTGCTGCTGGCGGGCGTCCTCGACGTCATGCGCCGGCGCGCCTCCTAGCCGTCGGCATGGGGCTGCTGCTGGTCGTCGGCGCGGTCGCCCTCGCCGTGGCAGCGGCGCTGCTCCGGCCTCCCGCGGCGCTGGGCGTCCTCGTCGCGACCGTCGTGCTGGTGCCCGGGAGCCTGACCGTGCCTGGTGCACCGGGAGTGCTGACGGTGCACCGCCTGGTCCTGGCCGGCGCGCTCGTCGGTGTGGTGCGCCGGTGTCACCGGCGCGAGCTGCCGTGGTCGCTGTTCCGTCCGCCCGCCTTGGTGCATCGGCTGCTGCTGGTCGTCGGTCTGCTCGCGATCATCGGCGTGGGGCTGCTCCAGCCGGCGACGGACGCCTCGGCGGCGGCGCGCAACTGGCAGGCACTCGCCCTGCAGGTGCCGTTCCTCATCGGGTGGGTCGTGCTGGTGCGGGCCTGCGACGACCTTGTCGTGGCGGTGTCCGTGCTGGTCGTCGCGACGCTGGCCTCGGCCGTGGTCGCCCTGCTCGAGGCGGTCACCGGAGCGTCGTACGCCCGTTGGTGGTTCCACTTGGTGCCCAGCCTGCTCGCGAGCGACCAGGCGCAGGTCCTCGCGACCCGCGGCGGTCACGTCCGGGTGCGCGCCGCGGCAGACTTCACACTGGCCTTCGCCTGGGTCACGGCGGCGGTGCTGCCGCTGCTGCTCGTCCTCGCAGCAGTGCGCCGGCGCGCCCGGTCGCTCCTGCTGGTTCTCGGGTTGCCGGTGCTCGTCACCGCTGTGGTGCTCACCTACAGCCGCACGGTCGTGCTGCCCCTGGTGCTGGTCGTCGTCGTCCTCGCCGCCGTGCTCCGGGAGCGGGGGATCCGGGTCGCGGCCGCGGTCGTCCTGCTCGGCGTGATCGCCGTCCTGGTAGGCGATCCCGGGCTCGCCGGTCAGTTCACCGCCGCCGCCGACCCCGGCTCCATCGACGTGCGGGTGGAGCGGCTGCCGGTCATCGGGGCGTTGGTCGCCGCCCACCCCTGGACCGGTCTCGGGATCAGCGGGTTGTCGACGCAGGGCATCTCCGCGACCGACAGCTCGTACCTGCTGAGCTATGCCGAGGTCGGGGTCCTCGGACTGGCCGCGTTCGTCGGGGTCATCGTCTCCGCGGTGGGTGAGTCGCTGCTCGCCCTGCGGTCGCCGTCGCGGCCCGAGCGCCTCGTCGCGCTCAGTGCGGCGGTGGGCCTGGTGGTGCTCGCGGCCGGCACCTTCACCTTCGACACCTTCTCGGTGCCGGCGGCCGCCGAGACCTTCTGGCTGCTGGCAGCGCTCGGGCTGGTGGCCCAGGACGGGCTGCGGCCGCCGCGTCGGGCGCTCGGCCTGCGCGGCCGCGTCGGTGCGGTGCTCGCCGCTGCCCTCGCCGGTCTGCTGCTTCGCGCCGTCGCCCCGACGCACGCGGCAGAGACCTGGCAGTTCGAGTCGCTGCTGCCGTACCCGGCAACGGTCGCCGCGGCGACCTACACCGGGACCGAGCTGCGGACGACGTTCTGCACGCTGGCTCGGGCGGCGCTGCCCGACGCCACCATGACGTGCCAGTCGACGGGGGACGCTCCCGGCCAGGGACTGCTCAGGCTCCAGGCCGGCTCCGCTGCCGGCGTGCAGGCCGAGAAGGCCGCTGTGCTCGGCGCCGCGGCCAAGGCTCCGCCGCTGTCGCGGCTGCAGCTGCAGACCCGGGGACCGCTGCTCGTCGGCAAGCCGACCGGCCTGCGGACCGCGCCCGGCTGGCTGCCGCTGCTCGTCGCCGTGTGGGTGCTCCCCGTCCCCGGAAGGCGGAGGGTGCGCCGATGACCTCGCTCTCGGTGGTCGTCCCGTGTCGCGACCGGGCCTGGCTCCTCGACGGCTGTCTCGCTGCGCTGCAGCCGGTCCTCCGGCCTGGCGACGAGGTGGTCGTGGTGGACGCCGGCTCGACGTCAGGTGCCGTTGCCGAGGCGGCCGCACGGGCCGGTATGCGATGCCTGCGCTCCGACCGGCCGGAGGCCTCCGCGGCCCGCAATGCCGGGTGGCGGGCGGCGACGCATCCACTGATCGCGTTCCTCGATGACGACTGCCGACCCCTCATGGGCTGGGCCGACGCCACCGTGACCGCGTTGTCCGACCTCGACGGCGTGTGCGGGCAGGTCCGGCCAGCGGGCGAGGGCCACCTGTCCGTGCTGACCGATCCCGAGCCGCGCGACTACTCGATCGCCACCCCTGTCGCCGATCTGGGGCACGGGGCGAACCTGTCGGTCCGGCGCGCGGCCCTCGAGGACACCGGCGGCTGGGACGAGGAGCTGGGACCCGGCACCCGGTGGCCGGGCGCCGAGGACAAGGACCTGCTGGTCCGGTTGCTTCGCGGCGGCTGGCGCGCCGGCTACCGCCCGCAGCCGGTGGTGGAGCACCTCCAGTGGCGCGGTCGAGGACGGGCGCTCCGGGCCGAGCTCGGCTATGCCCGCGGGGCCGGTGCCCTTCGGGCCCGCGGGATCCCGACCGGCCGGCCCCGCGACGAGCTGCGCACGGCCTTGGCGGACCTGCGTGCGGGTTACCAGTACGGCGCCGTCGCGGGCGTGCTCCGCGCGGGTGGGCTGGTGTGGGGCCGGGCCACCTGGAGCAGGCGGTGATCGTGGTCGACGGCCGCGTGCTGGGCGGCGCGGCAACCGGGATCCAACGAGTCGCCCGCGGACTGCTCGACGCGGTGCCGCAGCTCGAGCACAGGGTTCTTGCCCCGCGCGGCACCAGTGACCCGCGGGTGGACCGGGTGCTCCCGGTGGCGCACCCGCGGCTGTGGGAGCAGGTCGTCCTGCCCGCCGCGGCCGGCACCCGGACCGTGCTGTCGCTGGCCAACACCGCACCACTGCTTGCCCGGCACAGCGCCGTGTTCGTGCACGACCTCGCCCCGCTGCGCGAACCGGCGTGGTTCGTGCCCCGCATGCGGTTCTATGCCCGCGCGGTCGCCTCCGCCGCGCGCCGTGCCGAGCTGGTGCTCGTGCCGTCCGCGGCCGTCGCGGCCGAGCTCGCCGACGTGCTCGGGGTCCGCGGGGCGGTCGTGGTGCGGCCTGCCGTGACCGGTGCACCGAGCAGCCCGGCCGAGGTGGTTCGGGTCCGTGCGAGCCTTCGTCTCGACCGGCCGTACGCCGTGCTGGTGGGCTGGGGCGATCGTCGCAAGGACGTCGCGACGGCACTGGCCGCGCACCGGTTGGTCCGCGACCGGGTGCCGCACGACCTGGTGCTCGTCGGTGATGCGCACCCCAACCTGGCACCGGTGCCCCGCCCGGCCGACGCCACTGTCCGGGTGGTCGGGCGACTGCCTGACGCCGACCTGGCGGCGGTGCTCACCGGCGCGGAGGTCCTGCTGCACCCGTCGGTGTACGAGGGCTTCGGCCTGCCACCGCTGGAGGCGTGGGCGCACGGCACGCCGGCCCTGGTCGCCGACGTGCCGGCGGTGCGGGAGGCGACCTATGACCTGGCTCCCGTCCTGCCGGTCGGTGACGTCGCGGCATGGGCCGATGCGCTCGAAGCCGCGCTGCTGACCCGGCTGCCCGTGCCGTCGCCCGTCGCGTGGCGGTGGCGGGATGCGGGGGCCGTCCTGGTGACGGCTCTAGGGTGACGACGTGCCCGCACCTCTTCCCCCCGTCGTGGTGCTCTGCGGCGGTCGTGGGACCCGTGCCTGGCCGCTGACCGAGGACCTGCCCAAGCCGCTGCTGCCGATCGGTGGCCGCCCCGTCCTCGGGCACCTGCTCGAGGTCTACCTCCGGCAGGGCGTCCGGCGGATCGTCCTGGCCACCGGGTTCCGCGCCGACCTCGTGGAGAAGTGGGCCGGTGACCTCGAGCTGCCGCCCGACGCCTCGGTGACCTGCGTCGACACCGGAGCGGACGCGGGCACCGCGGAACGGCTGCGCGCGTGTCGCACCGAGCTCGAAGACACCTTCTTCGCGACCTACGGCGACGGGCTCGGCGACGTGGACCTGCGCGCCCTGCTCGACCGGCACCGGGCCGCTGCGACCTCGGCCACCGTGACGACGGTGCCGCTGCCGTCGCAGTACGGCACCCTCGACCTCGACGCGGACGACCGCGTCACCGGCTTCCGCGAGAAGCCCGTCCTGCCCGACCACTGGATCAACGCCGGTTTCTTCGTGCTGACAGCCGGCTCTCTCGACGCGTCCCCCGGACCCGACCTCGAGCGCGACGTGCTCCCGGCCCTGGCGATGCGGGGCGAGCTGGTCGCGCACCGGCACGCGGGGTTCTGGCGCTCCGTCGACACCCAGAAGGACCTGGCCGAGCTGGAGCACCTCGCCGCGACGGGAGCCACACCATGGCTGAGCTGACCGCAGTACCCGTCCTCGTCACGGGAGCCACCGGGTTCATCGGCTCGCACGTCGTCGACGCCCTGCTGGCGCTGGACGCCGACGTGCACGCCCTCACGAGCACGGTCTCCTCCGTCTACCCGCAGCGGCTGCTCGGCGTCCGCGACCGCGTGACGCTGCACGAGGGCAGTCTCGCGGACCGGTCGGCGATGGATGCCGTGGCGGAGACCGTCCGGCCGCAGGTCGTCTTCCACCTCGGGGCCTACACGCATGTCGGCAAGTCGTGGCAGCGGGTCGACGAGTGCGTCCAGGTGAACGTGCAGGGGACCGTCAACCTGCTGCAGGCGCTCGCGCCGTTCGGGTACGAGAAGCTGGTCTACACCGGCACCAGCGAGATCTACGGCGATGTCGAGGTGCCGTTCCGGGAGGACGGGCCGGTCAACCCCATCTCGCCGTACGCGGTCAGCAAGTACGCCGGCGAGAGCTTTTGCCGGATGTTCCACCAGGGCAAGGGCTGGCCGGTCGTGATGGTGCGGCCCTTCAACGCCTACGGTCCCGCCCAGAGCCCCGACCGGGTCGTCCCCGAGATCATCGTGCGGGCGCTGCGCGGTCAGCCGCTGCTCATGACGCAGGGCCGGCAGACCCGCGAGCTCAACTACGTGACGGACCTGGCCAGGGGGTTCGTGGCGGCTGCCCTGCACGGGCAGCCGGGCCGGCTCTACAACCTCGGCTGCGGTGAGGAGGTCTCGATGCGCGACCTCGCCCAGCTGCTGCTCCGGCTCATGGGCGACCCGATCGTCGCGCAGTTCGGTGCCCTGCCCGAGCGGCCCACCGAGATCTGGCGCATGCACGCCGATGCGTCACGGGCCCGTGCGGAGCTGCACTGGGAGCCGACGGTCAGCCTCGAGGAGGGCCTGGGGCGCACCATCGACTGGTACAAGCGAGAGCTCGGACGCGACCAGTCGTCGTTCACCGTATGACCCCGTCGGCGTCGGTCTGCGTCTCGACCTTCCGGCGACCGGAGCGGCTGGAGCGGCTGCTGGCGGCGCTCGAGGCGCAGGACGTCAGCGACTTCGACGTCGTCGTCTACGACGACGGCTCCGGGGACGCGACGTCGGAGGTCCTGGTCCGCTGGCAGGACCGGCTGCCCCTCACCGTCCTGGCCGGCGCGGTCAACCGCGGGCCGGCCGCCGGGAGGAACGCGGCCTGGCGCGCGTCCCGCGGTGCAGTGGTGCTCTTCACCGACGACGACTGCGTGCCGCAGCCAGGGTGGGTCCGCGCGCACCTGGCCGCCGCCGGCCCCATCACCGTCGGCAAGACGATGCCTGCTCCCGACCAGCAGCACCTCACCGGTCCGTTCAGCCGGACGCTGCAGGTCGACAGCGCCGACCTCTTCCACACCTGCAACATCGGCTACCCCCGCGCGGTTCTCGAGGCCCTCGACGGCTTCGACGAGCGCTTCCGCAAGGCGGCCGGCGAGGACACCGACCTGGGACTGCGGGCGCTGGCAGCCGGCGCAGAGGTCAGCTTCGTCCCCGACGCGCTGGTCCACCACGACGTGCGCCCCAGCTCGTGGGTGGCGGCGCTGCGCGAGACCGCGAAGTGGGTGGACGTGCCGCTCTTCGTCCGCACACACGGCACCCAGGGATCGACCGCGGTCTACAGCCAGTGGTGGTGGCGCAAGACGCACCCGGTCGCCGTGCTGGCCGCGGCTGGGCTGCTCGCCGGCCGGCGGCACCCGGTCGCGCTGGTCGCGGTGCTGCCCTGGCTCCGGCTGCGGACCGGCGAGCTGCAGGTGCAGGCGCGACGGCGATACTGGCCGTGGGTGCTGCCGGCTCAGCTCGCCGTCGACGTCGCCGAGGTCGCGGTCCTGGCCCGCGGCTCCGCGCGGCACCGTCGGCTCATCCTCTGACCGGCGCGAAGAACCAGAAGTCGGAGACCGCGCCCTCGAGCGCACCCCGGTGCGGGTTCGGGACGTGCCGCACGACCTGCCACTGCGGGCGGTGCGCCTCGACCCAGTCGGTGAAGCGCCGGTGCCGCACGTGGTCGCCGATGTCCGGAGTCACCTGGTTGGTCGCATAGACGCAGACGAACCGCTCGGCGGCGTCGAACAGCTCGCCGAGGTGCTGGACGAACACCTCGTCCTCCACCAGGTGGAAGACGACGTCCAGGGAAAGCGTGAGCTCGGCCCGCGGCCGCTGCTGGGCGAACCGGGCCGGCTCATAGACCTGGAAGGACTTCGTCGGGTCGCGCCGAAAAGCCTTGCGGCACAAGCGAACTGCCGTCGGTGCGACGTCGAAGCCCTGGTACGACGGGTAGCGGGCGAGCCGCAGCTGGTTGCCGTCGCCGCAGCCGAGCTCCAGCACCGACGTGATGCTGTGCTCGGCGACGAACGCGTTGAGCACGTCGGCCTTGAACGCTGCCAGCTCGGCGTACGAGCCGACCCCGGAGTTCTGGCCGAGGGCGTAACGGCTCTCCCAGTAGGTGGCCGAGTCGGTGAAGGCAGGCAGCTCGTCCAGGGTCGGGACCTCACGCACCTGACGTCGGAGGACAGCTCGGGCGAGACGTCGGGCCATGCATCCAGCATGTCAGTCGCGGCTACGTTGGCGGCATGCCGGGAGCTCGCATCGACGTCGGCATCGTCACGTGGAACACCCGGGACCTGACACTGGCAGCCGTCGAGCGCGCCCTCGCCGCAGCGAGCCCGGACCTCGAGGTCCGGGTGCTCCTCCGGGACAACGGCTCCACCGACGGGACCGTCGAGGCGGTGCGTCTCGCGCATCCCGACGTGCTGGTCGACAGCGGCGACAACATCGGGTTCGCGGCCGGGGTGAACACCCTGCTCGAGCACTCGGACGCACCCTGGTTCTTCCTGCTCAACTCCGACGCGTGGCCACAGGCCGACGCGTTGGCCGAGCTGGTCGCGGTGGCTGGTCGCAACCCGCTGGCCGGTTTGGTGGCACCGCGCCTGGTGCGGCCGGATGGCACGGTGGAGCCGTCCACGCACGCCTTGCCCTCGCTGCGGACCGCGCTGGCCGGTGTCCTCGGGGGGCCGGCCGCCCCCCCGTCCGTCGAGGGCCCGGTCGGGTGGGCGGTCGGCGCCGCGCTGCTCCTGCGCCGGGAGGCGGTCGACGACATCGGGCCCTGGGACGAGCGCTACTTCATGTATGCCGAGGACCTCGACTACTGCTGGCGGGCGCGGCAGCGCGGCTGGCAGGTCTGCTTCGCGCCGCAGGCCGTGGTCACGCACGTCGGCAACGCCTCAGGCGCGCAGCGCTTCGGCCAGCAGCGGGAGCAGGTCGCCATCGGCAACGCCAACCGGGTGGTGCAGGAGCAGCTCGGCCCGGTCCGCGCCGCCGGCTGGCGCGGCCTCAACGCCGCCTCGGCCGTGCGGATGGCCGTGGTCGCGGAGTGCCGGGGAGAACGCGACCGAGCGGCCTTCTGGTGGCGGCAGCTGCCGGCCCACCTGGGACGGCGCTGATGCGCGTCCTCGTGCTGTCGAACCTCTACCCGCCCAACGCGATGGGCGGGTATGAGATGTCATGCCGGGACGTCGTGGACAGGTGGCGGGCCGAGGGTCACGACGTCGTCGTGCTCACGACGGCCGAGACCGTCCGGGGGACCGTCGAGCCGGCGGTTCCGGAGCCGCACGTGCGCCGCGAGCTGCGCTGGTGGTGGCACGAGCACCAGTTCCTGCGGCCGCCGTGGCGCGAGCGGGTCTCCGTCGAGCGGCACGACCTCCGGTTGCTGTCGCAGCTGCTCGCGACCTTCCGGCCCGACGTCGTCTCGGTCTGGCACATGGGCGGCCTGCCGATGTCCCTGCTCGACGCCCTCGCGCAGCAGCGGGTGGTGCTGAACGTCTGCGACGAGTGGCCGGCCTACGGTCCCCGGGTGGACCCGTGGCTGTCCGGTCTCGCCGGGCTCCCCCGACCAGTCCGGCAGCTGGTCGCGCGCCTGACCGGGCTGCCGACGGCCCTGCCGGACCTGGACCGGCACGCCGCCGCGGTGGTCAGCACCGCGACCCTGGAGACGCTCCGCCGCACTACCGCCTTCGGCTTCCCCAGGGCCGTCGTCGTCGGCAGCGGCATCGACACCGACGACTTCCCGCTGGTGACGCCGACCGACCGGGGGTGGCAGTGGCGGCTGCTGGCCGTCGGTCGCGTCGAGCCGCGCAAGGGCTTCGACACCGCGGTCGCCGCGCTCGAGCTGCTGCCCGACGAGGCCACCCTGCGCATCGCCGGCGTCGCCGACCCCGAGCACCTGTCGGCGCTGACGCACTCGCGGGTCCGGCTCGGCGCCGTGCCGCGTGCGGAGGTCGCCGGGCTCTACCGGTCGGCGGACGTGCTGGTGTTCCCGAGTCGCTGGCAGGAGCCGTTCGGACTGGTGCCGCTGGAGGCGATGTCGCAGGGCGTCCCGGTCGTCGCCACGCGGCAAGGCGGTTCGGCCGAGTTCCTGGACCACGAGGTGAACTGCCTGGTGGTGCCACCCGACGACCCGCCGGCACTGGCTGCTGCAGTGACGCGGCTGTCCACCGACCCGGGGCTGCGACGGCGTCTCACCGAAGGTGGGATCCGGACCGCCGGGCAGTGGACCCTCGCCGGCCTCGCCGAGCGACTCGCGGCGGTGCACGGGCTATGAGGACGGCTCCGGTGCTCGACGAGCGGCACAGCCGGGGGTGGGAGGCTGCCCACCCCACCGCGTCGGTCCTCGTGGCCACTCACGGACGAGCGAGCTGGCTGGGGGAGCTGCTCCAGCGCTTCGACGCCGGGTTGACCAACTGCGAGGTGGTCGTCGCCGACGACGGCTCTGCCGACAGCACCTGGTCGGTCCTCACCGACTGGGCGGCGCAGACCGAGCTGCCCGCCACCGTCCTGCGGCTGGCGGCCTGCGGCGGGCCGTCTGTACCGCGCAACACGGCGGCGTCCAGGTGCCGCGGCGACGTGCTGGTGCTCACCGACGACGACTGCCTGCCCGAGGCGGGCTGGGCTGCTCGCATGACGGTCGCCGGCCGGCGGGCCATCGCGCAGGGTCGGACCCGGCCGCTGGGCGACCGCACCGGCCCGTGGGACCGCACCATCGACGTCGGGCGCCTCACCGGGCTGTGGGAGACGTGCAACCTGGCGATGCCCAGGAGCGCCTTCCTGGAGGCCGGTGGCTTCCCGGTGCTCGACCTGCTCGGCGAGGGCGGGCGCGGTTTCGGCGAGGATGTGGTGCTGGGCGCTGCGGTGGCCCGGCAGCTGCCGTCGGCGTTCGTGGGCGACGCCGTGATGCGGCACCGCTGGGTGCCGACCGACTTCGCCGGGCACCTCGCGTCCCGATGGCGGCTGGTGGGCTTTCCGGCCCTGCTCGCCGAGGTGCCGGAGCTGGAGGAGTCCCTGTGGCACCGGCCGTTCCTGACCCGGCGGACCGCCGCGGTGGACGCGGGGCTGGTCACCCTCGGTCTGCGCGGGCTCTGGGGCGCGGCGCCGTGGGCGGTCCTGGCGCTGCGCGACGCCCGCGCACTGCCCGGCCCGGTCGGCAAGCGCCTGGTGCAGGTCCTGGTCGCGGACCTCGTCGGGTCGGCGGCGCTCGCGAGTGGCTCGGTCCGGTCCGGCCGCTGGGTCCTCTAGGCCTGGCGGGTGGCCCAGGCCCAGGTGAACAGCTGGCCGGGATCGCGCAGCCCGACTCGCACCAGGCCCGCGTCCGCCAGTGCGGCGTCCATCACCGCCAGCGGGACACGGGAGCCGAGGAACTCCGGGCGGTCCCGGTCATAGCGGTCACCCCGACCGAGCCGCTGGACCACCGACATGGCGGCGCGCCGCCACCGCCAGCGGCGGGCACCGGAGGTGTTGTTCCACTGGAACGCGAAGACACCGTCGTCGGCCAGCACACGGCCGGCCTCGCGGACATAGCTGGTGATGACGTCGACGTCCGGAATGTGCTGGAAGACGGTGAACGTGACGACCAGGTCGGCACTGCGGTCCGCGAGCCCCGGAAGGCCGGCACCGTCGGTGTGCCGCAGCTCCACCGCACGGTCGGCCACCAGGGGGCGCGCCTGCTCGAGCATCTCCTCGGAGATGTCGTACCCGATGACCTTGTCGAACCGCTCGCTCAGCGCGAGGCAGATCCGGCCGAGGCCGCACCCGATCTCGACCGCCAGCCGACGCTGGCCCGGCACGACCGGTGCGTCGTCCAGCGCCAGCGCCGCGACGAGCTTTCCCGTCTCGAGGAACCTCGTCATGTCGGGGGCGTCGTAGTCGAGGCTGGTGTCGACGTAGAACGCCGCGTTGAGCCGGGCCCGCTCCTCCCAGTAGGCGCGCATGGACGAGGTGCGGGCAGCCACGTGGACGATCGTAGGGTGCGGTGGTGCGGATCGCGCTCATCCACCCCTACAGCTGGCCTGCCGTCCGGCGCGGCGGTGAGCGGTATGTGCACGACCTGCAGCGCTGGCTCACCGGCCGCGGTCACGACGTCACGCTCGTCACCGGCGGCGAGCCGGGCCACGAGGCCGGTCAGGTGCGGCTCGCCTCGCGCGAGCCGGCGCTCGACACCTTTGGCGCCAGCGTGCTGCCGCACCTGCTGCGGCACCGGTACGACGTGGTGCACGCGATGGTCCCGAGTGCCGCGCTCGCCGCGACCACGGCGCTTCAGCCAGCGGTCTACACGGTCCTCGGCCACCCGTCGCCCACGAACCCGCCGCGCCCGGCCTGGCGCCGCCAGCTGCTGGTCCGGGCCGTGCGCGCTGTCCGGGCGCCGCAGGCGCTCTCGGCCTCCGCCGCCGACGCCACGCAGGCGCTGACCGGCCGGCGGCCCGGGGTGCTGTCCCCTGGCGTGTTCACGTCGGAGTTCCCGCCCCGCGCGGCCGCCCCGTCGGGTCCGCCCACGCTGCTGTTCAACGGCTTCGCCTCGGACCCGCGCAAGCGGCTGTCGCTGCTGCTCGAGGCGCTTCCGGCGGTGCTCGGGCAGCACCCGGACCTCCGGCTCCGGCTCGGCGGCGGCGACCCGCAGCCGGCGCTCGACGCGCTGGCCCCGGGCGTCCGTCGCGAGGTCGAGCCGGTGCTCGACGACCTCGGCCCCGGTCGGCTCGAGGACCTCCCGAGCCGCTACCGCGAGGCGACGGTCAGCGTGCTGCCGAGCGTCGACGAGGCGTTCGGTCTGGTGCTCGTCGAGTCGCTCGCCTCCGGGACCCCCGTGGTCTGCAGCCGGTCCGGTGGGATGCCGGAGATCGTGGACGACCCGGCCGTGGGACGAGTGGTCGCACCGGACGACGCCGAGGCCTTGGCGCGCGGCGTGTGCGACGCGCTGCAGCTCGCGTCCGACCCGGCGACGGCCGCCCGCTGCGCCGTGCATGCGAGCCGTTGGGACTGGGACAACCTCGGCCCGTTGCACGAGGCCGCCTACGCCCGGGCCCGCGCATGACGGTGGACGTGTCGGTCATCGTCCCGACCTTCCAACGGGCCGCGCTGCTCGACCGCTGCCTGACCGCGCTGTCAGTGGCCGGTGCGAGCTGCGCGTACGAGGTGGTTGTCGTCGACGACGGCTCGACCGACAGCACGGGCGACGTGCTGGACCGGCACCTCGGCCGGCTGCCGCTGACCGCCTTGCGGCAGCCGAAGAACGCCGGGCCGGCAGCGGCGCGCAACCGGGGGCTGTCGGAGTCCCGAGGAGCTCTCGTGCTGTTCGTCGACGACGACGTCGTCGCGGCACCGGACCTGCTCAGCAGGCACCTCGCTCTGCACCAGGCGGCGGCCGACGAGCAACTCGCCGTGCTGGGTCGGGTCGACTGGCACCCCGACCTGAGGGTCACGCCGTTCATGCGTTGGCTGGACCGGTCGGGGCTGCAGTTCGCCTACGACACCTGGCTGCAGGAGGGGCCGGTCGTCCCGCCGTACGCGGCGTTCTACACCGCCAACCTGTCTCTTCCCCGCCGCCTCCTGGAGGCGGTCGGCGGCTTCGACGAGCGGTTCCCCTTCCCGGCGTACGAGGACATGGAGCTGGCCCACCGGCTGACCGCCCGGGGCCTGCGGATGGTCTACCGGCCCGAGGCCCTCGCCTGGCACGCCCGCCCCATCGACCTCGCCACCTTCCGACGTCGGATGGCGATGGTGTCGACGTCCGCAGCGCTGCTGCGCGAGGCCGCCCCGGACTTCCCCCTGGAGGACGATCACCTGCTGCACCACGATCGGCGGCGTCGCGAGCGCTGGCGGCTGGCCGCCCGGGCCTTCGTCACCAGGTCCGACGAGCACCGGGCAGAGCACTACTGGGCCCAGATCGGCCACGCGTACGCCGCGGCCAGGGCGACGGTGTCACCGGGAACGGCGTAGCACCAGCTCCACGTGCATCCCGTGCCAGGCCAGCGGACCGGTGCTGGCCGCCAGCCGCGGCAGCGCCCATCGCACGGCCCGCTGACCGGGCCTCGTCGTCGCGAGCCGGTCGGTCACGGCGAACCGGCCGGTGAGTGCCTGGCCGTAGTCGAGGCCACGGACCCGGACCAGCTCGAGGTGCGGGCGCGCCGCCTGCCAGAGCCGCCGCCCCGTCATGAACGCCTCGTAGCCGCCGTGGTGCGCGCCCCACGGGTTCCAGTCGTGTCGACCGCTGCGCCGGTCGGCGAGCCACTTATGCAGGCCGGCCAGGTTGGCGTAGTTCGGAGTCGTGACGTAGGCGCTGCCCCCGGGGCGCAGCACCCGCGCGATCTCGGCGAACACTGCCGACGGGTCGGCGACGTGCTCCAGGACCTCGGTGCAGACGGCGACGTCGACGACGGCGTCGGCGAGTGGGAGGTGGGCTCCGTCGGCGACGACGACCCGCCCGTGTTGACGAGCGAGAACCGCTGCGCTGTAAGCGATCTCGCAACCGAGGGCTATGCCGTAGCGACCCAGGAGCGGCAGGTTGCCACCGATGCCGGCACCCACGTCGAGCAGGATGCCCTGCGCCGACGTCTCCTCCAGGAAGCGCTCGAGTCCATGGCGCACTTCGGCCGGTGCCGTTTGCGAGTCGGCGTCCGTGCGCTCCGCGTAGTGGGCGGCGATCGGCTCGTTCACGTCTCGTCCTCGTCCGGCCCGAAGCGCTCGATCACGCGGGCGGGGGCGCCGACGGCGACGGAGTACGGCGGGATGTCGCGGGTGACGACGGAGCCCGCCCCGATGACGGCCCCTTCGCCGACCGACGCGAGCAGGGTCACCTTGGACAGCACCATCGCCCTGGCCCCGATCGTGATGGGGCGCAAGTCGTAGCCCTGGTCGAGCGGTGACCGGGTGGTGTCGCGGAACCGGTGGTTGCCGTCGACGATCATCAGTGACTGCCCGAACGACGCACCGGCGCCGATCGTCAGCGACGTGGAGATCTGGATCAGCGTGTGCGAGGTGAACACGCAGTTGTCGCCGATGTCGACCACGCCGCCGGGTCCCACCTCGCAGACGAACCCGCGCCGGAAGTCGCACGCCGGACCTGTCCGGAAGGTCGCCGGTTCCGGGATCCAGAGGGCGAACCCGGGCCCCAGCCGGACCGGCAGCGCGATGTCGACCTCGGCGTGCGGGTGCCAGGTCAGCGCGGCTCGACGGCGAACGCGGCTGACGACGCGAGGGCCGTGCAGGTACCGCAGTCGCCAGGCCCGGCTGGCTCCCGGTCGCGTCACGCCGGCGCCTCCTGTGTGGACCCGATGACCCGCGCGGGGACGCCGACCGCGATGGCGTGGTCGGGGATGGTGCCGCGCACCACCGAGCCGGCTCCGATGATGCAGCCACGGCCGATGTCGGCACCACTGAGGACGGTCACCCGGTCACCCAACCAGGACCCCTCGCCGATCCGGACGCTCCGCGACGACAGCGGCGTGTCCAGGACGCTCTTGTGCGCAGCAGCGACGGTGTGGTTGCTGTCGTAGATGCCACTGCTGGCCCCGATCGTCACGCCGTCCTCGATGACGACCGACTGGCTGGCGCTGATTGCGACGAACGGGCGGAAGGCGACCCGGTCGCCGATGCGGAGCGCCGGCTCGGCCGCGTCCCAGGCGGTGCGCTCCACGGACAGCCACACCCCGTGCATGAGCAGCGTGTGGTTGCCGATGGCGGCGTGCCGCGTGCCGTAGAGCCACAACGGCCGGTGCACGATCGACCGGGTCCCGAACGCCTGGAACTGCCGGCGTCGCCGCGGTCGCAGCAGAGCTGCCTCGGCCGCCACCCGACGCAGTGGCTCGTCTCGCCAGAGGCGGAGCTCCTCGCGCAGCGTCACCGGGACACCGGCTCGGAGGAGAAGGGGCCCGGCCAGATGCCTGGTGGCGGCGCGGCGCTGCCGCCGGGCTCACGCCGCGCGACCATGAGCACGTGGCAGCCGAGCCGACGCAGCAGCGGGGTGGCCTGGCACACCGCTTCCAGCACGTCGACCGCGCGGCGCCCCGCTCCCCCACGGGCCTCCAGCCAGGCCGCTGTGGCGCTCTGCGGCGGCGGGAACTCGAAGGTCGTCGCCACGGTGGTCCGCAGCCCCGCCGCCTCGAACATTCGCGAGGTCTCGGCCTGCTTGTGCCAGGTGTGCGGCAGGTAGACGTCGGGTGCTCCCTCGGGCAGCAGCTCCCGGTCCACCGGCCACGGCCAGACCCAGGGCCGGTGCGAGATGAGCTGGTCGTGCCGGAAGCCCAGTGCCTTCTCGAGCCAGGCGAGCGGGTCGGACAGCGGGAACCGGAGCGGCATCTCCGAGGCGTTGTTGGTCGTCATGACGAGGTGCCCACCGGGGCGGAGGACCCGAGCGACCTCCCAGACGGCGAGCTCGGGGCGCATGAGGTGCTCGATCACCTCGCTCCACACGACGACGTCGAAGGTGGCGTCGGGGAACGGCAGCTGCTCGGCGTCACCGCGGACGAAGCTCGCGCGCAGCATCCCGGAGGGGACCTGGTGGCGGGCCGCGGCCGAGGTGATGTGGTGGTCCCCGTAGTCGAGGCCCGTGTACGTGATGGGCAGGTCGGCGAGCCGGTCGGCCACGAGGGCGGCGCCGCATCCGAGGTCCAGCACCCGCGCGGGCCCGTCTCCGACGTGCGCGCGGACGGCCTGCGCGACCAGGTCGTAGCGCATCTGGTGCCGGTGGCCGTGGTACTCGCCCCAGAGGTCGAGCTCCTCCTCGAGGGTCGGTACGCACTCGTTGTAGTGCCGGCTGAACGCCTCGGGCGTCGCGGTGCGCATCAGGTCCCACTCCTCGCGGGTCCGCGCGATCCCGCGGCGGCGGTAGCGGGAGTAGGCGGCGCCCCAGACCGTCGCGAGCGCGGCCGTCGTGGCTGCCCGTGCGCGGCGGTCCGCACCGGGGCGGACGGCTGCGGCGGACAGGACGACCGGCGCAGCGAGCCGCACGACCTGGCCGAGGGGAAGCACTGCCGCAGCATAGGTTGGGTTGCCCGTCGCTGAGGCGTTCTCAGACCAGGTAGCCCCAGTTCTCGAGCTCTCGGCCGACGGCGGCGGTCAGCGCCTTGCGCTGCTTGCGAGGGAGCTCGTGCCAGCGCCCCGTGCCGGGCTGGCGCGAACTCGGCAGCGGCGTCACCTGGACGTGGACCCGATGGTGGAGGCGCTCCAGGTCCTCGGCCGTCGTCGGCACTCCCAGCCAGTCCCAGAGCGAGGCGACCACCCGGGTGGGGTCGTCGATCAGTTGCTCGTACCGGACCAGCTCCACCGCGGTCGCGCCGGCGAGGTCGCGCCGGATGGTGTTGACGAGCCGGGCCCACGCCCTTCCCGCGGCCGGCAGGTCCTCGTAGGCGCCGTTCAGCGCATACAGCGACATCGCGACGTCGCGACCGTCCCGGACGACGTGCGCCAGCCGCGCCTGCGGCAGCAGGTGGCGGATCATCGGGATCAGCCAGCTGTGGTCCGGCGTCTTCTCGCAGACGATGGCCGTCCCCGTCGGGTCGAGCGCGTCCACCAGCACCTCGGCGAGGAAGCAGCGCACCGCGCCGACCGCTGCCGGGGCGGCCGTGGTGCCGCCCAGTGCCCGCCAGAGCGGCTCGACGAGCCGGAACACCGAGGTCTCGCCCATCGGTGTCCCGGTCACCGCATGGTGCGCGCAGAGCAGGCTGTGCAACCAGGTCGTGCCGCTCCGGCCGCTGCCGACCAGGACGAGCGACCGCTCGCCGGTCGTCGGCGTGCCGACCTTGACCGGTGCCGCGTTGCTCTCAGCGGTTCGCTGCGGTGGGATCTCGCCGACGAGCAGGTCGGTCCCGACCCGAACCTCGTCGAGCCGCGCGTCCCACTCGGCGTCCTGCCCGGGCGAGAGGGCGAGGACGACTGCGGCGTCCGGCAGCAGCCGCCGGAGGTACATCAGCTGCCAGACCGGCCCGGTGCAGGCGAGAACGGTCCGACCGGGGTCGTCACCGACCAGGCGCAGCAGGAGCCGCCGGACAGCCAGCAACCACGAGTCGGGCGCGGTCAGCGTCGGCGGCCCGAGCTCGGCGGTGCCCATGTCCCAGCCCGCGACCAGTCCGCAGAAGGCCTGGACCAGGTCGGGAGCAACGAGACGGGTCCGCGCACCGCCCACCGCGTGAGCGCCGCGGCTCACTGTGTCCTGGTCGGGACCGACGACGACGACCAGCTCGCGCACGGCGTCGAGACGACGCACGTTGTCGAGGTCGAGCGTCGGTACGAACACGGGGGTCCAGCTCAACGGGCCGCCTCTGGAAGTCAGGAACCTGACTGTGGAGGGTGCCATCCCGACGGGCCACAACCAAGGCCTTGGGGCGATGTGACGTCGAGCACCCGTCAGGTGCTCCACCCGTTCAGCGGGCGCCCCAACCGCTCGCACAACCGGTCGGTCCCGTCGGCGTACCGCTCCAGCAGCTTGTCCCGGGTCCGCGCCGGCATCGCCGGATAGGGAACCGGCTTGGTGTTGAGGGCGTCGAGGCGCATCGACGCGCGCGGCGCCCACTCCCACGACTGCACCCGTTCCATCGCCTTGCGCAGCCGCGGTGAGCGACGCCGGTGCGAGGCGTTGAGCACCGAGCCGACCGTCGCGACCTCCGCTCGTGGTACGCCGATCTGGTCGCAGACCTCGGCGAACACCCGCTGCGGGTCACCCGCCAGGTCCTCGAACAGGTGGACCTTTGGCTGCAGGCCGCGAGCCGTCCACGCGGCCAGCTGCGCGTCGTAGTCGCCGCGGGTGAGGAAGTGCTCGAACGTCCGGTCGCCGGCGAGGGCCGCATCCACCAGCGTGGGGAAGTCGGGCAGCGAGGCACCCCAGTTGCGCTGGTGCCAGTAGTGGCTGTGCGCCCGGTCGACCGGGTGCCGCAGGACGGCGAGCAGGGTCGCGTCTGGCACCAGGGCGGCGACGCGCTCCGGCGCCTCCGGGCTGTGCAGGTAGTTCGGCGTCGCCTCGCCGGCCTTCTGCGAGGGACCCGCCTCGGCGAAGAACTCCGCATACCAGGCCGGTCCACGCGCGTGGTTCTCGTCGAAGTCGAAGTAGTGCAGCTCCTTGTACTGGGTGGCCCAGACATCCGGGTGCTTGGCCAGCCAGGCAGACAGCGAGGTCGTGCCGGACTTCGCGGCGCCGATGATGATCCAGTCAGGCAGCCTCACGGCCGGATCTCCCGGAGGCCGCTGCCACTCAGGTCGTGCGTGCCGGACACGAGCGGCCGGCCCGCCACGTAGAAGCTCAGTGGGTTCGACGGCGTCAGACGCGCCACCGTCTCCGGGCCTGTCAACTCGTGCAGCGCCGAGGTGGCCGTGAAGCCCCCAGTGGCGAGGCGGACGGTGAACGGCAGCTCGTAGGTCGCCGACTCTCCCGCCGCCAGCGGCCGAAACGGGGCGTCGAGGTTGCTCTCGCTGTACACCAGCGAACCGCTCTCGGAGGAGACGCTGAGCCCGACCACGGGCTCGGCCACCTCCCGCAGTGCCCGCACCCGCAACCGGAAGACTGCCGCGTCGCCCGTTCGCAGGTGCGCCGTCGGTTGCCCGTCGGGTCCGAGCAGCTCGAAGCCCTCGAGCGCCGCACCGCGCTGCTCATCCGCCTGCTCGTCGTCGGATGGCTCCCCCACGGAGGCGTAGTAGGCGGAGACCGCGTCGTTCACCGCTCCGTCGAACACCTTGCTGCCGCGCTGCAGGACGATCCCGCGGTCGCAGAGCCCACGGATCGCGGTGACGTTGTGGCTGACCACCACGATCGTGCTGCCCTGGGCGCGGATCTCCTCCATCCGACGGAAGCACTTCATCTGGAAGGCGAAGTCGCCGACGGCGAGCACCTCGTCGACGAGCAGCACGTCCGGTTCGGCGGCGACCGCGACGGAGAAGCCGAGCCGGACGAACATGCCGGAGGAGTAGAACTTCACCGGCGTGTCGATGAAGGCCTCGATCTCGGAGAAGTCGACGATCGCGTCGAAGCGCCGGTCGATCTCGTTGCGGGACATCCCGAGGACCGTGCCGTTGACGTAGACGTTCTCCCGCCCGGTCAGCTCCGGGTGGAAGCCGACGCCGACGGAGATGAGCGGCGCCACCCGACCCCGCACCGCGACGCGACCGGTCGTGGGTGCCGTGACGCCGCACAGCATCTGCAACAGCGTCGACTTGCCCGCGCCGTTCCGGCCCAGCACGCCGAGGCTGGCGCCCTGCTCGACCTCGAGGTCGAGCGCGCGCACTGCGTCGAACAAGCTCGTGCGGCTGCGCGCGCGGACGCGGAGCCGACCGCCGACCAGCGCCGTGTCGTCGTACTTGGTGTACTGCTTGCCGACCTGCTGGAGCTCGATGACGGGTCTGCTCACAGCAGGTCCACGAACACGCGGTCGCGCCGGCTCTGCAACCACAGCCCCCACGCCCCGACGGCGACGGCCCAGCCGACCGACGCCGCGACCGCGAGGTGCCAACCCTGGTCGGCGCCCACTGTCCCGGCGCGGAACAGCTCGACCGGTCCGGCGCTCGGCACCAGTGCCAGCGCTGTGCGCAGCCCGTGCGGTGCCGCCTGCAAGGGGTAGATGACGGGGGTGACGTAGAACCCCACGGTCATGACGGCCTGGACGACGTAGCGGACGTCGCGCGAGTAGACGTGCAGTGCGGACAGGGCGGCACCGAAGCCCGCGACGAGAGCGACGACCAGCAGCGTCCCCGGGACCAGCCAGAGCACCTCCAGGTGCAGACCTGGACCGAGGGTCGCCGTCAGCCCGAGCAGGATCACGACACCTGTCGCCAGCGGCACGAGACCGGACAGCACCACCAGCAGGACGGTGAGCAGTCGCGGGAAGTAGACCCTCGTGACGAGGCCGAGGTTGTCGACGATCGCCGTCGACGCCCCAGGCAGGACGGAGGCCACGAACGTCCACGGCACCAGCCCGGCGTACAGGAAGACCGGGTACGAGATGTGGTGACCGGCGAGCCGGTCGGCGCGGACGACGTGGCTGAACACGACCGTGAGCACGATGGCCTGCAGGACCGGCAGCCCGACGGCCCACAGGACCCCGAGCGAGGTGCGGCGGTAGCGGACGTAGAAGTCCTTCTTGGCCAGCACGACGAGCAAGGCGCGGCGCTGCCAGAGCTCGCTCAGCAGCTGGCCCACCGGGGTCGCCGGTCCGGTCAGCACGAAGCCTTCTTCGGGATGCCGCTGAGCAGCGGGAGCGCCCTGCTGATCGGTCGACGTGATGGTGCACTCCTGGGGGGACGGCGTTGCGCCGTCGTTATGCTGCCACCCGACCGGACGACGAGGGTGGTGGCGTGGCGCAGAGCGACCGTCCGAGCCTCGATGAGCTGCTCTCCGCGAGCCATTACTGGTACCACGTGATCGAGCTCGAGCCGAGCGTCGTGACGCCGGGCTGGATCGACCTGCGGCCGCACGTCGAAGCCACCCGGCTGCCGGCCGACCTGTCGGGTCAGCGAGCCCTGGACATCGGGACGTTCGACGGCTTCTGGGCCTTCGAGCTGGAGCGTCGTGGCGCCTCCGTGATCGGCATCGACATCGACCAGATCCCGCCGCCGGACACCCCGCAGAGCCGCTGGGCGGAGGTGCAGGAGCAACTGGCCGGGTCGGTGCCCGGCACGGGCTTCGAGCTGCTCCGGCGGTGGTTCGGGTCCGACGCGGAGCGGCGCTCGGTGAACGTCTACGACCTCGACCAGGAGGCGGTCGACGGTCCGGTCGACCTGGTCTTCGTCGGCGCGATCCTGCAGCACCTGCGCGATCCCGTCGGAGCGCTCGAGCGGGTCCGGGAGGTGCTACGGCCCGGCGGGTCGCTGGTGCTGTTCGAGCCCGTGGACCACAAGCTGTCCAAGCGCTCCGAGCCGATGGCGAGGCTGCGGATCGCCGAGACGATCTGGACCTGGTGGTACCCGAACCGTGCCTGTCTGCTCGACTGGGTCCTGACCGCGGGCTTCACCGAGGTCCAGGAGCTGGCCACCTCGGTGGTCGTGGACAGCACGGGCACCAAGCAGCACCTGCTGACCGTGCACGCCCGGAATGGCTGAGCCGCAGCGGACGGTCCTGCACTACGTCCCCCGCTGGCTCCCGTTGTCCGAGCAGTACGTCGACCGGCTGCTGCGAGGCTCGGTGCACCATCCGGTCGTGGCCGTCCGCCGCGGTGTGCTGAACCTCGGCGCCTTCCCGCAGTCGCCGCTCGTCCGGCTCGACCGGATCCTCGCCCCGGTGCCGCGGCGCCTCCAGCGGCAGGCCACCGGCGCGGCACTCGCCCTCACGCTTCGCAGGCACCGTGCCGAGCTGCTCCACGTGCACTTCGGGTTCGAGGTCGACGGGGTGGTCGGTGCCGCGCGCCGGGCCGGGGTGCCGCTGGTCGTGTCGGTGCACGGCAACGACGTGACCTCCGCACGGACCGACACCCCCGCCCAGCGAAGGGCGCTGTCGCTGGCGGACGCCGTCGTCGTGCCGTCGGCCTTCCTCGCCGAGCACGCCGTCAGGCGGGGAGCACGTCCGGATCGCCTCCATGTCGTGCCGAGCGGTGTCGAGCTGTCGGCGCATCCGGTGCAGCCCTGGCCGAGCGGCCCGCCGACGGCGGTCTTCATCGGCCGCTTCGTCGAGAAGAAGGGCCTCGACGTGCTGGCGGAGGCGTGGCCCGCGGTGCTGGCGCAGGTGCCCGAGGCCCGGCTGCTGGTCCTCGGCGAAGGACCGGTCCCACCTCCGGCCGGTGCCGAGCGATGGTCGCCGGATCCGAGCCGGCGGCTCGATCAGGTCCGCGAGGCGCTCGGCCGCGCCGCGGTGGTCGTCACGCCGAGCCGCACGGCGGCAGACGGCGACAGCGAGAGCCTGCTGCTCGTCAACCTGGAGGCGCAGGCCTCAGGCCGGCCGGTCGTGACGACGAGGCACGGCGGCATCCCCGAGTTCGTCGACGAGCGCACCGCGGTGCTGGTCCCCGAAGGTGATGCGCCCGCGCTGGCGCACGCCGTCGCCAGCCTTCTCGCCGACCCCGGCACGGCCCAGAGGATGGGTCGCGCCGGCCCGTCGGTCGCAGCGCGCTTCAGCGCCGAGGCAGCAGTGGCCGACGTCGACGCGATCTATGCCGACCTCCTCAGATCTGCCCACCGCTGAGCACGGCCACTCAGGTCCAGGCAGCGATCCGTGCTGCTGCCGCAGCCGCCTGGCTGTGGTGCTCCAGCACCATCGCGCGGCCGGCCTCGGCGAGCGCGGCCCGGCGCGAGGGGTCGCCGAGCAGGGTGGCGAGGGTGGCCGAGAACCCTTGCGTAGCAGGCACTGTGCAGCCCTCGGTCGAGGCCAGCCCCTCGACGCCGGCTCCGGTCGTGACGACCGGCAGGCCCGCCATCAGGGCCTCGAGCACCTTGGTCTTCGGACCGCTCGTCGGGGGACACGGGAACGCGAGCACGGCCGCTTCGGCGAAGGCATCGACAGCGCGTGGCACCTCGCCGAGCACCCGGACCCCGGGCGCCGACACGTCCGGGCAGCCCCGACCGGCGAGCAGGAGCTCCGCTCCTGGCACCTGCTGCCGCACCGCGGGCCAGTCCCGCAGCAGTGCCTGCAGTGCCTGCAGGTTCGGCGGCCAGTCCCAGCCGGCCAGCAGCAGGGCTCGGGGCTCGGCGACCAGCGGCACCGCATCGGTGACCGACACCGCTGCCGGCAACCAGGCCGCGCCGCCGAGGAAGGAACCGACGCGACGTGAGTACGACAGCGGCACGGTCGCGGACCGCACCGCCCGACGGTCGGCGCGGTGCCCCTGCAGGTCGTGCGCCCCGACCCGGCCCAGCGCGCGGGCGTCCAGCAGGCACGAGTAGTGCACGACCACGCCGGTGCGCCGGTGTCCGGCGATGGCCGCCCACGAGAGCGGGTCCTCGGCGAAGGACAGGTCCGCCTGGTCGATCAGCTCGAGGGTGCTGCTGGCCCAGCGGGGGCGAATGACGGCACGGGCGTGGTCGAGCACCCCGTGGCCGCGGTGCACCGGCTGCCAGCTGGCCCAGCCAGGCAGCTCCTCGGCCGGCTCACGCTCCGTCCAGCAGATCGCGGTGACCTCGTGCCCGGCCGCGACGAGCCCGCTGCCGGCGGCGCGCAGCAGCCGGCCACTCGCGGTGCCCTCGGCCTCGGGGAGGTGCTCGGACACGAGCAGCAGCTTCACAGCCGGCGCACCGTGCCCACGACGAACCCGCACAGCGCCCCCAACCGCCACACCACGGGCGGCCCCCAGTGCCGGCGCTGCCCGCTGCGGACCTCGGCCGCCGCGGTCGCGACCCCGCCGAGCCGCAGCACG
>JAODND010000022.1 GCA_025465465.1 Frankiales bacterium | reverse complement strand
CGATGCTGATCTGCGCGGACGCAGGTGCTGGCGCCGACTTCCGCCCGCCCGGCGCCCGCGACATGCCAGACACCGCCACCCGTCTAGTGTCGCGCGTCTGAAGTTGTCTGACGGCGGGCGTGGGGCAGGATTTCGTCGGCGGTCTTGGTCCAGACAAAGGGGTGGCAGCGGTCGTTCCAGCCGTTGATGAAGCGGCTGATCGCGGTCATGAGTTCCTTGACGCTGGCGAACGTGCCGCGCCTGATGGCCTGTCGGGTGATGATCCCGAAGAAGATCTCGACCATGTTCATCCACGACCCTGAGGTCGGGGTGAAGTGCAAGGTGATCCGGGGGTTCTTGGCCAGCCACGCCGCGACTTCTGGGTGCTTGTGCGTGTGGTAGTTGTCCAGCACGACGTGCAGCTCGCGGCGCGGGTAGGCCTTCGCGACCTGCTTCATGAACGCCAGGAACTCCGCCTTGCCGTGCCGCTCGTAGCAGGCCTCGGTGACCTTGCCGGTCGCGACCTCGAGCGCGGCGAACAACGTCGCGGTGCCGTTGCGCTTGTAGTCGTGAGTCGCCTTCTCCGGCAGGCCCGGCCGCATCGGCAAGATCGGGGCGGTCCGGTCGAGCGCCTGGATCTGGCTCTTCTCGTCCACGCAGAGCACGACCGCCTTGGCGGGTGGGTCCAGATAGAGCCCGACGACGTCGCGGACCTTGGCCTCGAGCTCGGGGTCGGTGGAGAACTTGAACGTCCCCCGCCGCCACGGCTGCACCCCGAACCGCCGCCACGCCCGGGCGACCGTGGCGTCACCGATCTTCAGCTCGGCGGCCAGCAGCCGGGTCGACCAGTGCGTCACCCCGAGCCGCTCCGGTGGCGGGTCCAGCGTCATGGCGATGATCGCCGCCTCGTCCACTGTCCGGGGCCGCCCCGACCGCTGCGCATCGACCAGCCCATCGAGCCCGTCGGCGGCATAGCGCTCGCGCCACTGGATCACCGTCGGGCGCGACACCCCCACCCGATCCGAGATCGCCGTCGTCCCCAGGCCCTCACCTGCAGCCAGCACGATCTTGGCCCGCGTCACCAGCCCAGCCCGGATCGACGTCGACCGCGACCAGGACTGCAACGTCGCCAAGTCCTCGTCCGGGATGTGCACACCAGCAGTCAACAGCGCCATGCCTGAGCCTGACCCGAACCAGCCCCTATGTAAAGGAACTAACGACGCGTGCCACTAGCGGGTCACTCCCACTCGATCGTGCCCGGCGGCTTGCTCGTCACGTCGAGCACGACCCGGTTGATCTCGCGCACCTCGTTGGTGATGCGGGTTGAGATCTTCGCCAGCACGTCGTAGGGGACGCGCGCCCAGTCAGCGGTCATCGCGTCCTCGGACGAGACCGGGCGCAGCACGACCGGGTGGCCATAGGTGCGGCCATCTCCTTGCACACCAACGGATCTGACGTCGGCGAGCAGCACGACGGGGCACTGCCAGATGTCGCGGTCGAGGCCGGCCTTGGTCAGCTCGTCGCGGGCGATGGCGTCGGCCTCACGCAGCAGCTCGAGGCGGTCGTGGGTGACCTCACCGATGATGCGGATGCCGAGACCGGGGCCCGGGAACGGCTGGCGCCAGACGATCTCCTCGGGCAGGCCGAGCTCGAGGCCGACGGCACGCACCTCGTCCTTGAACAGCGTGCGCAGCGGCTCGACGAGCGCGAACTGCAGGTCGTCGGGAAGACCGCCGACGTTGTGGTGCGACTTGATGTTGGAGGTGCCGGCCCCACCGCCGGACTCGACGACGTCGGGATAGAGCGTGCCCTGCACCAGGAAGTCGACCGGCTCGTCGGCGGAGATCTCGCGGGCGGCTTCCTCGAAGACCCTGATGAACTGCGCGCCGATCGCCTTGCGCTTCTCCTCCGGGTCGGTGACGCCGGCAAGCGCGTCCAGAAAGCGCCGAGAAGCATCTGCGACGTGCAGCTTCACACCGGTCGAGGCGACGAAGTCCTTCTCGACCTGCTCGGCCTCACCCTTGCGGAGCAGACCGTGGTCGACGAACACGCAGGTCAGCTGATCGCCGACGGCCTTCTGCACGAGCGCGGCCGCGACGGCGGAGTCGACACCACCCGACAGCCCGCAGATCACGCGGCCCGACCCGACCTGCGCGCGGATCGCGGCGACCTGCTCCTCGACGACGTTGCTCATCGTCCAGGTCGGGCGGCAGCCGGCCGCGTCGATGAGGAAGGCGCGCAGCACGGCCTGGCCGTGCTCGCTGTGCAGCACCTCGGGGTGGAACTGCACGCCGTAGAGCCCGCGCGACACGTCCTCGAACGCCGCGACCGGAGTCGCCTCGGTCGTCGCCGTGATGGTGAAGCCGGGAGGAGCCTCCGCAACCGCGTCGCCGTGCGACATCCAGACCGACAGCTGGAACGGCAGCCCCTCGAAGAGCGCCCCTGGCGACACGACCGCGAGCGCGGTGCGGCCGTACTCCGCTGTGCCGGTCTGCGCGACGCGCCCGCCGAGGGCCAGCGCCATCGCCTGGTGGCCATAGCAGATGCCGAACGTCGGGACGCCGGTGTCGAAGAAGCCGGCAGGCACCTGCGGGGCACCCTCGGCGTAGACCGACGACGGGCCGCCGGACAGGATCACGGCCTTCGGCGCCCGCGCGCGGATCTCGTCCGCCGTGATGGTGTGCGGGACGATCTCGGAGTAGACGTTGCACTCGCGCACGCGACGCGCGATGAGCTGTGCGTACTGGGCGCCGAAGTCGACGACGAGAACGGTGTCAAAATCGTCTGTCACCTCGGCAAGCCTAGCGGGTCGAGACCCGCTCCCGGGCTGACCGGGCCACCATCGAAGGCGCCTCACCCGTGCTCCGGTGCGGCGCCTCCGAGGTGGCAGGCGCGGCCTTCCGACCGACCGCCCACCTGGGAGCACCCGTCCCCGCAGCGCCCCCGCCGACATTGGCGCACAGTTGGTTGCCGGACGGAAGGGAGATGTCAGCCAGCCGACAACGGCTCAGCGCGAGAAGGTGCCCAGCCCCTGCGCGCGCTGGAGGTCCTTGCCCTCGGTCTGCATCGCCGGAGCGACCATCACCTCGACCTTCTGGAACTCCTTGATGGAGCTGTAACCGGTCATCGCCATCGCCCGGCGCAGGCCACCGAAGATGTTCGTGGCGCCGTCATCGGTCTTGGCCGGACCGACCAGGATCTCCTCGAGGGTCCCGACCGGCTCGGTGCGCACCCGGGTGCCGCGCGGCAGCACGGGATGGTGACTGGCGTGACCCCAGTGCCAGCCGCGGCCCGGCGCCTCGGCCGCCTTCGCGAGACCGCTGCCCATCATGACCGCGTCGGCGCCCATGGCGATCGCCTTGGCCACGTCGCCGCCGGTCTTCATGCCGCCGTCGGCGATGACGTGCACATAGCGGCCACCCGACTCGTCGAGGTAGTCACGACGCGCACCCGCGGCGTCGGCGATCGAGGTGGCCATCGGCACGCCCAGCCCGAGGATCGCGCGGGTCGTGTTGGCCTGCCCCGGACCGACCCCCACGAGGATGCCGGCAGCTCCGGTGCGCATGAGGTGCAGGGCAGACTGGTACGTCGCACAGCCACCGACGATGACAGGGACGTCGAGCTCCGCGATGAACCGCTTGAGGTTCAGCGGCTCGCTGCGGGTGGAGACGTGCTCCGCGCTGACGACAGTGCCCTGGATGACGAACAGGTCGACGCCGGCATCGATGACGGTCTGCGCAAACTGGACAGTCCGCTGCGGCGTGAGGCTGGCGGCCACCGTCACGCCGGAGTCGCGGATCTGCTTGACCCGCGCGGTGAGGAGATCGGCCTTGATGGGCTCGGCATAGATCTCGCGCATCCGGTCGACGGCACGCTCCGCGGGCAGCTCGGAGATCTCGAGGAGCAGCGGCTCCGGGTCGTCGTACCTGGTCCAGACGCCCTCCAGGTCAAGGACCCCGAGCCCACCGAGCTTGCCGAGGGCCACCACCGTGTCCGGCGACATGACGCCGTCCATCGGCGAGGCCATCAGCGGCAGCTCGAAGCGGTAGGCGTCGATCTCCCAGGCGAGGCTGACGTCCTCGGGGTCGCGGGTGCGACGCGACGGGACGATCGCGATGTCGTCGAACCCGTAGGCACGACGGCCGGACTTCCCGATGCCGATCTCGACATCCGCCATCTGTTCAGCTCCCGCTGTAGTTGGGCGCTTCGACGGTCATCTGGATGTCGTGCGGGTGCGACTCCTTCAGACCGGCGGCGGTGATGCGGACAAACCGGCCCTTCTCCTGCAGCTCGGGGATGGTCGCGGCGCCGACGTAGTACATCGACTGACGCAGACCTCCGACGAGCTGGTGGGCGACCGCCGACAACGGGCCACGGTAGGGCACCTGACCCTCGACGCCCTCGGCGATGAGCTTGTCGTCGCTGTTGACATCGGCCTGGCTGTAGCGGTCCTTGCTGTAGGACTTCTGCTCGCCGCGGCTGCTCATCGCGCCGAGGCTGCCCATGCCGCGATAGGTCTTGAACTGCTTGCCATTGGTGAACACGAGCTCGCCCGGTGACTCCTCGACACCGGCGAGCAGGCTGCCGAGCATCACGGTGTCGGCACCGGCGACGAGCGCCTTGGCGATGTCACCGGAGTACTGCAGCCCACCGTCGCCGATGACCGGGACGCCGGCCGCCTTGCATGCCTGCGCGGCCTCGTAGATGGCCGTCACCTGCGGCACACCCACGCCAGCGACGACCCGGGTGGTGCAGATGCTGTTGTGGACGATCGCGTTGTCGGCGATGAAGCTGTGTGACTCCGCCTCGACCTCGATGTCATAGACCGGCAGGGACAACCCGGTCTCGCGGACGTCCAGCAACTTCACCACGCTGTACTCGGGCATCTGACGCTTCTCGTGCGTCTTGTTCAGCCGGCTCTTGTACGACGGAAGGCAGTTCGCCACGTCAACATTGACGAGCCCGCCGGCAGTGGGAGCCTCACGCACGACGTTCGGCAGACTGCCGTGGACCAGGAAGCACAGGACGCCGTAGAGCTCAGACAGTGCCCTGCTGGTGTTGCGGAAGCAGAGCCGGCCGCCCTCGTCGACGTGGCCGTCGGAGTCGATGAGGCCCTGGAGCAGACCACGAAGGTAGGCCGGGTCAGAGCAGAGCCAGTCGGCCGGCAGGTGCTTGTCCGCCTTTTTGCCGCACCGAGCCAGCAGCCTGGCCCACTGCAGGGAGTAGAGGTGGATGTGCTGGACGCCGTTCTTCTCGTCCCCCAGCGTCGGCCTGACACCCGTCACCTTCTCGGCAGCCCGCAGCAGGCGGTCGCGAACTTGCGGCTCATGCAGTCCGACGTAAAAGCTCACGCGACCGATGTCGGTGCGACCGTTGTTGTTGAGGAACGCGTGACCGTCGCCAAGGAAGTATCCGAGCAGGTAGCCGAGGTCCTCGCTCTCCTCGACGACGACGTTGTAGCGGGCCAGCTTGCTCTCGCGCACCGCGACGTCACGGAGGTCTATGCGCACGCGTTCCGGCAACTCGAAGAAGATCTCCCGTGGGAACAGGAGGGCCTCGCGCCCGACCGAGCCGATCTCCCGCCAGTCGATCTTGCTTGATCCGATGCGGGTGGCTCGCTCGAGGACCTGCACGTAGCCCTTCGAAGCCACGGTGGCGGCGCTCACGGTGCTGAGGTCACCGGTGAGGAAGCGGTGGTCAGGAGTTGCGTACGTCTCGACCCCTGACGTCGTGTGGCGCACCGCCACGACCTCACGTACGCCCGTGCACCACGCCTTGACCACCGTTGTGGGCAGGCCGTCACCGGTGATGACCCGATCGCCCGCAACGATCTTCTCGATGTCCTTGTAGCTGCCGTCGGCCATGAGGATGCGGGTGCCCGCACTGAAGCAGCCGGGTCCCACCCCGACCTTGACACCGTCGGCACCGGCGTGGACGAGGGTCTGGGCTCCAACCCGTGTGGCGACGTTGCCGCCGATGATGTCGACGTGCTTGGCGGAGGCGTCTGCCTTCAGCTGCTTGATCATGTCGAGGACGCCGGTGCCGTGGCCCTGGGCCACGTCGACGACGATCGCGTCGACGCCGGCCTCGACGAGCGCCATCGCCCGCTTGAAGGCGTCGCCGTGGAAGCCGATCGCCGCCGCGACGCGCAGCCGGCCGTCGGAGTCCTTGGTGGCCAGCGGGTACTGGTCCTTCTTGACGAAGTCCTTGACGGTGATGAGGCCCTTGAGCTTGCCGGCGTCGTCGACGATCGGGAGCTTCTCCACCTTGTTGGACGACAGCAGACCCAACGCGTCCTCGTTGCTCACCCCGACCGGTGCGGTGATGAGTGGCATGGGCGTCATGACCTCGCGGACAGGGCGCTGGAGGTTGGCCTCGAACCGGATGTCGCGGTTGGTGACGATGCCCAGCAGCACGCCCTCGGCGTCGACGACGGGGGCGCCGCTGATCCGATAGCGGCCGCACAGCCGGTCGACGTCGGCGAGGGTGTCGTCCGGGGAGCAGGTCACCGGGTTGGTGACCATCCCGGCCTCCGACCGCTTCACGAGGTCGACCTGCGCCGCCTGGTCCTCGACGGACAGGTTGCGGTGCAGCACGCCGATGCCGCCCTGGCGCGCCATCGCGATCGCCATCCGGGCCTCGGTCACGGTGTCCATCGCGCTCGACAGCAGCGGGACGTTGAGCTCGATGCGCTTGGACAGCCTGGTCCGGGTGAGCGCCTCAGCGGGGTTGACGTCGGAGAGCCCCGGCAGGAGCAGCACGTCGTCGAAGGTGAGCCCGATGGGCGCGATCAGGCCCCCGTAGGTGTCGTCTGCGTGACCAGAGCTGACAGGGTCCATGTGCGCTGCTCCCAGCGTTGCGGAGGAAGCAACCCATCGTAGTCCCCTTGCCGCCCCGCCCCCGTTCATGATCGACGGAGAGTCTCAGCACTCCCGAGGGCCGTCAGAGTGAGGGGACTCTCCGTGGATCAACCAGGGAAGGCTGGTACGGGAGAGCTCAGGTGACGAGACCCCGACGGAAGCCGAGGGCGACCGCCTGGGCGCGGTCGTTGACGCCGAGCTTGCGGAACAGCCGGCGGGCGTGCGTCTTCACGGTGTCCTCGGACAGGTAGAGCTCCCGGCCGATGGCGCTGTTGCTCTTGCCCTGGGACATGCCGGTGAGGACCTGCAGCTCGCGCTCGGTGAGCTGGGCCTGGGGTGGTGCGCTGCGGACCGTCTCGCGGGTCGCGAGGGCGCGCCGCAACGTGGGCTCGACCAGGTCGATGCCGTCGAGGGCGTGGGCGACGGCGGCGCACAGCTCCTCGTGGGAGACGTCCTTGAGGAGATAGCCGCGGGCACCGCTCGACACCGCAGCCGCGACCTGGTCCCGGTCGTCGGCCGCGGTCAGCATGATGACCTTGGCCTCCGGGAACTGCGCGACCAGGCGACGGGTCGCCTCGAGGCCACCGAGGCCGGGCATCCGGACGTCCATCAGCACGAGGTCGGGATGCTCGTGCGGGTAGCGGGCGAGGACCTCCTCCCCGGACGCGGCGGTCTCGACCTTGTCCACGCCTGGGACGCCGGCAACGAACTGCCGAAGGCCCTCCCGCACGATCCGGTGGTCGTCACAGATGAGAACGGTCGTCATGTCGCAGTCCTTGCGGTGGTGAGGGGGAGAACGAGCCGGATCCGGCCCGCAGACGCATAGAGGTCGCCCCCGAGGGCGCGGGCCCGGGCGGACCACAGCTCGGGGGTGCTGAGGGTGCCGCCGTCGACGTCGACGACGACGGACGGGCCGTCGCTCCGGACGGCCACGCGGCAGTCGGAACCCGCTGCGGCCTGGACGACCTGATAGGCGAGCGAACCCGCCCTGCCGGTCAGGACCGCTTCGGGCTCGACGACGAGACCGAGAGCTGGGATCCCCGCGTCGACCCGCTGGACGGACAGCTGCTGCAACGCCTCCAGGACCCCGTCGGACCCGCGCGGGCGGATCTGCCAGAGCGCCCGACGGAGCTCGACGAGAGCCGCCTGGGTCGCGTCCCGGGCGGCCGGGACATCGCCTCCGCGGACGGCGGCGTCGGCGGCCAGCCGGGCAACGACGAGCGCCTGGACGGGCCCGTCGTGGAGGCCGTCGGCGATGGCGTCGCGCTCGGCCTCCGCCGCGTCGAGCAGGGCCGCACTCGCGACCGGAGCGAGGGCGAGGCCGAGGATGCTGGCGCAGGTGCGCACCACGAGCAGCTGTGACGGACGGGCGCCGAGGACGGTCAACGTCCCCGGGAGGCCGTCGCGGAGGGGCACGGCGACCTCGAGCACTGGGGCTGTCGAGTCGCGCAGCACGTCACCGGCGGTGGCGAGCAGGTCGCCCGCGGCCGATCGGAGGGCGACGCCTCGCAGGGCGAGCCCGGACAGGAGCACCTCGAGGGCCTCCGGCAGGTCGTGACCGTCGGCCAGCAGGGCGGCGACCGTCGCCAGGACGGCAACCGGCTCCGTCACGACGGGGGTCGACGGTCCGGACACGGTCACAGCACTCCTCTCACGCCTCGGTGCGTGTGAGGTCTTCTTCGGCACGAATCCTCCCGGACGTGAGCGTCGAGCGCACGTCTGGCACTAAGGGACCACCCAGGATGACCCGCCCGGACGGGTGACGGGGGTCCCCTGGGCGGGTGAACACGCTGCTAGCCCTCGAGCAGGGCATTGATGTCCTGTCGGGCGAGCCACTCCGCCCGGACTCCAGGGGGCAGGTCGCCGGCGATCGCGAGCACCGCTGAGCGCGCCGCGGCGAGGCTCTTGGAGCTCTCCGCCGGGTCGTCCTCGGCCACCAGAGCCCCGAGCAGCGCCCGCGACGGCCACACCAGCGGCAGGCACCCGAGCGACTCCGCGAAGGTCGCGGACCGCCGCAGCGACACCGCCGCCTCGGCGGAGCCGTGCGAGACCTGGGCGAGCCCCAGCAGCAGCAGCCCCTTCGAGACGTGCCGCGGGGCGCGGCTGTCCTCGGCGCGCTGGACGGCCTCGGAAGCGTGCGCCTCGGCGTCCTCGGCCCGCCCGTCGAGCATGGCCACCTCGGCCCGGCCCCAGCCGAGCCGGACGCGCTGGCGCCACCACTCGTCGCCCTTCCCGGGGAGGGCGGCCTCGGCCTGCGCGAGCCGGGCCACCGCCTCGTCACCGTCATCGAGTCCCACGGCGTCGGACGCCAGCCCCAGCAGGGCATCGAACGCCGCCTCCCCGGCGCCTCCGGACAGCTCCAGCGCGTCCAGGTCGGACTCCCGGGCGATCGCGTGCCGGCCCAGCTGACGGTGGATGCTGGCGATCGTCGAACCCGCGAACGACGCGAACAGCCGCGACTCCGGCCCGGCGCCCTGCCCGCTGCCCGCGTCGACCAGTGGGGCGAGCACGGTCAGCGCGCCGCCATACCTGCCTCCTGCGCCGAGCGCCACGCCCAGCAGCCAGGCCGCTGCCGACATCTCCGCCGAGAGCCCGTGAGCCTGGGCCAGGACGACGGCCTGCTCGAGGGCGCCGACGGCGGCCGCCGGCTTGCCGTGGAACGCCGCGTGCTCGCCGCTCGCCAGCAGCGAAGGGAGATCAGGGGTGGTCACGCCGAGGACGTTATCGGCTTGTCCTTGACCCGACGGGACAGAAGGGGGCGAACCAGTACGATTCGGTGATCCGCGTCACCGACAGCGGGTTCGGGTCGTTGGGAGCAGTGACGCCCCCCGGTCGCAGCAAGCTCAGGAGTCCTCGCGGTGCCCCAGCACGCCAGCCCGCTTCGTCGTACAGCCGCAGCCCTGGCCTGCCTGGCTGCCCTCGCCGCGTGCCAGAGCGGCAGCTCCGGCCACCAGGCCATCGTCGCGCAGGGGAACGCGCCTGCCGTCGCGGGCCGGTCGGCCGGCAGTGCGGTGCCCGTGTCCCTGCCGGCCCTGACGGCGCCGCGGCTGCGCCCCGACATCCTCGTCACCGTGAGGAAGTCGATGACGCCCAAGGAGGTGCACGACGTCGCGATCCTGGCTCCGGGCGCCGTCGTCTTCTCGACCGGCGCGGTGCGGGTCAACGGCAAGGCCGTCCACGTCGCCAGCGTGTCGCCGGCCACCTTCCGGCGCTTCGCCGCGCGGGGCACGGCCGAGTCCACGCCGGTGTGGCAGGCCGTCGCCGACGGCGGCGTCATCGCCTCGCACGCAGCCGCGAAGTCGCTGCGGCTGGCACTCGGCAGGGACGTCCGGGTCGGCGGGACGCAGTGGCTGACGCTGCGCCTCGGTGCCCTCGCCACCACCGGCATCCCGGATACCGATCTGGTCGTCGACTCCGCCACCGGTGCCAAGCTCGGCCTCAAGGGCGCCACGGCGGTGCTGCTCAACGCTGGCAAGGCCGACCCGGTGTCACTCGCCTCCCGCGTCCGCCGCGTCACCGGTGCGAGCGCCCAGGTCGACCTGCTGACGCAGCCGGCAGCCAATCCGGTCGCCTTCCTCACCGGCAGCCGCGCCGCGAAGGCGTTCGGTGCCTTCTCCTACACCTACTTCCCGGACGGCACGATCCAGCCGGACGCAGCCTGGGTGCGTGCCAACATCGTCTCGGCGACCGTGCCCATCCTCGGCACGGTGACGTGCCACCGGCTGATGATCCCGCAGCTGCGGGCGGCGCTGCAGGAGGTGCAGAACGCCGGCCTCGCGTCGACGATCCACTCCTACAACGGCTGCTACGTCCCGCGGTTCATCGAGCACAACCCGACCCACGGGATCTCGCTGCACACCTGGGGCATCGCGATCGATCTCGACGCTGCGACCAACGGTCGCGGCACCAAGGGCACCATGGACCCGCGTGTCGTGCAGATCTTCAAGCGCTGGGGCTTCCGCTGGGGCGGCGACTGGTCCTACACCGACCCGATGCACTTCGAGATCGGCGCCCTGCTCAACCCCTAGACCCCGCCCGCGCACAGCGGACGCAAAAGGGCCCCCTCTCGCGAGGGGGCCCTTTGCGTCGTACCGGCTAGTGCGAGTGGCCGTGGCCGCCGTGGGCGGCCTCGGCCTGCTCCTCCGGGATGTCGGCGACGAGCGTCTCGGTCGTGAGCAGCATGCTCGCGATCGAGGCGGCGTTGCGGACGGCGGAGCGGGTGACCTTGACCGGGTCGACGATGCCGGCCTTGACCAGGTCGACGTACTCACCGGTCGCGGCGTTGAGGCCCTCGGTCAGCCCGCTCTCGCGGATCCGGTTGACGGCGACGCGGCCCTCGAGCCCGGCGTTCTGGGCGATCCAGCGAGCCGGCTCGTCGAGCGACAGCCGCACGATGTTGACGCCGGTCCTCTCGTCACCGGTGAGGCCGAGGCCGTCCTCGAGGACGCTGGCGGCGTGCACGAGAGCGGCGCCACCACCGGGGACGATGCCCTCCTCGACCGCAGCGCGGGTCGCGGAGATGGCGTCCTCGAGCCGGTGCTTGCGCTCCTTGAGCTCGACCTCGGTGTGGGCACCGACCTTGATGACACCCACGCCGCCCGCGAGCTTGGCGAGCCGCTCCTGCAGCTTCTCCTTGTCCCAGTCGGAGTCGCTGTTCTCGATCTCCTGCTTGATCTGGGAGACGCGGCCGGCGACGTCGTCCTTGCTGCCGCCGCCCTCGACGATCGTGGTGGTGTCCTTGGTGATGGTCACGGTGCGCGCGCTGCCGAGCACCTCGAGGCCGACCTGGTCGAGCTTGAGGCCCACCTCGGCGCTGACGACCTGGGCACCCGCGAGGATGGCCATGTCCTGCAGCATCGCCTTGCGACGGTCACCGAACCCGGGAGCCTTCACCGCGGCGACCTTGAGGGTCTTGCGGATGCTGTTGACCACGAGGGTGGACAGCGCCTCACCATCGACGTCCTCGGCCACGATGAGCAGCGGCTTGCCCGACTGGACGACCTTCTCGAGCAGCGGCAGCAGCTCGGCGATGGCCGAGATCTTGCCGTTGACGATCAGGACGGAGGAGTCGGAGAAGTTCGCCTCCATGCGCTCCGGGTCGGTCACGAAGTAGGGGCTGATGTAGCCCTTGTCGAACTGCATCCCCTCGGTGAGTTCGAGCTCGAGGCCGGTCGTGTTGCTCTCCTCGACCGTGATGACGCCGTCCTTGCCGACCTTGTCCATCGCCTCGGCGACGAGCTCGCCGACGCGGGCGTCCTGGGCGCTGAGCCCAGCCACAGCGGCGATCTCGTCCTGCGTCTCGATCGGCGTGGCGGCCTTCAGCAGCGCCTCGTTGACAGCCTCGACCGCCTTGTCGATGCCGATCTTGACGCCCATCGGGTTGGCTCCGGCCGAGACGGCCTTGAGGCCCTCGTGGACCATGGCCTGGCCGAGCACGGTCGCGGTGGTGGTGCCGTCACCCGCGACGTCGTTGGTCTTGGTGGCAACCTCCTTGGCGAGCTGCGCGCCGAGGTTTTCGAGACGGTCCTCGAGCTCGATCTCGCGCGCGATCGTCACGCCGTCGTTGGTGATGGTCGGGCCGCCGTACTGCTTGCCGATGACGACGTTGCGGCCCTTGGGGCCGAGCGTCACCTTGACGGCGTTGGCGAGGGTGTCGACGCCGCGCTCGAGAGCGCGACGGGCGTCCTCGGAGAAGGTCAGGGACTTGCTCAAGGTGTTCCTCCTGGAACGTGTCGATGCCCCGGCCCCTGAGGGACCGGGGCATCGAACGGGTTGGTTCTTGGGACTAAGTCAGATTCGGTCAGGACTCGATGACGGCGAGGACGTCGCGGGCGGAGAGCACGAGGTACTCCTCGCCGTTGTACTTGACCTCGGTGCCGCCGTACTTGCTGTAGAGCACCTTGTCGCCGACCTGGACGTCGAGCGGCACGCGGGCGCCGTCCTCGAAACGACCCGGGCCGACAGCCAGGACGGTGCCCTCCTGGGGCTTCTCCTTGGCGGTGTCCGGAATGACGATGCCGGACGCAGTGGTGGTCTCGGCCTCGACCGCCTGGACCACGATGCGGTCCTCGAGCGGCTTGATGGCGACCTTGGTCGCAGTGGTCACAGTGTTCCTCCGATGTTGCCTGTCTCCAGGAACGATGAACGGTGAGAGGGCGGCGCTCGCCGTCGCGGGGGTCGCGCGTCGCTCTCGTTGGCACTCTAACCCCTAGAGTGCTTAGCACTCAAGCCCGGGAGTGCCAGAACGTCAGGCGCGGGTCATGACCCAGGCGTCCACGCCACCCGGGTAGTAGCCGCGCCGGACGCCGGACCTCGCGAACCCGTAGCGCGCGTAGAGCCGCTGGGCTGGCGCGTTGTCCTCGCGCACCTCGAGCAGGACCTTCGCCTGGCGCCGGCGGGCGGCCTCCGCAAGCAGCTCCTCCAGCAGCAGCGCCCCGATCCCGGCGCGCTGGTGCGGCGCCGCGACCGCCATGGTCTGCACGAAGGCCTCGTCCGGGTAGTCACAGAGGCCGGCGTATCCCACGACGGCCCCGGCATCGACCGCCACCACGTAGTGCCGGGTCGCCGTCTGGCCGAGCTCGGACCAGAAGTGGTGCTCGGTCCAGGGCTCGGGCTGAAACAGGGTGCGCTCGATGGGCAGCACGTCGTCGATGTGCCACCAGCGGAACCGCTCCAGGGTCACCACGACAGCGGCTCCGTCACCGTCCGGCCATGCCGAAGCGACACCCGCAGCAGAGTGTCGGCACGCCGCAGGTGCACCTCGTCGTCGAGGACGCCCAGCCACTCCGCTCCCGACACGTCGTCGCTCTCCCACGCCAGCCCGTCCCCGTCGTAGGCCGCCAGCACCGCGGTGTCGAGCAGCAGCGCGAGGGCTCCGACGGGCTCGAACCGCCGGGCCGCCGGACGGTCCAGCCGCGACCACGTGTCCGGGTCGTCGGCGGCGACGAGATACGGGAGGCCGCCGGCCGCCACGAACAGGGTCCGCGGATCCGGCCAGGAGGCCACGACGTTGAGCCAGCCGGGGTAGTTGTCGCTGGAGAAGACGCCGGTCCACGGCTCGCCCTTCGCCGGCGTGATCCGCAGCCAGGTCCCGTCGGAGCCGCCGTCGCGCCGCGCGCCCGGGTAGTAGACGACCGTCGCCACCCGGCTACGGACGCTGGCTTCCAGGGCGGCGTCCCAGTCATGGGCGAAGGCGTCCAGCCACAGTTTCATCGCGCAGCCATTTCCTGCGCATCCGGGCGTCGGAGGTACAGCGGCGTGAGCGGGAGGGCTTCGGCCGAGGTGGCCAGCAGGGCGACGGACGGGTACCGCGGCTCGTCGGAGGTCGCGAACCCGTAGAGCTGCGCGCCGTCGCCGACGATCCGCGCGACGGTGAGCAGCGGCTGCACGTCGGCCGGCTTCCCGACATCGGGCCCGTGGACGCGGACCGCGCTCTCGTCGTACACGGCCCAGTAGACCTCCTTGCGGCGGGCGTCGGTCACCACCGCAGTGCTCGGCGCCCGCATGCCCTCCAGCGAGCACACCCCCCTGACCGGGAGACCCAGCGCGTCGGCATAGGAGGCGGCCGACACGATGCCCACCCGCAGCCCGGTGAACGGCCCGGGGCCGACACCGACGACGACCTCGTCCGGGGCGCCGTACCGCAGCACCTCGGCCATGTTGACCGAGAGCAGCTCGCCGTGTCGCCGCGCGTCGACGACGACCGCCTCGGCGACGACCTCACCGTCTCGCACGAGGCCGGCCGTCACGGCCGGGGTGGAGGTGTCGAGGACGAGCGAGAGCACCCTTGCGAGGTTAGTGGTACTGCGCGACCAGCTCCCGCTTGAGGACCTTGCCGGACGGGCCCAGTGGCAGCGCGTCGGCGAAGACGACCCGGCGCGGGTACTTGTACGCCGCCAGGTGCTCCTTGCCGAAGGCGATGATCTCGGCCTCCGTCGCGGACCCGTCGAGCACGACGACGGCGCAGACCTCCTCGCCGTACTGCTCGTCAGGAACGCCGATCACGGCGACCTGGCCGACCGCCGGGTGCCGGAGCAGCACCTCCTCGACGTCGCGCGGATAGACGTTGTAGCCGCCGCGGATCACCATGTCCTTCTTGCGGTCGACGATGGTGACGTATCCCTCGGCGTCCTTGGTCCCGAGGTCCCCGGTGCGGAACCACCCGTCGACGATGGCTGCGGCGGTCGCCTCGGGCTTGTTGAGGTAGCCCTTGAACACGTTGTGACCCCGTACGACGATCTCGCCGAGCTCACCGCTGGGGAGCAGCTCGATGCTCTCGTCGACCTCCGCCTTGGCGATCTCGACCTCGACGCCCCAGATCGCCTTGCCGACGGTGCCCGCCTTGGGCGGAAAGCCCTTCTGGTTGAAGGTCGCGACGGGCGACGTCTCGGTCAGGCCATAGCCCTCGAAGACGTTCGTGCCGAACACCTCGGCGAACCGCTCGAGCACCGTCAGGGGCAGTGCCGCCCCGCCGGACAGCGCCACCTTCAGCTGCGGGCGCAGCTCCGAGGTCTTCGCGGCCTCGATCAGCCCGATGTACATCGTCGGGACGCCCATGAACACGGTGCACTTCTCGTCGACGAGCAGCTGCAGCGCCGCGGTGCCGTCGAACCGCGGCAGCAGCACGACGGTCGCGCCGACGTAGAAGGCGGTGTTCATGCAGCAGGTCTGCCCGAAGGTGTGAAACAGCGGCAGGCAGCCCAGCACGATGTCCGACTCAGAGATGTCGAAGCTGTGCTGGGCGGAGACGACCACGTTCATCGTCACGTTGAGGTGCGTGATCTCCGCGCCCTTGGGCTTCCCGGTCGTGCCGCTCGTGTAGAGGATGACGGCGGTGTCCTCCGGCTCGCGCGGCTCCACGGCCTCGATCGGTGTTGCCGAGAGCGCGAGGGTGTCGATCCGCTCGACGGTGGCGTCTCCGCCGTCCATCACGGCAAGGACGGGTACGCCGGCGAGCTCGGCACCCTTCGCTCCCTCGCCGAGCAGGGGGGCGGCGCAGACGAGGACCTTGGCGCCGGAGTCGGCGAGGACGTACTCGATCTCCTCGGCCTTGAGCAGCGCGTGCACGGGCACGGCGACGCCACCCAGGGCGAGGGTGCCGAAGTAGGCGAGCGGGAAGTGCGGCGTGTTGGGCAGCAGCAGCGCGACCTTGTCTCCCGGGCCGACGCCGTGCTCGCGCAGCACCGCGGCGTACTGCTTGGCGTGCGCCCACAGCTGGGAGTAGGTCAGCCGCAGGTCACCGAGGACGACGGCGTCGTTGTCGGGGAAGCGGACGGCGGACTCGGCGAGGATGCTGGCGATCGTCAACGACATGCCGGGATCTTCGCCCAAGGACCGCCTGGTGCGCGAGTCCTGCCGGCAGGGGTGGCCGGTCAGAGGCTGGGTGCGCGGCCGGCCCAGCGCGGGCCGACCGTCTCGACGGTCGCGGTCCGGCTGTCGTCGTCGTGCCGCTCGAGCCGGATCTCGAGGTGGCTGTCGGACAGCTGCTCGACGAGCCCCTCGCCCCACTCGACGACGACGACGGAGGTGTCGATCTCGGTGTCGAGGTCGAGGTCGTCGAGGGCGACCGGCCCCGCATCCCTCATCCGGTAGGCGTCGACATGCACCAGCGGCACGCGGCCGGGGTGCACCCGCGCGATGACGAAGGTCGGGCTGGTGACCCGTCCCTCGACGCCGAGCCCCTCGCCGATCCCCTGCGTCAGGGCCGTCTTCCCGGCACCCAGCGGCCCCGACAGGACCACCAGGTCACCGGGCTCGAGCAGCGCAGCGAGCCGGCGCCCGAACGCCTTCGTGTCATCGACTGTCACGAGGACCCTCTGGAGGCTCACGAGACGAGCCGGACCGCGAGTGCGAGGTCCTCGCGCAACCGGGTCATCGCCTCGCCGCGCGGTCCTCCCCGGAGTGCTGCTGCGGGGTGGTACGTCGGCAGCACCCGTCGACCATCGACCTCGTGCACGATCCCGCGTACTGCTCCCAGGGTGGTCTTCCCGAGGAACCACGAGGACGCGGAAAGGCCGAGGGTCACGACCAGCGACGGGCGCAGCTCCTCGAGCTGGCGGGTCGTCCAGGGCCGGCAGTTCGCCGTCTCGGCGCGAGAGGGGACGCGGTTGCCGGGCGGCCGGCACTTCACGGTGTTGATCACGGCAACGTCGGTGCGCGACAGACCTGCCTCCGCGAGCAGCCGGTCGAGCAGCTGGCCACTGCGGCCGACGAAGGGCGTCCCGGTCTCGTCCTCCACCGCTCCCGGCGCCTCGCCGACGACGACGAGCCGCGCGTCGCTCGGCCCGCTCCCGACCACCACCTGGGTGCGGGTGGCGGCCAGTTCCGCGCAGCGGGTGCAGGCCCGCATCTCGTCAGCCAGCACGTGCTGCCGCCCTCGACGCCCGACGGACGAGCGCCCGGAGGTGAAGCGTGACCATCGGCGCCTTCTCCAGCTGCACCATGTGGCCCGCGCCCTCGACGACGACCAGCTGCGCATCGGGCAGCGCGGCGGCCAGCGTGCGGCTGTGCGACACCGGCGTGATGACGTCCTTGCTGCCGACGAGGACGAGGGTCTCGACCTCGCGCAGTCGTGCGACGGCCGCGAGCTTGTCGTGCGCCATGAAGGTGTCGTAGAACTCCGCGATGACGTCGATCGGGGTGTCGGCGGTCATCTTCTCGACGAACTCCACGAGCGACGGGTTGACGTCGTCGACACCGAACGCGGCTTTGCGGGTGGCGACGAAGGCGAGGTCGGTGCCGAGCCGACGGCCACCTTCAAACAGCTGCGGGCGGCCGCGCATCCCGCGGGTGAGGTAGGGCAGCAGCCGTCCGGTCACGTGCTGCATCGCGGCCGGGAGCCCGAACGTCACCGACGCGAGCTTGCCGGTCGAGGTCGCGATCAGGGCGACACCGGTGACCCGCGACCCGAACAGCTCGGGGTAGTGGTCGGCCAGGGCCATGATCGTCATGCCACCCATCGAGTGGCCGACCAGCACGATGCGTCCTGTGGGGGCGCAGGTGTCGAGCACCGCCTTGAGGTCGCGGCCCAGCTGGTCGATGGTGGCGTGCTCCGCGGCGCTCCGCCCGCTCTTCCCGTGCGACCGGTGGTCCCAGAACACCAGCTTGCCGACGGCCTCCTCGGCGAGCGCGATCCGCTGGAAGTGCCAGACCGCGAGCTGCTGGGTGTAGCCGTGGCAGAACACGACGGTCAGGTCGGCCCGCTCCGGCCCGACTTCCTCGACGTGCAGCGGCACACCGTCGTCCGCGACCACCCGGCGCACCCGGTCGGCGGGGAGCCGGAAGAACGGCTGCTCCCTGTCGGCGTCCGGACCCAGGCGCTCGCGGCCGATGGCATAGCGCTCCGCGGCGAGGCCCGCGGCGACGCCGAGGGCGACAGCGCCCGCGACCGCTCCCGCGAGACCCGCCTGACGGCGCCTGCTCACTGCTCCCCCACGTAGGTCCTGGGCACCCGCGACCCGACCCGGGTGACGATCTCGTAGTCGATGGTGCCGATCGCCTCGGCCCACTCCAGCGCCGTGGGCCCACCAGCGCCGAACAGCACCACCTCGTCCCCCGGCTGCACGTCGTCGTCGCCGACGTCGAGCACCAGCTGGTCCATGGCGACCACACCGGCGACGATGTAGCGCTTTCCCTTGATGCGCAAGGGAACAGCGTTGCCGGCGTTGCGAGGGACACCGTCGCCATAGCCGAGCGGTACGAGCGCCAGCGTGGTCTCGTCGGAGGTCGTGTAGCGGTGGCGGTAGCTCACACCGGACCCCGCCGGGACGCGCTTGGTCAGGACGACCTCGGCGACCAGCGTCATCGCCGGTCGCAGCCCGAAGTCGCCGAACGCGGGGGCCGGCACCAGCCCATAGACGGAGGCACCCGCGCGCACCAGGTCGTAGTGGGTGTCGGGGTCGGTGAGGAGCGCCGCGGAGTTGGCGAGGTGCCGCACCTCGGGTCGCAGCTCGCGCGCCACGTCGAGAGCCTCGGCGAACGCCGCCTTCTGCTGCTGGTTGAGAGCGTGCCCGGGGCCTTCCTCGCTCGACGCGAGATGGCTCCACACCCCGGCCACATCGACGGCGCCACCGGCCTGCGCCTTGGCGGCAGCCTCGACCAGGTCGGGCCACTCCGCGACCGGCGAGCCACCCCGGGACAGTCCGGTGTCTGCCTTGAGGTGCACGCGGGCCGTGCGCCCCGTCTGCTCGGCCGCGGCGACCACCCGCGCCAGCTCGGCCTGGTTGTAGACGCCGAGGTCGACGTCGGCGGCGACGGCCGGCGCGAGGTCCTCCGTCGGCGAGTAGAGCCAGGCCAGCACGCGATGGCCCAACCCGGCGGCCCGCAGGGCGATCGCCTCCTCCAGGAACGCGACCCCGAGCCAGCTCGCCCCGCCCTGCACGGCCGCGCGGGCCGAGGGAACCAGCCCGTGGCCGTAGGCATCGGCCTTCACGACCGCCATCACCTCGGCGTCGCCGACGCGAGCCCGCAGATCCGCGACGTTGTCGCGGATCGCCTGGAGGTCCACGACGGCAGCCGATCTCACGTCCGTCAGTCTGGCAGCAACGCCTCGCGGACGGCGGCAGGCCACGCCTCCAGCACCAGGCCCGCGCTCGTCGTCACGCCCCCCGTGGAGAGCACCGCGGCCCGGCCGTGCAGGAAGGCCCCCACACTGGCGGCGTCCAGCACCGGCAGGCCCCGCGCCAGCAGCGCACCGATCGCCCCGGCGAGCACGTCCCCGGTGCCCGCGGTGGCAAGCAACGAGGAGCCGGTGAGGTTCACGCGGGCTGGTCCGCTCGGCCCGACCACGACCGTCGCGTCGCCCTTGAGCAGCACGTGCACGCCGAGCTCGTCGGCGAGCCGGCGTGCGGCGCCGATGCGGTCGGGTCCGACGGGCTGTCCGAACCGCTCGTACTCGCGGTCGTGCGGCGTGAGCAGCGTGGGTGCCGACCGGTCGGTCAGCAACGCCTTCGCGGAGGCGCAGATCGTGAGGGCGTCGGCGTCGACGAGCACCGGGACGTCTTGCGCGAGCACCTCCTCGACGGTGTCGTGGGCGTCGGGCCCGATGCCCGGCCCCACGACCCAGGCCTGCACCCGGCCGGCGTCCTTGACCGTGTCGGTCACCACCGCCTCCGGCCAGTGGTCCCGGACCCGATCAGCCGCGCTGCCGGCATACCTGACCATGCCGGCGCCGGCCCGGATGGCCGCGCCGACCGACAGCAGGGCGGCACCCGAGTACGCCGTCGAGCCCGCCGCGATGCCCACGACGCCGCGGCTGTACTTGTCGGAGACCCGGTCGTCCGGCGGCAGCAGGGCGGCGACGGCGAGGAGGGCCTCGACCGGAGCCTCCGGAAGCTCGAGCCCCACGTCGACGATGACGAGCTCGCCGACGTGCTCGCGCGCGATCAGCAGCCCCGGCTTGGCCGAGCCGAAGGTCACGGTCACGTCGGCACGGACCGCACCGTCGTGCACCTGCCCCGTGTCGGCATCGACGCCGCTCGGCACGTCCACCGCGACGACGAGGGGTACGCCGGCGAGCACCGGCACAGGTGAGCGCAACGGCCCCCGGCCGCCGATGCCCACGAGCCCGTCCACGACGACCTCCGCCCCGGCGACGGCTTGCTCGGTGCCGACCCGACCCCCGGCCAGGAGGAACCCGTCAAGCGCATCCTGCACAGGGGTCCCGGCCAGCACGGCCACGACCGCAGCGCCGCGACGGGCCAGCCGGGCGCCGGCCCACAGCGCATCGGCTCCGTTGTTGCCGGAGCCCACGAGCAGGACCACCCGGGCGCCGTAGACGAACGGCAGCCGCTGCGCGACCTCGCGGGCGAGCGCGGTGGCCGCCCGGGCCATCAGCGGCACACCAGCCTTCAGCAGCGGTTCCTCGGCTGCGCGCACCTGCGCAACCGTGTAGGCCCGGATCATCGCTCGGCCACCACGAAGGCCGTCGCGATGCCGCCGTCGTGGGACAACGACAGGTGCCACGTGCTGATGCCCAGGGCGTCGGCCGCCTCACGGACCGCGCCGGTCACGACCAGCCGCGGGCGGCCGTTCTCCTCGGTCACGACCTCGGCCTCGGTCCATCGCAGACCCGGCGCACCGAGGACCTTGGCCACAGCCTCCTTCGCGGCGAAGCGCCCGGCCAGCGACTCGACCCGCGTCACGACCTGCTCATCGGCAGTGAACAGCCGGTTCCGCAGCGAGGGAGTGCGCTCGAGCGCGGCGGCCAGCCGGGCCACGTCGACCACGTCGACCCCGACGCCCACGATGCTCACGCAGCCATCCTTCCACAGCGCGAGATCCCCTGGTACACAAGGATTCTTGTCATACCCGACACGTAGTTTCCTCCCATGGCCACCCTTGATCTGACTGCCCTGACCGACGATGACCTGCGGGACGAGGTGGCCACCTGGGCGGCCCGCGTCGCCGCCGGCGAAGCCCGGCTCATCGCGCTCATCGGCGAGCTCGAGACTCGGGGCGCCTGGGGCGGCGTCGGCGTGCTTTCGTGCGCGCACTGGCTCGCGTGGCGTTGCGGCATGGGCCTCGGCGCCGCACGTGAGCGGGTCCGCGTCGCCGTCGCGCTGCGCGATCTGCCGCGCATCGCCGCAGGGTTCGCGGAGGGCAGACTGACGTGGACGCAGGTCCGGGCCATCACGCGCGTGTGCACAGCCGGCGACGAGCAGACCTGGGTCGACCTGGCCAGTGACTGCAGCGGCGCTCAGATCGAACGACTCGTCCAGGCAGTACGCCGGTCGCAAGCCGCCGACGAGGACGCCGCGACAGTCAGGTCGCATCCGACTGTTCGCACCCGGCCCGACGGGCGCGTGGCCGTGACCTTCGTGCTGGAGCCGGGGGAGGCGACCGTCGTCCTCGCCGGCATGGAACGCGTCCTCGACGAAGCCCGCTCGGAGGTCAGGTCGCTGCCCCTACCCGTCGCGGAGGAGCCTGAGCTGTCCGAGCGATCCGAGCCGCCGATGCCACGGTCCAGTGGGAGTGACCTGTTCGCCACCGAGGCCGAGCTCGCGACCCGGCGGGCCTGGACGGACGCGTGCCTGGAGGTCGCCCAGCACAACCGCCGCGTCCGCGAGCAGCGAGAGGAGCGCGAGCTGGCCCGCGCCAAGGCCGCCGCCGTCGCTCGACTGCCCGCCAAGCCGACGCTGACCGACGCGCTGCTCAGGATGGCAGCCTCTGCCCTGGACGCACCCGGTCCGTTGCCTGTCGCCGTCAAGGAGCGGCTGCGCGTGTGTGTCGACCCACTCTCAGGCTGGGGACGGCTCCGCGACGGGACGCTGCTGGCACCCGGCCAGATCGCGAGGCCGGCGGGACCCCTCGAACCCCTTGACCTGACCTCCTTGGACAAGGGCCGCACGATGCGCGAAGTCACTCTGCCGCTCCGTCGGATGCTCGGCCAGGTCGACGGCGAGCGCTGCCGCATGCCCGGGTGCACGCGGACCACCAAGCTGCATGCGCACCACGTGCGGTTCTGGTCACAGGGCGGTCCGACCGACCTCGCGAACCTCGTCCTGGTCTGCAGCCGGCACCACACCCTCATCCACGTCGAGGGCGTCCAACTCGTCCTGCGGGCCGACCGGACCCTCGAGGTCCGGACCAGTGACGGCGTGCACGTGCCGCACCGCCCGACCCTTCGTGTCGCGCCCGCCGACCAGCTTCCCGCCGCGGCCTTCACGCCCTCGTCTGGCGACCGCCTCGACCTCGACCACGCCGTCTGGGTTCTCCGCCAGCAGGCTGCCTGACCTGTGGACGACACGTTCCCGCGGGAACGCAACGTCCACAGGCGCCTCCACATGATCTTTGCCGTCGGCGGCTACTCGACCGTGACCGACTTCGCGAGGTTGCGGGGCTGGTCGACATCGAGGCCGCGGGCCCGCGCGATCTCGGCCGACAGGACCTGCAGGGGCACGATCGTCAGCAGCGGCGTGAGCAGCGACTTGGTGTCGGGGATGCGGATGATCGTGTCGGCGTAGGGGGTCACCGACTCGTCGCCGTCGGTCGCGATGACGATGGTGCGGGCCCCACGAGCCCGGACCTCCTGCACGTTGTTGACCAGCTTGGCCTGCAAGGCGTGTCGGGGTGCGATCACGATGACGGGAGTGCCCTGCTCGACGAGCGCGATGGGGCCGTGCTTGATCTCGCCCGCAGGGAAGCCCTCGGCCCCGATGTAGGCGAGCTCCTTGAGCTTCAGCGCGCCTTCGAGCGCCATCGGATAGCCGACATGCCGGCCGAGGAACAACACCCGCTCCTCGTCGACGAGCTCGCGAGCGAGCTGCCGGACCGGACCCATCCGGTCGAGCACCTCCTGCACGAGAGCGGGTACCGCCTGCAGGTCGGCCAGGTGCGCCCGTACCTCGTCCGGGTCACGGGTGCCGCGCACCTGGGCGAGGTAGAGGCCGACGAGGTACATGGCGGTGATCTGGGTCATCACCGACTTCGTCGAAGCGACGGCGACCTCGGGGCCGCCGCGGGTGTAGAGCGCGGCGTCGCTCTCGCGGCTGATGGTGGAGCCGACCGTGTTGGTGACGGCCAGCACCTTGGCCCGCAGGTGCCGGGCGTGCCGGACCGCCTCCAGGGTGTCGGCGGTCTCCCCCGACTGCGACACCGCGATGACCAGTGTCGAGCGGCCGATCACCGGGTCGCGGTAGCGGAACTCCGAGGCCATCTCGGCCTGCACGGGCAGCCGGGCCCAGCGCTCGAGGGCATACTTCCCGACGAGCCCGGAGTGGTAGGCCGACCCGCAGCCGACGATCACGACCTGCTCGATGTCGCGGATGTCCTGGTCGCTCATCGACAGCTCGTCGAGGTGCAGCAGGCCGTCCTCCTGCAGTCGGCCGCCGAGGGTCTCGCGGATCGCCGCGGGCTGCTCCTCGATCTCCTTGAGCATGAAGAACTCGTGGCCGCCCTTCTCGGCGGCGGCGGTGTCCCAGTCGACGTGGTAGCTGTCGCCCTCGACGACGTTGCCCTCGAGGTCGGTCACCGTGACGCCGCTGCGCCGGACCTCGACGACCTGGTCCTGCTCGACGGCGCGGGCCTCGCGAGTGTGGGCGATGAAGGCGGTCACGTCTGAGCCGACGAAGTTCTCGCCCTCACCGAGCCCGATGACGAGCGGCAGGTTGCGGCGGGCAGCGACGACGAGATCGGGTTCGTCCTGGTGGGCGATCACCAGGACGAACGAGCCCTCGAGGTCCTGGCAGATCGAGCGCACGGTGGCGGCCAGGTCGCCGTCGTACCTCTCCTCGACCAGGTGGGCGACCACCTCGGTGTCGGTGTCGGAGGTGCGCGTATGACCGCGGTCCTCGAGCCCACGGACGAGGACCTCGAAGTTCTCGATAGTGCCGTTGTGCACGACGGCGACCTTGCCGGCGCAGTCGACCTGCGGGTGCGCGTTGCGGTCGGTGGGCGGGCCGTGCGTGGCCCAGCGGGTGTGGCCGATGCCGAGCGTGCCGGGCAGCGACTTCTCCCCGATCTCCTTCTCGAGGTTGGACAGCTTGCCCGCCTTGCGCTCCACCTGCAGCCTGCCGCCGTGCAGGATCGCGACGCCCGCGCTGTCGTAGCCGCGGTACTCCAGACGTCTGAGGCCGCCGAGTACGACCTCCAGCGCCTGCTGCTCACCGACGTATCCGACGATCCCGCACATGGGACCAGGTTAGTCCGAGGCGGACTGCTGGGCGTGCAGCGCGCGGCGCAGGTCGTCGTGCTGCTCCGACACGATGCGTCGTGCGCCGGCAGGCAGGTCGTGCTGCTCCAGCAGCCGGCCCGTGAGCGTGTGCACCTCCTGGTCGACCAGCGTGCTCGGGAACAGCCTCGTCGTCAGCGAGGCTGCCAGCACCGGTGTCAGGCGCTCCCAGAGCTGCGGGACGGCGTCGACGTAGGAGTCGGCATAGGGCCGCAGCAGCTCGTCCTGACCGTGCTGCCAGAAGCCACCGCCGATCGCGCGCGCCTGCGCGTTCGTGACCTCGCCAGCCACGAGGTGGTCCCACGTCCGTCGCTTCTCCGCCGGGTCCGGCAACGAGGCGCGGGCCGCCTCGGCGTGCAGCTGTCCCGTCGCGGTCCGGTCAGCGAGCAGTTCCCGGTCGATGTCGGCGCCGTCCAGGTGGCCGAGCGCTGCCGCCCGACGCACTACCAGCCAGCGCAGCTCGTTGTCGACGACGAGCCCCTCCGGTATGTCGGTGCCCCGAAGCAGCCCCTCCAGGTGCGCGACGTCGGTCGTGGTCTGCACAGCCGCTCGGGCGCGGACGAGCTGCAGGTCGGAGCCCGGGTGGACCGTGGCGGCCGCCCAGTTGAAGCTGGCCAGCTGTGCGAGCAGGCCGACCTGCTCGTCGACCGGTGCGTAGTAGGCCGCCGCCGTGTGCGCCTGGCCGAGCAGCGTCTCGGCGAGGGAGGGGTCTTCCTCGGCCGCGATCGCGGCCAGGACCGCCCGCACGTGTTCCCGGGCGGCCAGCTCTCCATCGCGGGTCGCGTCCCAGAGCGCGCCCCAGCACAGCGCCCGGGCGAGCGGGTCCTGCACCCGGGCCAGGCCGGTCAGCACGGTCTCGCGGGACCGGTCGTCGAAGCGGAGCTTGGCAAACGTGAGGTCGCGGTCGTTGAGGATCACCAGGTCGGCCGGTGTCGCACCGGGCACCCTGGTCTCGGTCCCCGAGATCACCAGCGGGATCCGCTCGCGCAGCCGGATCTGACTGCCGTCGTCGTCGTACAGGCCGATCTCGACCACGTGGTCCCGGAGGTGGTCGCTGTCCTGGACGACGACGAGGCCGCTGTCGTCCCAGCGCGGACGCAGGGTGGCGACCCCGCTGGTCTCGAACCAGGCCTTGGCCCACGACCCGAGGTCGCGCCCGCTGGCCGCCTCCAGCTCGATCAGGAGGTCGGCCAGATCGGTGTTGCCGTAGGCGTGCTTGGCCAGATAGGTCCGCAGGCCGGCGAAGAACGCGTCCTGACCCACGAAGGCCACGAGCTGTCGCAGCACCGAGGCACCCTTGGCATAGGAGATCCCGTCGAAGTTGAGCAGCGCAGTGCGGTTGTCTGCGACCTGCCCGGCCACCGGATGTGTCGTCGGCAGTTGGTCGGCCCGGTAGCCCCAGGCCTTGCGCCCCAGGCAGAAGTCGGCCCAGGCCCCGCTGAAGAGGCTGCCTTCGTCGATGGTCTGCAGGCCCATGAACTCGGCGAAGGACTCGTTGAGCCAGATGCCGTCCCACCACCGCATCGTGACGAGGTTGCCGAACCACATGTGCGCCATCTCGTGCGCGATCACCTGCGCCCGGAGCCGACGCGCCCCTGCGGTGGTCCGCGAGCGGTAGATGAACGACTCGTCGTTGAGCGTCACCATGCCCGGGTTCTCCATGGCGCCCGCGTTGAACTCCGGGACGAAGACCTGGTCGTAGGAGTCGCCGAACGGGTAGCGAGACCCGAACACCAGCTGCTGCTGGTCGAAGCAGTCGGCAGTCACCCGCAGCAGCTCGGCGGCATCGAGGTGCGGCTCGAGCGAGGCCCGGCACCACACCCCCATCTCGATGCCGTCGTGCCAGCGTGAGACGCCGTACCAAGGCCCCGCCGCCAGCGACAGCATGTACGTCGAGATCGGCGGCGTCGTCGCGAAGACATACCGGGAGCCGTCGAGCTCACCACGGGCATTGGACCGGACCATGTCCCCGTAGGGCGCCGTCACGGTCAGCCGGATGGGTGCCTTGAGGTCGGGCTGGTCGAAGCACGCGAAGAACCGTTGCGCGTCGTCGAGGAAGGCGTTCGCATAGACATACACGTCGCCGTCCGCCGGGTCGACGAACCGGTGCAGGCCTTCCCCGCTGCGGGTGTAGCCGCAGCGGGCGACCACCTTGACCTCGTGCTCGCCGGTGAGCCCCTCCAGGGAGATGCGGTTGCCCTCCAGGACCGGGCGGCTGCCGCCGTCGAGCGACGCGTCCACCATCGTCAGGCAGTCGAGTTCGAGGAACAGCCCCGGTGCCCCCGTCGCCGTGAAGCGGACCACGGTCGTCGACCAGTACCAGACCTCGCCGTGCGTGAGGTCGAGCTCGACGTCATAGCTGATGTTGCTGACCGCCGCAGCGCGCGCGGTGGCCTCTGCCTGGGTCAGGTTCCGCATCTCCGTGACCCTATGGCCCGGCCGCGCAGATCAGCTGATGAGGAGGGTGGCGGCGGTGCTCGGCGTGCCATTGGCGTCGAGGGCAAACAGCATCCACTCGCCCGGGACGAGTACGCCACGGTCAGCCGGCAGCGCGAGGCTGTACTTGTTGACGCCGGTGCTCGTCGCGGTGACCGCGATGCGCCGCTGGTCGGTGTCGACCGAGTGCGTCGCGGATCCCATGCGCACCAGGCTGAAGGCGGTCACTGCTCGGTCGGTCGTGACCGCCAGCGTGCCGCCGGCAGTACCGCTCGTCGGTGCCGACACCAGAGCCGGTCGCGACCGCGGGTTGCCGGTGCTGTCCAGCAGGTAGGGCGGCGTGAAGATCTCGTAGTCGGGGTGCTCGGTGCAGCCGGTGGGGCAGAGCTGACCACCGCCCGCGAGCACCCGCCCGTCGGGCAGGAGCAGCGCGAACGAGTGGTAGTTGCGGGGTACGGCCATGTCGGCCATCGGGGTGAACAGCTTGGTGGTGGGGTCCCAGAGCTCGGGCGTCATGACCGAGGTGGCGTCACTGAAGGGAGCAGCGATCGCCTGACCCCCGACCACCAGCACCCGGCCGTCGGGCAGCACGACGCTGTTGCCGAGCGCCCGCGGGTTGGCCATGCCCGTCAGCTTGGTGACCACGGGCGTCGTGCCGGTGATGTCGATCGTGTAGGCGTTCGCGGTCGCCGCCGAGTTGTCGTAGCTCGGGGCGCCGCCGAGGGTGAGGATCTTGCCCGCGTCGTACATCACGGCGTTGCCGTTCATCGCGTCCGCGTCGTCCCCACGAAGCCCGGCGTTCGACCAGCTGCCGCTCCCGGCGGTGTTGATCCAGTGCATCGCCCGCGCAGGGCCCGCCTGGAAGACGGTGCCGTTGCTCCACGCGAACAACCACATGTGGTTGTCGGAGCGGAACTCGCCCCGGTTGTCGTTCGTCTCGAACGGGGCGACGGGGATGCCGTTGCGCGCCGACGACGTGCCGCCCGCTGCACCTGGGGTCCAGACCTCGCCGTTCTTCAGGCCGGTGCCGCCGCTCCAGGAGCCTCCGAGGGTGAAGATGCGGCCGTCGGACAGTGCCACCGACGACTGGTAGCCCCGGGGCACGACCAAGGGCGCGGCGGTGGACCAGGTCGCGGACACCGGGTCGTAGGTGCTCTGCTTGTCGGCGTTGGAGCCTCCGGAGACGAAGACACTGCCGTCGCTGAGCAGCGCGAGGCCCGGGCAGAACATGTCGTGGCCGGTCTCGGTCACGGTCCGCTGGCTCACCGCGCCGGTCGTGGTGTCGATCGTGGCGGTCTGGGTGTAGCCGTTGCTTCCGCCGAAGGTGGTGCCGGAGTACGCCGACCAGGTGAGGACCTTGCCGTTCTTCAGGAGGGCGGCGGCTGCTGGGTCGATGGGGAGCGTGATCGGAGCGGTCCAGGACCCCTTCGCGCCGGTCGGGCTCGCCGTGCTGCTCGGGGTGGGCGTCACGGTGGGCGTCGCTGTGGGTGTCGCGGTGGGTGTCGCGCTCGGTGTTGCCGTGGCAGGCGGCAGAGCGCTGGTGAGGTCGAGCTCGGCCGCACTGCTCCACGGACCGCGGTTGCCGGCCTCCGTCAGCGCCGTCAGCCGCAGGTAGCGGCCGACCACCGCCGGGAAGCTGATCGTCTGCGTGCCACCGGTGTCGAGGAGCGACCCGGAGGACGCGGTCGTCCAGGTGGTGCCGTCTGCCGACACCTCGACCTTGTACTGGCCGATGCGCCCGTTGGGACCGGTGCTGGGGGGGCGTGCGGTGACGAGCACTGCGCTGATGCTGCGCGAGGTCACGGTGTCGAGCACGACCCAGTGCGGCAGCGGTGCGTTGCCGGCGCTCCAGCCGGTGTGCCAGATGGTCGTGAGGCTGCCGTCGAGCAGGTTGGCGACCGCGCCGTTCTCGCCGACGAGCTCCTGGCTGTCCGCGGTCGCGGTCCACTGCGTGCGAGGTGCGAGGGCCGACCCGGCCGTCGGGGAGGCCGTCGGGGAGACGGTGGGCGACGCGGTCGGGGAGACGGTGGGCGTGGCCGTGGCGGTCGGCGTCAGGGTCGGACTGGGGCTTGCCGTCGGGCTCACGGTCGGGCTGGGGGTGCTCGTGGGCGTGGGGGTGCTCCCGGGCGCCGCGCTGCTGGTCAGGTCGAGCTCGGCGGCGCTGCTCCACGGGCCCCGGTTGCCGGCTTCGGTGAGCGCCGTCAGCCGCACATAGCGCCCGACCACCGCCGGGAAGCTGATGGTCTGCGTCCCACTCGTGTCGAGCAGTGTGCCGGTGGCGGCCGTCACCCAGGTGGTGCTGTCCTTCGACACCTCGACCTTGTACTGGCCGATGCGCCCGTTCGGGCCGGTAGTGGGGGGTCGGGCCGTGACGAGGACCGCGGTCACGCTGCGCTGCGCCAGGGTGTCGAGCACGACCCAGTGCGGCAGCGGTGCGTTGCCGGCGCTCCAGCCGGTGTGCCAGATGGTCGCGAGGTTGCCGTCGAGCAGGTTGGCGACCGCCCCGTTCTCCCCCGAGAGCTCCTGGCTGTCGGCGGTCGCGATCCAGCTCGCGCGGGCCGGCAGCTGGCCCGCACTGGCACTGGCACTGGCACTGGGCGTGGCGGTCGGCGTGGCAGTGGGCGTGGCGGTGGGCGTGGCGGTGGGCGTGGCAGTGCGGGTGGCGGTCGGGCTCGCGGTGGCCGTCGGGGAGGCGGTGGCCGTCGGGGAGGTCGTGACGGGCGCGGTGCCGACGAGCAGGTCGAGCTCAGCTGCGTTGGACCACGGTCCGCGGTTGCCCGACTCGGTGAGTGCCTTGAGGCGCACGTAGCGCGCCATCACGGAGGGGAAGGTCGCGGTCTGCTGTGCGGAGGAGTCAGGCCAGGTCCCCTGCGCGACGGGTGCCGACGACCAGGTGGTCCCATCGGTGGACACGTCGACCTGGAACTGACCGATGTTGCCGTTGCGGCCCTGGCTCCCGGGCCGTGGGGTGTAGACCAGGCCCGCCCAGGGCTGGACGGCCTTGGTGTCGATGGCGATCCAGTGCGGGAGCGGAGCGTTGCCGTTGTACCAGGCGGTGTGCCAGATCGTGGTGGCGTCGCCGTCGATCGCGTTGGAAGCGGGTGCGGTCTCGCCGACCAGCTCCTGGCTGTCGGCGGTGGCCGTCCAGGTGGATTTTGCCGTCGCGGCAGCGAGCACCGCGGGGTTCGGTGCGCGAAGGCCACTCGCCGGCTGGACGACCGCGGCCACCACGAGCAGCACGGAGCACAGGGACGTCATCGCCCCCGTGAGCACTCGCCATCGCACGCTGGATTCCCCCTCGCGTTCATCGTGGCATCGCCCGGACGGCCGCGGAGCAGATCTCACGCATCGGCGACGGCCAAAGCGGGCGGAACGGGACATAGCCGACAGAGCTGTGTCGTCGAGGGGTCTCTCAGCGTTGCGGAACTGGTCCACCGCGGCCGACGACGGCTGCCAGGCGCTCGGCGATGGCCTCCGCCAGGGTCCCCGTCGGGGCCTCGACCATCACGCGGACGAGGGGTTCGGTGCCGGACGGGCGCAGCAGGACCCGACCCGCGGCGCCGAGTGCGGCCTCCTCGCGCGCGACCGCTGCGAGGACCTCAGGCGCCGTGGCCCGGGCGCGCTCGGCGCGGACGTTGACGAGCACCTGTGGCAACGGCGTCACGACGTCGGCGAGCTCGGCCAGCGGGCGGCGGGTCCGGACCACCCGGTCCATCACCTGCAGCGCCGTCAGCAGTCCGTCGCCCGTCGTGGCGTGGTCGAGGAGCACGACATGCCCGCTCTGCTCGCCACCGAGCCGATAGCCGTGCTCGAGCATGGCCGCCAGGACATAGCGGTCCCCCACCGCGGTGCGTACCAGCTCGATCCCCGCCCGCTCCATGGCCTGCGCCAGCCCGACGTTGCTCATCACGGTCGCGACCAGGACGTCCGAGGCAGGAAGCCCCGACTCCCTGCGGGCGATCGCCAGCAGCCCGAGCACCTGGTCGCCGTTGAGGACCCGGCCCGTGCCGTCGACGACGATGCAGCGGTCGGCATCCCCGTCGTGCGCGATCCCGAGGTCGGCGCCGTGCGCGACCACGGCGGCCGCGAGCGACTCCGGGTGCGTGGCGCCGCTGCCCTCGTTGATCCTTGACCCGTCGCCGCCGCAGTGGATCGCGACGACGGAAGCGCCGGCAGCCGCATAGACCTCAGGCGCGAGCCGGGACGCCGCGCCCTCTGCCCCGTCGACGACGACCGTCAGACCGGCGAGCGATCCGACGGTCGACAGCAGCGCAGCGGCGTACCCCTCGACGAGGTCCGCCCCGTCGGAGACGGTGCCCTGCCGGTCGCCGAGCGCGCCAGCCGCCGTCGCGAGACCCGCCTCGATGGCGTCCTCCTCGGCGTCGGTGAGCTTGTGGCCGGCCGGACCGAACAGCTTGAGCCCGTTGTCCGACGGCGGGTTGTGCGAGGCGGACAGCACCAGCCCGAGATCGGCGGCGCCGGACGCGACCACCTGCGCGACCGCAGGCGTCGGCACGACGCCCAGCAGCACGACGTCCGCGCCGGCCGAGGTGAAGCCCTCTACCGCGGCCTTCTCCAGGGCCGGCCCGGAAGGTCTGGTGTCGCGGCCGACGACCACGCGGCGGCCTCCGAGCACACGGACGGCCGACGCGGCGACCTGCCGCGCGAGGTCCTCGGTGAGCACGTCGCCGAACGCCAGCCCGCGGATCCCATCGGTCCCGAACAGCCGAGCCACACAACCTCCAGACATGCCGCGAGGCGGCCCCCAGTCCTGGGAACCGCCTCGACGGTGTGGTCTTAGCGCTTCGAGTACTGAGGCGCCTTGCGGGCCTTCTTCAGGCCGTACTTCTTGCGCTCCTTGATCCGCGCGTCGCGGGTGAGGAACCCCTCCTTCTTCAGGGCGGGGCGGTCCTCGGCGTCGACCTCGATGAGGGCACGCGCGATCGCGAGGCGCAGGGCACCGGCCTGGCCGGAGATGCCGCCGCCGGACAGGCGCGCGATGACGTCGAACTGGCCGCTCTTCTCGAGCGTCACGAACGGCTCGTTGATGGCCTGCTGGTGCACCTTGTTCGGGAAGTACTCCTCGAGGGTGCGGCCGTTCAGCTTGTAGTCGCCGGTGCCCGGCACGAGGCGGACACGGACGATGGCCTCCTTGCGGCGGCCGACCGTCTGGATGAGCTCGGGGGACGACACTGCAGTCACTGCGACACCTGAATGATCTCGAACGGCACCGGCGCCTGCGCCTGGTGGGGGTGGGTCGGGCCGGCGTAGACCTTGAGCTTGGAGAGCATCTGACGCCCGAGGGTGTTGTGCGGCAGCATGCCCTTGACGGCCTTCTCGATGATCCGCTCGGGGCGGGTCTTGAGGACCACGTCGTAGGAGACGCTGGTGAGACCGCCCGGATAGCCCGAGTGGCGGTGGACGCGCGACTGCTCGCGCTTGTTGCCGGTCATGGCGACCTTGCCGGCATTGATGACGACGACGAAGTCGCCGGTGTCGAGGTGCGGGGCGTAGTACGCCTTGTGCTTGCCACGCAGGAGCGTCGCGACCTGGGTGGCCAGGCGTCCGAGGACGACGTCGTCGGCGTCGATGACGTGCCACTGACGCGTGACGTCGGCCGGCTTCGGCTGGTACGTGGTCAAGGTGCTCTTCTCTCAGGTCCGTGTTCTGGGCGCGCGTCAACGAGGCTCGCCGAGCAACAGCCCATAAGACTACCTGCTGGCCGCCCCACCCTGCAAAGGCGGCGCACCCGGTGGGCGCACCATGCCCACGAGATCACGGCCGTCGATGCCGCCGCCGGGCGTGATCATGCCGTTCTCGACGAACCCCAGGCGGAGGTACGCCGAGCGCGCGGGCGCGTTGTCGACGTGCACGTCGAGCGTCAGCGCATCCGGCGCCGCCCAGGTGGCCACCCGGTCCACGAGGGCCTCGAGCACGCCGCGGCCACGGGCTGCCGGGCGGACATAGACGGAGAACAGGACCTTTCGGCCGTCCTCCGCCCGGAAACCACCAGCGATGCCGAGCGGCACGTCGCGCTCGAGGGCCATCACCTTGATGCCAGTCTGGCGGCGCCATCGCTGCTCCCACTCGTCGTCAGCCTGCGCCATGGCGTCGGCGTAGAGCTCGCCGAAGCCGATCGGGGTGTCCGCCAGCGCCTCGAGGCGCAGCGGCTTCCACGCGCGCCAGTCGACGACCTCGCTAACGAGCACGCTGGACCCTGCCCTCGTCCCAGACCGGCCCGTCGGACTCATAGACCTCTCCCGACTCCCCGAACACCAGGAACCGGTCGAACCCGCGCGCGAACCACCGGTCGTGGGTGACGGCGAGCACCGTGCCGTCGAAGGACTCGAGGCCCTCCTCCAGCGCCTCGGCTGACGCCAGGTCGAGGTTGTCGGTCGGCTCGTCGAGTAGCAGCAGGGTCGCGCCGCCGAGCTCCAGCAGCAGCACCTGGAAGCGGGCCTGCTGGCCACCGGACAGCGACTCGAAGGCTTGATCGGCCTGGCCGTCCAGCTCGTAGCGACGAAGCGCCCCGATCGCCTGCCCGCGCTCCAGCCCGCGTCGGTCGCCATCCCCGCGGTGCAGCACCTCGACCAGGGTCTTGCCGTAGAGCTCGGGCTGCTCGTGCGTCTGCGCGAACCAGCCCGCCACGACGCGAGCGCCGAGCCGGGCGGTACCGGTGTGCCGCACCTCCTGGGCCGCGAGCAGCCGCAGGAAGTGCGACTTCCCGGAACCGTTGGAGCCGAGCACCGCCACCCGCTCGCCGTAGAAGACCTCGAGGTCGAACGGCTTCATGAGGCCGGTCAGCTCGAGCCGCTCGCACGTGATCGCGCGCACCCCCGTACGCCCGCCCCGGAGCTTCATGGTGACCTTCTGGTCGACGACCTGCTCCGGCGGTGGACCCACCTCGAGGAACTTCTCGTAACGGGTCTGCATGGCCCGGTAGCGCGACGCCATGTCGGGGCTGATCTTGGCCTGCTCGCGCAAGGTGATGACGAGCTGCCTGAGCCGCTCGTTCTCCTCGTCCCAGCGCTTGTGCAGCTCCTCGAGGCGGGCGCGCCGGGCCTTGCGCGCCTCGTGGTAGGTCACGAAACCCGCGCCGTGCACCCAGGCGCCGTGGGCCTCGATGGTCACGACGCGCGTCGCGACGTTGCCCAGCAGCTCGCGGTCGTGCGAGACGAACAGCACCGTCTTCGGCGACTCGGCGAGGGCAGCTTCCAGCCACCGCTTCCCTGGTACGTCGAGGTAGTTGTCGGGCTCGTCGAGCAGCAGCACCTCGTCGGGGCCGCGCAGGAGTGCCTCGAGGGCCAGGCGCTTCTGCTCCCCGCCCGACAGCGTGTGCAGCTTGCGGTACATCGCCTTGTCGTAGGGGATCGCGAGCGCCGCCATCGTGCACACGTCCCACGTGACCTCGGCGTCGTAACCACCGGCGTCGCCCCAGTCGGAAAGGGCTGTGGCATAGCGCATCTGGGTCTTCTCGTCGTCGGCCTCCATCATTGCGAGCTCGGCCTTGTCGAGCGCCCGGCCGGCGTCGCGGACCCCGGCCGGTGCGAGGTCGAGAAGCAGGTCGCGCACCTCGGTCTCGTCCCTGATCGACCCGATGAACTGCCGCATCACGCCGAGGCCGCCGGCCCGTGCGACACCGCCCTCGCTCGGCTTCAGGTCCCCGGCGATGATCCGGAGCAGCGTCGTCTTGCCGGTGCCGTTGGCACCCACGAGAGCGGTCTTCGTACCGTCCCCGACCCGGAAGCTGGTGTCGGCGAACAGCACGCGCCCGTCCGGCAGGACGTAGCTCAGCGACTGGCAGTCGACATACCCCATCGGTCCATCGTCGCGGACGCGAGCCAGTTCTTTACAGCCCAGCGGTCCTTTCCTCCGCGCTTCACTGCGGGGACTCCCCCGGACCCACTTCCGCGAGGCGACGATTGCGGGTCACGGACTGGCGGGCCAGCAGCTGGTCGTCGGGCGGGTACTCGACCCGGACCAGCGTCAGACCGTGCGGAGGCGCCACCGCGACGTCCGAGGCGCGGGCGCCGGCCGTCAGCAGCATCGAGGGCCAGTCAGGGGTGCGTCGGCCCTCGCCGACGCTGAGCAGGGCCCCGATGAGCGAGCGCACCATCGAGTGGCAGAAAGCGTCGGCGCGGACCGTCGCGACCAAGGCGTCCTCTCGCGCCCAGTCGAGCTGCAGCAGGGTCCGGACCGTCGTGGCGCCCTCGCGGCGCCGGCAGAAGGCAGCGAAGTCGTGCAGCCCGAGCAGCAGCCGCGAGGCCTGCTGCATCGCCCCGAGGTCCAGCTCGCGGGGCCAGGCCAGCGTGTCCCGCCGGCGGAGGGGATCCAGGTCCGAGGCCCGGTCCGCCACCCGGTAGCGGTAGCTGCGGGCCATCGCCGAGAACCGGGCGTCGAAGCCGTCAGCCGCAGGGGTCACGCCATGCACCCGGATGTCGGGCGGCAGCACGCCGTTCAGCCGACGCAGCAGCTGGTCTGCCGCGGCGGCCTCGGGCAGGTCGATGTGAGCCACCTGACCGATCGCATGGACCCCCGCATCGGTGCGGCCGGCGACGGTGACCCGCGGCAGGTCGTCGTGTCGCGTGATGACCGCCAGTGCCCGCTCCAGCTCGCCCTGGACGGTGCGCTGGTCGTTCTGGAACGCCCAGCCCGCGAAGTCGGTCCCGTCATAGGCCAGGTCCAGGCGTATCCGGACGAGGAGCGGGTCGGCAGGGGCCGTGGGCTCGGTCATGACGGCTACGACGCTAGCCGGGCCCCGACACCCACCATGCCGAGTGGGACCGTTCTGACTGCCGCGACGCCCGGGAGCATCCAGCGGTCCCTCACGTCCCACGTGGCCGTTGTCGTGTCGCCGACGGGCGCGTCGAGGTGGACCAGGCCGGGCGCTACGCCTTGTCGGCGTCGCCCTCGACAGCGGGCTCGGTCGGAGCCTCAGACGCCGGAGCCTCAGCGGCAGGCGCCTCGGCGACGGCCTCCTCGACCGGCTCGACGACGGGGGCCTCGGTGACCTCGGGGGCTTCCGTCGTCTCGGCCTCGGTGACCTCGGCGGCGGGGGCCTCGGGGGCTTCGGTGGCCTCGACCTCAGCCGTCTCGGTAGCGGCTGCCTCGGCGGCGACGGCGGCGGCGGTCGGGGACTCGCTGGCGAGCTCCTCCGCGGCCTCCCTGGTCGCGCCGGTCGGGGCCTTCTTGGGAGCCGTCTTGGTGCCGCGGGCGCGCTCGGCCTCGCCGACCGCCTGCTGGGCGACCGTCATGGCCTCGACGAGCTCGATGATCGCCATCGGCGCGTTGTCGCCCTTGCGGGTGCCGGTCTTGACGATGCGCGTGTAGCCGCCGGGACGGTTCTCGTAGCGGGGGCCGATCTCGTCGAACAGCGTGTGCACCACGGACTTGTCGCGGATGACCTTGAGCACCTGGCGCCGGGCGTGCAGGTCGCCCCGCTTGCCGAAGGTGATGAGCTTCTCGACGTACGGGCGAAGCCGCTTGGCCTTCGACTCGGTGGTCTGGATACGGCCGTGCTCGAGCAGCGACGTCGCGAGGTTGGCGAGCATGAGGCGCTCGTGCGCCGGGCTGCCGCCCATGCGCGGACCCTTGGTGGGCGTAGGCATTGCCTTCTCCTGTCAGGAGCGGGAGGGGTTCTCCTCCGTGGGGGCGCCGCCGCGGTTGCGGGGGCCCGGGGTCCCGGTGCGCTGGGGGTCCAGCGCACCGGGGTGGGGCGCGTGCTTAGAGCTGCTCGGTCTCGGTCCAGGTGCCGCCGTCGGCGTCGTCCTCGCCCTCGGCGGGGTCGCTGAACGACACGAAGTCGTCGGTGCCGTAGGACTGGGCGATCTGGCTCGGGTCGAACCCGGGCGGGCTGTCCTTCAGGCCGAGGCCCATCTGGTGCAGCTTGATCTTGACCTCGTCGATCGACTTGCTGCCGAAGTTGCGGATGTCGAGCAGGTCCGCCTCCGACCGCGAGACGAGCTCGCCGACGGTGTGGATGCCCTCGCGCTTGAGGCAGTTGTAGGAGCGGACGGTCAGGTCCATCTCCTCGATCGGGAGCGCCAGGTCGGCAGCAAGGGCGGCGTCCGTCGGGGACGGGCCGATGTCGATGCCCTCGGCCTCCTGGTTGAGCTCCATCGCCAGGCCGAACAGGCCGACCAGCGTCTTGCCGGCGGAGGCAACCGCGTCGCGCGGGGTCATCGAGTTCTTGGTCTCGACGTCGAGCACGAGCTTGTCGAAGTCGGTGCGCTGCTCGACACGGGTGGCCTCGACCTTGTAGGTCACCTTCAGGACGGGGCTGTAGATGGAGTCGACCGGGATGCGGCCGATCTCCTGGCCCGCCTGCTTGTTCTGCACGGCCGAGACGTAGCCGCGACCGCGCTCGACAGTGAGCTCGATCTCGAGCCGGCCCTTGCCGTTGAGGGTGGCGATGTGCAGGTCGGGGTTGTGCACCTCGACACCGGCCGGGGGCGCGATGTCGGCGGCGGTGACCTGGCCAGGACCCTGCTTGCGCAGGTACATGACGACCGGCTCGTCGCTCTCGGAGGAGACGACCAGCTCCTTGAGGTTGAGGATCAGGTCGGTCACGTCCTCCTTCACGCCGGGGACGGTCGTGAACTCGTGCAGGACGCCGTCGATGCGGATGCTCGTCACGGCAGCGCCGGGGATCGAGCTGAGCAGGGTGCGACGGAGCGAGTTGCCGAGGGTGTATCCGAAGCCGGGCTCGAGCGGCTCGAGGGTGAAGCGCGAGCGGCGCTCGCTGATCACCTCTTCGTTCAAGGTGGGGCGCTGTGCGATGAGCACGCTGTGTCCTTTCGCGGACGTTTTCCGTGACGTCCGCCATATGACGTCACGAAGGGGTGCGCGGGGTGGCGAGGCCCGCGCTGTGGGACTACTTGGAGTAGAGCTCGACGATGAGTTGCTCCTGGACCGGCGTGTCGATGACCTGCCGGCTCGGGAGGTTGTGCACGAGGACGCGCATCTGGGAGGAGATGACCTCCATCCACGGCGGCGACGGACGGTCGCCGGCGGTCTCACGGGCGATGACGTACGGCGTCAGCTCGCGGCTCTTCGGCCGGATCTCGACGATGTCGTTCGCGCCCACCCGGTAGGACGGGATGTCGACCTTCTTGCCGTTGACCAGGACGTGGCCGTGCCGGACGGCCTGGCGGGCGTGGTCGCGCGACGTGGTGAAGCCGGCGCGGTAGACGACGTTGTCGAGGCGGCTCTCGAGGATGACGAGCAGGTTCTCACCGGTCTTGCCGGTCTTCTTGTTCGCCTCCTCGTAGTAGCCGCGGAACTGCTTCTCGAGGAC
>JAODND010000016.1 GCA_025465465.1 Frankiales bacterium | reverse complement strand
TTGCCCACGTGTTACTCACCCGTTCGCCGCTCGAGTACCCCGAAGGGCCTTTCCGCTCGACTTGCATGTGTTAAGCACGCCGCCAGCGTTCGTCCTGAGCCAGGATCAAACTCTCCGTTAATGATCTTGAGAGTCGCTGCCGCCTGGCGAGGCGGTCAGCTGTTGATTCTGGCAACAGTGCGAAACTGACATTTCTGTCCGTTTGTTCTGTTACCAAAGGAACCGTCATCGTCGGACAGTCGCTCACGGATGCGAGCGCCTGCTACCCGTCGAATCGGGGTAAAAATTGGCACTGACTTTCGGCACGCTGTTGAGTTCTCAAGGATCGACTGCTCACCGGCCTGGGTCTCTCGACCGTTCGCGGGGCAACTCGCCTAATCTATCAGGTCCCGTTCGCGGGGGTCAAACCTCGCGGTCCGAGCTCCGATCAGGGCACTCCACGGGGGGCACGGCTTCGCCGGCCTGGTCCTGCATGGGGTGGCCCGCGGACCGTACTTGGGCTTCGACGTTCACCAGTGTGACGGTGAGCGGTCTGGCCTTCGTCCGGTTCTCCGGGGGCGTCGATGAACTTAGGGCGCGCAGCGCCCCGGCGTCAAACCGTGGCGGTCACAGGCGTGTCACGAACGAGTACGGAGCGTGGCCAACGGGGACGGCAGGCGCTCAGGAGCGTTCGACGACCAGCACGTTGCGCTTGCCCTTGCGCAGCACGAGGAAGCGGCCGTGCAGCCAGTCGGAGTCCGCCGGCACGGCCGACTCGTCGACCACCTTGGCGTTGTTGAGGTAGGCACCGCCCTCCTTCACGGCCCGGCGGGCATCCGACTTCGACAGTCCCAGCCCCTCGGCCAGCAGGTCCACCACGGCCGGGCACTCCCCCTCCACGCGCAGGGACGGGGCCTCGGCGAGCGCCGCGCGCAGCGTGTCCTCATCGAGGGCATCGAGGGCGCCACCGCCGAACAGGGCGGCCGAAGCCGCCTGGACGCGCGCCACCTCGTCCGCGCCGTGCACGAGAGCCACCAGCTCGTCGGCGAGGCGCCGCTGGGCAGCCCGCGCGAACGGACGGGCAGCCGTCTCGGTGTCCAGGGCGGCCACCTCCTCGCGGCCGACGAAGGTCAGCAGCCGCAGGTAGGTGCCGGCATCCTGGTCGTCGACGTTGAGGCAGAACTGCCACAGCGCGTAGGGCGACGTCATCGACGGGTCGAGCCAGACGTTGCCGCCCCCCGTGCTCTTGCCGAGCTTCTGGCCCGCCGAGTCGGTGACGAGCGGGAAGGTGAGTGCGTGGCCACTGGCCCGCTCCGTGCGCCGCAGCAGGTCGAGGCCGGCAGTGATGTTGCCCCACTGGTCGTTGCCACCGATCTGCGCGGTGCAGCCGTACCGCCGGTACAGCTCCACGAAGTCGAGCGACTGCAGCAGCTGGTAGCTCATCTCGGTGAAGGACAGGCCGCCGCTCTCCAGCCGCGCGCTCACCGACTCTCGGGCGAGCATCTGGTTGACCGGGAAGTGCCGCCCCACGTCGCGCAGGAAGTCGAGTGCGCTCATCGGGGCGGTCCACTCGAGGTTGTCCGCCAGGATGGCGCCCGTCGGGCCGTCGTCGAACGACAGGAACCGCTCGAGCTGGGCCTTGATCAGCACGATGCGTGCCGCGATCTCCTCCGGGGTCATCATCACGCGGTCGGTGGTGCGGCCCGTGGGGTCGCCGATGAAGCCGGTCGCCCCGCCCGCGAGCGGGATGGGGCGGTGGCCGGCGAGCTGGAAGCGCCGCAGCGCCAGCAGCGGCACCAGGCTCCCGACATGCAGCGAGTCGGCCGTCGGGTCGAACCCGGCGTAGACCGTCACGACGCCGGCGGCCAGGTCGCGAGCCAAAGCGTCGCGGTCGGTCGTCTGGGCGAGCAGACCTCGCCACTCGAGGTCGGCGAGGATGTCCTCGACCGGGGCGATGGTGGGCAGAGCGGGTGCGGTCACGCGCGCCATGGTGCCGCACGCGGCAACCAGGCTCGGTCAGGCCCCGCCAGCGAGGGCGGGCGCGTCGAGCACCTGGCCGTGCCGGTCGTCGTAGCTCCCGCACGCGATGTCTGCGACCACGGTGGCAGTCGCCGACGCGTCGTCCCATGCGGTCACGTCGTCCCAGACCGGCATCGACAAGGTGAGGTCCGTGCGCACCAGGCCCGGGAGGACGTCGAGGACGACCACCCCCGTTCCCCGCAGCGGTTCCACCAGCGACTCGGTGAACAGCGAGACGGCGCGCTTGGACACGGCGTAGCCGGTGTAGGTCCCGCTGAGCGTGGCCGCCCGGGCCCGGGAGGCCAGGTTGACGACTCGACCATGCCCACGCTGGACCATGGACGGCAGCAGCGCCCGGGTCATGAGCAGCGGTCCGCGCAGGTTGGTCTCGACGACCCGCCACACGTCCTCGCGGTCGCACTCCCAGAACGGCACCTCCCGCGCTTCGATCGTCGCGGCGTTGTTGACCAGCAGGTCCACGGTGCCCAAGTGCTGCTCGGCGTGCATCACGACCCGGTCCACGGCGGCGGCGTCGGTGACGTCGATGGCGGCCGGCAACGCCTTCACGCCGTGCCGCGCCGCCAGCTCCTCGGCGAGGACGTTGACCTCGGCACCGGTGCGGGACAGCAGGAGGAGCGACATCCCCTCGGCCGCGAGAGCCGCAGCGATCTCCCGACCAAGTCCTCGACCGGCGCCGGTGACGACCCCCACCTGACCGGTCAGCCTCATGGCCGAACCCTACGGACACCTGGCTTGTACGCCGAGACGGTGCGGTCACCGTCAGCCCAGAACCGCCACGGGGTCTCGGTGCCGACGGTGATGCCGACCCGCGGGCCTGCGGCGACAGTGGGACGAGGGCCAACGGCCGGGAGCAAGCGGACTGCCGAGGCCGGGTCGAGGAGGTCGGCGCCGAGGGAGGAGGCGTCGAGGGCGAGGGCCTTGGCCAGTCGCGCCGGGCCGCGGCAGAGGTCCCGGTCAGAGGAGCGCGGACGGCGCTCACGTGCGAGCTCGAGTCCGTCGACCACTTCGCCGGCGCGCAGCAGGACGGCCGAGGCGCGGCCCTCCGGACCGGTGACCACGTTGGCGCACCAGTGCATGCCATAGGTGAAGTAGACGTAGAGGAACCCTGGGGGGCCGTACATCAGCTGGTTGCGCAGCGTCGGCCCCCGGTGGGCATGCGACGCGGGGTCCAGGCCCTCGCCGCTGTAGGCCTCGACCTCGGTCAGCCGCACCGTGACGCCGTGCGCCTGGAGCAGGCAGCCCAGCAGGTCAGGGGCCACCTCGTCGGCCGGACGGTCGAGGTTCACGACGGCGTGGCGGCAGCCCAGCTCTGGTGCGCGGCGACCTCGATGCGCAGGGCCTCGAGCTGCTCGCTGACGCGCACCGGCGCCGTACCGCCGTGGCCTTGCCGGGCCGCGATCGCGCCACGGACGTCCAGGACCGAGCGGATGTCGGGTGTCAGGTGCGGCGAGATCTTCTGCAGCGCGTCGTCGTCGACCTCGTGCAGGTCGACACCGGTGGCGGCACAGTGCTGGACGAGCTGGCCGACGGCCTCGTGCGCCTCGCGGAAGGCCACACCGCTCTTGACGAGCAGCTCGGCGACGTCGGTGGCGAGTGCGAAGCCGAGCGGCGCTGCGGCCTCGAGCACGTCGGCGTGCACGGTCATGGTCGCGATCATCCCGGTCATCGCCGGCAGCACGACCAGCAGCGTCTCAACGGCGTCGAACGACGGCTCCTGCGACTCCTGCATGTCGCGGTCATAGGTGAGCGGCAGCCCCTTGAGCATCGCCAACTGACCTGTGACGTGGCCGATGAGCCGGCCTGCCTTCCCCCGGGTGAGCTCGGCGATGTCGGGGTTCTTCTTCTGCGGCATGATCGAGCTGCCTGTCGAGAAGGCGTCGTCCAAGGTGACCCAGCCGAACTCCGTGGTGTTCCAGAGCACGACCTCCTCCCCCAGCCGCGACAGGTGCACCCCGAGCAGGGCTGCGCAGAAGAGGAACTCGGCGACGAAGTCCCGATCGGAGACAGCATCCATCGAGTTGGGGGCAGCGGACCCGAAACCGAGCTCGGCCGCGGTGCTGATCGGGTCGACCGGCAGCGAGGACCCCGCGAGAGCTCCCGCGCCGAGCGGTGACACCGAGGCACGCAGGTCCCAGTCGCGCAGCCGATGGACGTCGCGGGAGAACGCCTGCACGTGCGCGAGCAGCTGGTGGGCGAACAACACGGGCTGGGCGTGCTGCAGGTGGGTCATGCCCGGCGCGGGGGTGTCGAGGTGCAGCGCCGCCTGCCCGATGAGCGCGGCCTCCAACCCGGACAGCTCGTGCACGACCGCGCGCGCGTGGTCGCGGAGGTAGAGCCGCAGGTCGGTCGCCACCTGGTCGTTGCGTGAGCGTCCTGCGCGGAGCTTGCCGCCCAGGTTGCCGAGCTTCTCGAGCAGCCCGCGCTCGAGGGCGGTGTGCACGTCCTCGTCGGAGATGTCCGGGCGGAACGTGCCGTCCCCGACCTCGGAACGCAGCTCGTCGAGCGCACCGAGCATCCGGCTCAGCTCGTCGTCGCTCAGCAGGCCGGCCCGGTGCAGCACACGAGCGTGCGCCTTCGACGCCACCAGGTCGTAGGGGGCAAGCCGCCAGTCGAACTGGACGCTGACGGAGAGACGGGCGAGCGCCTCGGCCGGACCACCCTCGAACCGCCCTCCCCAGAGGGAAGTCACTTGTCGAGGCGAAGGTCACGGCGCGCCGCGATCTTCGACGGCAGGCCCCAGAGCTCGACGAAGCCCTTGGCCAGCGACTGGTCGAAGGTGTCGCCCTCGTCGTAGGTCGCGAGGTCGAAGTCATAGAGCGACGCGTCGCTGCGGCGACCGCTCACCGTGCAGGTGCCGTGGTGCAAGGTGAGCCGGATCTCGCCGGAGACGTGCTGCTGGCTGGACGCGACGAACGAGTCGAGGGCGCGCTTCAGCGGCGAGAACCACAGGCCGTCATAGACGAGCTCGGTCCAGCGCTGCTCGACGGACCGCTTGAAGCGCCGCAGGTCGCGCTCCATCGTGAGGTCCTCGAGCTCGGTGTGTGCGGCGATCAGCGCCAGCGCCCCGGGAGCCTCGTAGACCTCGCGGCTCTTGATGCCGACGAGGCGGTCCTCGACCATGTCGAGCCGGCCGAAGCCCTGCGCGCCGGCACGCTTGTTGAGCTCCTCGATCGCCTGCAGCACCGTGACGGAGCGCCCATCGATGTGGGTCGGGACACCGTGCTGGAAGGTGAGGACCAGCTCGTCGGGCCCACTGCTGGTGCCGGGAGCCTGCGTGTAGCTGTAGACGTCCTCGATCGGGCCGTTCCAGGGGTCCTCGAGGAAGCCTGTCTCGACCGCACGGCCCCAGACGTTCTGGTCGATGGAGTACGGCGACTTCTTGGTGACGTCGATCGCGAGGCCGCGCTCCTCCGCGAAGGCGATCGCCTTGTCGCGCGTCATCCCGGAGTCGCGCACCGGCGCGATGCACTTCAGCTCAGGAGCCAGCGCTCCGATGCCGACCTCGAAGCGCACCTGGTCGTTGCCCTTGCCGGTGCAGCCGTGCGCGACCGTGTCGGCGCCGTGGTACTTGGCCGCCTGCACGAGGTGCTTGACGATGAGCGGGCGTGAGAGAGCCGAGACCAGGGGGTAGCGCCCCATGTAGAGGGCGTTGGACTGCAGGGCAGGCAGGCAGAACTCGTCGGCGTACTCGTCCCGGACGTCGGCGACGACAGCTTCCACCGCACCGCAGTCGAGGGCCCGCTGGCGGATCACCTCGAGGTCCTCGCCTCCCTGGCCGACGTCGGCCGCCACCGCGACGACCTCCTTGCCTGTCTCGTTGGCGATCCAGCCGATGGCCACGGACGTGTCGAGGCCTCCGCTGTAGGCGAGGACGACGCGGTCAGACACGAGCTTTCTCCTGTGCTGTCAGAGGGTCCGGCCCTCGGCGAGCCGCAACAAGCGGTCGGCGAGAGCCTCGGCGGCCGGGATGGCCGGCTGCCGGGTGATGAGCAGAACGGTGTCGTCGCCGGCGACGGTGCCGGCGACGTCGGGCAGGCCGGCACGGTCGAGGGCCGACGCGAGCAGGTTGGCGCCACCTGCGGGAGTGCGCACGACCACGAGCGGTCCCGTCGCCTCGGCGCTGACGCAGAGCTCCTCGAGCAGCCTGCCCAGCCGGGCGTCGATGGCCTCGGGCGTCCCCGGACGGGCCTGGCCGTCAGGGGTGACGGCGTAGACGGTGCCGGCCGCGCTGCGCACCTTGACCGCCCCGAGCTCCTCGAGGTCGCGGCTCACGGTTGCCTGGGTGACCTGCACCCCCTGGGCGGCCAGCAGCCGACCCAGCTCGGTCTGGCTCGCGACGGGCTGGGACTCCAGCAGCTCCACGATGCGCGCCTGTCGAGCCGCCTTCGTCAGTGGTGCCTGCTGGACGGCCGCCAGCCGTCGCGCGGTTGCCATCAGGCCTGCTGGACGAGCCAGGTCAGGAGTGCCTTCTGGGCGTGCAGCCGGTTCTCGGCCTCATCCCACACGGCCGACTGCGGACCGTCGATGACAGCAGCTGCGATCTCTTCGCCCCGGTGGGCGGGCAGGCAGTGCAGGACGACGGCGTCGGGCTTCGCCAGCGACAGGGCGCCCTCGTCGAGGGCGTAGCCGGCGAGGTCAGCAAGGCGCTGCTCAGCCCCGGTCATGCCCATCGAGACCCAGACGTCGGTGCAAAGCACGTCACTGCCCTCGGCCGCGGCCTTCGCGTCGTCGGTGACGACGATCGTCGTGCCGTAGCGCTTCGCCCGCTCGACGACGTCGGGGTCGGGCTGATAACCGGCGGGCGCGCCGATGCGCACCTCCATGCCGGCCATGGCGCCACCGATGAGGTAGCTGTTGGCCATGTTGTTGGCGCCGTCGCCGAGGTAGGTGAGGACCAGGCCCTCGGTCGAGCCCTTGCGCTCGCGAACGGTCTGCAGGTCGGCGAGGATCTGGCAAGGGTGGAAGCCGTCGGTCAGCGCGTTCACGACGGGCACGTCCGACGCCTCAGCGAGCGCGGTGATCCGGTCGTCGCCGAAGGTGCGGATGACGATGGCAGCGACATACCGCGACAGCACGCGTGCGGTGTCCTCGATCGTCTCGCCCCGACCGAGCTGCGTGCTCTGCGCGTCGAGGATCACCGGGTGCGCACCGAGCTCGGCGATGCCGATCTCGAAGGACAGCCGGGTGCGGGTCGACGGCTTCTCGAACACGACGGCCACGGCCTTGCCGGCGAGCGGCTTGGGCCCGTCGTACCGCTGCTTCTTCAGGGCGGCAGCCAGGTCGAGGACCTCGGCCTGCTGGGCCGGCGTGAGGTCATCGTCGGCGAGGAAGTGCTGCACCATTCAGGGCCCTCCGGTCACGTCGGCGACGCGGGCCAGCAGCTCCGCGACGGCGAACGGCTTGAGGAAGACATGGCCGTCGCCGAGGAGCTGCTTCATCGCCGGAACCGCGTCGATCTTGCCGGTCACCACGATCACGGGCGTCTCGCTCAGCTCGGGGTCGTCACGGAGCTCCTCGAGGACCCGGACACCACCGAGGTCGGGCATCATCAGGTCGAGCAGCATCAGGGCCGGCTTCGTCGAGGCGGCCTTGACCAGTCCGGCCAGGCCGTCCGAGGCCGTGATGACGTCATAGCCCTCCGCCGACAGCAGGGTCTGGAGCAGTCCCCTGACACTCGGGTCGTCCTCCACCACGAGCACGCGCGTTGCAGTCATGCCGCGACCCTAGCGGCGTCGAGCACGCTGGGCAGTGCACCCAGGAACGCGTCGAGCTGCGCGTCGCTGATGACCAGCGGTGGCGCCAGCCTGATGACGTCGGGTGCGGGGGCGTTGACAAGGAAGCCGGCCTGCCGTGCCGCCTGCTCGACGGCCGGGGCGAGCGGAGCCGTCAGGACGATCCCGAGCCAGGCCCCGACGCCGCGCACGTGGTCGACGAGCTCGTGGCCGAGGGCCTCGATCCCCTTGCGCAGCCGCTCCCCCACGACGGTCGACCGCTCCAGCAGCCCCTCGGCCTCGACCGTCTCGAGGACAGCCAGTGCCGCGGCACAGACGATCGGGTTGCCGCCGAAGGTCGTGCCGTGGTCACCCTTCTGCAGGGCCGTCGCGGCTGGGCCCTTCGCGAGCACGGCTCCGATCGGCAGACCTCCACCGAGGCCCTTGGCGAGCGTCACGACGTCGGCGCTGACGCCGGGTTCGAGCACCGGGTGGGACAGCCAGCCGCCGGCCCGCCCGATGCCGGCCTGCACCTCGTCGACGTGCAGGAGCGCGCCGTGGGCGTCGGCGGCCGCACGGGCCGCCAGCAGGAAGCCGGCAGGGGGAACCACGACGCCGGCCTCTCCGAGCACCGGCTCGATCACCACGGCCGCCGTGGTCCCGTCGACGGCCGCGGCGAGCGCCTCGGCATCGCCGAAGGGCACGAAGGTGACCGGTCCCAGCAACGGCTCGAACGGTGCCCGCTTCGCGGGCTGGCCGGTCACGGACAGCGCGCCCATGGTCCGGCCGTGGAACGCGCCGTCGCAGGCGACGAAACCACCCCGCGGACGCAGCCGGCGAGCGAGCTTGAGCGCTGCCTCGTTGGCCTCCGCGCCGCTGTTGGTGAACAGCACCCGGTCGTAGCCGGTCAGTGACTTGAGCCGCTCCGCGAGCAGCACCACCGGCTCGCTGACCGCCAGGTTGCTGACGTGCCCGAGGATCCCGAGCTGCCTGGTGACAGCTGCCTGGATGGACGGGTGGGCGTGACCGAGCACGTTGACGGCAAGCCCGGCGAACAGGTCGAGGTACTCCTTGCCATCGACGTCCCACACGCTGGCACCGGCACCGCGGGCGAGCACGACGGCAGGTGTGCCGTAGTTGCCCATCAGCGCCGCGTCCCACCGGCGCTGCCAGTGCGTGGTCTGGCTCATGAGGGGATCACCATCGTGCCGACTCCTTCGTCGGTGAACAGCTCGAGCAGGATCGCGTGCGGTACCCGTCCGTCGAGGACGTGCGCCCGCGAGACGCCGCCCTGCACGGCGCGCAGGCAGGCCTCCATCTTGGGAACCATCCCGCTCGAGAGGGTCGGCAGCAAAGCTTCGAGCTCGTCGTCCTTGATGACGGAGATGACCTCGTCGCTCGACGGCCAGTCGGCGTACAGACCCTCGACGTCGGTGAGGACGAGCAGCTTCTCGGCTCCGACCGCGATGGCAAGGGCGGCGGCAGCGGTGTCGGCATTGACGTTGTAGAGCTCTCCGTCGGTGCCGCGGGCGACGGTCGCGACGATCGGGACCTTGCCCTCGTCGAGCAGTGCGTGCAGGATCGCCGGCTGTACGTCGACGACGTCACCCACCAGGCCGATGTCGGTCAGCTCGCCGTCGACCAGCGCGTCGCGCCGCTCGGCCGTGAGCAGGTGAGCGTCCTCACCGGAGAGGCCGACCGCGAACGGCCCGTGCGCATTGACGAGGCCGACGACATCGCTGTTGACCTGACCCACCAGGACCATCCGGACGACCTGCATCGTCTCCGCCGTGGTGACGCGGTAGCCGCCGCGGAACTCGCTGGTCACCCCGAGCCTGTCGAGGTGTGCCGTGATCTGCGGTCCGCCGCCGTGCACGACGACGACCCTGACGCCGCAGTAGCGGAGGAAGACGACGTCCTCGGCGAACGCCGCCTGCAGCTCCGGGCTGGTCATGGCGTTGCCGCCGTACTTCACGACGACCGTCTTGCCGCTGAAGGACTTCAGCCAGGGCAGCGCCTCGACGAGGGTCGCCGCCTTGGGCAGGGCCGAGTGGTTGCGGGCCGTCATGTGGAGTAGGCCGAGTTCTCGTGGACGTAAGCCGTTGTGAGGTCGTTCGTGAGGATGGTTGCCGTCTCGGACCCGGCGTGGAGGTCGATGCGGACGTGCACCGCCCGGCCGTCGAAGCGGACCTCTGCCGGGTCGGCATGCGCCTGCCCTGCCCGGCAGACCGGCACCCCGTTGAAGTCGACGTCAAGGGCATAGATGTCGAAGGCCGCGGCTGTGGTGCCGACGCTGGCCAGGACCCGGCCCCAGTTCGGATCCTCACCGAAGACAGCGCACTTGAACAGGTTGCTCCGGGCGACCGACCTGCCGACCTCGACCGCGTCGTCCTCGGAGCCGGCACCGACCACCTCGATGGCGATGTCGTGGGCCGAGCCCTCCGCGTCGTGCAGCAGCTGCTCCGCGAGGTCTGCGCAGACCGCCCGCACAGCCTCGTCGAACGCGGCCGGGTCCGGCGCCGAGGCGGCCCCGGAGGCCATCAGGAGCACTGTGTCGTTGGTCGACTGGCAGCCGTCGGAGTCGAGCCGGTCGAAGGTCGTACGAGCAGCCGCCCGGAGCGCCCGGTCGCAGTCGTCGGCGCTGACGTCGGCGTCGGTGGTGAGCACGACGAGCATGGTGGCGAGGGCCGGCGCCAGCATGCCCGCCCCCTTTGCCATGCCGCCCACGGTGAAGCCGTCGCCGGTCACGACCGACTGCTTCGTGACCGTGTCGGTGGTCATGATCGCGGCGGCGGCAGCCGCTCCCCCGTCCGGCGACAGGGCCAGATGGGCCGCCTCGACGCCGGTCAGCAGCCGCTCCCGGCTGAAGAGCGGACCGATGAGCCCCGTGCTGCAGACGACGATGTCCTTGGCGCCGTCGTCCAGCAGGGCGCCCACCAGCTCGGCGGTGGCGTGCGTGGTCTGGAAGCCCTCGGGCCCGGTGCCGCAGTTGGCTCCACCGGAGTTGAGCACGACCGCACGCACCTGGCCGTCGGTGACGACCTGCTCGCTCCAGAGCACCGGATTGGCCTTGAACCGGTTGGACGTGAACACCGCAGCCGCGGACCGGGCGGGCCCGTCATTTACGACGAGCGCGACGTCGGACGCGCCGCTGTGCTTGAGGCCCGCGGTCGCACCGGCAGCCCGGAAACCTCGCGGCGCGGTCACACTCACGGTGCTGTCCCCGAGACCGACAGACCGGCCTGCTCGGGGAGCCCGAGGACCAGGTTGGCGTTCTGCAGGGCCTGACCGGCGGCGCCCTTGCCGAGGTTGTCGAGAGCGCTGACCACGATCACCCTTCCGGAGTCCTGGTCGACGGTCGCCTGCAGGTGGCAGCTGTTGGAGCCGAGGGTGGCGCCCGTGTGCGGCCACCGCCCCTCGGGGAGCACGTGGACGAAGGGCTCCTCCGCGTAGGCCGCCGCCAGCACCTCGCGCGGGTCCTGGCCGGTGAGGGGTCGGGCGGTGACGGTGGCCAGGATGCCCCGTGGCATCGGGGCGAGCACGGGTGTGAACGACAGCGAGGTGGCACCGGTGGCCTGCTTCACCTCGGGCACGTGCTGGTGCGCCCCGACCTTGTACGGCGACAGGTCCCCCATCGCCTCGGTGGCGAGCAGGTGGCCCTTGAGGCTCCGCCCGGCACCGCTGGTGCCGCTGGACGCCACGACGACGACGTCCGCCGGGTCGGCGAGGCCTGCGGCCACGAGCGGGGCCAGGGCGAGGGTGATCGCGGCGGCGTAGCAACCGGTGTTGGCGACCCGGGTCGACGCGGCGATCTCGACTCGCGCCCCCGGCAGCTCCGGAAGGCCGTAGGTCCAGACGCCGGCGTGCGGGCCGCCGTACCAGCGCTCCCAGTCGGCTGCCGACTCCAGCCGGTGGTCGGCGCCGAGGTCGACGACCTTGACCGACGGGGGCAGCTCTGCCGCCAGCCGGCCGGACTCGCCGTGCGGCAGGGCGAGGAAGACCACGTCCGCCTCGCTGAGCGCGGCGACGGTCGTGGCGGCGAACACCCGGTCGGCCAGCTGCGGCAGGTGCGGGTGCAGGTCGGTGACCGGCGTGCCGGCGGAGCTCCCCGCGCAGACGGCTCCGAGCGAGAGGCCGGGGTGCCCGAGCAGCAGGCGAAGGAGCTCGCCGCCCGCGTAGCCGCTCGCTCCGGCCACCGCCGCTGTCATGCCCACCCGGCAACCATACACGACCCATGCATCGAGCTGCATGGATATTCAGGGTCAGGAGCGCGTCTGCGGCAGGTCCTGGCTGGTCTCGACGAGGGGCGTCGCGCCCGCGCCGATCAGGGCGTGCGTGTCCGTGCCTGACGGCGCGTCACCATCGGGAGCTGCGACCGTCTGGGCATCGGCCGCGTGATGGTGACACCCGTCAGGGCACGGACGCTGGCGATCACGTCACCTGGGTGCGGTGACCGTCGGGTGCAGCTGCGTGCGTCCCGGCACACCGTTGCTGGAGAGGGCGCCAGCACTGACGCAGCGTTGCCATGCGGTCACAGTCCGCCCCGGGCGGGCGGCCCGGCCATGGCCCGTTGGGACCATTGACCCAACGTGTCCGTCCTCGCCGCGGATCCCCGGACATCAGGGACACCTGGTGACTGGGCAGTCACGCTCCGCGTCCGGTCAGCTGCCCCGGAGGACCGCGCCGAGCTCCCCGGCCGCGGCGATCGCGGCGTCGCGGGCGGCCAGCACCTCGACGTCGGTGAGGGTGCGGTCGGCTGCCCGGAAGCGCAGGGCATAGGCGAGCGAGACCTTGCCGGCTCCGATCTGCGGGCCGGTGAAGACGTCGAAGAGCCGGAGCTCCTCGAGCAGCTCCCCCGCGCCCTGACGCAGTCGCTGCGCGACATCGGACGACAGCACGTCGGCAGCAACGACGAGGGCGACATCGACCGACGAGGGTGGGTAGGTGGAGATGACCGGCGCCGGTGCCGGCCCCGCCTGCTCGGCGGCCCGCACGAGCTGGTCGAGGTCGAGCTCTCCGACGACCGGGCGCGGCGGCAGCCCCAGCCGGCTCACGACGCGCGGGTGCACCTCACCGGCGGTCCCCACCGGCTCGCCGTCGAGCAGCAGCACGGCACAGCGTCCGGGGTGGTGGGCGGAGTGGTGGGCGGGGTGGTGGGCGGGGTGGTGGGCGGGGTCCTGGCCGCGACCGACGGTCAGGGTCACGTCGACCGCACGCGCGGCCGCCAGGAGCACCTCGACGGCGTCCCCGACAGTGACCGGGCGACCGGCACGGTGGCCGGCCAGTGCGACGGCGAGGTGCCGCGGCTGCGCCGGGAGCGCGGCGTCGAGGGCGGCCAGCTGCTCCTCGGTCGGGCGCCGGTTGGTCGAGGGCACCTCGGCCACGGGCGTCCCGGTGCCCCGGAAGACCGACCCCGTCTCGAACAGCGCCACGTCGGTCAGGCCGCGTCCGACGTTGCGGAGGACCGCGGTGAGCAGTCCCGGGAGCAGGGCCGGTCGCAGCAGCGCCTCCTCCTCCGACAGCGGGTTGAGCAGCCGGGGCGGCTCGTCGCCGGCCAGGCCCAGGGTGTCCAGGAGGCTGTCCGCGACGAAGGGCGGCATGACGACCTCGACCAGACCGGCCATCGCGACGGAACGCGCGACCGTGCGCCGGAGTCGCTGGCCGGCCGTGAGGCCACGTCCGGCCGGGGCGGTCGGCAGGGCGATGGGCACCGCGTCGTAGCCCTCGAGCCTGATGACCTCCTCGACCAGGTCGGCAGGACCCCGAAGGTCCGGGCGCCAGCTGGGCGCCGTCACGTCGAGGACCTCGGCGCCCGACACGCTGCACCCCACCTGCTCGAGCCGCCGGACGACGGTGTCGCGGCTGTAGTCGAGCCCGGCGACCCGGCCGGGCAGACCCACCGCCATCTGCACCGGAGGCAGCGACACGCGCTGGTCGACGTCGCTGACCGGTCCTGCCGTACCTCCACCGAGCTCGACGAGGAGCTGGACCGCGAGTTCGGCTGCCACCGCCGGAAGCGCGGAGTCGACCCCGCGCTCGAAGCGCTTGCTCGCCTCACTGGGCAGCCGGTGCCGTCGAGCGGTCAGGGTCACGGTCGACGAGGCGAAGTGAGCCGCCTCGACGAGGATGTCGGTGGTGGTGTCGGAGATCTCGGTCGATGCCCCGCCCATGACGCCGGCGAGCCCGATGGGGCCGGAGTCGTCGGTGATGAGCAGATCGGCGGGGTCTAGGAGGCGCTGCTGCCCGTCGAGGGTGGTCAGACTCTCCCCTGCGCGCGCTCGGCGGACCACCACGGGGCCCTGGAGCTTCGCGAGGTCATAGCCGTGCAGCGGCTGACCGACCTCGAGCATGACGTGGTTGGTGATGTCGACCGCCAGGGAGATCGGACGCATCCCGGCGAGGACGAGCCGGCGTTGCAGCCAGGCCGGCGACGGCACGGCCGGGTCCACGCCTCGCACGATGCGGGCCACGAAGCGGTCACAGCCGGCATCGGCGAGCCGCACCTCGTAGCCGCCGTCGGCCGGCGGGGTGTCGCGCACCCCGGGGTCCTGGAACGCCATGTCGAAGGCCGTCGCGGCTTCGCGGGCGACACCGCGGATCGACAGTGCATATCCGCGGTCGGGGGTGATCGCGATGTCGAGGACCTCGTCGCGCAGGCCCAGCAGCTCCACCACGTCCTGCCCCAGCTGCCCGGTCTCCAGGACGAGGATCCCTGCGGAACTGTCAGCGAGCCCGAGCTCCGCCGCACTGCAGATCATCCCGTCCGAGGTGCGCCCGTAGGTCTGCCGGGTCGCGATCTCGAAGCCTCCCGGCAGCACGGCACCGGGCAGTGCGAACGGCACGAGATCACCCGCCGCGAAGTTCGTCGCGCCGCAGACGACCTCCCGCACGCCGGCTCCGGTGTCGACGTGGCAGAACCGGATCGGCTTCTTGAACTCGGTGAGCTCCTCGACGTCGCGGACCCGGCCCACGACCACGTTGGCGAGATCACCGTGCTGCTCGACCTGCTCGACCTCGAGGCCGGCGGCGATCAGCGCGACGGCGAGCTCCTCGCCCGTGGCGACGAGGTCGGGGACGAACACCCGGAGCCAGGACAGGGGGACGCGCATCTCAGCCCTCCGTCCCGAGCGCCAGCGTGAACCGCTGATCGCCTTCGTAGAGGTCTCTGATGTCGGTGATGCCGTGGCGGAACATCAGGGTCCGGTCCAGCCCCATGCCGAAGGCGAAGCCGCTGTAGCGCTCGGGGTCGACGCCGCACGCCACCAGCACCGCCGGGTTGACCATGCCGCAGCCGCCGAGCTCGATCCAGCCCTCGTCGGAGCAGACCCGGCACGGCTGCCGCGACGCCTCACCCCGGCAGTTGAAGCACTGCAGGTCGAGCTCGGCCGACGGCTCGGTGAAGGGGAAGTACGAAGGGCGCAGCCGGGTCTTCAGGCCCTGCCCGATCGTCGCCTCGGCGAAGTGCGCGAGGGTGCCGCGCAGGTGCGCCATCGTGATGCCCTCGTCGACGCAGAGCCCCTCGACCTGGCCGAAGACCGGCGAGTGCGTGGCATCGAGGGCGTCGTTGCGGTAGACCCTCCCAGGGGCGACGACGTAGCACGGCAGGCCACGTGCCAGCAGCGAGCGGATCTGCACCGGGCTGGTCTGCGTGCGCAGCACGACGCCGCTGCCCTCGGGCGCGACCCAGAGGGTGTCCTGCATCTCGCGGGCCGGGTGGTCGGCCGGCATGTTGAGCGCGTCGAAGTTGAACCACTCGTGCTCGACCTCCGGCCCCTCCGCCACCTCCCAGCCCATCGCGACGAACACGTCGGCGATCCGATCCTGCAGGGCCATCAGCGGGTGCCTGCCACCGGGCAGCACGGTGCCCGGGAGCAGCGAGACATCGACCCGTTCTTCGACGAGCACGCGGGCATCGCGCTCGTCCTCGAGGGCCGCCCTGGCGCTGAGGAACGCTGCCTCGATGACCCCGCGCACCTCGTTGACGCGCTTGCCAGCGTCGCCACGGGCAGCGGGCGGGAGCACGCCGATCTCGCGATTGGCCAGCGAGATGGGCGCGCTGCCTCCCAGGTGAGCCGTCTTGGCCGCCGCGAGCTCGTCGAGTGAGGAGGCATCACGAAGCGCCTCGAGGGCCTCGGCTCGGGCGTGCTCGAGGCTCTCAGGGCTCAGGGCGTCGACCCGCTTGGGGTCGTAGTCGGGCGCGGACACAGAGGTGCTCCAGTTCGGGGATCGGCGGGAAGTCTGCCAGGGCCGCCCGCCGGGGGGTCACTCCGCGTACGGAGGGGTGCCGGCGGGCAGCACGAATCGGAACCGCGCCCCGCCGCCGTCGGCTGACCCGACCTCGACCGATCCGCCGTGGGCCTCGACCAGCCCCTTGACGATGTAGAGGCCGAGGCCGGTCCCCCGGCCCTTGTTGCCTCGCCAGAACCGGGTGAAGACGCGCGCGGCGGTGTCCGGGGGGATGCCGACGCCCTGGTCCTCGACGACGACCTCGACGCCCGACCCGTGCGGGCTCACGGTGATCGTGACCGTTCCTTCGCCGTGGCGCAGCGCGTTCTCGACGAGGTTGCCGATCACCTGGTCGACCTTGTCCGGGTCGGCCCAGATCTCCGGGAGCTCGCCGGTGACGGTCACGACGAACCGGTCCTGCTGCTCGCCGCCGGCGATCCGGCCGTCGACGGCCTTCCGCGCGGCCGTGGCGAGGTCGACGACCTGCAGCCGCATCTCGAGCCGACCGGCGTCGATCCGGCTCACGTCCAGCAGCTCGGTGAGCAGCCGGGTCACGCGGTCGGCGTCGGCGTTGACCGTCTGCAGCATCAGCTGCTTCTGCTCGTCGTTGAAGCGGTCCCACTTGGCGAGCAGCGTCGCCGTGAAGCCCTTGACGCTCGTGAGTGGGCTGCGGAGCTCGTGGGCCACCGTCGAGACCAGGTCGGCGCGGCTGCGGTCGGTGCGCTCGCGGGCCCGGTTGTCCCGCAGGCTCACGACGACCCGCTGCAGCGCCCGCTGCTCGTCGCGCACGTAGGCGGCGGTCACGAGCAGCTCGCGGCCGAGCAGCGCGCCCTTGCTGATCTGCAGGCGGCGCTCGGGCTGACGGGTGCGGGTTGCCAGGCCGGAGTAGGGGTCGGTGCACTCCCACCAGTCGCGGTGCTGCTCATCGGCCAGGGGGAGGACCTGGCGCAGGTCGCGCCCGACGGCGGCATCGGCCGTCGTCGACAGGATCCGCTCGGCCGCCGGGTTCAGGAGCACCACGGTGCCGACCGCGTCCGTGACGATCACACCGTCCGGTAGGTCGTCATAGGCGGTCTTGTCGAGACCGGCGCCGTTCACCCGGTCACTGTAGAACCGCGGCGCTGCGCGCGCGCGGAGGCGTACAGACACACAGCGGCGGCCGTGGCGAGGTTCAGGGACTCGGCACGGCCGTAGAGCGGGATGCGCACGCGCGCATCCGCCGCCTCCAGGACGGCGTCCGGCAGTCCGTGCGCCTCGCTGCCGAAGACCCAGGCGGTCGGCCCGGCGAGGTCCAGGTCGTCGAGGCCGATGTCGCCCGAGCCGGCGGTCGCCAGCACCCGCAGGCCCCGTGCCCGCAGGGTCGCCACCAGCTCCAGGGGTTCGGCCTCGGTGACGACCGGCAGGTGCCACAGGCTGCCTGCCGTCGCGCGCACGCACTTGCCGTTGTGGGGGTCGACGGAGCCCTCGGTCAGCACGACCGCGTCCGCGCCCGCCGCATCGGCGGTGCGGATCACCGTGCCCGCGTTGCCCGGATCACTGACCTCGTGCAGCACCGCGACAAGCCGTGGCGCGTCGGGAAGAGTGCCGTCGAGCAGCGGCGCCACGCCCACGAGACCTTGTGGTGTCACCGTCTCCGCCAGCGCGTTGAGCACCTTGTCGTCGACGTGCACCACCTCGACGCCCTGGGCGGCCGCAGCCACCGCAAGCGGGTTCGCGAGATCCGAGGTGTAGAGCTCCAGCAGGCTGCCGAGGGCCTCCCGGACGGCCTGCGGACCCTCGACGACGAACCGCCTGCACCCGCTCGTTGCGGGTCGACGTGATGCTCGAGGTCAAGATGGAGAGGAAGGGGCTAGGCCGCTGGCGCGTTCACGTCTGCCGGCAAGGCCTTCTTCGCGACCTCGACGAGCGCCGTGAAAGCCGGCGCGTCATGGACCGCGAGGTCGGCGAGGTTCTTGCGGTCCACCTCGACGCCCGCGAGCTTGAGGCCCTGGATGAGACGGTTGTAGGTCATGCCGTTCTCGCGGGCCGCGGCGTTGATGCGCGTGATCCAGAGCTGACGGAAGTCGCCCTTGCGCTACTTGCGGTCGCGGTATTCGTAGGTGGCGCTGTGGAGCAGCAGCTCCAAGGCCTTGCGGTACAGCCGGCAGCGCAGCCCGCGGTAGCCGCTGGCCTTCTCGAGCACCTCACGGCGCTTCTTCTGGGCGTTGACTGCCCTCTTGACGCGTGCCATATCTCAGTTCTCCCGGTCTCTAGGGGTGTGACTGCGGCCTAGAGGCCGAGCAGCTTCTTGACGGACTTCGTGTCGCTCTTGGCGAGCTCTGTGGTGCCGGTGAGGCGACGGGTCAGCTTGCTCTCCTTGCGCTCCAGCAGGTGCCGCTTGCCGGCGCGCTCGTGCAGGATCTTGCCGCTGCCGGTCACCTTGAAGCGCTTCTTGGCGCCGCTGTGGGTCTTCTGCTTGGGCATGACTGCCGCTCCTCGTGCTGGCGGAGTCTCTACTCCGGTGCGACCTCGGAGGGGGTGTCCTCCGAGGTGGTGCTCTTCTGGCTGGCCTTCTTGAGGTCCGACGCGTTCTTGTGGGGGGCGAGGACCATGATCATGTTGCGGCCGTCCTGCTTCGGGCTGCTCTCGACGTAGCCCAGCTCCTGGACGTCCTCCCCGAGCCGCTGCAAGAGGCGGAAACCGAGCTCCGGCCGGCTCTGCTCACGACCGCGGAACATGATCGTGATCTTCACCTTGTCGCCCTGCTTGAGGAAGCGGACGACGTGGCCCTTCTTGGTCTCGTAGTCGTGCGGGTCG
>JAODND010000079.1 GCA_025465465.1 Frankiales bacterium | reverse complement strand
CGATGGCTGCCGCCTCCTTCTGGACTCGCGTGGGTGTGGGACGGGCTGGGCCGGCTGACCCGGGCCTGGCAGGGACGCTCGCTCCACATCGACGTGCAGTGGACCTCGACGGCGCGCCTGGACCAGGCGCGCCCAGCGGATCGAGGTAGCCCGAACCTAGCCCGCCTGCCGCCGAAGGGTCAACCCTTCCTCAACAGTGACCAGAGCAGGAGTCTCGACACGAGGTAGAGACTATGAGGCGGTCATCGCCTCGTAGGCAGCGGCGTCGAGCAGCGCCGGGTCGGCGAGGGCCGCCTCAACACCCGCGGTGGGAGCAAACTCGACCATCCACCCCTCCCCGTACGGGTCGGTGTTGACCAGTTCCGGGTTCGCGTCGAGCGCCTCGTTGCGCGCGGTGATCGTCCCGGCCAGTGGGGCGTACACGTCAGAGACGCTCTTGGTCGACTCCACCTCCCCGAAGCTCTGCCCGGGGGTGATGTCGCTGCCCTCAGCGGGAAGGGTGACGAAGACGATGTCACCGAGAGCCTCCTGGGCGTAGTCGGTGATCCCCAGGCGAAGGGAGTCCCCGACCACCCGGACCCACTCGTGCTCGGCGGTGTACTTCAGGTCGGCGGGGTTCACCGGTGCCTCTCGGTAGGTGGGGCCGAAGCGCCGGCGGGCACCTCGGACTACTGGGGGCGAGCGTAACGAGGGGCGGTGATCACTCGCAAGGCGCCCACCCTGATCCGGGTCGAGCGGGTGATCTCCGTCGATCCGCCCGCCTGCCGTACCGCATCCTCGACGCCGCCCGGGATCGCCATGGCGCCGGCCAGGGTGGCCGCGTCACCGATGACGAGGAACCGGTAGGGAGCCACCAGCTTGGTGCCGTCGACGATCACGCCGTCCGGCTCGTCGGTCAGGTAGGACTGGGCCACGATCCGCAGCCCGGTCACCGTGCCGGTCGGCCCCGTCCCCTGCAGCTCGACCGCCTCGGCCCCAGCGTTCCTCAGCTCCTCGAGCGCGTCGAGGAGCACCGAGGCGCTGACCTGCGTCTTCGGATCCGTGATGCGGACCTGGACACCAGGGCCGGTGGCGGCCACCGTGCCGGCGATCACCCCGAGCAGCTGGGTACGGCGCTCTGCCTCGCTCAGCGCTGCCTCGTCGGCGCCGCTGCCTGAGGTGAGCTTGGACCGTGTGTCCGTGAGGGAGGTGACCTCCTGCCTGAGGCGATCACTGCGGTTGTTGAGCTCGTCGAGGATCTGGACCAGGTCCTCCTGGCGGGCACTGGTCAGCAGGCCGTCGCTTCGGGTGGAGCGCACCTGCACGGCTACGGCGAAGCCGAGGACCAGGAGCAGCACGGCGACCAGCAGATCGACCCGCCGCCTGCGCGGGCGCAGCAGCCCTAAGAGGGCCCGCGCAGGTGATCGCGGCGGGCTCATGCGTGAAACACGTGCCGGCGGATCGCAGCCGCGTTGGTGAAGATGCGGATCCCGAGCACGACGACCACACCGGTGGACAGCTGACCACCGACGCCGAGCTGGTCGCCCATGAAGACGACGAGGGCGGCGACGAGGACGTTGCTCACGAACGACACCACGAAGACCCGGTCGTCGAAGATGCCGTCGAGCTGGGCGCGCACCGCGCCGAACACCGCGTCCAGGGCCGCGACGACGGCGATCGGGAGGTAGGGCTGCAGCGCATCCGGGACGGTCGGATGCAGGAACAGGCCGAGCACGACGCCGAGCGCCAGGGCCAGTGCGGGGATCACGGGGTTCCTCCGGTGGGCGCGACAGTCGGCTTGGTCGTGCTGGCAGTGCTGGCCGTGTTGGCATCGCGTGCGGAGCGCAGCTCCGGCGGGGTGGCCGCCGGCAGGCTCAGCCGGTCGACGCGCTGCGTCGCGAATCCCAGCCCGTACAGCGACGTGTAGGTCGTGAAGCGGCGCGCCGTGGCGCTGTCGGCGAAGGCCGGCTGCATCGCGTCGACGTCGCCGACGGCGGACAGCCGGTACGGCGGACTCAGCGGCCGGAAGTCGACGAGAATCGCCTCCCCCGCGGACCGGATCGCCGTCAGTGCCGTGAGCCGCTGCCCGTTGACGCTGATCGCCTCGGCGCCGGCCGCCCAGAGCGCGTTCACGACGTCCTGCAGGTCCCGGTCATAGATGCGCCCGTCACCCAGTTGACCGCCACGCCCGTTGCCGGTCGTCGTGCTGGGATCCTGGGCGTCGTTGAGCGTCACCAGCAAGCCCGGGCCGGTGACCTTCGTCTGGCCGGTCGACAGCTCGAGCGCGCTGAGCTGGGCTGCGAGTGCCCGACCGCGGGCGCCGTCACCGAGGCCGGTGTCGCGCGCCTGGGCCACCGCGGTCCGCAGCTGGTCCACCTGGCGGGACAGCCGGTCGGTCGCGGTGGTCTGCCGCTGAACGTCTGCCAGCAGGGCCCGGCGGGCGGCGCCGGAGGCGTTGGCCCTGCCCCGCACCTGGGCCGCGGCGACCCCCGTCAGGAGCCCGAACAGCACGAGCAGGACGACAGCCCGGGCCAGCGGTCCCAGGCGTCCCTTCGCTGGCGCGGGTCGGTCCTCGGGACCGGCCGCCCGCCGCCGAGCGGCATCCGCGTACGCGGGATCCAGGGCGTCGCCCATCATGTCGACAAGAAGACTCATAGACCCATCGACACGCTCAGGCGTGACGAGCCGGTCCGACATGTGCCCATCCTGCCCCACACCGGTCTCGTTCGGTGGCAGCGGCGCCCCGTTCACCGCCCCTCGGTGGGAGTGGCTGCCGCCTGGACCACCGCAGCCCAGTGGGTGAGAAGCTCGCCGGCGCCGACAGCGTCCGGCCCCTCGGCCCACAGGTGGGTGACGGCCTGCGCCGGGTCGGGCAGCACCAGTGCCCAGCTGCCACTGGGCTCGACGACGCGCACGCCGTCTGTCGTGTCCACCACCCGCGAGCCGGCCGCCTCCAGCACCCGCCGCATCACCGTGCCCTTGACGGCCCAGGGGGTCGCGACCGAGCGCCGGACGACGTAGGCGGCCGGGATGCGCTGATCGATCTGCGAGACGCTCAACTGGGTGCGGGCCACCAGGCCGAGCAGCGCCGCGAACGCCGCCACCGCGTCCACGGCGGTGCTGAACTCGGGGAAGACGAACCCGCCGCGTCCGTCGCCGGCGAACACCACCCCCGGCTCTCCCGCCCGCGTCGACAGCTCACCGGGCGACGTGGAGGTCCAGCTGATGTCGGCCCCGTGGAAGCGGGTGATCTGCTCCGCCACCCGGGTCGTCGTGACCGGAAGGGCCATGGCCGCGCCGCGCCCGCGCTCAGCGGCCACCAGGTCCAGCAGCACCAGAAGCGCCCGGTCGTCGTGGACGAGCTGCCCGCGGTCGTCGACCAGGGTGAGGCGCTCGCCCACGTGGTCGAAGCGCACTCCGAAGTCCGCACGCGAGCTCGAGACCAGATCGCCCAGTCGGTGCACCGCCTGCATGTGGGCGGCCAGCGTCTCCGTGGTCGTGAGCTCGTCCAGCCGGTTGTTGACCGTGAGGACGTCGACGCCCAGCCGTCCGAGCAGGGTCGGCAGGACGAGCGCCGCGGCGCCCCCGGCAGCGTCGACGACCACCTTCAGACCGGCCTCGGCGACCCCGCGGGTGTCCAACGCGGCCAGCAGGTCCTGCGCATAGGAGTCCAGCAGCCGGGACGGGAAGCTGAGCTCCGCGATCTCGCCAGGAAACGCGCGCCGGAACTCCTGCCGGCTGAAGGTGCGCTCGATCCGGCGCTGCTGCGCCGCCGAGAGGTCGACCCCGCGATCGTCGGTGAAGACGATGTCGATCGACTGCGGGTCCCCCGGCGTGGTCCGGAGCGACACCCCGCCGGCCGCTGCGCCGCGTCCTGTCTCGTACCTGGCCACCGGCAGCGGCACGACCTCGAGGTCGACGACGTCGATCGCCGAGCTCGTCAGGGCCGCGATCACGGCCCTCTTGAAGGCCCGGGCCGCGCGGGAGGCATCCCTGCTGGTGGTGACGAGGCTGCCCTTCTTGAGCGTGGTGGCGTACGCCGACGCGAGCCGCACGACGTACTCAGGGGTGATCTCGACGTTGACGAGGCCGGACACCCCCCGTGGGCCGAACAGTGCGCTCGACCCCCGGGCCTCCCAGATGACGCTGGTGTTGACGACCGCACCCGCCTCGATGGTCTTGAACGGGTAGACCTTCACGCCGTCGTGGACGATCGCCTCCTCCTCGATGACGCACTCGTCACCGATCACCGCGCCCTCGTCGATGCGGGCGGCGCGCATCACGTCGGTGCTCTTGCCGATGACACAGCCACGCAGGTTCGCGTACGGGCCGATGAAGGCGTTGTCGTGCACGACCGCCCGATGCAGGAAGGCGCCGCGCTTCACGACCACGTTGTCGCCGAGCACGGTGAACTCCCGGAGCTCGGCACCCGCCTCCACCTGCGCGTAGTCCCCGATGAAGACAGGTCCCTTGATGGTGGCGTCGGAGTCGACCTCCGCTCCCTCACCGATCCACACGCCAGGAGACATCTCGAAGCCACTGATCTCGACCTCGACCTGACGGTTGAGCACATCCGCCTGAGCCTTCACGTAGCTCTCGTGAGTCCCGATGTCCTCCCAGTAACCCGTTCCCACATAGCCGTACACCGGCGCGCCGGCGGCGAGCAGCGCCGGAAAGACATCGCCCGACCAGTCGACGACCTCGCCCGCGGCCACGTAGTCGAACACCTCGGGCTCCATGACGTAGATCCCCGTGTTGACGGTGTCGCTGAACAGCTGTCCCCAGCTCGGCTTCTCCAGGAAGCGGTCGACCCGGCCGTCCTCCCCCGCGACGACGATCCCGAACTCGAGGGGGTGCTGCACCCGCGTGAGGCACACGGTCACCAGCGCGTCCCGCTCGCGATGGGCCTTCACCAACCCGTCGAGGTCGATGTCGGTGAGGGCGTCGCCCGAGATCACGAGGAACGAGTCGTCCCGGAGCGCCGCCTCAGCGTTCTTCACCGAGCCGGCAGTCCCCAGCGGCGTCACCTCCGTCGCGTACGACAAGTGCATCCCCAGGTCCTCGCCGTCGCCGAAGTAGGTGCGCACCAAGGACGCCAGGAACTGGACGGTCACCACCGCTTCGTCGAAGCCGTGCCGGCGAAGCAGCCTCAGGACGTGCTCCATGACCGGCCGGTTCACCACGGGCAGCAGCGGCTTCGGCTGGTTGGCCGTCATCGGCCGGAGGCGAGTGCCCTCGCCTCCTGCCATCACCACGGCACGCACGTCCGCTCCCTAGGCCGGTAGGCCCACGTCACGGTCCGCCAGCACCAGCTGACGGACCTGGACGACGTACAGCACCCCGGCCCACACGTAGAGGAGACTCCCCCACGCGGCGAACGCCCAACCGAGGGGACGGAACACCGTTGCCGTCCAGTCGTGGCGCCCCGGCAGCGCCGCCAGGAGCATCGGGAAGGCGTAGAGCAGGTTGAACGTGGCGGCCTTCCCGAGGAAGTGCACCGGCAACGGACCATAACCGTGCCGCTTGAGGACTGGCAGCGTCGGCACCAGCGCCAGATCCCGCAGCACGAGCACCGCCGCCCACCACAGCGGGAGCCCGTCGCGCAGCACCAGCGCGAGCAGCGTCGCCGCGATGTAGAGCCGGTCCGCGGCGGGGTCCAGCAGCTGGCCCAGCCGGCTGAACTGGTTGAAGCGGCGGGCGATCTTGCCATCCAGATAGTCGCTGATGCCCGCCGCCATCAGCAGCAGGATCGCCCACCCGTCCTGATGCGGCCCCAGGACGAGGTACAAAAACACCGGAACACCCAGCAACCGCAGCGACGACAGCGCGTTCGGAACCGTCCACACCCGGTCCTGCCCTGCTGGCGCGGTCACAGGTCGACCCTATCCGCGCCTCCCTCGGGCACAAGCCCGAGTTGACCGGCGAGGCCGGCTCCCGAGGCACCGTGAACGGTGTCGTGACGCATCGCGAAAACGTCGGGCTGACAGGATTTGAACCTGCGACCCCCTGACCCCCAGTCAGGTGCGCTACCAAGCTGCGCTACAGCCCGCTTCCCGTGAGGGAGCCCGCGAACACTAGCAGTCGCGCAGGCCGGGCTCTCAGCCCTTCTTCTGCTTCTCGCGCACCTTCACGGCCACCTCGATCGGCGTCCCGACGAAGCCGAAGTCCTCCCGCAGACGACGCTCGATGAAGCGCCGGTAACCGGCCTCGAGGAACCCGCTGGTGAACAGCACGAAGCGCGGGGGCCGGACGGCGGCCTGGGTCGCGAACAGCACCTTCGGCTGCTTGCCGCTGCGCACGGGGGGCGGCGTCTGGGCGACGAGGTCCGAGATCCACGAGTTGAGCTTGGCCGTGGGAATGCGGGTCTCCCACCCTTCGAGCGCCAGGTGCAGGTGCTTGGCGATCTTCTCCGTCGACCGTCCGGTCAGCGCGGAGAGATTGAGCTGGGGTGCCCACTGCACGCGGGCGAGCTCCCGGTCGATCTCCTTGGCGATCGCGTAGCGCCGGTCCTCGTCCACCAGGTCCCACTTGTTGAACGCGATGACGAGCGCCCGGCCGGTGTCGACCACCATGCTGATCACGCGTTGGTCCTGCTCGCTGATGGGCTCACTGGCGTCGAGCAGCACGATCGCCACCTCGGCGGCGTCGAGCGCGCTCTGGGTCCGCAGGCTCGAGTAGTACTCCGCTCCGGAGGCCTGACTCACCCGGCGACGAAGGCCGGCAGTGTCGACAAACTGCCATGTCTCCCCACCGACTTCGACCAGGCTGTCGACCGGGTCGCGCGTTGTGCCTGCGACGCTGTCGACGAGGACCCGGGTCTCGCCGGAGAGCCGGTTCAGCAGGCTCGACTTGCCCACGTTCGGGCGTCCGAGCAGAGCCACCCGGCGCGGTCCGGACTCCTCGTCGAACCGCTCCGCGGGCGTTTCCGGCAGAGCGTCGAGCAGAGCGTCGAGCAGGTCGCCAGAACCACGGCCGTGCAGGGCGCTGACGACGTGCGGCTCCCCCAGGCCCAGGCTCCACAGCGACGCGGCATCCGCCTCGCCACGCTCGTCGTCGACCTTGTTCGCCGCCAAGATGACCGGTTTCTTCGCCTTGCGGAGCACCCGGATGACGGCCTCGTCGGCGTCGGTGGCGCCCACGTTGTTGTCCACGACGAACATCACCGCGTCGGCCGCGGCTACCGCGATCTCGGCCTGCGCGGCGACGGCCACCTGCAGGCCGACGGCATCCGGGTCCCAGCCGCCGGTGTCGACGACGGTGAACCGGCGACCGCGCCAGACCGCGTCGTAGGCGACCCGGTCCCGCGTGACGCCGGGGACGTCTTCGACGACGGCCTCCCGGCGGCCGATGATGCGGTTGACCAGCGTCGACTTACCGACATTTGGCCGACCGACGACAGCCAGCACCGGCTGGTCGGGGGTCTGGCGGGGGTCGCTCACGCGTCCTTTTCCTGTACGGCGGGTCGGCCCTGGTCGACCCGCAGGGGGTCGAGCTGGGCGTCGAGATGGGTGAGCAGAGCGAGCCGCAGCTCCTCCGCGGCCGCTCTCACGGTACGGCGCGCCCGCGGGTCCCCGGTGGTGGTGAGCGTGATGGGCGGCCCGAAGACGAGTCTGACGGGCGCCCGGAGCCGGGGCCGCCGGCCCTTCGGCATCGCCGCCGCAGTGCCCAGGACGGCGACCGGGACGACGGGGACCTGGCTCTTCAGCGCAAGCCAGGCGAGCCCGTCGGAAACCTCTCCGAACGCGCCGGCGCCCCGGGTCCCCTCGGGGAACACGCCCATGGCGCCGCCGCCCGAGAGGACCTGGAGGGCGGTCCGCAGCGCCGTCCGGTCCGGTCGGCCGCGGTGCACGGGGACCTGACCGAGCCACCCCAACGCGCGTGCCAGCGGGCCGACGAACAGCTCCGATTTGGCGAGGAACGTGGCCGGCCGCGGGCTGAATGCCCAGACCAGCGGACCGTCGAGGAAACCGGTGTGGTTGCCAGCGAGGAGCACGGCCCCCGTCCGGGGGACGTGCGACGTCCCGGACACCTCCATCCGGAATGCCGACCGGAACAGGCCCCGCCCGAATGGTCGCAGGCCGCGCACCAGCCAGGGTTGGCGTCGCCCGGTCGCCACTCGCCAGACGGGCGGCGGCTCATCGTGCACGCCCGGACCCGCCGCGCCGTCGGTGCTCACTGCGCGGACTTCGCGAGGCCAGCCTCGGCAACGAGAGCGAGGACCGCGGCAACCACCTGGTCCAAGGAGAGGTCAGAAGTATCGAGATGCACCGCACCTCCAGACGGTTCGAGTCGATTCGTCTGGTTGTCCCGGGCATCGCGTGCGAGCAAGGTGCCCGCCACGCCCTCCGGCGAGCCGGCGACCTCTCCTGCCCTGCGGGCGGCTCGCACCTCGGGCCGCGCGTCGAGATAGACCTTCACTGCCGCACGCGGGGCGACGACCGTGGCGATGTCGCGTCCCTCCACCACGGCGCCGGACGTTGCGATGGCCCGTCGCTGCATCCGGATGAGCAGGGCCCGCACCCCAGGGTGCGAGCTGACAGCGCTCACCACGGCGGTGACCTCAGGCGTGCGGATCTCGGCCGACACGTCGGCACCATCCAGGCAGATCCCCGAGTCGTCCGGGTCGGTCCGCAGCTCGACCCGGGCGGCCGAGGCGGCCGCCTCGCAGGCCGTCGCGTCCTCGGGGTCGGCTCCAGCCCTGAGCACCGCCAGGGCGACGGCCCGATAGGTGGCACCGGTGTCCACGAACCGCCAGCCCAGGCGGACCGCGGTCAGCCGCGCCACGGTGGTCTTGCCCGTGCCCGCCGGCCCGTCCAGCGCCACGACCCGCACCAGGTCCTCGACGGCGGGGACATCAGCCGCCGAATGAGCCGGGTTGTCACCGCCGCGCGCCCCGGCCCCGCGGCGCAGGGCGCGGTCCGGCTGGTCCTCCGACCGCTCAGAACCGCTCACCACAACGCTCCCCGACGCCAGCGCCATCGGGCACCCTGCCCAGACACGCACGCCTGAGGAGCCTAGTAGCGCCCCGCGCCGGGGGCCCAGTGTTGATGCGCCGGATCGATGCCCCGGACGCTGCGATAAGTCAACTTATCGATGGCATTGTCGCTGGCTGCAGCCATGTCGGGGCTTTGTCGACAAGCCGCTAAGAAGTCCTAGCTTTGGCCGTCTTGCTCGTCCACCGACCACCCGCACGCCGCGAGAGCGGCCGCCAGCCGGCCCACATCCGCATGGGCGACCAGCAGCTCGATGACTCCCGTCGGCCGGCCTGGGACGTGCTCGACGTGGACGTCCTCGACATTCACCTGCGCGCGACCCGCGTCCGTGAGCAGCGCTGCCAGCCGGCCGGGCTCGTCCGAGACGGTGACCTTGACGGGCGCGAACGCGGCCGAGCGGAACCCACGCTTGACGGGTACCAGGACCCGTCCGGCGTTGCCGTCGCGAAGCAGGTCGCGCAACACCGCCACCGCTGCCGCCGCATCCCCGGGCGTGGGGGTGCCGGCGAGCGCCGTCAGGGCGGCCGCGGTGGCCGTCAATCGCTCGGCGAGCACCGTGACGACCGGCGCCACCTCGGCGGCGTTCAGCTCCAGAATCTGGGCCCACAGGTCGGGATCGCTGGCGGCGAGACGGGTCGTGTCGACGATTCCCGGCCCGGCGAGTTGCAGACGCCCGGGCGACTCGGTCACCGGGACGGACGTGACCAGGCCCGCGGCCAGCGCGCTCGAGGCCACCTGCGGCAGGTGGCTGAGCACAGCAACCGACGCGTCATGCGCGGCGGCAGCGAGCTCCACGACGTCGGCGCCCACCGCAGCGACCAGCCGACGGACATCCGCAAGAGCTGTGTGCTGGGCCGAGGGCGCTGGGCACAGCGCCCAGGGGCGACCGACGAACAGGTCAGCGGTGGCCGCCCCTGGGCCGGACAGCTCGCGACCCGCCAACGGGTGCCCACCGATCACTACCGACGGATCCGGACTCAACGCATCGACCTCGCGCTGAGGCTGAGACTGCACGGAGGCGACATGTGTATACGTGCGACCCACATCGAGATGCTGAATTCCCACAAGCACACGTGCTGTCACCTGCGGTGGAACCGCCACGAGGACCGTCTGCACCGTCTCGTTGCTCTCCCAGGGCCGACCCGCACCGCGTCGGACAGCGTGGCCCACCATGGCGGGGTTCTCGTCGTGGAGCAGCACATCCCAGCCGGCCTGGGTCAGCGCCATTCCCACGCTGGTGCCGATCAGGCCGCAGCCGACCACGAGGACGTCACCCATCACGTCGGCAGGTCGGTGCGCAGCTGGGCGGCGCCCCTGAGGTAGACGTGGCGGAGCTCGGACCGCTGGCGCGCTGTCTCGACATGAGCGAGCAGGCGCAGGACCCGAGGCATGGAGCCAGGGACATCGATCTCGCTGGCACAGAGCAGCGGCACGTCCGTCATCCCCAGCTGCCGCGCGGCGTAGGCCGGGAACTCCGATCTCAGGTCCGGGGTCGCAGTGAAGACGACGGAGATGAGGTCCTCCGAGGTCACAGCGTTGCGGTCCAGCACCGCGAGCAGCAGCTCTGTGGTGGCCTCGAGGATGGCGTCCCGGGTGTCGGCGTCGACCTGGATCGCGCCTCGCAGCGCACGGACGGACACCCTCGACCCCTTCCCTTGGACTGCGGTCACCCTATCCATCTACCGCCATGAACAGGAAGTGGTGAAGCGGTGTGTTGGTGAAGTGCTCAGACAAGTTAAC
>JAODND010000076.1 GCA_025465465.1 Frankiales bacterium | reverse complement strand
TTGCTGCAACGGCGTCATGGCGCTGATGTGGCCGGTCATACGGCAATGCTGTCAGGCCGGGACGCTTTCCGAGGTGGGTCGGCCAAGCAGCGCCAGCCCAACGCGCTGACACCGGAATCCCAGGCGAACTGGCCCAGCCCTGTGACTCCCAAGGATTCTCGGTAAAGGGAGAAGAGTGGGAGTAGGCCACTGCTGACGGGCGCGCTTCCGGCGTACTGTCCGGTTCGTGCCTGCTGTCACGCGCACCCTGACGACGCTGCGTGGCGCCTTCGCCGAGTTCGTGCGACACCCGAGCCCGCAACTGCTCGCAGCCGAGCTCGTGGTCTTCCTGGTGGTCCGGCTGGCCTGGCCCGGATGGTCCGTGGCGGACGTGATCGTGGTCGCCGCTCTCGTGGCCGCCAACCCGTTCAGCGAGTGGCTGATCCACGTCTTCATCCTGCACTGCAAGGCCGACGGCAGCCTGCGCGACAAGCTCGCCGGCGTGAGCCACCGGCGCCACCACGAGGACCCGCGGGATCTCCGGTTCCAGTTCATCCACCCGTCCGTGATCGTGGGCGCGATGGTGTTCAACGCGCTGATCGTGCTGGGCTTCAGGCGGCCCTCGGCGGTCACGGCGGTGCTCACGGCCACCGCGCTGGTCCTCACCTACGAGTGGGTGCACTTCCTCATCCACACCGACTATGCGCCGCGGCACTACCTCTACCGACGGCTGCATCGGGCGCACCGCCTGCATCACTTCCGGAACGAGAAGTACTGGCTCGGGGTCGCGACCCGCTTCGGGGACCGGGTGCTCGGCACGAACCCCCGCAAAGAGGACGTCGAGGTCTCGCCGACGGCCAAGACGGCGCTGGTGTCCAGATAGCAGCCCACTTGGACTAGAGCCACACGCTTGCGGGGCGCATACGTTTCGGACATGACGGCCGTTGCCGAGCGCTTGCTCCTGCCCGAAGCACCCGGACGCCGCGTCACCGTGACGCCGTGGCTGGTGATCGCCGGTCTGGCCTCGCTGGGTGCCGGCGCGATTCACTTCGCGGCGGCGGGCGTGCACGGCGACCACCCGCAGACCGTCTATGTCTTCACTGCCCTGGCCGTGGCGCAGGTCGGTTGGGGTGGTGCGGCACTCGCCCGCCGCGACCGGCTGATGGCGCAGGCGGGCGTACTGCTGGGGCTGGTCGGCGTGGTCGGCTGGGCGCTGGCCAAAGGCGTCGGGCTGCCGTTCATCGACGGGCTCCAGACGCCCGAGCCGATTCAGCTCGCCGATGTGAGCGCCGCCGTCCTCGCGGCCGTGGCAACGTTGCTGGCGGCCGCCGCCGTCAGCCGAGGCGGCGCGGCGGGCCTCCGGTTGCCCATGTGGGTGGCCGCGGCCGCCATGACTGTTGTGACGGTGGTCGGGACGGTGGCCACGTCGGGCCACCACCACCAGGGCGTCGGTGCCCTGCCGCACGTGCACGGCGGGACCTCGACGACGGCCGTGACCCACGTGCACGCGGTGCCGTACGACCCCTCGCTGCCGATCGACCTCAGCGGCACGCCCGGCGTGACGCCACAGCAGCAGGCGGCCGCCGAGAACCTCGTCGCGATCACGCTGGCCAGGCTGCCTCAGTGGGCCGATGCCAAGGTCGCGGAGCGGGCCGGGTTCCACAGCATCGGCGACGGGTTCACCGGCACCGAGCACCTCATCAACCAGGCCTTCCTCAAGGACAAGCACACCCTCGACCCGGACCACCCCGAGTCACTGGTCTACGACACCACCGGCGGTGGCCGCCGCCTCGTTGCCGCGATGTTCATGCTGGCACCCGGCACGCCGCTGTCGGCCGTCCCGGACATCGGTGGCGCACTCGTGCAGTGGCACATCCACGACAACCTCTGCTTCTCGCCGAGCGGCTACGTCCAGGGCATCACCAACGCCGCCGGCCAGTGCCCGACCGGTCAGGTCAAGCCGACGCCCGCCCCGATGGTGCACGTCTGGATCACCAAGAACGCCTGCGGCCCGTTCGCGGCCCTCGAGGGCATCGGCGGCGGGACCATCGCCGCCGGCCAGACCCGGCTGTGCGACCACCTGCACGGCTCCGCCAGCTGAACCGAGGCAACCGTTTGGGCGTCCCACTGCGACAGAGTGAGTGCAGGGGGTGACCGATCAACGCCGAGGACGAGGCGGACTTCGAGCGGTACGTGCGCGAGCGCGGCACCGCTCTGTCCCGCACGTCCGTCTTCCTCGTCGGTGACCGGCACCTCGGAGAGGACCTCCTCCAGGAGGTCCTGGCCCGGCTCGCCCTGCGCTGGTCGTCGGTCCGCCGGGCCGACAACCTCGACGGCTACGTGCACAGGGCGCTCGTCAACACCGCGACGTCCTGGCGTCGCCGGCGCAGCTGGCACGAACGACCTGTCGATGCGGTGCCCGAGAGGGCCTCGAACGACGCGTCGTACGACGACACGGTGCTCCAGGCCCTGCTGACGCTGCCCCCGAGGCAGCGCGCGGTGGTGGTCCTGCGGCACTACGCCGACCAAACCGAGCAGCAGACAGCGCACCTGATGGGCTGCTCGGTCGGCACGGTGAAGAGCCAGCACGCCAAGGCCGTCGCACGACTGCGCGAGCTGCTCGCGCCAACCGTCGGAGACAGGGCATGACAGAGGACATCAATGACGCACTGCACCGAGCGGCCGAGCTGCTTCCCGACACCCCCGACCGGCTTCAGGCGGTACGGCGGAAGCGCGCAGGTCTCGTCCGCCGCCGGGCCACCGCGGCGCTCGGCGTCGTCGCGCTCGTCGTCGGCGGCGCGGCCTATGGGCTGATGCGAACGAGCGGCTCGACGCACACGTCAGTCACCGCCAACGGGGATTCGAACGAGCTCACGGCCATGGGCCGTGTGGTTCAGGTGCCGGGCCGGCCGACACGTGCCTGCGCGAACGTCGCCAGCGACGCAGTGGGCTATTCCGTCCGGCCGGCACCGGCGTGGTGCGATCTGGGGATCGACGTGCAAGGCGTCGACCTCGCCGTTCTGGACGACCGTTTCGAGAAGGACGGTGCCGTCGAGGGCTACGCCACGCTGACAGGTCACCTTGAAGGTGACGTCCTCGTCGTCACGAAGCAGGAGCCGCGGAGGGACGAGCCGCAACCGTCGGTCAGCATCGCGCCCTGCACTCCGCCGCCTGGTGGCTGGCGGGACTACGGCCACGAGACCAACCCAGACGTGCAGGCGGCCCAGGCTTATGCGGGTGCCCATCCCGATCTCGTGGCCGAGATCGCCATCTCCCGTCCCTCGAGGACACAGGCGGTGCCCTACCTGCTGACCTGGGGGGACCCGGAACCGGTGCATGCGGCGTTGCGGAGCACCTACGGGGACCAGATGTGTCTGCAGCGCAGCCAGTGGACGAGGGAGCAGGTCGCCGGTGCGGTCGCGGAGTTCACGCACGACGTGGTCTCGTCGCAGGGGGTCTACAGCTACGGCAGCGGACACAGCCTGACCGGCGAGGGTCAGCTCAAGGTGGATGCCGAGGCGGTGCGGTCGACGCCCGAGCTGGAGGCCATCGTGGCGCGCCATCCGAAGGGGCTCATTGCCATCGACTACTGGCTGCACCCCGTCACGCCGTGAGTGGCGCGACCACGTCGGCGTGGAAGCGCTCGAGACCTTCGAGTCGCTGCTCCAAGGTGCACTCGGTGCCGAAGTAGTAGGCCCACGGCATCGTCCAGACATCTGTGACACCAAGGGATTCCGCCCGCGCGAAGTGCTCCGGCAGGAACGCGTCCGTCAGCGCGGTGATGACGGAGAAGTCGCCCTCGGCGCCGATCTCGTCACGGATCTCCGCGAGCCGCGCGGCGTGCCGGCCGGCCTCCTCGATCGTGTAGAGGTCGCCGACCCAGCCCTGGTGCCTCGCGGCCCGCGCGAACGCGATCTCGCTGAGCCCACCGACGTACACCGGAATGGGCGCTGAGGGGGAGGGCTCCATGACCATCCTGGGCGCGTCGTAGTAGTCGCCGTGGAACTCGGTCCAGCCTGGCTGCCACAGCGCCTTCAGGAGCGCGATCGCCTCGTCGGTGCGCTTGCCGCGGGTCGAGAAGTCCTGGCCCATCAGAGCGAACTCCTCGCGGCACCAGCCGATGCCGATGCCGAGGGCGACCCGGTTGCCGGACAGGACCGCGGCGGTGCCGACGGACTTCGCCACCTGGAACGGGTTGCGGGTCGAGGGGATGTAGACGGAGGTGAAGAACCGCAGGCTCGTCGTGACGGTCGACAGCGCACCGATGAGCACCCACGGGTCGGGCCACTCGGCGTCGAAGCCCCATCGACGCGCCCCGTCAGGCGTGTACGGGTAGGGCGTCGAGAGCTCCTCGAGATCCATCACGTGGTCGGGCATCGTCAGCGCGTGATAGCCGAGCTCGTCGGCGCGCCGGGCGATGGCGACGAGCTGGTCGGCGGGCAGGAAGGCGGTGCTGATGGCGAAGCGCACGCCTGAAGACTAGAACCCGTTCTAGGATCGAGCGCATGGGAGTCCTGACACCCGTCGCGGTCCGCATCGGCGCGATCCCGTGGCTGCCCAGGCTGCTGCCGCAGATCGTCTTCGTCGACCGGCTCATCCAGGGTGGTACGGCGGGCCGGCTGACGATCCTGGACGTGGCCGGCCTGCCCAACCTCATGCTCACCGTCATCGGGCGCCGCAGCGGCCTGCCGCGCAGCACGCCCCTGCTGTGCGTGCCTCATGGCGACACGATCCTCATTGCCGGCTCCTACTTCGGCGGGCCGCAGGAACCCCTCTGGGTGAAGAACCTCGAGGCCAACCCGGAGGTCACCGTGCGGTTCAAGGGCAGCACCGCGCCGATGCGGGCCCGCTTGCTCGAGCCCGAGGAGCGCGCGACGGTCTGGCCGACCATGCTCGACACCTGGCCCAACTTCGCGAAGTACGAGGAGCGCACCGACCGCTACATCAAGGTCTTCGAGCTCAGCCGGCGTCAGCGGTAGGTGCGGGTCTTCCCGCAGAAGGTGACCTTCATCGGCACGTTGGTCCTGACCCAGAACACGGCGTCACAGGTGAGGCGGGCGCGGGCGGCGTCGATCGTCACCGCCGTGATCCCGTTGGCCTTGAGCAACAAGGAGTTGCTCTTCGGCAGCGACCGGAGCGGTCCCCAGGTCCGCAGCTCCGCCGCGTAGGCAAGCGCGGGGATCTCGCCGCCCGTCAGCACGCCCGCGCCGTCGGCGACGGGATTGAGGACCGCGTCGCCGTGGCCGAAGCCCGTGGAGACAGCGTCGACCGTCCCGTGGCCGCGCAGGCCGGACAGCCAGTAGGCGTGGTCGGCCACGACGGTCGCCGCCTTCGCGTCCTCGGACGGGTCGACGACGAAGGTGACGTGGAAGGGGTTGCGGTCGACCGTGTCCTGGCCGAGCCAGGCTGCACCGGGGGCGTACTGGTCATTGGCGGCCAGCGTCAGGTGGTCGGCGGTGAGGTGCAGGTGCTCCTCGAACCGCACACCGGCCGCCGTCAGCGAGTCCACGGTGGCGCGGGTCGTGCTGATGTTGACCAGCTCGTCCTCAGTGGAGTTCCAGGACAGCAGCGGGGTGTTGCGCAGCGACGCGAGCTGGTCGGCGACCGAGCCGGGGGCGCCCACGACGGAGAAGCCGCGGCTGAACAGGTCGGGCCAGCGAGCAAGCATGCGGAACGTGCCGAAGCCACCCATCGAGTAGCCGCTGACGGTCGTCCACGACGGGTCGAGGCGGTAGTGCCGGGCGACATCGGCCCAGGCCTCGAAGGTGTCCGCTTCCGGCGTACCGGCGTAGAAGCCGTCCGGGCCGCGACCGGCGGGAGTGAGCACCAGCGAGCCGGTGCCGCGGTCACCGAGCTGGGACTGGTTGTGCGTCGCGGCGTACTGGTTGTAGTTGGCGGACAGCGAGTGCAGCAGGAGGGTCATGCCGTAGCCTCGGGCGGCGGGCTTCTTGGCCGGGACGTAGAGCGAGTAGGGCTGGAGCTGCCCGACGAGCGAGCCCTTGCAGGCCGCACCGGCGGCGAAGCTCGAGGCCAGGTCGAAGCAGACGCGGGTCGCGTCGACGCCCTGGCCATAGGAGTAGTGGCTGGCGAAGAGGCGGTCGATCGGCCCGGTGACCGGCACCCCGCTGTCGTCGTGCACGCGGCGCCGCAGCTTGCCGAAGTCGACCTCGGAGGCGAACGGCGTCACATCGCCACGGGTCAGCTGCATCGACTGGCTGCGGTCACGCCAGAACGCCGTCGTGGCAGCTGCACCTGCGGCGGTGTCGGCCATCGTGGCGCCGACGATGAAGGGCTGCGGCTCGGCCGTGCGGGGACCGACGTTGACGATCGCGGTGCCGGGACCGCCGCCGGGCGTGGTGGCTGTCGCCGCCCCTGGCGCCGGTGCGAGGTAGCGGCCGGCACTGACGTCCCACAGGCCGACGCCCACCGTGGTGCGGACCTTGGTCGTGCCGGGGTTCCAGACGCTGTGCGGCACCCTGATCTCGACCTGCCGTCGCAGGGTGTCGACCCGCGCTGACGCCATGCCGGTCACAGAGCCGGTCACGACGGCCGTCCCGCCGTGCCAGGTGACGAAGAGCTTCGAGGGGGAGGAGACGCCGGCGCCGAACGGCCAGCCGGTCGAGGGCCCGTCGCCCAGCGCGATGGTCGCGCCCGTCCGAGCAGGATCGATCAGGGTGTTGAGGGTGAGGCGAAAGGCGGTCGCGTCAGCCAGCGGCTTGACCCGCAGCTCGACGAGGTCGGCGGCGTTGTTGGCATAGCGCTTGTCCGTCGGGTAGGTGTAGCTGCCACCGGCCGGTGAGTACAGGTGCGTCGAGGCGCCGTACGGGCTGTTGGGGTCGGGAGCGCCCGTCGCCCCGTGGTCGTCGAACAGGTAGTCCTGGTAGAGCCACTCGCCGTCGCGGTACGACGTGGCTCCGCTGGTGAGGATCGGCGCGGCCCGCCACGGGCCGGTGTTCTCGAGCTGCGGGGCGCGCGGGGCTGCGGCGTAGAGCACGTCCGGGCCGGGGCGATGGCCGCTCGTGACCGCCGGCAGCCCGCTTGCTGGACGGGATGGCGCGGTCGTGACGGCCTGGGCAGAGCCCGCGGCGAGGACGAGGGCGGCGACGGACGCGACGACGACACGACTCAAGTGAGACACCCGGCTGTGTTCGCCGTCACAGGTGAGTTTCCTGCCCGTGTCAGTCGTGCAGCACGGCCTCGTGGTCGACATGGCCGGGCTGCTCCAGCTGAAAGGTCGAGTGCTCGAGGTCGAAGTGCCCAGCGAGGCACTCGGCGAGCCGGTCAAGCACCGCCGACGCCGAGCCGTCTGCCCACAGCTCGTCGGCCACGACCACATGCGCACTGAGCACGGCACTCCCGCTCGTGATGGTCCAGGCGTGCAGGTCGTGGCAGCCCACGACTCCTGGCGTCTCGAGGATGTGCGTGCGGACCTCCTGCAGGTCCACGTGCTCGGGAGTGGCCTCCAGCAGGACGTCGACAGCGCTCCTCAGCATCCGCAGGGTGCGCGGCACGATCAGGACACCGAGGAGCAGGGACGCGACAGGGTCGGCACGTTCCCATCCCGTCGCGGCAATGACGGCGGCGGCAAGGAGGACACCCGCGGCCCCGAGCAGGTCGGCGAGCACCTCGAGGTAGGCGCCCCGGACGGTGAGCGAGGCGGCGTGGCCCCGTCGCAGCAGGAGCAGGCTCACACCGTTGCCGAGGACGGCGACGAGACCGAACAGCAGCATCGCCCCTGGGGAGGGATGGCCTGGGGTCACCAGCCGGCGGATCGCCTCAACGAGGATGAGGATGCCGAAGACCAGCAGGACGACGGCGTTGACGACGGCAGCCAGGATCTCGAGCCGCTGCAGACCGAAGGTGCGTGCCAGGGTCGGTGGTCGAGTCGCGCAGACCACGGCGAACAGCGCAAGCCCGATGCCCGCCGCGTCGGCCGCCAGGTGTGCCGCGTCGGCCAGCAGCACCAGGGAGTGCGCGACGAGACCACCCACCACCTCGACGGCCAGGATGGTCGTGGTGATGGCGAGCACGGTGACGAGCCGGCCGCGCTGCTCGCCGGCCGCGGTGCCGTGGGAGTGCGAGTGCCCCGTCACGACTTCAGGACACCACCGAGGGCGGCGGCGAGGCGGTTGGCGGTGTCCAGATCGGTCGTGGTCGCAGCCCAGCCGGTGCCGGTGACGAGGTAGCCGCCGGAGACGCTGCCGCCGGCCTTGGCCCAGAGGTCGCGAAGCTCGTCGCCGGTGAACGTCGCGAGGCTGACCTGCTCCGAACCTGACAGGCAGATCGCGGCCGCAGCCGTCAGCGGCTGCGGGCTCGGGCTGCAGGCCGTCAGCTGTGCGCGCGACTCGAGGTCGGCGATGTCGGCCTTGGCCTTCGGACCCGCCTTCGAACCGCCGCCGCAGGCCGCGAGCAGCAGGCAGGCCACCACCAGACGGCGCATCACAGGTCCTTGACGAGCACCGTGAACGCGAGGTCGTCGCGGCGGGGCTGGCCGAACCGGTCGTCACCGTAGGGGAAGGGCCGGGTCTCGCCGGTGTCGGCATAACCGCGGCGCAGGTAGAAGTCGATGAGCTCCGAGCGGGTGGAGATGACGGTCATCTCGACGTAGCTCGCACCGTGCTCAGCTGCGAGCGTCTCTGCCTCCTTGAGCAGCTGGGAGCCGACACCCCCGCCCTGCAACCCGGGGCGCACAGCGAACATCCCGAAGTAGGCGTGGCCGTCCTTGGGGATGAGCGTGCAGCACCCGACGAGCTCGCCAGCCTCGTCCTGCGCCACGACCAGCTCCTCGAGCACGGAGCGCACCTCGTCACGGTCGGTGCGTTGGCCGTCGAGGAGGTCGGCCTCGGTGGTCCAACCGGCCCGGCTGGAGTCGCCGCGGTAGGCAGACTCGACCAGGGCGACGACGGCATCGACGTCAGCGGGGGTGGCTCTGCGGATCTGCACCTTGCCAGTATCGCGGACTAGGCCGCCTTCGCCCGGCGCTGCATCACCGAACTGAGGGCGCTGACGAGCGCGTCGCGCCAGGCGTCGGTGTGGAGCACGAGGGACAGGTGGCCGCCGTGCACCTCGAAGACCTCGGCGTCAGGGATGGCCTGGGCCAGCTTGCGCTGCCGGCTCGACGGGATCGCATGGTCGTTGTCGGTGACGACGACCGCCGTCGGGCAGGCGATCTCGCCCACCCACGGTGCCGAGTTGAAGCGGCCGAGCTCGCTGAGGACCTCCGGCATGGACCAGGCGCTGGTGCTGCGGAACTCAGCACGCCCGAAGGCCGGCGTCGACGCGTCCAGCGACGGGTTGGAGGGCAGCGCCTGCGCCAACCGCTCCACGCGCTGCAAGGCATAGCCGGACAGCGGGTGCATCGCCAGAGTCATGACCGGGAAGAAGAGCTTCTCGCGGCGCTTGCCGCGGAAGTTGCGGGCGGTCGCGCACAGCACGAGCCCCGCGACGCGGTCCGGGTGCTGGTGCGCCACGAGCTGCGCGACGAGGCCTCCCATGGAGTAGCCGACGACGGTCGCGGAGGCGATCCCGAGCTCGTCGAGGACCGCCACCGCGTCGTCGGCACAGTCGGCGAGCCGGAAGCGGCGCGAGCGGATCCCGCGGCCGTGCCACCGCTGGTCGAAGGCCACCACGCGATAGGTCTTCGAGAGCTCCTCCAAGACGGGATACCAGGTGAGGTAGGCCGTGCAGCCGAGCGCGTGCAGCAGCAGGACGGTCGGTGCGTCGGGGGTCGGCCCCGGCACGTCGACGACGTAGGTCCGTCCGCGGCCGGGCAGGTCGAGCAGGCTGCCCTCGGGGACCAGAGGGACGTGGGGCATTCTCACGACGCGGCGCAGGCCTGCGCGTGCGACTCCACCGGCGAGATCAGTCACCACCATGTGCGGACGCGCCTCCTTGACGCACGCGACGTTGCGCTTGTCCCTGAGGAGTGCCCCAGTTGGCCTGAGATTACCCAGATGCATGCAGAAGATCTTGCAAACTCGCGGAGAGGTGGTCGGCCAGCCCACGGAGGTCGGGGAGCAGGTCGGGGCAGGCGAGCAACGAGAAGTTCATCCTGTCCAGGTATGACCAGACCGTCACGTTGAGCCCGATGCCCTGCAGGATCGGTCCCACGCTGAACAGCTCGGTGAGCCGCGCCCCCGCGATCCAGACCGGCACGGTCGGGCCGGGCACGTTGGACACGACGACGTTGAACGGCGCCGGGTGGAAGTCGGCGCCCCGCAGGTGCGAGTAGGCGCGCATGAAGGCGCTGAACGGTGCGGGCGGCGTGAACTGCACCCAGTCCTCGAGCATCTTCATGCCGAGTGCGCGCTGCACCTTCTTGGCCTCGGCGGTCACGCGCGAGATGTCGAGCAGCCTCGCGACCGGGTCGTCGATGGCCGTACCCAAGGTCGTGAACATGTTGGAGACGGCATTCCCGCCGAGCCTGGGCGCCGCGCCCGCCTCGTCGGTGGAGACCGGGACGCCGGCCAGCAGTGATCCGGTCGGGTGCTCGTCGTGCGAGTCCATCCAGGCGCGCAGTGCGCCGCCCACCACCGCGAGCACGACGTCGTTGAGGGTGACGTCGTGGGCCTTCTTGACCCGCCGGAAGTCGTCGATCGCGAGCGACGCGGTCGCAAAGCTGCGACGGGCGGTGATGGCACCGTTGAACGAGGTGCGCGGGGTGCTGAGCACCGGCATCGGCGTGCGCACGTCGGAGGCGCGCTTGTGGCGGACCACGGCGAGGACGCTGAGGAGCGTGCGCAGCAGCAGCCCGGGTATCCAGGCGATCTGCTTGACGGCGTCGAGGAGGGCCACCCTCGCGACGTCCTTGGGCTGCGGCGTCGGCTCCGGCCGCCAGCTCGTCCTCGGCGGCGCCGGGCGGGACTCCGGTGTCAGGTCGGTGATGTTGGCAAGCAAGGCGTTCGCGGCCACGCCGTCGGCCATGGCGTGGTGCATCTTGGCGACGACCGCCACGCGGCCGTCGGCCAGGCCCTCGCAGACGTGCAGCTCCCACAGCGGCACCGACCGGTCCAGGGGCGTGCTGGCGATCCGCCCGATGACCTCCTCCAGCTGCGCCATGCTCCCTGGCGCCGGGACGCGGTCGAGGAAGACGTGCCGGTCCGGGTCGATCTCGCGGTCTTCCACCCACAGCGGGTGGTGCAGCTGGAAGGGCACCCTCAGCACCCGGCGGCGGAACGGTGGCAGGAGGTGCAGCCGCGCCATGATCTCGTCCTTGATCATGGGGAACGAGTAGCCGCCGGGGACGTCTCTCACGTCGACCACGGACACCTTGAGGGTGTGCATGTGCAGCGTCGGCGTCTCCATGTAGAGGAAGCCCGCGTCGACTCCTGGCATCCGCTCCACCGCGGAAGTGTTCCGCGCTCGTCACCCGCAGGGCAAGATGCGCTCGTGACGTTGCTCCCGGATCGTGTCGACCGGCTCCTCGCGGTCGCGGACGAGGAGGTCGCGTCGGGTCGCCTGCCGGCCTGCCAGCTCGCGCTCGCGCTCGGCGGGGAGGTCGTCGTGCGGCACACGGCCGGTGCGCCACCGGAGTCGGCCTTCACGACGTTCTCTGTGACCAAGGCCGTGACGGCTGCGGTTGCCTGGATGCATCTGGCGCCGGAGACCAAGGTCGTCGAGCTCGTCCCGGAGTTCACCGGTGGCGGCAAGGAGCACGTCACCGTCGAGCACCTGCTCACCCACACGGCCGGCTTCCCACGCGCCCCGATGCCGACCGAGCAGGGTGCTGACCCCCGCGCGCGCCGCCAGCGGTTTGCGACGTGGCGGCTCGACTGGCAGCCCGGGACCCAGCTGGAGTACCACGCCACGTCTGCCCACTGGGTGGTCGCGACGATGGTGGAGGCCGTCGCAGGCAAGGACTTCCGGGAGGTCGTGCGGGAACGGCTCGTCGACCCGCTGGGGCTGCCGACGCTCCGGCTCGGGGAGGACGTGCCGGCGCTCGACGTGGTGCACCTCGGTGCGCCCTCCGACACCCCGGACCCCCTGGCGGCCGACCCGACCTGGCTGCTCCGCTTCAACGACCGCGCCGTGCGGCGGGCCGGCATCCCCGGCGCGGGCGCTGTCTCGTCGGCCGAGGACGTCGCGCTGCTCTACCAGCACCTGCTGCGCGACCCCAAGGGCCTGTGGGACCCCGCCGTGCTCGCGGACGGCACCGGCCACGTGCGCACGACGCTGACCGACCCCTGGACCGGGGTCCCAGCCAATCGCACTCTCGGCCTGACGGTGGCGGGCGACGACGGCAAGGCACCGGTCCGCCAGTTCGGCCGGGCGACCGGTGCGAGGGCCTTCGGCGCCAGCGGGCTGGGTGGCCAGATCGCGTGGGCCGATCCGGACTCGGGACTGTCGTTCTGCTTCCTCACGAACGGCCTCGACCGAGACCAGGTCGCGTCCTTCGTCCGCGCCAACAGGCTGTCGACGTATGCCGCGAGGTGCGTGTGACCTACAACCTGGCGGAGCTCTTCGAGGCCGTCGCCGCCGCTGACCCGGGCCGCGAGGTGCTGGTCGTCGGTGAGCGGCGGCTGACCTACCGCGAGCTCGACGAGCGCGCGAACCGGCTGGCGCACGTGCTCCGAGCGGCCGGTATCGGGCCGGGGGACACCGTCGGTCTGCAGCTGGCCAACGGCAGCGAGTACGTCGAGGGCATGCTCGCTGCCTTCAAGCTGCGCGCCGTCCCCGTGAACATCAACTACCGCTATGTCGAGCGCGAGCTGCGCTACCTCTACGACGATGCTGAGCTGTCGGCACTCCTGGTCCACCGCTCCTTCGCGCCACGGGCGGCTCCGGTGGTCGTCGAGCACCCGATGAAGCTCGTGCTCGACGTCGACGATGGCACCGACGAGCAAGCTGTCCCGGGCTCGATGCCTTATGAGGCAGCGCTTTCAGCATCGTCAGCCGTGCAGCCCGACACCGGTGGCCGGTCGAGTGACGACCACTACCTCATCTACACCGGTGGCACCACGGGCATGCCGAAGGGCGTCGTGTGGCGGCACGAGGACATCTTCAAGTCGGCCATGGGCGGCGGAGACGTCGTGCAGAGCGGCGACTTCGTGACGGGCCCCGAGGAGCTGGCGCAGCGACTGCCCGACAACGGCATCACCGCACTGGCCACACCCCCGCTGATGCACGCGGCGGCGCACTGGCTGACGTTCCACCAGCTCTTCACTGGCGGCAAGGTCGTGATGATGCCGCTGGGCCGGTTCGAGCCCAAGGAGATCTGGTCGACGATCGCCCGCGAGGGTGTCTTCAACATCGTGCTCGTCGGCGACGCCATGGTGAAGCCGCTGCTGGACGCCCTCGCGTCCGACAAGGACGTCAACGCCGACAGCCTGTGGGTGCTCGCCTCCAGCGGCGCCCCCCTGTCGCAGCACAACAAGGACCGGGTCGCGGAGCTGCTGCCCGGACGCATGCTCATCGACTCGCTCGGCTCCTCCGAGACCGGCGTGCTCGGCGCCAAGAGCGACGCCACCTTCAAGCTGAGCGACCAGACCGCGGTGCTCAAGCCCGACGGGACACCCGTGGTGCCTGGGTCGCAGGAGACCGGCAAGGTGGCCCGTCGAGGCCATGTCCCGCTGCGCTACCACAACGATCCCGCGAAGTCCGCGGCCACGTTCATCACCGTCGACGGGGTGCGCTGGGCACTCACCGGCGACGAGGCCATGGTGGAGGCGGACGGCAGCGTCCGGATGCTGGGGCGCGGCTCGCAGTGCATCAACACCGGTGGCGAGAAGGTCTATCCCGAGGAGGTCGAGGAGCCGCTCAAGGCGCACGCCGCCGTCGAGGACGCCCTCGTGGTCGGCATCCCGGACGAGCGCTGGGGGGAACGGGTCGCCGCCGTCGTACAGCTTGTCCCTGGCGCGGCGCTGGACCTGGTCGCGCTGCAGGCGCACCTGCGCGAGCACGTGGCGGCATACAAGCTGCCGAGGGACCTCGTCCTGGTGGACAAGGTGGTGAGATCGCCTGCCGGCAAAGCGGACTACCGATGGGCCAAGGACACTGCGAGCAAGGCGGTCAGATGATGGAACAGCTCAGTGCGATGGACGCCTCGTTCCTCTACATCGAGAGCCCCTCGATGCTGCAGCACGTCCTCGGGGTCATGCTGTTCGACGCGGCCGGCTCGGAGGGCCGCTTCAGCGCCGACCGCTTCCGTGCGAGCCTGCTCGAGCGGCTGCACCTCATGCCTGCGTTCAGTCGCCGACTGGTCGAGGTCCCGCTGCACCTGGACCATCCGTACTGGGTGCACGATCCCGACGTCGACATCGACCGGCACCTGCACACGACCACGTGCCCGGCGCCGGGTGACCTGGAGGCGCTGGGCCGGCTGGTCGGTGACCTCGGCTCGGAGCAGCTGCCCCGCGACCGCCCGCTCTGGGAGCTCTGGCTCGTCGACGGCCTGGCCTCCGGGCAGGTCGCGCTGGTCGCGAAGATGCACCACTCCACGATCTATGGCTCCGCGGGGGCCGACATGATGGCGCACCTGCTGGACCTCACCCCCGACGGGCGTGAGGTCGAGGCCGCGCCAGGGACCGAGGTCGAGGAGCACCCGTCAGGGATCGGGCTGCTGGCCCGCGCCGGCCTCAACACCGCACGTCGCCCGGTCCTCATGGCCCAGACCGTCGTGAACGGCGTTCGCCGGGTCGGCCAGCTGGGCGGGCTCGTCGCCACGTCGGTCACGAGCAAGGCCCCGGTCACGCTGCCGTTCTCCGCGCCGCGGAGCCTGCTGAACGGCCCGCTCACGCCGGCCCGGCAGGCTGCCTTCACCTCGGTCGACTTCGCCGACATCAAGCGGGTGAAGGACGCCTTCGGCACCAAGGTGAACGACGTCGTCCTCGCCGCCGTCACCGATGCGCTGCGGTCCTACTTCCTCAAGCGCGACGCGCTCCCGTCGAAGGCCCTGATCGCCAGCTGCCCGATGAACCTCGGGGCGGGCGCCGTCGAGGGCACCAACAAGCTCACCGCGATGATGGTGCCGCTGCCGGTGCTCACCGCCGACCCCGTCGAGCGGCTGCGCGCGGTGGCCGCCGCCACCCAGAACGCCAAGGGGTTCACCGACGCGCTCGGCCCCGAAGCGGTCGGTGAGATCGCCGCGCTGATGCCGGCGCTGATCATCAAGACCGGTTCCCGGTTGTACGACGGCCTCGGGCTGTCCCGGCTGCACCCACCGCTGCAGTCGCTGGTCGTCAGCAACATGCCGGGGCCGCCGATCCCGCTCTACTGCGCCGGCGCGCGGGTCGATGCCGTCTTCCCGCTCGGCCCCCTGCTGCCCGGCGCCGGTCTCAACATCACCGTGCTGTCCAACATGGGGAGCCTCGACGTCGGGATGCTGTGCTGCCCCGACCTGGTGCCTGAGGTGTGGGAGATCGCCGACGCCTTCCCCGCGGCCGTCGCGACCCTGCTGGAGCTCGCACCTTCCTGACAGAAGCCTGTACGCGATCTTACGGCGCCAGCCTCGTTGAGCGAGAGGGACATCCCCCTCAACCTCGGAGGACACGTGCGTCGCACTTCACGACTGGCCCTGCTCGGCGTCACCACGCTGACGGTCGCCGGCCTCACCCTCAGCCTGACCAGTCCGGCCAATGCCGCGCTGGGAGCCAACTCTGTCAAGAAGGTCATGGCCAAGGCGGAATCCGTGGTCCCCACGGAGAACCGCCTGCCGGTCGTCGGTGGCACCCCGGCCGGTCTTCCGCTCTCCTACGGCGGCGGGCCCGTCGAGGTCACCAGCAAGAACTACGCCATCTTCTGGGACCCGGCGAGCTTCTCGTACAACTCGAGCTACCCGACGCTCGTGCAGCGGTTCCTCACAGACCTCGGCGGCAGCAGCATCTACAACACGCTGACCGAGTACTACGGGACCGTCAACGGCGTGAAGACGCCGATCAAGAACGTCGCGACCTTCGGTGGCGCGTACTTCGACACCAGCCCCTTCCCGGCCGGCGGTGTCACCGACGCCGACCTGCAGGCGGAGGTCAAGAAGATCGTCACGGCCAACGGCCTGCCGACCGGCATCGGCAACGAGTACCTCGTCTACACCGGCCAGGGCGGCGAGACGGCAGCCAGCTACTGCGCCTACCACGGCGTCACGACGGTCAACGGCGTCACCACCCCGTACGCCGACGAGCTGTACGGCGGCCAGTCCGGCTGCACGACGCCCTCGAGCCCCAACGGCAACCCGGCCGCGGACTCGATCATCAACACGTCGTCGCACGAGATCTGGGAGACCATCACCGACCCGAACGTCGGTGACGGCTGGGTCGCCGCCGACGGCGACGAGGGTTCCGACCAGTGCAACTTCCTGTTCGGCACGACGGACGCCTCAGGTGCGGACATCCACATCAACGGCCACCCGTACATCGTCCAGGAGGAGTGGCGGAACTCGAAGCAGCCCTTCGGCTGCGTCATGAGCTGACCCTCAGCCGGCGTGAGGTAGCCCCCCAGGAGCACTGCTCCTGGGGGGTTACTTCTTGGGCGGGTCCTCCGGGCCGAGCGGCCGTCCCAGGCAGGGCTGGCCACCACACACATCGACGACGCTGCCGTCGGGCTGCAGGAACAGGCTCTTCTGCACCCGGGCGAGGTAGGTCGCGCGCGGATCCTCATGGGGGTCGTGTCCTGGCGTCCCGGGACCCTCGACCGGCGGGGTGTTCCCGAGCGGTGGCGTCGCCGTACCGCTGTCCCAGAAGACGATCGCGCTGCCGGCCCACGAGCCGCTGAAGCGCGGCAGCCCCCAGCCCGGGGCGACCTCCCAGCTGCGGCCCGGGGCGAGGAAGCCGACATTCGTGCGCGCCCCGATCGTGCGGGCCATCACCAGCGCTGAGAAGTTCGACACCTGGTGGTCGCCGACCGCCGCGTGCAGCAGCACCGTGTGCCTCGGTGTGTGTGGCAGCAGGTTCGCCGTGATGTGTGATGCGTAGCCGTCGTTCTCCCCTCGGTCCCAGAGCGGCTGGATGAGGCCGAAGACCAGCTCGCGGTCGACCTCGCTCGGGTAGGCCGCGTTGAACACCGACTCATACGTCGAGAAGTCGCTGCTGCGGTCGAGCAGCGTCGAGTAGTTCATGCCGACCACGCCGAGGACGCCGCGCGTGATGTCCTGGCTGACCGCGAGCAGGGCGCCGCCGATGATGCCGCCCTGGCTGTTGCCGTCGTAGTAGACGGTGCCGGTCCTGAGCAGCCCGTGGAAGGACGGGTTCGAGGCAAAACCCCTGGGGTCCTTGAGAAGCCGCGCCAGGAACAGCTGGGCGAGCATGCCCTCCTGCACGCGGTCGGGGAGGGTCGGGAAGTTGCTCATGTCGGCCAGCATCGTGGCGACGTTGGGCACGTCTCCGGTGGCCATGCCATACCAGTCGGTGGCGCAGAACAGGACGTCGTTCTCGTTGCCCATCTTCTGCACGTTGCCGGCACCGACCTCACCCTGGCCGCCCAGGAGCCCGTGGCCGTAGAGGGATCCACGTGCCGGGTCTGTCGCGGACGCGCTCTTCGGGATGTCGCAGGTGTAGGTGGCCGTGAAGCTGCCGTTGCGGTCGGGCAGGTCGTCACCCGGGAGGTACAGGAAGCGGGTGCCGGGGAGACCGGGATCCGACTGCAGCACCGGGTCGGTGTGGTTGACGGGCGTCGTCAGGTAGTTCGGGACCTGGAAGGTGCCCTGGACCCGGGTCGCGACCTGGTCGCTGTAGCTCGGGGTCACCTGGTCGACGGTGAAGCTCGGAGCTCCACCCTTGAGCGAGGCGAAGGCGTCGTCGCGGATGTGGATCATCCGTTCGGTCGTGTTGCGGGTGCTCGCCACGGTGAACGTCCAGGCGAGGAACAGGTCCCCGGTCGGGATGTGGGCCCTGAGCAGTGGCCCGAAGACCGGGTCGGTGGGGGCCGCCTTCGCGCGCAGGGCAGTGAACTCCGGACCGGCCGGGATGGCCTTCCCCTGGTCGTCGAGCAGGTGTCGCAGGGCGACGACATAGCGGTGGCCGTCGGTGAAGTTCGTGGCCGGGCGGATGATGAGCAGCGGCTGCTCGCCGTCGGTCGGGTTGGTGTCGAGCTCAGCGGTGTAGGGCCAGCGCTGACCGGTCTTCGCGTCGAGCAGCACGATCGGCGCATCGGGGCTCAGGCTGTCGCCGGGGTCAGCCTCGCTCGGGATGCGGCTGCGGCTCGTGCTCAGCCCCGGAACCACGGTGAGGACCGGGGTCCCGGGGGACCAGCCGTCGTTGCGGTTGAGCTCGGTCGGGTCCACCGGGCGGTTCGCGACGTTGCGCGGCATCGCGAGCGGACTGAGGTCGATGCGTCGGCCGGTGGCAGTGGTCGGGTCGGCCTTCGTGTAGGCGTCGTTCGGGAACGGCAGCAGGCACGCGGCGTGGTCGAGCGGGTTGCAGATGCCGGCGGCCTCGAGCGCCTGGTCGGCGGCCAGCCGGGCGGCGTCCCGCGCCGGGATGGCGGGCTGCTCGGCCTGCTGCGCGGCCTGCCCCGCCTGGGTGACGGCACAGAGCGCGGCGTCGGGGCTGGGCTGCACGCAGTCCGCGGGGGACGATGCGTGCGCGAAGGCAGGCAGGGTGGCCGCGGCGAGAGCGGCGGACAGCAGAGCAGTGCGGACACGCACGGGAACCTCCAGGAATTGCATCAGAGTTTCGACACCCCCCGCCCAACTCCTGCGACGGAGTCGGGCAGGATGGCGGGGTGGTCGACGCCGCTGACCGGCACCGGCTCACGCTGCCGGGGGAGGACACCGCCGCGCGCGAGATCCGGCCGCTGCTCGCCCTCCTCGGGCTGCCGACCTTCGGGCTGGCCTTCGCGCTCAGCACCCTGACGGCGTACGGCCCGTCGATCCTGCTCGAGAAGGCGCACGATCCGGGAGTCGTGGGCGCGATCCTGGGCGGCGAGGGCGCCATGGCGCTGGCCCTGCCGCTCGTCGCCGGCGCGCTCTCGGACCGGCTGCCACCCACCCGGTTCGGCAAGCGGCTGCCGTTCGTCCTGGTCGGCGCTCCGATGGCGCTCGCGGGCCTCGTGCTGCTGCCGCTCGCGGTCAACCTGCTGGTCGCGAGCATCGCCGTCGGGCTCTTCTTCGTCGGCTACTACCTCTACTACCCGCCCTACCGAGCGCTCTACGCCGACCTGCTGCCGCGGCACCTGTATGCCCGCTCCCAGGCCAGTCAGGGCGTGCTGCGCGGCGTGGGCCTCGGCACCGCCCTGCTCGCCGGCGGGTTCTTCCTCGAGCTCTGGAAGCCGCTGCCCTTCGTCGTCGCCGGCGCGTTGCTGCTCGCGACCACCCTCGCACTCGCGCCCGTGACCCGGCCGCAGCGCCCCGTCTCCCAGGACGCGCCCGTGACCATGTCCGTGCGAGAAGTGCTGCGCAGCAAGGGAATGCGGATCTTCGCGGCCGCCAACGCGCTGCTCGAGCTCGGCTTCGCCGGGCTTCGCAGCTTCATCGTCCTCTATGTCACCAAGGGCCTTGGTCACTCGACGGCCGTCGCGTCCGCGGTCATCGGCGTGGTCGCGGTCTCCTACATCGCCGGGGCGCCGCTGGCGAGCGCGCTGGAGAGGCGGTTCGGGATCATCGCGGTGATGACCTGGTCCGGCGTCCTCTACGGAGTCGGGCTCACCGCGGGTGCGCTGCCCACCTCGCTCGGGCCGGAGCTCGTCCTGCTGCCGTTCGTGGCCCTGGCCGGGTCGGTGCTGCTGACGCTGCCCCAGGCCCTCGCGTTCCTCATCGCCCCGCGCGGGTCCGAGGGCGTGGCTGCCGGGCTCGTCGACGTCTCGCGCGGGGTCGGGATCGTGCTCGGGCCGCTGCTCGTCGGATGGTCAGTGCAGTTCTCTGGCGGGCTGTTCTCCGCGACGGACGGCTATGCCGCGATGTGGCCGGTCATCGGGGTCGCGACACTGGCCGCCGTACCGCTCCTACGTCGGCTCCAGGTCTGACAGCCGCTCGGCCAGGAAGCGGCGCTCGACGGAGTTCTCCGTGAGCAGCAGCGCCTCCTCGTAGGACGTCCGCGCCTCGTCGTACCGCCCCAGTCGGCGCAGGAAGTCCGCGCGCGCGGCCGGCAGGTACCCGTAGGTCGCGAGCGCGGGCTCAGCACCGAGCGGGTCGAGCGCGTCCAGCCCGGCCTGCGCCCCCGCCGCCATACCCACCGCGACCGCGCGGTTGAGGCGCACCACCGGGCTCGGCCAGCGGCGCAGCAGCAGGTCGTAGAGCCCGACGACCTCCCGCCAGTCGGTCTCCTGGTACGACGGAGCCTCGGCATGCACGGCGGCGATCGCGGCCTGGAGGGCGTACCGCCCCGGGTCCGGCGTGAGCGCACCGCGTACGAGGGCCAGGCCCTCGGCGATCTGGTCCTGGTCCCACCTCGTCCGGTCCTGGTGCTCGAGCAGCAGCAACCGGCCGGCGGCGTCGACCCGGGTCGCGCGTCGTGCGTCGGTGAGCAGGATGAGTGCGAGCAGACCCTCGACCTCGGGGCGTGGGAGCAGGCTGCGGAGCATCCTCGTGAGATCCAAGGCCCGGCCCACCAGGTCATCGCGGACGAGCAGGTCGCCGACCGGGGCGGTGTGGCCGGTGCTGAACAGCAGGTGGATCGCTGCGAGCACCGCATCGATGCGCTCGGGAAGGTCCTCCTCGTCGGGCACCCGGTAGGGGATGTGGGCGTGCGCGATCTTCTTCTTGGCGCGGGTGATGCGGGCCGCCATGGTCGGCTCGCTGACCAGGAAGGCGCGGGCCACCTCGGCCGTGGAGAGCCCGCAGAGCAGGCGCAGGGTCAGTGCCACCTGTGCCTCGGTGGCCAGCGCGGGGTGGCAGCAGGTGAACACGAGGCGGAGCCGGTCGTCGGGGAAGCCGTCGTCGTCGTCGTCGGGCGGATCCATCACCAGCAGCGGCAGCTTGGCTCGCAACGTGGCCTCCCGCCTGATGACGTCGAGGGCGCGGTTGCGGGATGCCGTCGTCAGCCAGGCGCCGGGGTTGCGGGGCACGCCGTCGGCGTCCCACGTCGTCAGGGCCTTTGCGAAGGCGTCCTGCACGCACTCCTCCGCCAGGTCGAGGTCGCGTGTGACGCGCACCGTCGCGGCGAGCACGGAGGCCCACTCGCGACGGTGCGCGTCCGCGACCGCGTCCTGGACGATCAGTCGAACACGACCACGGGGCGGATCTCGACGCCACCACCCGGCATCGGGATGTCCTTCGCGACCTTGATCGCGGCGTCGAGGTCGGCGGCTTCGACGAGGTAGTAGCCGCCGAGCGCCTCCTTGGTCTCCAGGAACGGCCCGTCGGTCACCGTGAAGCCGTCGCCGTCGGGGCGGATGGAGGTCGCCGTGCCGGTGGGCTGCAGGGCGTTGCCGCCGGCGATCACCGCGCCGTGGTTCTCGCCGAACTTCATGTGGCCCTTCATCACGTCGTCGCTGTCGCCCGCCTCGTAGCTCGGGTCGCCGTAGATCAGCACCAGGTACTGGGACATGTCGTCTCCTCGTCAGGTGGGCCCTTGCGGCCCTCATGCTCCTCCGACGAACGCGATCCGCCCAGATCGACAGGGCCTGGGGTCAGACTTTCGCCAGTAGGTTCTGCGGATGCCGCACCGGCCTGACCAGCACCCTCCCGCGCTGCTCGAGCTGCGGCTGCTCGACGGCCCCAACCTCTACTTCCCGCGGGCCGCCTGCAAGGTCGTGCTCGACGTCTCGGCGGAGCTCAGGATCCCCAACGCCGAGGCCCGCGCCCGGCAGCTCGCGAGGGAGCTCGAGGCCCGCACCCGTCAGCTCGCTGCGACGGCAGGTACGACGAGACTGGCCGTCCGCTCCCGGCCGGGCCCGGAGCCAGGCCAGCTGACGGTCGCCTTCCCCTGGCGCCGGCGGGAGCTCGCCCGCGCACTGGGTGTCGCGCTCGCCGACCCGAGCGTCACCTCGCTGGAAGGGGTCGAGCCGGGCGAGGCGCCCTCGACGCCGCGGCCGAAGATCCCGGTCGTCGCGATCACGGGCACCAACGGCAAGACCACCACCACCCGCCTCGTCGCGCACATGTCGCGCTGCGCCGGCAACGTCACGGGCTGGTCCTCGACCGACGGCGTCTTCGTCGACGGGGTCATGGTTGAGGAGGGTGACTGGAGCGGGTACGGCGGGGCGGGGCGCGTGCTCGCGGACAAGCGCGTGCAGCTGGCGGTGCTGGAGACGGCACGCGGCGGCTTGCTGCTGCGCGGCGCCGGCGCGCTGCACAACGACGTGTCGGTCGTGACCAACGTGGCCGCGGATCACCTTGGCCTGCAAGGGATCCACACCGTCGACGAGCTCGCGGAGGTGAAGGGCATCGTGCCCAGGATCACCCGCGAGGGTGGATGGTTTGTCTGCAACGCGCAGGACCCGAGGGTGCTGGCGATGCCGTCCAAGGGGCGGCGCTGGGCGTTTTCGCTCGACCCTGACGCGCCCGGGGTGCGGACCGTCCTGCAGGCCGGCGGTCGCGCGACGACGGTGCTCGACGAGACCATCTCGGTCCTCGACGGGGGGTCCGTCGAGGCGCTCGTGGCGCTCGTGGACATCCCGATGACGCTGTCCGGGCTGTCACGGCATGACGTCGCCAACGCGCTGGCCGCGACGTCGGCCGCCCTTGCCGTCGGCCTGCCGCGGGACGCCGTGATCGAAGGCCTGCTGACGTTCGGCAGCGAGGACAACCTCGGCCGGATGAACCTCTGGGACGTAGGCGGTGCGGTCGTATCACTCGACCTCGCCCACAACGAGGACGGGCTCAAGGCGCTGCTGTCGGTCGTGCGTGGCCTGCGGCTGCCCGGCGGCCGGGTCGTGACCGTGCTCGGACTGGCTGGTGACCGCCTCGACGGGCAGCTCGTGGAGATGGGACACCTCGCCCGGCACGGCTCGGACGAGATCGTCATCGCGTTGAAGGACCGCTACCTGCGCGGGCGGACCCCCGCGGAGATGACCGCGCTGCTCCGGGCGGGCGCGGGTGACGTGCCTGCCTATGACGACGAGGTGACGGCGCTGCGGGCGGCCCTGCTGGGACGCAAGCCGGAAGACGTCATCGCACTGATGGTCCACCAGGACCGGGTGCTCTGCGAGGTCGTGCTGCGGGAGGCCGGCGGCGTCCGGATGACGCCCGGGCAGGTCCGCACCCGCGTCCGCGCCGCCGCCGCCCTGGCCTGAGTGATCAACAGGGCATCGGGCGTACGCCGCGCCGGTGAGTCGGCCATCCGATGGCCTGTTGATCACGAAGCGGGGGGCGGTGGGTCAGTCGAAGGGGAGCGGGGTCTGCAGGTCGGGGTCACCCGTTGCGGAGTCGTCGCGGCTGCCGGCTTGGGCGAGGTGCGACCGCGACTGGATCTCGGACCACACGGCGGCATGGCTGTCGACGCAGAGGACGACGACGTCCCCGGGCCCCGCGAGGTCGAGCGCGCGGCGGGTCGCCTCGATCTCGTCGAGCACCGTCTCCACCGACTGCACCCGACCGCCGCGCGCGGCTCCCTCGCAGATGAGGGCCGCTGCGGCGCCCGCCTCGCGACCCCGCAGCCGGGTGTCCTCGCGCACGATGACGATGTCGAAGTGCTGCGCGGCGACCTCCCCGAGCTCGCGCATGTCCTCGTCGCGGCGGTCGCCGGCCGTGGCGATGACGCCGATGCGGCGGTGCCTGAGCAGGTCGTCGGGGGCGTTGTCGGCGAGCTTGTCGACGAAGTCGCCGAGCGAGCGCATGCCGGCGGCGTTGTGCGCGTAGTCGACGACCACCGTCGCGCCGTCGACCTCCGTGACGTTGAGGCGGCCGGGCGCCAGGTAGTAGGTCGTCTGGAAGGTGCGCAGGCCCTGCCGGATGTCGTGCAGGGGCGCACCCGCGGCGAACGCAGCACCCGCGGCAGCCATCGAGTTCTGCACGTTCATGATCGCCTTGCCACCGAACGTCGAGGGCAGCAGGTGTGTCCAGGCGAGCTGCATGGAGCGGCGGCCGTGCCTGATGACGATCATGTCGCCGAGCTCGCCCCGCTCGAGGACGACGGCCCGACCGCCGCGGCGGCAGTGGGCGTCGACGCGCCGGACCGCGGGAGACCCGGCCTCCGCCATCGTGAACCAGACGACCTCGCCACTGCATGCCCGCGCCATCTTGACGACCAGCGGGTCGTCGGCGTTGAGGACCGCGAAGCCGTTGCGCGGCACCGCCTCGACGATGACCTGCTTGACGTCGGCGAGCTGCTCGATGGTCTCGATGCCGCCAAGGCCGAGGTGGTCGGGGGCGACGTTGAGGACGACGGCGACGTCATTGCGCTGGTAGCCGAGCCCTTCGCGCAGCACGCCGCCGCGCGCCACCTCGAAGACCGCGAAGTCGACCCGGGGGTTCTGCAGCACCATGCGGGCGCTCTTGGGACCGGACGCGTCGGCGCGGATGACGAGGCGCTCGTCGATGACGATGCCGTCGGTCGAGGTCATGCCCACCTTGCGACCCATCCCCTTGAAGATGTGGGCGACCATCCGGGAGGTCGTGGTCTTCCCGTTCGTGCCGGTGATGGCCACGATCGGGATCCGGGACGGCGTGCCCGGCGGGAAGAGCAGGTCGATGACCGGCTTCGCGACGTACTGCGGTTCACCGACCGTCGGGTTGGTGTGCATCCGGAAGCCCGGTGCGGCGTTCACCTCGACGATGCCACCGCCCGCCTCGCGGACGGGGTTGGTGATGTCGACGGCCATGAAGTCGATGCCTGCGACGTCGAGCCCGACGACCCGCGCGGCTTCCTCGGCGATCTCGACGTTGTCGGGATGCGCCTCCATGGTGCGGTCGATGGAGATGCCGCCGGTGCTCATGTTGGCGGTGAGGGTCAGCTTGACCATGACGCCGTGGGCGGGGACGTCGTTCCGGGCATAACCCTGGCCGGCAAGCACGTCGTCCGCAGCCGGGTCGAGGGCGATCCGGGTGAGGACCTTCTCGTGGCCGACGCCGCGCCGCGGGTCGGAGTTGGTGAGCTCGACGAGCTCCGCGATCGTCTTGACACCGTCTCCGATGACGTGCGCCGGCACGCGCTCGGCCACCGCGACCATCCGGCCACCGACGACGAGGAAGCGGTAGTCGTTGCCGACCAGGTAGTTCTCGACGACCAGCCAGCCGCGCCGGGACGCCTCCTTGGCTACCTCGAACGCCTTCGTCAGGGCGGCCTCGTCCTGGAGGTTGAGTCCGACCCCGCGTCCGTGGTTGCCGTCGAGGGGCTTGACCACCACCGGCCATCCGATGCGGTGCGCGACCTCGATCGCGCCCTCGATCGTGCGTACGGCCTTTGACTGCGGGACGGGCAACCCGGCAGCAGCGAGCAGCTGCAGTGTCATCTCCTTGTCGCTCGCGATGTCGACGGCGAGCGAACCGGTCTGGGAGGTCATGGTCGCGCGGATGCGCTTGGCGTGGACGCCCTGGCCGAGCTGCACGAGCGAGCCGCTGTTGAGCCGCATCCACGGGATGTCGCGCGATCCCGCCTCGTCGACGAGCGACTGGGTCGACGGACCGAACGCTGCCTTCTGGGCGAGCAGGATGAGGGTGTCGATCTCGGCCTGCGCGTCGAAGCCCTCCTCGGCCTCCACGAGCTGGTTCACGAGGCGGATCGCGAGCTTGCCCGCGGCGACGCCGACGGTCTCGTCGGCGTAGGCGTAGATGACGTCGTAGACGCCTGGTCTGCCTGCCGTGCCGCGGGTCTTGCCGCGGGTCACCTCGGCACCGGTCTGACGTTGCAGCTCGAGGGCCACGTGCTCGGTCACGTGACCGAGCCAGGTCCCTTCGTGCAGCCGCTCTGCGAAGCCACCCGACTTCCGGCGCGAGCAGGAGTGCTCACCCACGCCCGGCAGCAGCTGGAGCAGGCTGTCGGTGAACCCGGGCAGCAGGTTGGTGGGGTATTCCTCGAGGATGCCGAGGTCGACCTGGAGGTGGATCGCCGGGTCGTACGACCAGTAGTTGGGGCCGCGGTAGACCCGGGTGAACAGGACCTTGAGATCCGGCTTCACTGACCCCTCCTAGGTGCGTGACTGGTCGCCCAGCGCGCCCTCGACGGCGATCCGCCGCTCGAGCGAGCCGGTGGGGGTGGCGTGGGTCTCCCGGAGGTCGTCCGGACGGCCACCGATCCCGGACAGCAGCACCCGGGCCTCCAGGTCGAAGCGCGAACCGGAGGGCAGCGAGTGCAGGACCACACCCGACGCGAGCAGGGCGGAGGAGCCACGCGCCGTGTCGACGTTGCTGGTCATCCAGCGTCCGTCGAACAGCGTCACGGCGCCCCGGCCGATCACCTCCATGGTGGTCCCGGTGACGACCGCTGCGGTGTCCTCGTCGACTCCCATGCCCAGCAGGTGGGGGGCGTGCGAGACCAAGGTGAGCAGCCGGCCATAGCGGTTGCGCTGGTCGAAGTGCTGGTCGATGACGAGCCCGGGGAGCAGTCCGAGGCCGGCGGACATCTGCGCCATCCGCAGCTTCGGGGTCGCGCCGGGACGGCCGAACGCCACCATGTGCTCGCTCTGCACGGAGGCGCCGGCAGACGTGCCACCGACGACTGCTCCCCGGAGGTGGGCCGCCGCAATGGCCGTGCCGAAGGGCGTCCCGACGACCACCCCGGAAAGCGTCGACTGGTTGCCGCCGGTCATGAAGACGCCCGTCGCGTTGTCGATGTCCGCCACGAGCTCCGGGTCGGAGGCGTCGGCCCGGGTGTGCGGTCTCGGGGCGACCACGTCGGTGACTCCCACGGCGGCGAACGCCTCGCGGTAGGCCTCGATGATCTCCGGTCCCAGCGAGGAGGCGGTGGCGACCACTGCGATGCGCGCGGACGACCCGCCCGCGAGCTTCGCGAACCGCGACAGGAGCTGGCGGGTGCCGGTCTTGTCCTCGGCCCCACCGATCACCATGAGGGGGCCGCCGGTCATCCGGCGACCCTACCCAGAGCGCTCGGCGGCCTTGGCGAGGTTCTTCGCGAAGCGGGCGACCAGCCCACGCAGACCTGCGCGCAGCAGCGCGCCGGTGCCCGGGAGGCGCGGGACGAAGCTGGCCCGCCACACGATGCGGGTGCCACCGTCGGTCGTCGGCACCAGGTCGACGTCGGCCCGGTAGTCCCGATAGGGCTGCCAGGAGTCGATGACATAGGAGAGCCGCTGACCCGGCACGTGCTCCACGATCCGTTCGGAGCTGCCGAGCGGCCCGACCCCGAGTCGGCGCACCGCGCCCACCGTTCCTGGCGGCTCGACCGCCACCGCCCAGCGCGACCGCGGCACGAACGGGCCGGCCCACTCCGACCAGCGGTCACCAGCCTCGAGCAGCGCGAACACCTGGGCCGGTGACGCGCTGCTCACGGCCTCGGCGCGGAAGGTCTGGCTCAGGTCGACGGCGGGGTCGGGGGAGTCACTGTGTGGCTCGGCGTCGTGGGCATCGCCTCGCCGGAGGTCTTGAAGTTGAGGTAGGCGAAGTACGTCATGGCAGCCGAGACGAGAATGCTGACGTACCAGCCGAAACCGGGGTGGGCGGTGATCTTGAGACTGCCGCTACCGGCGCTGTGATAGCTGCCGAGCAGGCGCAGCACCAAGATCACGGTGGCGAGACCCGACACCGCGAGCGTGATGAGGTTGACGCCCGCCGGCAGGTCGATGCTGTCCAGCAGGCCCATCAGCCGGGCGATCACGATCGCTCCCGCGGCCAACGCGAGCAGGATGGCCACCTTGTTCAGGCCGTAGATGTGCCAGCCGTTGAGGCTCCCGCTGGTGCCGAAACCGCCGAGGCCGCCGAGGGCGCCCTTGTACGACACCGTGTACCAGGGGAAGAAGCTCAGGATGAACAGCACGATCGCCCCGCCGGCGATGAAGCGGTCGTTGCCCTTGACCTTGTTGAGGTCGAACTCAGCCATCGGAACCCCCCGTGAGCGTTGCTTGCGCGCAACGTAGACCTCCAGGACCCGGACGCATAGGGCGTCCCACCCCGGAAGGAGACCCCCGGCGCGCGTCGAAGTGAGACGGCGTGACTCCCATCGCTCGCCGCCGTGCCCTCGTGCTCGTCCCCCTCGCGGGCCTGACCACGGCGGCCCTGCTGCAGATACCGTCGGTCGCCGCGCTCCCGAGCGTCCCGACCTACCAGACCTACGAGGTCGGCCACAACAGCGGCGAGCCGTCGATCGGCTACGACACCCACGCCGACGCCGCCATGTTCACCGCCGGCACGACGACCGTCCGGATGCGCTGGAACGCTCAGAACAAGCTCATCGAGGCCTCGAACGTGTCCGACCCGGACGCCAAGACGTCTCTCGACCCGATCGGGTTCACCGACCAGAGGACCCATCGGTCGTTCACGTCGCAGCTCACCGCGGCCTGCAGCCTGCTGTCCTACTCCGACGACGCCGGCAAGACCTGGACGCCGTCGACCGGTTGTGGTCCGGCCACGTTCCTCGACCACCAGACGGTCGGCGGCGGCCCCTACACGAAGGAGGGCCGCCCCGCCACGGCCGGCCTGACGGGCTATCCCGACGCGGTCTACTACTGCGCGCAGAACGGCTACAGCGGCACCTGCGCCCGCAGCGATGACGGCGGCCTGACGTTCCCGTTCAGCTCTCCGGCGTACAACGTCCCGGAGTCCCCGGCGATCCACTCCGACGACGCGTACGGCGGCGCCTGCTCGGCGATCCACGGGCACCTGCGGGTCGACTCCGACGGCATCGTCTACCTGCCCAACAAGGGATGCGGCGGCACCCCGACGCCCAACAACCTGACGAACTCGGAGTTCTTCGGGGGCGAGCCTGCCGTCATCGTCAGCGAGGACAACGGCACCACCTGGAACGTCCGCAAGGTGCCGGGCGCTCACAACCAGGACGAGAGCGACCCGTCGGTCGCCTTCGACAAGGCCAACACGACCTACTTCGGCTGGGAGGACGGGACCAACCCGACCGAGACCCAGCTCGGGATCAAGAGCGCCGCGAAGATCGCGGTCTCGCACGACCACGGCAAGACCTGGTCCAAGCCCTACGACGTGAGCACCGCGCTCGGGGTGAACAACGTGCAGTTCCCCGAGGTCATCGCCGGTGACCCCGGACGGGCCGCCTTCGCCTTCCTCGGCACGCGCGGGATCGGTGACGACCAGCACATCGGCTTCCTCGGCGAGTGGCACCTCTACGTCGCCACGACGCTCGACGGCGGCGCGAGCTGGACGACGGTCGACGTCACGCCCCTCGACCCGGTGCAGCGCGGCTGCATCGACCTGCAGGGCACGTCGAACAAGAACGTCGCCGACGCCCGGCTGTGCAACCAGCGCAACCTGCTCGACTTCAACGACATCACCGTCGACAAGCACGGACGGGTGCTGGTCGCCTACACGGACGGCTGCACCAAGGCCTGCATCACCGACAAGACGAGCGGCGGCAAGGGCGGCGTGTCGATGGTCGCCCGCGAGGTCAGCGGACCGTCGCTGTTTGCCCACGAGACCCTGTCGTCTCCCGTGACGACGCCCGGCCGGCCCACCACACGCGGCACCGGTCCGACGCCGACGACCAGCACGCCCGGCGGCTCGCTCGCGGCGACGGGCGGGGCACCCCTCGTGGCAGTGCTCGCACTGCTGGTCCTCGGCTGCGCAGCCGCGGTCCGACGGGCACGCTCGCGCTCGTAGTCAGCTCGAGTCGGTCGGTGCCTACCGCTTGCGGCAGGCCGAGCCGAGGACCAACGCCTGGCCGACGCTTGTCGAGGGCCCCGAGGTCGGCTGGCTGGCCGTGTCGACGGTGAGGCCGAGCGTGACGCCCTCCCCGACCGACACGCTCGCGACCGCAAACGGATAGCGCAGCGAAGCACCGAGCGGCGGGGCGCCGACCTCGCTGCGCGGCACGCTGATCGTGAGGGTGCCGTCGGAGAAGGTGCCGGTGGCCTTCGACCCGCCCAGGTCGGTGTAGCCGTTGTTGCCGGCGTGCCCGCTGCTGTAGGTCACCTTGCCCGTCGAGCTGACCTCGGCAGCGGCGAACCAGACCTGGTCGCCGTACTGCCACAGCACGTGGAAGGACTCCCCTCCGGTCGCGTCCGGTGGCGGCGTCGGCGACAGGCCGGATCCGCGCAGGGTCGCCACGATGCTCCGACCGTCGGTGGAGAGCTTCAGGGAGCCGGTCGCGATGTCGACCGACGCCTCCTCGCCGGTCGAGTCCAGCGGGTCGGTCGCGTTGTTGCTCGGGCTGCGGAAGGCAGCGGTGCACTCGGACGTGACCGCGGCCTCGACGACGTGCCGCTGCACCCGCGCCCGCGTGCGGCCGAGGACGTCGCGCATGATCCGGGAGACGTCCGGGGACCCGAGGCCGGAGACGTAGTCCCAGCCCTTGCCGTCGAGGTAGGTGCCGTTGCCGGGAGCGCCGTGCTCGGCCTGGGTGATGTCGTGGAAGTCGCGCGCGTACTCCTTGGGGTTGGCGCCGAGGCGATAGAGCACCGGGTTTGCGAAGCCGAGGCCCTTTGCGGTCGGCGCGGCGGCCTGGATGCGGCTCCACATCCCCACCATCAGCGGGCTGGACAGGCTGGTGCCGCCCTCGCTCGACGGTGCACCGTCGGAGTCGATGACATAGCCGTTGCCGGTGATGTTGCCCGACAGCGTCGACAGGTCCGGGATGCCACGACAGGTCGGAGGGGCGCCTGCGTAGGGCTGGCCGTCGGCGTGCGCCACGCAGGGCTGCGTGATCTGCGGGATCGCCCGCTGATAGCTCGGCTCGGCGATGAAGTGGCTGGCGCCGCCGCCGGTGAACAGCCAGGACTGCTCGTTGGTGCGCTTCGCGTGGTCGGTGCCGTCCGTGGTCAGCACCGTGCCGCCGACGGCGACCGCGTGCGGGCTCGCCGCCGGGTAGTTGACCATCGGGATCGGCTGGATCGCGACACCGTTGCCGGCCCCGAGCACCGGGACGACGACCTCGGGGCAGCCGGATCCGGTGTCGCCCGTCGAGGCGAACAACGTGCGGCCCTCGAGGTTGGCCTGCTGCAGGACCGGCTCGCCGATGGCCTCGAGCTCGTCGCCGACCTCGGTGCCGTAGGGGATCTGCGCGAGCGGACCGGTTGCCGGGTTGGACGGGTTGGCCTCGCACTCGCCGAACGACGCGTTCATCTGGAGCGGACCGTTCGGGTCGTCGGCCCACTTCTTGAACGACGCGAAGATGTCGTGGTCGAACAGCGTCTTGGCGAAGTACAGGTCGAGGCGAGCCAGGTCGGGCGCCATCCCGGTGATCGCCTGGCTGTCGAGGTACCACTCGATGTTGCCGGCATTGTCGCCGTAGTCCTGGAAGCCGCCGCCCTCGGTCGTGACGACCCGGACCGGGACCTTCGGCAGATCCTGGGCCTTCTCGAAGTAGCGGAGGTTCTGCACCACCGTGTCGGGCTCGCCCTCACCGAACAGGCCGGCCGTCTGGCCCTGCCCGAGGTTGTCCTTGGGCAGGTCGTAGAGGCCCCACAGGTCGGTCGGCGTGAGGGTGCCGGCGAAGCTGCCGGAGCCGCGGGTGGCGGGCTTCCCGGTCGGCACGAACGAGCGAACGGTGTCGAGGCCTGAGACGGCGCCGATCGGCAAGTCCGTCGGCACGAGCGGCGGCGCGTCGTTGGCGATGAAGTGCCGACCCTGGGACAGGTAGCGGTTCTCGTGCACGGCGAACGCCTTCTGCACAGCGGCGACGGTGCCCGAGACGGTCAGGAAGTCGCCCGTCGGCGACGTGCTGTCGACGGTGAAGCCCGACCGGCTCAACCACTCGCGGGTCGCCGTGGTCGCGCTCGGGGTCACGCCGAAGCGCTGGGCGAACTCGGCAGGCGTGAGGAAGTGCCGGTACAGCGGGCTCGCGGGATCGTCGACCTGCTCCAGCAGCCGGGCCTCGCCGGCGGGATCGGGACGGTTCAGCGACACCGACAGGTGCAACGTCTCCCGCGGGTCGGCCGCGCCGAGCCGGGTGGCACGGGACAGCCCGAGCAGGTACGACGGAACGCGGTGTGCCACGGCGGGGCGCGACGTCGCGGCGGCGGCCGCGCCGCCGGTGATGAGCAGGCCGAGGACGCCGGCAGCGGCGACCGCACGGCGGCGGGACAGGGGGATCACGGGAGCTCCTGGAGCACGGTCGGGGGGAGGTTGGGGGCGTGCATGTCGGGATTCGCGAGTGCCTGCCGCCATCCTCTGAACCAGGCCTGAACACCTCCTCGGGACGGCCCGACTAGCCTTGGCGCGTGCATCAGGTAGCGGTCATCTCAGGCGGGTTGTCGCACGAGCGGGACGTCTCGGTCCGCTCCGGGCGTCGGTTGGCCGAGCAGCTCGTGAAGGCAGGCCTCGAGGTCGACCACTGGGACGTCGACGAGCGCTTCGTCGGGCTCCTCGCCGGCCGCTCGGCCGATGTCGCGTTCGTGGCGCTGCACGGAGGGACGGGTGAGAACGGCACCGTGCAGGCGCTGCTCGAGCTGGCCGGGCTGCCGTATGTCGGGAGCACCGCCGGTGCCTGCCGCGGCGCCTATGACAAGGCCATCGCCAAGACCCGCATGGTCGAGGCAGGGGTGGCGACGCCCCGATGGGTCACGCTGCCCAGCACCATCTTCCGGGAGGTCGGCCCCGAGAACCTCTACCACCTCGTCGACAGCGTCATCGGTTTGCCCTTGGTCGTGAAGCCGGTCCAGGGCGGATCGGCGCTCGGCGTCTCGGTCGTGCGTGACGAGCAGGAGCTCCCCGGTGCCCTCGTGCAGGCGTTCGCGTATGCGCCGGAGGTGCTCCTCGAGGCCTGGGTCGACGGAGACGAGGTGACCGTCCCCGTACTCGATCTCGGCGACGGGCCCAAGGCGCTCGCCCCGATGCTCATCGAGCTCCCGGCGGGCACCTCCTACGACTACCAGGCGCGCTACGACGCCAGCTCCGACGTGCGCTACACCTCGCTCGCCGACGATGACGGCCGCTTCGACGTGCCGGCCGTCCGAGCCGTGGCCGAGCAGGTGCATGCGCTGCTGGGCCTGCGCGACCTGTCCCGTGTCGACGTCATCGTCGGTCGCGACGGCGTTGCGCAGGTGCTCGAGGCTGCCGTCACCCCCGGCCTGACCGAGACGTCGACCTTCCCGCTGGCGGTGACGAGCGCCGGCCTCGAGCTCGCCGAGGTCTACGCGACCCTCGTCGCCAACGCGAAGCAGCGCGGCGGCTGAGGGTGGCTCTCACCGCTCTCCTCGACGGGGCGGTCCTGGCCGAGAAGACCGGCGACGACCCCCGCGTGCTCGCCCTCCACGGTTGGGCGCGCACCAGAGCCGACTGGCTGCCCGCGCTGGGCGTCCCCGCCCTCGCTGCCGACCTGCCCGGCTTCGGGGCCTCGCCGCCGCCGCCGACGGGCTGGGGGTCCCGCGACTACGCCGAGCTGCTCGCGCCCCTGCTGGCCGAGGGCGGGTGGACGGTCGCCGGGCACTCCTTCGGAGGCCGGATCGCCGTGCACCTCGCTGCCGGCTGGCCAGAGCTCGTCGACAGGGTCGTGCTGACCGGGGTCCCGCTGCTGCGCTCCCCGGGCACCTCCAAGCCAGCGCTCGGGTATCGCTTGATGAAGCGGGCGAACGGGTTCGGCCTGGTCAGCGACGAGCGCATGGAGGCGGAGAAGCGAAAGCGCGGAAGCGAGGACTACCGCAACGCCACCGGCGTCATGCGCGACACCCTCGTGAAGCTGGTCAACGAGGACTACCGCGAGCAGGTGCTCGCGACCAAGGCGCGGGTCGAGATGGTCTGGGGCGCAAGGGATTCCGCGGCCCCGCTCGCGATGGCGCAGGAGGCTTCAGAGCTCTTCTCGAACGCTGTCCTCGTGGTGTCGGAGAGCAGCGGGCACCTGCTCGACCCCGAGCTCCACGCGTTGCTGAGGGAGCGGCTGTCGTGATCGCGACCGCTCTCTGCCTGCTGGCCACGGTGCTCGGTGCGCCCCGGTGGCTGCGGGTCGCGCAGCGCGAGCACTACCTCGCCGGCACCGCGTCCTGGGCCGATCAGCTGTGGCTCAGCCGCTCGCGGCTGTCGGCCCTGCTCGTCGTGCCGGTGCTGGCTGCCTTCGTGCTCGGTGTGCTGGGCAGCGACTGGTGGTTCGTCGCCGCCGCGGTGCTCGCGCAGCTGACGCCGGTCGGCCTGCCCTATCGCGGCCGCACCTCCAAGCTCGCGTGGACACCGCGGGTGCGCCGGCTCAGCATCCTGCTCGGCCTGCTGGTCCTTGCCGTGGGCGTCTGGGGTCCCGCGTTCGCGGCGCTGACGTCGCTGCTGCTGCCGACCCTCGTCGACGGTGCGCTCTACCTGGTCATGCCGTTGGAGAAGCGGCTGTCCAAGACCTTCCTGGAGCAGGCCCAGCAGAAGGTCGCGCGGGTCCGGCCGACTGTCATCGCCATCACGGGCTCCTATGGAAAGACGACGACGAAGAACTATCTCGCCCACCTGCTCTCGGGCACCCACACGGTGCTGGCGAGCCCCGCGTCGTTCAACAACGCGATGGGGCTGTCGCGCGCGGTCAACGAGGGCCTCGTTCCCGGGACCGAGGTCTTCGTCGCCGAGATGGGCACCTACGGCCCCGGGGAGATCAAGGGGCTCTGCGAGGTCTTCCCTCCCGACATCGCCGTCCTCACGGCGATCGGCGAGATGCACCTGCAGCGGATGGGCACCCGCGACGGCGTGCTCGCCGCGAAGACCGAGATCACCGTCAAGGCCCGTGCCGTCGTCCTCAACGTCGACGACGACAAGCTGCTCGGACTTGCCGACCGGCTGAGCGGCAAGCAGGTCGTCCGCTGCTCGATCACGGACCGGTCCGCCGACGTGGCCATCGTCGACGGTCGCCTGCTCGTCGGCGGGCACGACCTCGGCGATGCATCGCTGCCCGAGTCGGTGCACCCCACCAATGCGGCCTGTGCGGTCGGTGCGGCGGTGGCGCTCGGTGACGACCCCCGGCTGCTGCTGGGGCGGCTCGCCACCCTGCCGACCGTCGCCCACCGCCTCGAGCCGATCGAGCAGCCCGGCGGCAGCTGGATCCTCGACGACACCTACAACTCCAACCCGGTCGGGGCTGCAGCGGCGGTCCGACGGGCGGTCGCCCTCGCCCAGCGTTCGGGCGGCCGGGTGCACGTCGTGACACCGGGCATGGTCGAGCTGGGCAGCGTCCAGCGGCTGCGCAATGCCGAGCTGGGCAGCGCTGTGAGGGACGCCATGGTGTCGTCCTTGATCGTCGTGGGGAGCACCAACCGTGCGGCGCTCCGCAAGGGTGCCGCAGGCGGCAGCACCGATGTCGTCTGCGTCCGCACCCGGCCCGAGGCCGTGGCTCTCGTGGAGCGGCGGTCGGCAGTCGGTGACGTCGTACTGTTCGAGAACGACCTTCCGGACCACTACCCGTAGGAGCTCCCTTGCTGGCGATCGTCTTCGGCGGGCCTTCGCCTGAGCACGACATCTCGATCCTCACCGGGCTGCTGTGCGAGCGGGTGCTGCGCGGGGCCGGGCACGACGTCGCACCGCTCTACTGGACCCGCACGGGCGACTGGGTGCAGTGCCCGGCGGGCTCCGAGGCGAAGGACTTCCTCGAGGGCGCACCCAAGGCCGGCACCAAGCTCGAGGTCTCGCTGGGCGCGGGCTTCCAGCTCCCCAAGAAGGGGCTCGGCGCAGCCAAGCCGCTGGTCCTCGACGCAGCGCTCAACTGCTGCCACGGCGGGGCTGGTGAGAACGGCGGGCTCAACTCCGTCTTCGACCAGCTCGGCATCCCGCTGACGGGTGGCCCGGCTGCGCTGGCCGCCCTCGGCATGGACAAGCTGGCCTTCGGTGCCGTGCTCCGCTCGAGCGGGCTGCCGACCCTGCCGCGGGTGGCGCTCGGTGCGGAGAACGTCCCGTTCGCCGGCCCCTACATCGTCAAGCCGCGGTTCGGCGGCTCGAGCATCGGCATCGAGGTCGTCGAGGACGTCGACACCGCGCGGGCGCTCGCCAGGACCTCCGTGCACCTCCGCCAGGGGGTCGTGCTCGAGCCCTTCAGCAAGGGTGCCGTCGACCTCAACATGGCCTATTCCACGTACCCGTCCCTGCGGACGTCGCTGCTCGAGAAGCCGCTCGCCCCGTCGAAGGAGGAGGGCATCTTCTCCTACGGCCAGAAGTACCTCCAGACCGACGGCCTCGTGGGCGCGGCACGGGAGCTGCCGGCCCAGGTGCCGGACGCGGTGACCAAGGAGGCCGAGCGCCTCACGGCAGCCGTCCTCGAGGTCACCGGGCTGAAGGGCCTGGGGCGCCTGGACTTCCTGCTCGTCGACGACGTGCTGCACGTCAACGAGGTCAACACCATCCCGGGCTCGATGTCGCTGTATCTCTGGCCCAAGGAGATCCCGGCCGCCGAGCTGCTGATGGGCGCCGTCGAGGAGGCGAAGCGCTCCTTCAACGTGGCGTCGCCGGCGCCCTTCGAGCCAGGTGCCGCGCTGCGTGCTGCCGGCGGCATGGCCGGCAAGCTCGGCCAGATCGGCGGCTAGCCGCTCTCGCGGTCGGCAGGCATCCCGACGGCCGGGACCGTGACGAATGCCCATGAGAGCGCGCCGCCGAGCACGAGAAACCCTGCGCAGCAGGCCATCGCGATGCGATACGGCTCGACGAGCAGGCGCGGGCTGGCGTAGGCATTCCCATGCAGCCCCGCCACGAGGGGCAGCACCGCCACAGCGAGCAGTCCCCCGACGCGCGCGACCGCGTTGTTGACGCCGCTGGCCAGCCCGGCGTGCTCGTCGGCCGTCGCGGCCAGCACCGTCGCCGTCAGCGGTGCGACCGTGGCGGACAGCCCGAGGCCGAACAGCACGACCGGCGGCAGCACGTCGGAGAGGTACGAGGCCTGCAGCGGCAGCTGGGACAGCCACCCGACGCCGAGGGCGCAGAGCAGCGGACCGACGGTCATCGGAAGTCTCGGCCCGGTGCGCGTCGCGAGCGCTCCGGCCCGCGGTGACAGCACCAGCATGAGCACGGTCACCGGGATGAGGGCCAAGCCGGCTGACACCGGCGTGAACCCCGCCACCACCTGCAGGAAGAGCACGAGCCAGAAGAAGACCCCACCGAGCGCGGCGTAGACCACGAAGGTCACGGCGTTCGTCGCGCTGAACACCCGGGAGCGGAAGATCCCGAGCGGCAGCATCGGCTCGGCCGCCTGCCGTTCGCGGAGCACGAAGCCGGCGAGGCCGACAGCTCCCAGTGCGAGAGCTGCCAGCACCAGCGGCGAGCCGGGGCCGTGGTCCTGCCAGCCGATCAGGCCTTCCGTCAGGGCACCGAGGCCGAGTGCCCCGACCGTCGCGCCCGCCACATCGACGCTGCGGGACGCGGTGGGATCGCGCGACTCGGGCACGTGTCGCGCCGCCATGGCGACGACGGCGACGGCGACGGGCAGGTTGACCAGGAAGATCCATCGCCAGGAGGCGGCCTCGACCAGCCAGCCGCCGAGGAACGGCCCGCCCGCGCCGGCGATACCGGCCAGGCCGGACCAGGCGCCGATGGCGCGAGCACGGTCCTCGGGCCGGAACGACGACTGCAGCAGCGCCAGGCTGCCCGGGGTCAGCAGGGCACCGCCCACGCCCTGCAGCGCCCGGGCGGCGATCAGGGTGCGGACGTCGGGTGCGAGCCCGCACAGCAGGGACGCCCCGGCGAACCACGCCACGCCGATGACGAAGACGCGCTTGCGACCGAAGCGGTCGCCCAGCGAGCCGCCGAGCAGGATCAGGGAGGCCAGCGTCAGGGTGTAGCCGTTGACCGTCCAGGTCAGCCCCGACAGCGATGCGTGCAGGTCCTCGCCGACGTGCGGGAGTGCCACGTTGACGACCGTGCCGTCGATGAACACCATCGCGGAGCCGAGGACCGCGGTGGCCAGCACCCACTTGCCGCGCGCTTCGCCGTACCCGATTGCCGACACACCGACATCCTGCCGCTGAAACACCAGGCAGGAGAACGGGGCCGCACGACGAAGAGCCCTCCATGAGGTGGCCACTGCTCGTCGTCCCCGTTGTCCTCGCGCCTGTCCTGCTCGCCGCGCCCGCCGGGCAGGCCGCCACCGTGAAGGCCGGCCAGCCGATCCTGCTCCGCGACCACCTGGCCGGGTTCGACGCGCTGGCGAAGCACGTGGCGCCGGAGCAGGCCGACACCACGATCGAGCCCTCGATCGCGGTCAACCCCAAGAACCCACTCAATGCGGTGCTCGGCTTCCAGGTCGGGCGGGTCGACGCGGGCGGCGACGCGACCAACGGCTATGCGACGACGTTCGACGGCGGGAAGACCTGGAAGAACGGCATCATCCCCGGGCTCACCACGGGTCACGGCGGCACGTTCGACCGGGCGTCGGACGCGGTCGTGGCCTTCGGCGACCACAACCAGGTCTACTTCAGCTCGCTCATCTTCGACGACACCTCGGGCGGCGGGCTCCAGAGCGCGATCGTCAACAACACCAGCCTCGACGGCGGCAAGACCTGGGGTCCCGTCGACATCGTCCAGAACGACCCCGGTGGCGGGCTCAACGACAAGAACTGGGTGGTCGTCGACAACGGCACCGAAGGCGGCCACCACCACGGTCGGGTCTACGTCACCTGGGACCGGGTGGCCGGCGTGATCGTGAAGTACTCCGACGACCAGGGCAAGACCTGGGTGCCCGCGAGCCCTGTCTATGCGCCGAACGCCTACGCCGGCCAGGGCATCTCGGCCTACCCCGTGGTCAAGCCCAACGGTGACCTGTTCGTCGCGTTCATGTCCCAGGCGGCACCGCCGGCGATCACCCTCGGTCCCGGCGACGAGCTCGGCGAGGCCGTGTCCGGCCTGTCCAAGGTGTCCAGCGCGACGTTCGTCGGCGCCGGCACGATCCCGACGGGCGTCCCGCTGCCGCAGGCGGTCGTCGCCAGTGTCCGCACCTACACCGGCAACTCGGTCCGTCACCAGCGCGCCGGCAGCCTGCTGTCCGCGGACGTGGATCCCGTGACCGGCCGCATCTACGTCGTGTGGGAGGACAGCTACTTCCGCACCGACGCGGCCAACGACGCGGTGCTGGCCTGGAGCGACAACGGTTTCCAGTGGTCCAACCCGGTCCGCGTCAACCCGGGCAAGACCAACGACGACCTCGACCACTACAACCCGAGCGTGGCCGTCCACAAGGACGGCACCGTCGACGTGGTCTGGCGGCAGCGCCAGGAGTCGGCGAGCAACCTCGTGGACAGCTACAGCCGAGACGTGAACACCTACCTCGCGCGCTCGACCGACCACGGACTGCACTTCGGGACGCCCCTGAAGGTCGACCTCTCACCGAGCGACGTCCGCTTCGGCGCGTTCTCGCGCGGCGGCCTGTTCCAGGGTGACTACGACCAGGTGGCCACGTCAGGCGGCCTCACCTACGTCGTCCGCTGCGAGTCCTACGCGCCCAACAGCCGGGCCGCCGCTCCGGACGTCCCGAGCGCCACGACGCTGCACCACCAGACCACCTGGGTCGCGGTCATCGGCACCGCGACGGGCACCGCCAAGGCCTCCCGGGCGACCACCACCGCGGTCACCGTTCCCGTGGCGGCAGCGCCGACGGTCGGTGGGGGACTGGCCGCGACGGGCGGTCGGGCCGGCCTCGCCGGGCTCGGACTGCTGCTGCTCGCCGCCGTCGCCGGCCGGCGCTACGTCGGTCACTCCGGCTCGCGCACCCGGATCCAGATGTCCCTGTAGGGCACCGCCGTCAGCACGCTCAGGCGAGGATCGGGTACGTCGAGCAGGCGGCCGCTGACCGGGAGGTCCTGCAGCCTCGGGTCCCGCAGCACGTCGTCGACGGCGCTGCGGTCACCACCGGTCACCACGGCGTCCAGCCGATGGCCGGCGAAGAGGCGGACCGCCGTGTCCGCGGCCGCCTGCATCGCGACGACGGCCTGGCCGTCGCGCCGCCGGGCGAACCGCTGCTGAGACCAGCCGCCGGCCGCCGTACGACCTTGCACGTGGCGGCTGCCCACCTTGCTCGCCACCAGGCGGTCGCCGACGAAGACGCCGGCGGCGTGCCCGCCCTTGCGCACGAGCAGGACGCCGACCGTGCGGTCCGCCAGCACGTGCCCGACGAGCTCCCCGACCAAGGGGGCGAACGGCACCTCGAGGAGCGCCTCCGCCCCGTCCGCGGCCGTGAGGAGCACCTCGTCCGGGCCGGCAGCCGTGGTCACAGCGCCATGGCGCTCGGCGAAGCCGTCGAGCCAGCGCTGCAGCCGCCCCGGGGGCACGGTGACCCAGAAGCCGCCGCCGGCAGCGGGTCGTCGTGGCACCTGCGCAGGCTAGCGAGGCTAGGGTCACCAGGTGGGTTCGATGCTGGTGACGGTGCTGTTCGCCGTCGTGGTGGTGCTGGCGGCTGCGGCCCTTGCGGCGCTGTTCACCGCGGCGCCGTTCGTGGTCGCTGTCGACATGGCGGAGCGGCGGCGCTTCTCGGCCGGCCGCTGGGGGGCCGTCCAGCTGACCCTCACCGGGCTCGCCGGTGTGCTGGCCTACCTCACGCTGCGGCACAGCGCGCTGCTGCTCGTCCCGGTGCCGTTCCTCTGCTGGCTGGTGCCGGTCGGGCTCGCCCCGATGGACGAGCGCACGGGCAGGCTCGGCGGCTACCAGGGCGCCCACGAGGGCTGAGGACTACGGGACGGCCACCACGCGGAACGACTCGGCGAGCCGGCCCTCGGGCAGCCCGCCGTACCCGGCATTGGTGCCGAGCCAGCCCCGCAGCATGCCCTCGAGGTCGTCCATGTGGGAGGTCTGGCTGACGTGCCGCCGGAGCGCAGCGACCTTGCGGTCGAAGGTGTCGGTGACGTCGACCCAGCGGTTCGCGCCACCGGTCTGACCAGCGGCCATCACCCAGACGTCGTGCACGGTCCAGGCCTCGAGGCCCTCGTCCCGCAGCAGCTCCACGTGCGTGAAGGGGTTGCGGGCGTCGGGGTAGACGGCGTTGAGCGTGGCCTCGCCCGACGCGCGGTGGTCGGGGTGGGAGGCGCCGAGGCGCTCCCAGTTGATCTCGGGGCTCTGCATCAGCAGCCGCTGCGGGCGCACCTGGCGGATCACCCGGCTGATGTCACGGCGCAGCTCGAACGACGGCACCAGCTGCCCGTCGGGGTAGCCGAGGAACCGGACGTCGGTGACGCCGACCTCCTTGGCCGCGGCCAGCTGCTCCTCCTGGCGGATGCCCGCGATCTCCGAGCGCGGCACGGCCGGGTCGAAGCCGCCGGCGTCGCCGTTGGTGCACAGCAGGTAGCTGACCTCGATGCCCTCGTCCACCCAGGTCGCGATCGTGCCCGCGGCGCCGAAGTCGATGTCGTCGGGGTGCGCCACGACCGCCAGCGCTCGCTCGACCCTCTGGTCCGTCATATGGGAAGTGAACGCCGACCGTGCGACGTTGTTCCCGTACGGAAGGATGTGCGCATGAAGAAGCTGGACCCGAGCGAGCTCTACGACCTGGACCCCGGTCGTCCCGACCTGGACGGCGTGGTGCTGGTGCAGGCGCTGGACGGCTTCATCGACGCCGGTGGCGCCCGCAAGCTGGCGGCCGACCACCTGCTGTCGGAGCTCGACAGCCGGGTCGTCGTGCGGTTCGACCACGACCAGCTCTTCGACTACCGCGCTCGGCGGCCGATGATGGTCTTCTCGCGCGACCACTGGGACTCCTACGACTCCCCGGTCCTCGCCATCCACCTCGTCCACGACCTCGACGGCAGGCCGTTCCTCGTGCTCGCCGGCCCAGAGCCCGACGTGCAGTGGGAGCGGTTCTCGATTGCCGTCGAGCAGGTCTGCCGGGTGCTGGGTGTCACGCGCAGCATCGGCCTCAATGCCATCCCGATGGGGCTGCCGCACACCCGCCCCGTCGGGGTGATCGCCCACGCCACCCCGCCGTCGCTGGTCGCGGAGTACACGCCCTGGGTCGAGACCGTGCAGGTGCCGGCGAGCGCCGGCCACCTGCTCGAGCTGCGCCTGGGCGAGGCCGGCTTCGAGGCGATGGGGTTCGCGGTGCACGTGCCGCACTACGTGTCGCAGGCCGCCTACCCCGCAGCCGCGGCCCAGCTCGTCCGCGAGGTCGCGAGGGCAGGTTCGTTGCGGCTCCCGTCGGACGCGCTCGACGAGGCTGCCGACGAGACCCGCCGGGCCATCGACGAGCAGGTCGCCGGCTCCCCGGAGGTGGCTGAGATCGTCCACCAGCTCGAGGTGCAGTACGACGCCTTCGTGTCCGGCCACGGACGCTCGCTGCTCGACGAGTCGCAGCTGCCCAGCGCCGACGAACTGGGCGCCGAGCTCGAGCGCTTTCTCGCCGACCAGCCCCCCCGCGACTGACGAGGAGCCGGGGCCCACAGGGGCGGGCCGAGATCGTCGTACCCGCTCCTAGGATGGAGCTGATGACCGCGCTGCCGTTCGAGACCCCGATGCTCAGCCCCCAGGCCGAGCGGCTGCTCGAGGGGCTCAACCCGCAGCAGCGGCAGGCGGTGGTCCACGAGGGCAGCCCGCTGCTCATCGTCGCGGGTGCCGGGTCGGGCAAGACCAAGGTCCTCACGACCCGGGTCGCCTACCTGCTGGCGGCGCGCGCCGTGCAGCCCGGTGAGGTGCTCGCGATCACCTTCACCAACAAGGCCGCCGGCGAGATGAAGGACCGGGTGGCTGCCCTCGTCGGAGGTCGGGCCCGCGCGATGTGGGTGTCGACGTTCCACTCCGCGTGCGTGCGGATCCTGCGCGCGGAGGCCAAGAAGCTCGGCTTCACGACGACGTTCTCGATCTATGACCAGGCTGACAGCCAGCGGCTGATGACCCTGGTCTGCCGCGACCTCGACCTGGATCCCAAGCGGTTCCCCGCGCGGCAGCTGTCGCACCAGATCAGCGATCTCAAGAACGAGCTGATCGACCACGAGACCGCGGCGAGCAAGGCGTCCAACGTCCACGAGCAGACGCGTGCCGAGGTCTACAAGCTCTACCAGCAGCGCCTTCGCGAGGCCAACGCGATGGACTTCGACGACCTGATCATGACGACGGTCAACCTGCTGCAGGCCTTCGGGGACACCGCCGAGCACTACCGCCGGCGCTTCCGGCACGTGCTCGTCGACGAATACCAGGACACCAACCACGCGCAGTACGTCCTGGTGAAGGAGCTGACCAAGCCGGTCGGCGACGAGCTGCCGGCGGCGGAGCTGTGCGTCGTCGGCGACGCCGACCAGTCGATCTATGCGTTCCGTGGCGCCGACATCCGCAACATCATGGACTTCGAGCTCGACTACCCCGACGCCAAGGTCGTGCTGCTCGAGCAGAACTACCGCTCCACGCAGCGGATCCTCACGGCAGCCAACGCGGTCATCGCAAGGAACGAGGGCCGCAAGGAGAAGCGGCTCTGGACCGACGCGGGCGACGGCGAGCTGATCGTCGGCTACGTCGCCGACAACGAGCACGACGAGGCGGCGTTCGTCGCCGAGGAGGTCGACAAGCTCGTCGACAGCGGAGCCGCGCAGCCGTCGCAGGTGGCGGTGTTCTATCGCACCAACGCGCAGTCCCGCGTGTTCGAGGAGGTCTTCATCCGGGTGGGGCTGCCCTATCGGGTCGTCGGCGGCGTCCGGTTCTACGAGCGCAAGGAGGTCCGCGACGCGCTGGCCTACCTCCGGGTGCTCGCCAACCCCTCCGACGTGGTCAGCCTGCGCCGCATCCTCAACACCCCGCGGCGCGGCATCGGCGACCAGACCGAGGACCGCATCGTCGACTTCGCGACGCGCGAGCGGATCAGCCTGTCCGAGGCGCTGATGCGCTGCGACGAGGTGCCGGGTCTCGCGCCCCGCTCGGCCAACGCCGTCCAGCTGTTCGCGCACCTGATGGACGAGCTGCGGTCCCTGGTCGAGGGCAAGATGCCGCCGGCCGAGGTGATCGAGGCGGTCCTCGACAAGACCGGCTACCTCAGGGAGCTGAGCGAGTCGGTCGACCCGCAGGACGAGTCGCGCGTGGAAAACCTCAGCGAGCTCGTCGGCGTGGCCCGCGAGTTCGAGGACCGGGTGCCCGACGGCGGCGTGCTGGAGTTCCTCGAGCAGGTGTCGCTCGTGGCCGACGCCGACCAGATCCCCGACGCCGACGGCACGGGCGGCGTCGTCACGCTCATGACGCTGCATGCCGCCAAGGGGCTGGAGTACCCCGTCGTGTTCCTCACGGGCCTCGAGGACGGGGTCTTCCCGCACCTCCGGACCCTCGGCGACCAGGCCGAGCTGCAGGAGGAGCGGCGGCTCGCCTACGTCGGCATCACCAGGGCGCGCGAGAAGCTGTACGTGACGCGCTCGCACCTGCGGATGGCGTGGGGCCAGACGTCGTACAACCCACCGTCACGCTTCCTGGACGAGCTGCCCGCCCACCTCATGGACTGGCGACGGCTGGCGTCGACCGTGACGAGCACCCCGGCTCTGTCACGAGTTGCCGAGCGGGTGGCGGAGCGGGTCGCGGGCAACCCCGCGCGCAAGGCACCGGGGCTGCGCGCCATCCCCTCGCTCGAGGTGGGCGACCGGGTGACGCACGACGCCTTCGGGCTCGGCACCGTCACTGCCACCAAGGGCCTCGGCGACGCCAGCCAGGCCGAGGTCGACTTCGGGGCGGGCACCGGCAGCAAGTGGCTGCTGCTGCGCTACGCCCCCCTCGAGAAGGTCTGACGCTAGACGTCGACGCCGCGGGCGCGAAGCCACGGCCTGGGGTCGATCTGGCCGCCGTGCTCCTCGGTGCGTACCTCGAAGTGCAGGTGCGGCCCCGTCGAGTGCCCGGTCGAGCCCACCAGGCCGATCAGCTCGCCGGCCTTGACCTGCTGGCCCGCGCTGACGAAGGCGCGGGACTGGTGGGCGTACGCGGTGTAGTAGCCGTTGCTGTGCTGGATGATCGTGATCATCCCGTAGCCGCTCTCGCCGCTGAGGTAGCCGCTCCCGACGACCACGCCGGCCCCGGCCGCGACGATCGGGCTGCCGTAGCCGGCACCGAAGTCCAAGCCCTTGTGCAGCTTGCCCCAGCGCATGCCGTAGGGGCTGACGACCGGAGCGGGGTTCGGTGCCATCCAGAGGTCAGCGAGCCGCGCCTTCGGGCGCTTGGGGGCCGCGGTGCGTGATCGGCTGGCGCGCTGCGCCGTGACCGACTGGGCGAACACCACGGTGTGCGGCGCGCGAGGCTCGAGGTCGAGCGAGGCGTCCGGGGCCCCGCCGGCCTGGCTGGAGGTGGACATCCGCGGCGCGGGGGCGGAGTGGCTGCCACCGGCGAGGCCGAGCAGGCCGAGCGCGCAGGCTCCGAGGAGCAGGGCACGCGCGAGGTGGGGACTGCGGCGTGGGGCATCGAGGGCTGGCGGCACGGTCAGAGGCTCCGGTCGTCTTGCTGCGCGTCGACGGGCTGAACGGTGCCGACACGCAACAGCCACCTCGAGCGAGGTGGCCTGTTACCGCAACGTTATCCGAACAGCGGGCTTTCCCACAACCTCGGGTAGTCCGATCGGGCTAGTCGTCGCTGCTTCGCGGATGTTGGAGACGCCCGGGGTGAGCGTGCTGCCGTGCTCGTCGAGGTGCGCCAGCAGGGCGGCGATCTCCCGGACGACCTGGCCGTCGATCGGGAGGCTCATGTGTCCGACGCCGTGCAGCAGCACGTTGCGGGCCGCCAGGTCCGGGTGGTCGATGCGGGCGGACCGCTTGGGCACGATGAGCTGGTCGAGGTCGCTCCAGAAGGCCACGAACCGCGTCCGGATCCCCGGGGCAGGCGCCGTGAGCTCCTGCAGCAGCTCGGAGCCCGGCCGCAGCTGCCGCCCGATGCGCTGGGGGATCAGCCGCGCGGCGGACGTGCCTGCGTGGGGGGACCCGAGCGTGCAGAGCGTGTGCACCCGTGCGTCGCCGCCCAGTCGCTGCACGTAGTAGCGCGCGACCAGCCCACCGAGGGAGTGACCCACGACGTGCACCCGCTCGTAGCCGGTCTCCTCGCAGGTCCGTTCGACGAGCGCGCCCAGGCGCTCGGCGACGGTGCGGACATCCTGGGCGAGCGGGCTGAAGTTGAACGTGATGATGCGTCCGAAGCCGCGCCGCCGCAGCGCCCGGCGGAGCAGCGTGAAGATCGACCGGTTGTCGATGAGGCCGTGCACGAGCACGATCGGCGTACCCGCGGCGACGACGTCGCCCATCACCAGACCGCGCTGCACGGGCGGCAGGTCGCCGAGGGTGAACCGGTCCAGCTCGTCGCGGTGCTTCGTGCGGCGCTTCTCCGCACTCAGCCCGAACGGGTACAGCGCGGTGTGCGCCGTGATCCAGGCCAGCTCCTTGGCCGTGCCTCGGACACCGGCGGGGGTGCAGACGGTCTGGACGCCGCGCTGGGTCGTACGCGCAGCACGTGTCAGCCGGGGGCGGGGGTCGAGCACCTGCCGACCATAGGCGACGGGCTGTGCCGTCCGCGGCGAAACACCCGTCAGACACGGCCCCGCAACGGACCGGACCACCGCTCCGCCCGCCGTTGCAGGCGTTCTTCCCGATCCTGCGTCACCAGCTGTTGCAGGTGACCGGGTACGTCGGAGGGCTCGGCGAGCGCGTCCGCGAACCCCAGCCGGAGCAGGTCGTCGGGCGTGATCCGCATCAGGTCGGCGCACTCCTCGCGGGGCCGTCGCAGGGCAGCAGTGGCGCCCTCCGGCCCGATGGCCGCGAAGTAGGCGTCGTCGGTGACGAGCACCAGGTCGGCGGCTGCGGCGGCCAGCGCCCCGCCGGACCCGCCCTCGCCATGCACCAGAGCCAGCGTGGGCGCGGGACAGAGCAGCAGGGCGTCGAGGGCCTCGCCCATGGCTCCGGCGATGCCGTCCTTCTCGGCCTGCGGCGAGGGGTCGGCGCCTGGGGTGTCGACCAGGCTGAGGACAGGGAGGTCCAGCCGTCCCGCGAGGGCATAGGCGCGGGCGGCCAGCCGGTAGCCGTCGGCCGTCGGTCGCTGGCTCAGCTCGGCGGCCAGGGCGACGCCGACGACCGGCCGCCCGTGCAGCCGACCGACCAGCGCCGTGACGGTGGTGTCGCCGTGCGGGGCCCGCAGCGGCAGCGGGTCCGTGAGCAGCTGCTGCAGCAGCGCCCGCCCGCTGGTGGTGCGGCTCCGGGCGGCCAGCACCTGCTCCCACCCCGACCTCTTGGTGATCACCAGGGGATCGCGGGGGGAACGCGCCGGCGTGTCTGGCCGGGATCCCCTGTTGATCACGGAGGGGTCGGGGGTCCAGGTGCGCAGGGCGCCCTGCAGCCAGGCCAGCGCGCCCTCGCGGGTGAGCACCTCGTCGACCCGGCCGGCCGCCAGCGCGCTCTCGGCGGTGTGGCTGTCCGGCCCGGGCAGCTCGCCGGTGAAGGCCTCGACCACCCGAGGGCCGGCGAAGCCGACGGTCGCGCCGGTCACGGCCACCCGCAGGTCGGCGACGGAGGCGATCGAGATCCAGACGCCGCCCGTGGTCGGGGCGTCGGCGACCGACAGGTGCGGGAGGTGGGCCTCGGCCAGCCTGCGCAGGGCATACCGGGCCCGGGGGATGCCGACGAGCGCAGCCATGCCCTCCTGGAGCCGGGTGCCGCCCGAGCGGACGAGGGTCACGAGCGGGACGTGGAGCTCGACGGCCTTGTCCACGGCGGCGGCGAAGATGGCGGCGTCGTCCTCGCCGTACGACCCGCCCTGGACGCTGAAGTCCCACGCCGCTGCCACCGCACCACCGCCGGCAAGCACCAGTGCCCGCACCGACGGCTCCGGTACGTATGCAGGCCAGCGTGCCGGGTCGCGTCGCGCGACGGGGACCTCGAGGGCGGTGGCGCCTGCGAGGAGGGGCTCGCGCCAGTCGGTGCTCACGCCCGCGTACTCTCGCAGCATGAGCGAGCGGATCCGCGTGGTGGTCGCCAAGCCCGGGCTCGACGGGCACGACCGCGGAGCCAAGGTCGTCGCCCGCGCGCTGCGCGACGCCGGCATGGAGGTCATCTACACCGGGCTGCACCAGACCCCGGAGCAGATCGTCGAGACGACGGTGCAAGAGGACGCCGACGCGGTCGGTCTGTCGATCCTGTCGGGGGCGCACATGACGCTGATGCCCCGGGTCGTGGAGCTGCTGCGCGAGCGCGGCGCCGACGACGTCGTGGTGTTCGGCGGCGGCATCATCCCGGAGGACGACATCGCTGAGCTCGAGGCCGCGGGCGTCACCAAGATCTTCACCGCCGGTGCGTCACCGACGGCCATCGTGCAGTGGGTCCGCGACCACGTCGGGGCAGCGGCCGTCTAGGTCTGCGGCATCTCGGCGACCAGCGCCCGGGCCGCCTCGGCCAGCTTGTGCTCGACCAGCACCTCGTACTTCGTCGCCACGACCTGGGTGATCGACGCGAAGTCGCGGGCCCCGCCGCGGGTCAGCGCCGAGAAGCCGATCTGGCCGTAGACCAGGCCGAAGGCCGCGCCGAGCAGCGGCGTCGTGAGCAGGAACCCGGCCTGGCCCGAGGAGCTGAACAGGGCGAAGGCGATGCCGACGAACAGGCCCACCCAGAAGCCGGACGCCGCGCCAGCCGCCGCGACCCGGCGGCGGGTGAGCCGCCCGGTCACCCGCTCCACCGACTTCAGGTCGGTGCCGACGATCGCGAGGTTGCTCACCGCGAACTCGTGGTCGGACAGGTAGTCGACGACGCGCTGCGCCTGCGAGTAGTCGGCGTACACCCCGAGAGACAGCGGGTAGGCCAGGTCCAGGCCGGGGCGGGGCGCGATCGGTTTCGTCATGCCTTGATCCTGCCCCCGCGCCGGCCGGACGTCGATGGGATCGTCAGCGGCGGCGTCGGCGGGAGACCGCGCCGGCCGCGATGAGCAGCAGGGCGACGACGGGTACGACGACGGGCAGCCCGGTGCTGGCCAGCGAGCCGCCGGACGTGCGCGGCCGGGTCACCGGCCTGGCGACGGGCGGGGGGATGGTCCGGGGCGCGGCCAGCGCGTTGACCGTCAGGGTGCTGCCGGCGCCGGTGGAGATCGTGATGACGTCCGGTGCCTTGTTGTCGTAGGACGTCAGGTCGGTGGTGGCGAGGGTGAGTCGCAGTCGGTGACCGGCCAGGAAGCGGTGGGCAAAGCCGAGCAGCTTGACGTCGACCGGCTTGCCGAGGGCGCTGCTCGGGATCCGCACCGGGGCGATCAGCCGGTGGATCAGGGTGGCTGTGCCGTCCGGGGCCACGTCGTAGGTCTTGCCGAAGAGCACCAGGTCGGTCGGGGCCACGTGCGAGAGCGTCACGTGCAGCGACGGCACGCCGACGACGTCGAGCGCGCCCGCGAACGGCGCGGTCGTGAAGTCGGCGTGCTGCCCAGGGAGCTCCGTCGGCGCGAGGGTGATCTGCGGACTGCTGCCCGGGCCGCTGAAGTTCGAGGTCTCGCTGTAGGCCGCGGGCGTGCCACCGGCGGGGTTGACGACCGTGACGCTGCCGGCTGTCGGGGTGCCGGCGGTGAGCGCGCTGCTGCCGGACAGCGACCACGTCCGGGTCGAGTCCGCCGGGAACTGCGTCGCCGAGCCGTACTGGTTGCTCGGGCCGGATCCCTTGTAGGGCAGCCAGTCCTGGTACCACGTGAAGCCGGGCGACGGGTCCGGCGTACCCCGCAGCCAGTGGTCGAGGAACGCCAGCGTCCGCAAGGGGAGGTAGCAGCTGTCGAGGCCTCGATACCCGGTGCCTCCGGTGCCGCCGCCGAAGACCTCGCACTCTCCGGGCAGCGAGTCGTAGCCGCCGTGCCCGCCGGAGTTCCAGATCATCTGGACGGGGACGCCGCGTCGCTTCAGCGCGGTGTAGGTCGCGACGGCGTCGTTGACGTTGAACAGCGTGTCCGACTGGCCCTGGGTCAGCAGGGTGGGAGTGCGGAGGACCTGGGTGGTGCTCGAGGAGTCGGCGAGCAACGCACGCGAGGCGTCGTCGGCGTCGCCGGTGAGCGCGATCTTGGCGTAGGTCTCGCACAGCGCCGTCGGATAGCCGGTGCACACGACGCCGGGCACGTCACCGGTGTTGAGGGCATCGGTCGTGCAGGAGCCCTGGGCGTTGCCGCTCGGCGGTGCCCCGCCGACCGGCGCCAGGTCACCGGACGCGAAGAACAGCGACGTCCACTCGAGCTTGAACACGCCCTGGCTGTTGAGCTCGTGTGAGAAGCCGGTCGGGTCGCCGGGCGCGACGTAGTTGTTGGGGTCCAGGGAGTACTGCAGGTCGTTCCAGGTGCGGCTCGGGACGATCGCCCGGACGCGCGGGTCGTTCTCCGCGACGTTGGCCTGGATGCCGCCGCCGTAGGAGCCGCCGACCATGCCGACGACGGGGCCCTTGGCGTCCTTCTTCACGTATGCCTTGGGCTGCAGCACCTTGGTGATGAGCTGCATCGCGTCCTTGACGTCGTAGCTGCGGCTCTGCAGCGTGATGCAGCCACTGCTCTTGCCGAAGCCCTGGGCGGTGTAGGTCAGCACGACGTACCCGTGCCGGGCCAGGAAGGTCGCCTCGGAGACGACCTCGGCAGCCGTCTTCGACAGCCCGAAGCCGTTCGTCATGAGGACCGCCGGCTGCGGCGTCCGCGCCGTCGCGTCGTCCGGCACGTACAGCCGGGTGTCGATGGTCGCCGCATGCGTGCCCGTCGGTCCGTCGGTGACGGGGACCAGCGCGTCCGTGGTCGCGAAGGCGTGCGTGCCCCTGCTCGGGGTCACGGGCTCGGCTGTCGCCGGGAGCGTGAAGGTGGCCAGCAGGAGAAGGACAAGCAGATGCCGCATGGGCTGAGTGTGGCGGATCCCACGTCGTAACGAAGCCGTTGCGGTGGATACGCTCGGACGTCTCACTCCCTCAGTTGACAGGACCGTCCGTGGACCTCATGGAGTACCAGGCGAAGGAGCTCTTCGCCAAGCACGGTGTGCCGGTGTTCGCCGGCGAGACCGTCGACAACCCGGCGGACGCCCGGGCCGCCGCCGAGAAGATCGGCAAGCCCGTCATGGTCAAGGCCCAGGTCAAGGCCGGCGGGCGCGGCAAGGCCGGCGGCGTGAAGTACTGCCCGACGCCCGACGAGGCGGAGGCCCGCGCCACCGACATCCTCAAGCTGGTCATCAAGGACCTGCCGGTCCGCAAGGTCCTCGTGACCGAGGCGTCGGACATCGACAAGGAGTTCTACGTCTCCTACCTCCTGGACCGCGCCAACCGCACCTACCTCGCCATGGCGTCCGTCGAGGGCGGCATGGAGATCGAGGAGCTCGCGGTCGAGCGCCCTGAGGCCCTCGCGAAGGTCCCCGTCGACGCGATCGTCGGCGTCGACGCCGCCAAGGCTGCCGAGATCGCCGACGCTGCCGGCTTCCCCGCCGACGTGCGCGACCAGGTCATCGACGTGCTGCAGAAGCTCTGGGAGGTGTTCGTCGAGGAGGAGGCCACGCTCGTCGAGGTCAACCCGCTCGTCCGCACCCCTGAGGGCCAGATCCTCGCCCTCGACGGCAAGGTCACCCTCGACGGCAACGCCGAGTTCCGCCACAAGGACGTCTTCGACACCTACGCCGACGTCGTCGCGGACGACGACCTCGAGGGCCGCGCGAAG
>JAODND010000063.1 GCA_025465465.1 Frankiales bacterium | reverse complement strand
GCCGGCCTCGGGCTGGCACTGGCCCGCCGGCTGGCGCGGGCGACGGGCGGCGACGTGACCGCGACCGCCGGCCCCGGCGGCCGCTTCACCGTCCGCCTCCCGAGGGCCTAGCGTCCTTTTTCCTGAGCCTGACTGCAGCGCCAGTTCCTAGGACGTTGCAGCAGCCGCAGTCCCTGCGTCCTTTTTCTGCAGCCTGACTGCAGCGCCACTTGCTAGGACGTCAGGACTCGGCGCGAGAGATGGCCGTCATGGAGTCCTTCTCGACGACCTTGACGCGCACGCGCGCAGCCAGCGTCCCGTCCTTGCCGGCGACCTCGCCGAACGCGGCGCCGAGAGACTTCTCGTGCTCGTCGAGGCGGTACCAGCCGTCCCACGTCGTGTAGCGGATGCCGCGCTCGTCGAGGAACTGGTCCACGGCCTCGAGGGATGGCTCGGTGGCGACCGGACCGGACTCGAGGTCCTCGAGGATCGACTTCACCGTCTCGATGGCATCGCCCTTGGTGTGACCGATGAGCCCGACCGGACCGCGCTTGACCCAACCGTTCACGTAGATGCCGGGCAGGTGGTTGCCGTCGATGTCCAGGACCCGGCCCAGGGCGTGGGGTACGACGTGGTTGCGCGCGTCCCAGGGCAGGCCGGGCAGCTCGGAGGAGCGGTACCCGACGCAGCGGTAGACCGCCTGCACGGGCCAGTCGTTGAAGACCCCGGTGCCGCGCACGTTGCCGTCGCCGGTGAGCTCTGTCCGCTCGGTCTTGAAGCCCTCGACCCGGCCGTCGCCGTAGACCTCCACCGGGCTCTCGAAGAAGTGCAGGAACAGCTTGCGCGGCCGCGTCCCGACGCCGTTCTCGGCCGTCCGCATCGCGTAGCGCTCGAGCTCGCGCACGACCAGCTTGGTCTGGTTGTCGGAGTTGATCGCCTCGACCGACCCGTCGTCGTACTCGATGTCCTCCGGCGCCACGATGACCTCGACGTTCGGGGAGTGGTCGAGCTCGCGCAGCTCCAGCGGAGTGAACTTCGCCTGCGCCGGGCCACGCCTGGCGAAGACGTGCACCTCCTCGACCGGACTGCTGCGAAGGCCCTCGTAGACGTTCGGGGGGATCTCGGTGACCAGCAGCTCTTCCGCCGTCTTCGACAGCATCCGGGCCACGTCGAGCCCGACGTTGCCGGCTCCGATGACGGCGATCTGACGCGCCTCCAGCGGCCACTCGCGCGCGACGTCCGGGTGCCCGTCGAACCAGGACACGTAGTCGGCTCCGCCGAACGAGCCCGGCAGGTCGATGCCCGGGATGTCGAGGTCCCGGTCCTTCTCGGCGCCGGTCGTGAACACGATCGCGTCATAGAAGCGCTGCAGGTCCTCCAGCTTGATGTCGACGCCGTACTCGACGTTGCCGAGCAACCGGACCTGCGGCTTGTCGAGCACCTGGTGCAGCGCGGTGATGATGCCCTTGATCCGGGGGTGGTCCGGCGCCACGCCATAGCGGATCAGCCCGAACGGAGCGGGCTGCCGCTCGAACAGGTCGATGCTGACCGGCGTCTCGGACTTCATGAGCACGTCAGCGACATAGATGCCCGCAGGGCCCGCGCCGACGATGGCGATGCGGGCGGGACGGTCGCTCACGGCGGGAACTCCTCTAGATCGACTTCTCAACCCACAACGGTCGCAGGTTCCACACGTGTTCCACCACTTGTGTGAGGGACGTCACCGCCGCCTAGCGTGAGGCCCGTGCGCGACAGCCAGCGGTCCCGGGTCTACACCGCGGAGGACGGGTGGGCCCTGCGGCTCGACGCCGCGCGCCGGGGTGCCCAGCGCGCGGTGGTGGCCGGCTCCAGTGTCCTCCTGCCGGCCGAGCTGCTGTTCGGCACCCTCGAGGCGGCCCAGGAGTACGCGGACAGGGCCGTCCCTTCGTACCCGCCGGTGGTGCTGCGGGCCCGGAAGGGGCCGGGCAAGGCGCACTGGGAGGCACCTGGGGTGATCGCGCTGCCGGTTCCCGAGCACGGGCAGGCGTGGGCGCTGCGGGAGTCGGTGCTGCTGCACGAGCTCGCCCACCACGTCGCCTTCCACAGCCACGAGGTCGCCGACCACGGACCGACGTACCGGGAGTGCATGCTGGAGCTCGTCGGGCAGGCGCTCGGCCCCGAGGCGGCACTGGCGCTCCGGGTTGCCTACGGGGAGGTCGGTCTTGGCTGAGGAGCGGCTGCTGGACAAGATCGGCAAGCTGCTGGCGCAGGCCGAGGGCACCGACAACGAGCACGAGGCCGAGGCGTTCGTGACGCGGGCGCAGGAGCTCGCGACGGCCTACGCCGTGGACCTCGAGCTAGCCCGGGCCCGGCAGGCCGCGCGCCGCCTGAAGGCGGTCGAGGAGGCCTTCGAGCAGCGTCGGCTGGTGATCGGCCAGCGTGGCAAGCGCGGCAACCGGCAGCTGGTCTTCCTCTACCTCGCGGTGGCCCAGGCCAACGACGTCCTCGTCAACGTCGCGACCGACTCCACCTTCGTGCTCGGCTTCGGCTATCCGGCCGACCTCGAGGTCGTCGAGCGGCTGTGGGCCTCGCTCGCGACCCAGATGGCGACCTCGGCGGCCCGCCGGCTGCGGGCGGGCGAGCACGGAGCCGTCGCGGCCATCTCCTGGCGGCTGTCGTTCTACGAGGGCTGGGTGCACGCCGTCCAGACCCGGCTGACACAGGCCCGGGAGCGCGCCCTGGCCCAGCCCACCGACGCGGGTACGACGGGAGCGCTCGTGCTGCGCGACAAGGCGGAGCGGGTGCGGGCGTTCCACGACACGGAGTCCGACGCGCGCGGCACCTGGCGGGGCGGCCGTGGCGAGCGCCGCGTGCACCGCTCCGCCTGGCGCGCGGGAGAGCGTGACGGGCGCAACGCCCGGCTCGGCGAGGCTGAGGTCGAACAACGGCGGCAGATCGGGTAGGAGTCGGGCAGAATGGGTAGCAGCGCATCCCGCCCAACCCTCGACAGCCATAGGTGACACCCGTGCTCCGCCGCTTCCCCCTCGCGCTCGCCGCGCTCAGCCTCGCCGCGGCCTGCACCCACGGCGCGAACACCGCCGGGTCAGTGCTGCCGGGCACGTCGCCCACGCCGGCCCCGACGCCGGTGCTCGCTGCGGCGCTCGCCAAGGGGACGACGGTCCCGTGGTCGAGCCCGCTCACGGTCAGCGTCACCGACGGCACGTTGCAGAGCGTCAGCACCACCGGGCCGGGCGGCACCGTCGACGGCACCCTCAGCAACGGCACCTGGACTTCGGCCACGACCCTCATCCCCGCGCGCAGCTATGCCGTGAGCGCGCAGGTCAAGGACAACGACGGCAAGAGCCGCTCGCTGTCGCAGACGTTCGTCGCGTCACGGGCCGAGAAGGTCCTGCACGCGACCATCTCCCCCGGACCCGGCGCCGTGGTGGGCGTCGGCCAGCCCGTCATCGTGCGCTTCGACCAGAAGGTCTCGGGGCGCGCCGCCCGGCTCGCGGTCATGAAGCGGCTGCGGGTCACCACGACCCCCGCGGTCGTGGGCGCCTGGCGCTGGTACAACTCCTTCGAGGTGCACTACCACGCGCAGAAGTACTGGACGTCCGGCACGACGATCGCCGTGCACGCCAACCTGTCGCTGCTGCACCTCGACGGCACGAAGACGTGGGGCTCGACCCACATCGTCGACAGCGCGTTCACCGTCGGCAAGGACTACGAGTCCGTCGTGGACATCACGGCGCACCTCATGCACGTCTACCTCGACCACAAGCTGATCCGGACCGTCAAGGTCTCCACCGGACGTGACCAGTACCCGACCAAGGGCGGCGTCCACATCGTCCTGACCCGCGAGAAGGTCCACACCTACAACTCCGGCACCGTCGGCATCCCGACCGACGGCCCCGGCGGCTACTACGAGAAGCTGCCCTGGTCGATGCGCATCTCCAACGGCGGCGCGTTCGTCCACGCCAACCCACAGACCGTGGGCGTGCAGGGCCGGCGCAACGTCAGCCACGGCTGCGTCAACACCTCGGTCACCGACGCGGAGTGGTTCTACTACCACTCCCAGCTCGGTGACCCGGTGGACATCATCCACGCCGTCGTGAAGCCCGTGACGTGGGACGCCGGCATGGCCGACTGGAACTACACCTGGGCCCAGTGGCAGTCCGGCAACCTCGACGGCTGACCCCGGGCGGGCGGGTCAGGCGTTGGCGACGGCGACGATGCCGGTGGTCGTGCCCACCAGGGCCAGCGAGCCCGACAGGGCCGGCGTCATGAAGCGGGTCATGGTGCCGACGTTCAGCGAGGTGCGCACCGCGCCGCTGGACTCGGCGAGCGCATAGAGCACGCCGCCGCTCGGGTCGATCGTCCACACGACGCCGCCACCCACCACGGGGCTGCCGACGATGTTGGACGCGGCCTTCCAGCCCAGCGCCACGCTGTTGCCCGACACCGTGATCTTGCGGATCCCGTCGGTGCACGGCAGGTAGGCCACCGACCCGTGCACCGCCGACCCGCCGAACTGCGTCGCGCACGCGTTCTGCACGGTCGCCAGCGGGTGCCCGACGCCCCCGAGGTTGGTCTTGTCGAGCAGATAGCCCGTCGACGTCTTGCCCTGGATCCAGATGCGGTTGGCGATGAGGGTCGCGCCCGAGCTGCCGAGGTCGCTGTCGTCCCGGTTGCCCTGGGCCCAGTCGGCCGGCGCGAACGAGGAGTACCGCTGCGCCGTCACCGGGCTGACCCGGTGCACGGCGTTGCCGCCGTCCCACGCGCCGCTCGTCCGGCTGCCGTTGCCGGTCACGACGTAGACACTGGTGTCGCTGCCGACCGCCGGCCCGGACGGCTGCCACATGCCCGCCTCGGTGCCGGTCCCGGTCTTGTACGTCGCGATGGCGCCGCCTGCGATGGGCACCTCCAGCAGATAGCCGTGGTAGGGGCCGCAGTCGCCGGCGTGGCCGCCGTAGGTGACGAGGACACGGCCGCGGGTGATCGACAGCGCCCCACGCTGGTTCTCGTACTGCATGTCCTGGCCTGCGACGTCGACGGTCCGCCGCGACACGACGTGACCGGTCTTCACGTCCACGCCGATCAGCCAGTGCCGCACGCTGCCGGTGGTCATCGACGTCACCACGGCATAGACCCGATGGGTGCTGAGGTCATAGACCGGCGTGCCCGTGATGCCGAGCGGGTCGATGTTGCCGCAGGGCAGCTTCGACAAGGGGACGGGCGCGAAGTCGTGGTGCCCCCACAGCAGCTTTCCGCCCCGGGTGAAGCCGAACACCGAGTTGTTCTCGGTCGCCACCACGACGACCCCCTCGGCCACCAGGGGGCTGGCATAGACCTGACCGTCCAGCTTCACCGACCACGCCTTCTTCAGCGTCCCCGGTGCCGGGATGCTGGCGCCGTACCCGCTGTGCGCGACGTCGTAGTGATAGCGATGCCACTCGGTCTGAACCGTGGCCGCCTGGGCGGGTGGCGCCGGCGCGAGGAAGGTGGCGAGGAGCAGCAGGACGGGAGCCAGACGTCGCATGAGCGGACGTTACGTCCGGGTTCGCGCTGCGTCACCTGTCCCGGAGGACCTGGCGGCGGGCGCGGTACTCGTCCTCATCGATCTCGCCGCGGGCATAGCGCTCGGCGAGGAGGTGCTCACCGCCCATGCCGTGCCAGCGCCGGCGCCGCCAGGGGCGCAGCACCACGAGGAAGACGAGCAGGAACACCAGCGGGAACAGGAAGGGGAACGGCCACCCGTCGTGCTGGTAGCAGCTGTCAGCGAGGAGGTTCATGTCTCCACGGTCCGACGCGCGAGCACTCCGCGCGTCAGCCCCCGGACGACACCTGCTCTGCTCCTCCCGACGTAGGAGTCAGCGGGTCGAGAGCAGCAGCTGGGTCGGGTGCTGGGCGTCGTGGAACAGCAGGTTGCGACCGGCGGCGGGGACCGGCTCGTGGGTCGGGGCGTCTCCGCTGGCGAACCACAGCCGGAGCCGGTGCCCCTTGGCGACGGAGTAGGCGGTGTCCCAGATGTCGACGCGGTACTCGGTGGTCAGGCCGATCGTCACCGGATCGTGCCGGTCGTCAGTGAGGTACGGCGAACCCGGCCGCGAGCGAAGCGGGTCGACGTGCCGGAAGTTGGCCCGCAGCCAGCCCTGGGTCACCGGCGTCTCTGATCCGTCGGGTGCGACATCGGTGAGGCGCGCGACCCAGGCCATGTCGGAGGCCTCGGTGATGGCCCAGAAGTGCAGCTCGGACGGGCCCGCGATCCGGAGCGGCTTGGTGAGCACCGGCGTCGTGTAGGTCAGCCCGTGGGCGTCGTCGACCCGCTGGTCGGTGTGCACGTAGGGGGCGAAGCCGTCAGGTCCCTCCATCCCCATCGGCGTCGAGGAGCCCGCCGTCGGGTCATAGACATAGGAGTCCTGGTAGGAGTCGCGGCCCTTGGGCGCGGCGGCCGTGAGGGAGCCGTCGTTCAATGAGTGCGCGGACCCGGCGGCGGCTCCGGAGAGGTACAGCCGGGTGAGCCCCGTCGAGGCGGCACGCCAGGACGGCGCGGTGCTCCAGGTGCGCGAGCCCTTGTCGTAGAACGTGACCCGCGGCTGGCTCTCGACGCCGTTGCTGACGTCCTTCACGTAGTGGTTGAGCCACTTCAGGATCTGCCCGGCGGGCGGGTTGGCCGACAGCTGCGGGGACGGGTCGGTGATGCCGCCTCCGTACGGGGCTCCCACCTCGCCGAAGTTCCCGGTGCCGTGGTGGGTGGACGCGTCGATCCAGAGCTGGGCGGGGCCCTTGAAGGCGTCGATGAAGCGCATGTCGCCGCGGCTGTACATGTCGTCCCAGCCGGTGAAGACGTAGACCGGCACCCTGATGCGGGAGACCTTGGTGAGCACCGAGCGCTCGTCGTACAGCGGTCCGTCGAGGTCGTTGTACCGAGTCTCGAACGCGAACAGCTGGTCCTTGCGGTCGACGTACTGGGGCTGCACGCCGACGCCGAGCGCCTGGGTGCCGGTCTGCCCGGCGAACCACTGCTCGGCGAAGCCCTGGTCGTAGAGGCCGTTGTGCCAGAGGACGTCGCGGTAGGGGTCGGTCGGCGGGTGGCCGACGATGACCGTCGTGAGGTGGGGCGGCTGCAGCGCTGCGCCGAGCAGTGCGGTGATCGCGGAGTAGGAGTAGCCGTAGAGGACGACCTTGCCGTTGCTCCAGGGCTGGTGCGCCACCCACTCGACGACGTCGTAGACGTCGCGCTGCTCGCGGCTGCACAGCAGGCACAGGGCGCCGCCGCTCTTGCCGCTCCCCCGCACGTCGGTGTTGACGTGCGCATAGCCGTTGGCGAGGTAGGTCGTCGCCGACGAGCGCCCGTAGGGCTCCATGTCGACGATGGCCGGGAACCTGCCCTTGGCGGCGGGCAGGTGCACGTCACCGACGAGGTGGACGCCGTCGGACGCCGGGATCGTGACGTCGGCAAGCGTCGTGGGAGCGGCCTGAGCCGGCACGGTGAGCAGGGCTGCGGCCAGGGCAGCGACCAGGAGCAGGGGGCGAGCGCGCACAGGAGGACCCTTCAGGAGTTACCCGCTCGTTTCGACAGTGATCTGGTCATTCCTGCCGATCACGTGACTCTCCTGTTGCGCTAGTGACGGCGATCTCGGGCAGTGGGACAGTCCAGTCACCTGCTCGAGAGAAGGACTGCATGCGCCGACCCCTGATCGCAGCTTTCGCGGTCGCAACCCTGCTGGCCTCCGCGGCCGGCACCGCCGCGACCGCTGCGCCCTCTGACACCACTGCCGGCGACAAGAAGGTGTGCAGCACCCCGCAGGTCGGCTATGCGGCGTGCGACGCCCACGTGCGCACCAAGGGCGCCCGTCCGGACGCCACCACCACCCGCAACCCGAGCTCCTACATCAGCACCGACCTGCGCTCGGCGTACAAGCTGACGACCGACAGCACGGCCACGGTCGCGATCGTCGACGCCTACGCCAGCCCGAACGCGGTCTCGGACCTGACGGCCTACCGCGCCGCCACGGGGCTGCCGGCACTGACCACCGGCCAGTTCACGCAGTTCAACCAGACCGGGGGGACGGCGCTGCCCAGCGGGAACGCGAGCTGGGGCCAGGAGGAGATGCTCGACCTGGAGATGGTGAGCGCCATCTGCCCCAGCTGCCAGATCGTCTACGTCGGCGGCAACTCGGCGTCCTTCAACGACCTCGCCGCTGCGGTCAACACCGCAGCCGGCAAGGCCACCGTCATCTCGAACTCCTACGGCGGCAGCGAGTTCAGCGGTGAGACCTCCCTGGCAGCGGCCTACAACCACCCGGGGATCGCGATCACCGTCAGCTCCGGCGACAGCGGCTACGGCGTGCAGGTGCCCGCCGCCTTCAACACCGTGACCGCGGTGGGTGGCACGACGCTCCAGCACGCGAACAACGCCCGCGGCTGGACCGAGACCGCCTGGTCAGGTGCAGGGTCTGGCTGCTCGACCTACATCGCCAAGCAGTCGTGGCAGAAGGACGCGCAGTGCTCCCGTCGCACGGTGGCGGACGTCTCCGCGATCGCTGACCCGGCCACCGGTGTCGCCGTCTTCGACAGCTACGGCTCGTCGGGCGGGGCCAACTGGTACGTCTTCGGCGGTACGTCGGTGGCGGCCCCGATCATCGGCGCCGTCTATGCGTTGTCGGGCAACACGAGCGGGATACCGGCGTCGATCGCCTACGCCAACCCCAAGGCGCTGTTCGACGTGGTGAGCGGCAGCAACACCCGCAAGTGCCGCCTCGGCTACCTCTGCACAGCTGTCACCGGGTACGACGGTCCGACGGGTCTCGGTACGCCCAACGGGACCGCCGCCTTCTAAGAACCTTGTTCCTCCCCGGGGGTCCCTCCACTACTTCACCGACCGGGGGCCTGAACGACGCTGGGGCACGCTCAGCCAGGTGCTCGTGCGGCCCTGCGACGGTCAAGTAGTGGAGGGAGGGGTCAGAGCCGGCCGTCCCTGACCCGGGCGGTCACGGCCCGCTCGGCGACGAAGGACAGGAACGGGATGGTGCCGGCGAGCGCGACGTAGACGATCCAATGGATCGGGAACCGCCGCCGGAACGCCAGGTTCGCGATGCTCACCAGCAGGACCATGTACAGGATGCCGTGCACGAAGCCGATCGCCGCCGTGGGCTCCTTGTGATAGCTCGACGTCCAGTACCGGTAGGGCAGGCTGGCGAAGAGCAGGACGAGACCGACGCCGACGACGTTGGCCATGACCCGATAGATCGTGAGGGGTCGGTTGGTCACGCGTCTTCTCTCTTGTTGAGGCCGGCGAGGTAGCGGTTGTATGCGGCGAGCTCGGGGTCTTCGTCATCCGTCACGGGTGTGGCCTGCGGGAGGTAGACCGGAGCCGCCGGCCCCTCCGGACGGGCGTCCGGCCCGCCACGCAGGTCATCGCGGAGGTACCACCCCCAGCAGACGAGCGCGAACACCGCGAACAGCGTCCACTCGATCGCGTAGGACCAGTTGAGCACCGAGTGCCTGTCGACGGCACGGCCGAGCTGCCAGCGGCCGAAGCCGTAGCAGGTGCCGACGGCGACGACGAGCAGGACGTGCCGCCACAGCCACTTCGGACTGAAGACGACGCGGAGCACGTGCTCCAGGTTAGTCGTCGAGGTAGTCGCGCAGCGACGCGGAACGGCTCGGGTGCCGCAGCTTCGACAGCGTTTTGCCCTCGATCTGGCGGATCCGCTCGCGAGTCAGGTTGAAGTCCTTGCCGATGTCGTCGAGCGTGCGCGGCTGCCCGTCGACCAGGCCGTAGCGCATCTCCATGACCCGCCGCTCGCGGTCGGTGAGCGAGGCGAGTACGGCGGACAGCTCCTCGCGCATCAGCAGGAAGGCGGCAGCCTCGCCGGGCATGACGGCGTGCTCGTCCTCGATGAAGTCACCCAGCGAGGCGTCGCTGTCCTCGCCGATGAGGGCGTCCAGCGACGCGGGGTCCCGGTTGTAGGACCGGATCTCCTCGACCCGCTCGGGCGTGAGGTCGACCTCGACGGCGATCTCCGCGGCGGTGGGCTTGCGACCCAGCTGCACGACGAGATCGCGCTCGACGCGGCGGATCTTGTTGACCTGCTCGACCATGTGCACGGGCAGCCGGATCGTGCGCGCCTGGTCGGCCATCGCCCGGGTCAGCGCCTGCCGGATCCACCACGTCGCGTAGGTCGAGAACTTGAAGCCCTTGGTGTAGTCGAACTTCTCGACGGCACGGATCAGGCCGAGGTTGCCCTCCTGGATGAGGTCGGTGAGACCCATCCCGCGGCCGGCGTACTTCTTGGCGACCGAGACGACCAGGCGGAGGTTCGCCTCCAGCATGTGCTGCTTGGCCCGCTCGCCCTCGCGCACGAGGGTCTGCAGGTCGACCTTCATGGTCATGCCCATCTTGCCGCCCTGCGCGAGCCGCTCGGCGGCGAACAGACCGGCCTCCATGGCGCGGGCGAGCTCGACCTCCTGCTCGGCGGTGAGCAGCGGGACGCGGCCGATCTGGTTGAGGTAGAGCCGCAGGACGTCGACGGACAGCGTGGCGCCGGCCTCGATCTCCTCCTGCTCCTCCTTCTCGGCCTCGGCGGCGAGCTCCTCAGGCGTGGGCTCGGCGTCGCCGGCCTCCAGCGGGTCGACCCCGGGCAGCGGGGCGGCACCGTCGATCCCGGCGTCCTCGACGACGACGTCGGCCGGCGCGGCAGCGGTGGCTGCCTTCGCCGCCTTCTTGGCGGGCTTCTTCTCCGCGACCTCCACCGGTGCAGCCGCCTTCTTGGGCCGGCTGCGTGCGGTGGGGGGCTGCTCAGGAACGGCAGCGCTCATGCTCGGGTGATCTCCTCGCGATCGGGACGTCCCACGATTGTCGCACCGTCCGCGCTCGGGCGTGCCACCAGTCACATCCGCCAGCCCCCCAGGACACCCCGACCCCCCCTCCCGTGGATGTGGACATGTGGGGTCGCTGACGGCGTCCGCCGCAGCCCATCAGTCCACATCGACGGGTCAGAGGCCGAGGCGCTTGGCGATGACCTCGTTCATGATCTCGTCGGTGCCGCCGCCGATGCGCAGGATCCGGCTGTCGCGGTAGCAGCGCTCCACCTCGGACTCGCGCATGTAGCCGAGGCCGCCGAACAGCTGGACCGCCTCGTCGACGACGTGGTCGGCCGCCGCGCATGCCGTGTTCTTGGCCATCGACACCTCCGTCACCGCGTCGCCGGTGTCGAGCCAGGCGTCGTACGCGGCGCGCGTCGTGATCTTTGCCATCCACACCTGACGGGCCATCTCAGCGACCTTGTGCCGGACCACCTGCCTGCTGGCGAGAGGTCGACCGAAGGTCTCGCGGTCCTTCACCCACTGGGTGGTGAGGTCGAGCGCTCGCTGGGCGAGGGCCCACGCCTGGGTCGCGAGGGCCAGCCGTTCGGTCTGGAACTGCCGCATGATCAGCAGGAACCCGTCGCCCTCGCCGCCGACCAGGTTGCCCGCCGGCACCCGCACGTCGGCGAACGACAGCTCGGCGGTGTCGGACGCCCGCCAGCCCATCTTGTCGAGCGGCTTCGAGACCCCGAAGCCGGGCAGCCCCTTGTCGACGACCAGCAACGAGATCCCTTGGTGCCCTGGGCCTCCGGTGCGGACGGCGGTCGTCACGAAATCAGCCCGGACGCCGGAGGTGATGTAGGTCTTGGCGCCGTTGACGACGTAGTCGGACCCGTCCCGACGGGCCGTGGTCGTGAGGCCGGCGACGTCGGAGCCGCCGCCCGGCTCGGTGACGGCCAGGGCGCCGATGAGGTCGCCTGCCAGGGTGGGTCGCACATAGCGGTCGACCAGCTCAGGTGTGCCGGCGAACGCGATGTGCGGGCAGGCGATCCCGTGGGTGAGCAGCGAGGCCACCGTCCCGCCGGAGGCGCCGCCGATCAGCAGCTCCTCGGTGACGATCGCGGCATCGACGGCGTCCCCGCCCTGGCCACCGACCTCGATCGGGAAGGCGATCCCGAGCAGACCCGCCTCCGCGAACGTCCTGTGCAGCGACCGGGGCAGCTCGCCCGCGCGCTCCCACTCGTCGACGTGCGGCGCCACGTGCCTGGCCACGACGTCACGTGCCACGGCGCGCAGCGCCAGCCGCTCAGGCGTCTCCCACCTACTGCTCATGCGAACGCACGTTAACCTGCCTCGTGACCACCCGCCGGGAGCAGCTGCTCGAGTCCGCAGCCGACCTGTTCGCGGCGAAGGGCTTCCACGGCGTCGGCATCGACGACATCGGCGAGGCCGCCGGCATCACGGGGCCCGGTGTCTACCGGCACTTCCCCAGCAAGCAGGCGCTGCTCGAGACCCTGGTCGACCGCACGATGGACCGCATGCTCGACCTCGCCGAGCACGCCGAGGACCTCGACACCCTCGTCGACCTGCACGTCACGCTCGTGACCGAGCAGAAGCCGCTCATCAGCGTCTGGGTCCGGGAGCAGGCGGCCCTGGCGGAGGACGTGCGCCGGTCGTTGCGCACGAGGATGCGCCGCTACGAGCAGGTCTGGCGCGACGCGCTGACGCCACGGCGGCCCGATCTCGGCAGCGACGAGCTGTCGCTCGTGGTCGGCGCGACCCTGGCGATGCTCAATGCCTCGAGCCTGATCGAGGGGCCGCTGCAGGAGCGCCGCCCGCTCCTCTGCCGGCTCGCGCACGCCACCCTCGACGCCTGATCGGGGCTAGCGTCGGGTTGTGCGCCTCCCGATCGCGCTGCTCGCGGCCCTCGCGTTGCTGGCTGCCTGCGGCACCCGCCTTCCCGACACCGCGTTCCCGCCGCCTGGCGGCACGGTGGTCACCACGCAGCTGCCCGGCGGCCTGTCGGGTACGGCGACTGCGACCCCGACGACGACGGTGACCGCCGGTCCCGGTGCCGGGCCCCTCCAGAGCGGGGGGCCGGGCGCCGGTGCCTCCGCCCCACCCGGCAGCGGCCTGACGAACGGGCGGCCCAACACCGCGTCGGACGTCGGCGTGACGCCCACGACCATCACGCTCGGTCAGATCGTCAGCCGGTCCAACCCGTTCGACCCCAAGGCGTTCGTCGGCCCGCTGTACGGCGCCGCCGCATTCGTCTCCGACCTCAACGCCCGCGGCGGCATCAACGGGCGCACCGTGCGGCTCGTCACCTGCGACGACCACGGTGACGGCAGCCGCAACACCGCCTGCGCGCACAGCCTGATCGACAACAGCCACGTCTTCGCCCTGGTCTCGCAGTCGATCTTCACCTACAGCGGCGCGTCCTACGTGCAGTCGAAGGGGGTGCCCGACGTCGGGAGCCAGCCGATCGACACGGCCTACGACCGGTGGTCGCACCTGTGGGACATCTACGGCGAGGCCTACCCGCGCAACGGCACCGTCGGCTACCACGGCTCGCTCATCGGTGGGACCGAGGTCTACCAGTACTTCAAGCAGAAGTACGGCGGTCCGCTGAAGGCAGGCGTCGTCTACTACAACGTCGCCAGCTCGACGCGCTTTGGCCAGAGCATCGCCAGCGGGCTGCGGGCGGAGGGCTACAGCGTGGTCGAGAAGCAGATCAACTTCGCGCTCCCCGACTTCGACTCCGCCGTCCTCGACATGCGCAGCCAAGGCGTGAAGTACGTCTACGACGCCTTGGACACGGGCGGCAACGTCTCGCTGTGCCGGGCCATGGATGCCGACGGGCTGACCCCCCAGGTCACGGCCAAGGTGACGACGACGCAAGGGTGGGTCGGTTCGATCAAGAGCGACTACGCCGACTCCCCCGGCTGCCGCAACAAGCTGTGGGCAACCGGCAACGACCTCAACTACGAGGACGTCGGCAAGCCACAGGTGAAGCGCTTCCGGGACGCCATGGCGCGGTTGCACCTCGACGGCGCCGACCAGGTGTCCGAGTGGGCGCTCGAGGGCTGGGCAGGTGCGCAGTGGCTGACCGACGCGATGGCGTCCTGTGGTGCGGACCTCACCCGTCGCTGTGCCGAGGGATACATGGGCAGCGGAAAGCCCTACGACGCAGGCGGTCTGCTCACTCCGCGCTCCTTCCGGAAGTACTCGGCACCCAAGACGATCCGCACCTGCATCAACGCGGCGCGCTGGCAGGACGGCGCGGGCTGGGTGACGCAGGTCGCGGACATGACGACGAACTGCTTCGACGCGAAGCAGATCAGCTACCAGCCCTGACGGAGCGCGTCACCCCGGGTACGCCGTCGACGAGCTCGCCAGGCTCGCCGGAGAACACGACCGACCCGCGGCCGAGCACGTGCACGTGGTCAGCGATGGCGAGCGCCTCGTCGGCGTACTGCTCGACCAGCACCACGGTCATCCCCTCGTCCGCGAGCCGGCGCGCCAGGGCGAGCAGCTGCGCGGCCACCTGCGGCGCGAGGCCGGACGAGAGCTCGTCGAGCAGCAGCACGCGCGGTCGCTGCAGCAGAGCGCGGCTCACCGCGAGCATCTGCTGCTCGCCCCCCGACAGCGAGCCGGCCCGCTGACCCCGGCGCGCCTCCAGCACCGGGAAGGCTGCCAGCGCCGCGCCCGGGTCACGACCGCGCGCGAAGACCCGCAGGTTCTCCTCGACGGTCAGCCCCGCGAACGTCCCCCGACCCTCGGGCACCAGCAGCATGCCCCGCCGTACCCGCTCCGCGACCGACCATCCGGAGACCGACTTCCCCTGCCACGAAAGCGATCCCGTGCGCAGCGGGACAAGCCCGGCCAGCACCGACAGCAGCGTCGTCTTGCCGGCGCCGTTCGGTCCGAGCAGGGCGGTGAGGCGACCTGCCGCGACGGCCAGGTCGACGCCGTGCAGGGCCTCGACCGGTCCATAGCCGGCGCGCGCCCGTCGCAGCTCGAGCTCGATCACGCCCGCGTCCTGTCGAGGTAGGCGCTCCGCACGGCGGGGTCGGCGGCCACTTCGTCCGGGGTGCCGGAGCTGAGCATCCGGCCCTGTGCGAGTGCGTAGACGTGGTCGGCGACGTCGAGCACCAGGCGCACGTCATGCTCGACGAGCAGCACGGCGACGCCGTCGTCGGCGACCGCTCGGAGGACGGCGCGCAGCCCGTCGGTCTCCGCGTCACTGAGCCCGCTGGCCGGCTCGTCGAGCAGCAGCACCCGGGGCTCGCCGCAGAGCGCCCGGCCGAGCTCCACCAGCCGGAGCCGCCCGGTCGACAGCGTGCGGGCCTCCTGGTCGCGGACGTCCTCGAGCCCCAGCAGCGCGAGGACCCGGTCGACGCGGCCCGCGTCTCCCGACGCCCGTCGGTCGGGCAGTCCGAGCAGGCCACGCCAGAGCGGGGTGCGGCGGGTGGCCTCGGCACCCACGAGCAGGTTGTCGGCGACCGACAGCGACCCGAAGACCGACAACCGCTGGAAGGTGCGGCCCAGGCCCCGGCGGGCGCGGTCGTCGGCACCCCGCGACGTGACGTCCGAGCCGTCGAGCAGCACCGTCCCGCTGTCGAGGGCGGTCGCGCCGGTGAGGCACGAGAACAGCGTGGTCTTGCCCGCTCCGTTCGGCCCGATGACCGCGGCGACGCGGCCGGCATGGACCGCGACGCTCACGTCCTCGACGGCCACCCGACCCCCGAAGCGCTTGGTGATCCCGATCCCCTCGAGCACGGTCACTGCTGCCTCACCAGCGCTCGGCCCGTCGGCGACAACCGCCGGTCGGCGACCGGCGCCGACACCGGCCGGCCTGCCGCACCGAGGCCGGCCAGCACACCGCCGGGGAACCGCCCCAACAGGACAGCGAGCAGGCCGATCGGGAGCAGTGCGGCGTCGCTGGAGCCCGTCACCAGCTGCATGGCGACGAACAGCCCGGACGCCAGGACGGCACCGGCAGCGCTGTCTGCACCGAACACCACGACCGCCGTGAACCAGACCAAGCTGCTGGACACCGGGTCGAACGCATGCGACTCGAAGGAGAGCGTGGTCTGCGCCAGCAAGGCACCTCCCAGGCCGGCCATCACCGCGCTGACGGCGAAGGTGAACAGGGTGATCCGCCCGATGTCGAGGCCGCTCGCCCGGGCTCCCGGCTCGCTGTCGCGCGCCGCGAGCAGGGCACGGCCGAGCGGTCCCGACCGGAGATTGCGCACGACGAGCAGCGCGACGACGAGACAGGCCAGCTCGAACGCGTAGAAGGTGTGGTCACCGGCGAGCGAGAGCCCGAACAGGCTCGGTCGATGGACGTCGATGCCCGAGGTCAGCGTGGGCGACTCGAAGACGAACCTGCTGACCGTCACCCCGACGGCAAAGGTGGTCAACGCGAGGAAGAGCCCGCGCCGGCGGATCGCGGGATAGCCGGTCAGCACCCCGATGGCTCCGGCCGCGAGCATTCCTCCGACCAGGGCGACCAGCTCCGGTGCACCGCTGCTGAGCTTCGCGAAGAACAGGGCTCCCAGGCCGGCGAAGCCGGCATGCCCGAGCGAGATCCGTCCGCCGTAGCCGGTCAGCACCACGATGCTGACGAGCACCACAGCCAGCCCGGGGACGGCCTGCGCCTGGCGGAGCTGCTCCGCGGGATAGCCGAGCGGCGAGGCGAGCATGACGGCCGCGATCGCGTAGAGCACGACACTGCGTCGGGGCGAGGTGCGCCTGCCACGACGGCTCGAGAAGCTCCTCGCCTTCCCCGCGTCGCCGACCTCCCGCAGGCTCGGCAGCAGCAGCAGCCCGGCCAGCAGGGCGACGACCAGCAGGTTGGACTGCAGGGCCTGCAGCGCCGTCGCGAACGGCTCCTGGGTCACGTGCACCTGGGTCAGCTCCGCCTGCGCGACGCCGAGCCCGAGCCCGGCGACCGTGGCGACCCCGAGGCTCGACAGCCGCGCCAGGACGGGGATCGCGAACGTCTCGAGGACGACCAGCGTCAGGCCGTAGGGCGTGAGCGACAGACTCGGCGCGAGCAGCAGCCCGGTGATCGCGGACAGCGCCGTGCCGACGGCCCAGCCCAGCTGGTTGACCCGGTCCACGTCCACCCCGGACAGCTGCGCCAGCTCGCGCCGGTCGACGACGGCGCGCACGTCGGCCCCCAGCCGGGTGGGCCCGGTGAGGACCGCCAGCACGATCGCGACGAGGCCGACGACCGCGAGCTGGACGACGGTGTCGGAGCGGATCGTCAGCTCGCCCAGGTCCCAGCGGGCCGTCGGGAAGACCGCGGGTGCTCGCTTTGCACCGTTGCCCCACAGCACCGTCGTGAAGCCGACCACGAGGACGAACAGGCCGAGGGTCGTGACGAGGGCCTCAGCGGGCGACGCGTCGCGCTCCTGCAACGGCCGGAAGACTGCGCGATACCCGAGCACCCCCAGCACCGGCGCGAGCACGAGGACGCAGAGCGGCGCGGCGACCGCCTCCGGCACGTCCTGCCGCACGACCAGTTCCCAGTGCACATAGGCGATCAGGGTGGCCACCGCACCATGCGCGAGGTTGAACACCCCCGTCGCGCGATAGGTCACGACCAGACCGATCCCTGACAGGGCCGCGACGCTGCCGAACGCGAGCCCCGCGAGGGCCAGCTGCAGCGTCAGGAGCACGTCAGGCTGCTGCCGGTGCGCAGACGTCGCACGGGGTGAGCGCCAGCCGGTCGGCCGGCCCCAGCGGCGACGTCTCCTTGCCCACGACCAGCGGGCACGTGGGTCGGTGGTACGTCGATCCCCCCGCCACCCGGACCAGCTCGGCGGCGTCGAGGGCTGCAGGCACAAGCTCCTCGACGAGAAGCTCATACATCGTGGTGACCCGCTGCTCGACCTGCTCCAGCCGCGCCAGCTGCCGGTGTACGTCCTGGGTGGTGAGCAGCGACGCGGCCACGACGATGAGTGCGATCCCGCCCAGACCACCTGACACCAGGTACGGGAGTTGCTTGGCCGTCAAGGACTCGCCGCTGACGCCATACCAACCGAGCAGCAGCAGCAGGGCTCCGGCCGCGACCAGACCCCAGGCGAGCAAGGGCTGAACGCGCCTCATGACCAGGCCCTCCTCGACAGCGAACGCGACGTCAGCAGCCCGACGGCCGCGCCGAGCACGAGCACTGCATAGAGGTCGCCGAGGTCACCGAGGTCGTCCAACTGGATCGACCTGACCAGCAGCGTCGTGGACGGCTGCTGCGCGAGCTGCACCGGAGGCAAGGACCGGCCCACCGGAGCGGTGCCCGTGACCGGCAGCCCGACCACCGGTTGCTGCACGGCGGGTCCAGACGTGCCGGGCGGCTGCGGCATCGGCAGGACCGGCAGCGAGAAGGCGTCGTCGCGGGTCGCGACGACGGCGACCTCGCCCAGCACGACAGAGCCCACGTAGGTCCGGTCGAGGGTCGGCACTCCCGGCACCGGCGCGCCGGCTCCCTTGACGGGCATCGACACGTCGATGCGCACGCCGGTGGCGCCGCTGCGCGCACCCGCGACGTCGGTGCCGACCAGCCGCACCGACAAGCCCCGCCGGGCCAGCACTGGCACGGGGGTCGACCCGAGCTCCACCGGCGCTCCCGCGACGGTGACGCGACCCGCGACGACCTGCGGCACCGAGGTGGTCCGCCCGTCCCGATGGACGACGACATCGTCGGAGACCTGGACGCTCGCGATCGCCAGCGGCCCGATGGCCACGTCCTGCACCGTGGTCACGACATGGACGTGCAGGCCGTCCTGTCGCACGACCGTGCTGGTTGCCGAGGTGAGGGCCCCGGTCGTCACGACGCCGGACGGCCGGCGGGTCGACGAGGTCGCTCCGGAGTTCGAGGTCGCGCTCGCGGAGGCAGTCGAGGTGCCCGCCGTCGCGTGCCGCACCGTCGGCCAGGAAGCCTCAGCGAGCAGCGGGTACGCCGGGGGGTCGACAGGACAGGGACCGAACTGCCCGCAGATGAGCTGCCCGGCCTGGGCCAGCAGGTCGCCGGGGTAGTAGCTGGCCGCGCGCGACTCCGACGAGCTGGCGCTGAAGCTGCTCGAGACGAGGCCAAGGGTCTGGTCGACGAGGTCACCGGTGGCGATCGAGAAGGCGGGCTGCTGCGTCGAGACCACGCGCACGGCAGCGCCGGCGGTCGTGACGGAGTAGCCCACCTCGGGTACGGCTGCAGAGGTCGGGGCGGGGAGGGCGACGAGCGCACCGACGAGGACAGCAACTGCTGGGACAGCTCTGCGGATGACCAGCTCCGTCACCTCCCCTCGCCAGGACGTTACCTCGGGTCAGAGGGTCGGCGCGTCCTTCGTCGCGGGACGGCTGCCTGTCGCGAACACCGGCATAGGTACGGTGGGGGCAGCTCGAGTCAAGGAGGATCGGTGGCTGCCTGGCGGCGGTGTGTGCAGTGTCGCAAGGTGCTCCAGGAGGATGCCTTCGACGCCGCCTCGGAGACCTGCATCTCTTGCGTTGCAGGTCCTCCTGCGAAGGCGCGAACGCCCCGGGCGTCAGCGGTCAAGACCGTCCGGGCCGCGAGTGCAGCGGCACCTGCCGAGCGCGCTCCGCTGCTGGGCGTCGTGGGCTCCGGAGATCTCGAGGTGCGTGAGCGCCGCGCCCGCAAGACCGCTACCGAGCAGCTGGCAGAGTTGCACGCCGACGACTTCGCGCAGCTGCTGCAGTCGGCCCGGCGGGCCGAGGGCTTGCGCTAGCCCGCTCGGGTCGGAGGATCAGCCGCAAGGCGATCACCACACCGGCCACTTCGATGACGGCGCAGGCGAGGTCGAGCAGGCCGATCGGCTCGCGCAGCCCGGCGGCCGGACCGAGCGGCAGGCCGATCGTGCGGGAGTCCAGCCACACGAGCAGGACACCCAGGTTCGCGGCGACGTTCAATCCGAGCAGCGGCCTCGAGGGCCGGACCAGGAGCAGCAGGGACCAGACGACCTGGGTCGTGCCCACCAGCGCGAAGAACGCGCCGTAGATCTCGGCCTGGGCCCAGTGACTCGGCACGACGGCGAGATGGATGCCGCCCGCTGCCGCGCCGGTCGCGGCAACGGACAGCATCCCCAGCCGTGCCGGCCGGCGGCGTGCTGCCTTCTTCGGTCGGGCCTTGAGGTGCTCGACGAGCGCGACCGCGCAGAGGGCGACCAGCACGAAGCCCGTGCCCACCAGCAGGTGACCCGCGTGCTGGGCGCCGACCGGGGCCGTCGCCGTCACGACGTGCCGCGCGGAACCGGCACCGCGACCGCGAACCGATCTGTCGTGGTCAGCGCCTCGGTGAACATCTGGGTCGACATCGGCCGGCCCAGCAAGAAGCCCTGGGCGTGGTCGCTCCGCATCGCCTTGAGCGACTCGAGCTGCGAGGAGGTCTCGGCACCCTCAGCCGTCACCGACATCCCGAGCGCGTGGGCGAGCTCGATGATCGCGGTCACGATCTGCGAGTTGGGGTTGTTGGTGCCGAGGTCACCGACGAAGGACCGGTCGATCTTCACCGTGTCGACGGGCAGCTGCTTGAGGTAGCTGAGGGAGGAGTAGCCGGTGCCGAAGTCGTCGAGCGCCAGCGACACCCCGAGGGTGCGCAGGGCGTTGAGCACGGGCAGCGTCTGCTCGAAGTCCTTGATGATGGACCCTTCGGTGATCTCGAGGCAGAGCGAGGACGCTGAGAGCTTGCTGTCGTGCAGCGCCTCGGCGACGGTGCCGATGAGCGCCCTGTCGACGAGCTGCCGCGGCGACAGGTTGACCGCCACGGTGAGCTTCCGCAGCTCCGGGTACTCCGCCTGCCAGCAGGCGGTCTGCAGGCAGGCGGTCCGGATCACCCACGCGCCGAGCGCGATGATCAGACCTGACTGCTCGGCGGCGGTGATGAACTCGGCGGGTGCCAGCAGGCCGCGGGTGGGGTGCTGCCAGCGGACGAGCGCCTCGGACCCGACGAGCTCGTGGTTCGCCACGTCGAAGATCGGCTGGTAGTGCAGCACGAACTGGCCCAGCTCGAGAGCTGAGCGCAGCTCGACCTCGAGCTCGGTGCGCCGCAGGGCGGCGGTGTGCAGGCTGGGTCGGTACTCGCAGAGCCGGTTGCCCCCGTCGCGCTTGGCCTCGTACATCGCGAGGTCGGCGTTGCGGAGCAGGTCGGCTGCGCTCATCCCCTCCTCGGCGAAGGCCAGTCCGATGCTGGCGTACGCGGCCAGGTGGAAGTCGCCGATCAGGATCTCGTCCTGGAGGCAGACGAGCAGGCGCTCGCCGATGGCCTTCGCCTCGTCCTCGGTCGTCAGGTCGGTGAGCACGATCGCGAACTCGTCGCCACCCAGCCGGGCCAGCTCGTCGCCGAACCGGAGCTGCCGCCCCAGCCGGCGCGACAGGGCGATGAGGAGCTCGTCACCGACCTGGTGCCCGAAGGCGTCGTTGGCGTCCTTGAAGTTGTCGAGGTCGATGAACAGCACGGCCGTGCTGCGCCGACCCCTGCTCTGCAGCGTGCGGTCGAGGGTGTCCAGGAGCGCGACGCGGTTGGGCATCCCGGTGAGTCCGTCGCGCAACGACTCCTGCTCGGTCAGGCGCCAGCTCAGGACGTTCGCGGCGCTCGCGGCGAGCACGAACCCGCCATGGATCGCGGCGTAGCGCCATGGGTGTGCCATGGCGCTGGGGTTGTTGTAGACGAGCTTGGGATCCAGCGCGCCGACGACACCGTGCTCGCCGACGACGTAGAGGAGTGCGAGCAGAAACGGCAACCAGGCCTGGTAGAGCGTGAGGAAGGCCAGGATCACGAAGAACTGGAAGTGCGCCTCGATCGAGCCGCCACTGAGGTGGACGAGCACGGAGGCGCCGATCACGAGGCCCAGCGAGGCGCTCGCGGAGCGCACGTTGCGACTGAGGGACGGGAGGCTGGCGCCCACGGCGGGGACGAGCAGCACCCCGACCTGCACCGCGGCGTTGACGGGCGTCAGGTCGCGGAACAGCGCGAACGCGTAGAGCACCGGCAGGTGCGCCCAGAGCAGCAAGGTCAGACCGAAGTGGCGCTGCTGCCAGACCTCCTCCGACAGCCGGCGCCCCTCCGGCAGGAACCACGGCCGCCGGAGCAGCCGGTGGCGCAGCGAGGCCTGCTCGGCGTCCGCCATCCCGTACCTGAAGCTGCTGTGAGTCATGGCCCGTCCGCTCTGACAGCGGCTGGCGAGATGGCCGGCCGTCTCTTGACCATCGGGCGGGAGAAGGGCGGATATGGAGCGTTGATCCGCGAAATCGCTACAAGGAACTAGCCCCGCCGGCACCAGGCTCACCCAACGTGCGGGGGCCCGTTGCGCCATTTGGCGGCTTTTGCACGTTTTGCCCCATCAGGCTGCGGCTCAGGGGATGAGCAGCTGGCGGACGGCCGATCCGTCGGCCAGGGCGTCGAGAGCCTGCGCCGCGTCCTCGAGCCGGAGCACCGCCGAGGTCAGGCGCTCCACCGGCAGGCGGCCGTCCTGCCAGAGGCGCACCAGCCGCGGGATGTCGCGCTGGGGCGCGGCGGAACCCATGTAGGAGCCGAGCACCTGACGGGCCTCGGCCACCACCTGCACGGCCGGGACGGACAGCATCCGGGACGGGTGCGGCAGCCCGACGAGCACGGTCGCGCCCCCTCGTGCCGTCATCGCGAAGGCGTCGGCCATGGCCTGCTCGTGGCCGACGGCCTCGATGACATAGCGCGCTCCCCCGCCCGTGAGCTCCCGCACCTCCTCGACCGACCCCGCTACGACCGCGTGCGTGGCCCCGAGCGACAGCGCGAGCTCGCGCTTCGCCTCGAGCGGATCGACGACGACGAGCGGGTCCGCGCCGGCGAGCGCCGCACCCATCACCGCCGACAGCCCCACTCCGCCCAACCCGAGGACCACGACGCTGTCACCGGGACGCACGCTCACCGTCGACTCGACGGCGCCGGTGCCCGTCAGCAGGGCGCAGCCGAACAGGGCAGCGGTCTCCCCCGGCACCTCGGCCGGGACGACGACGGCAGAGCCGCGGTCGACCACCACGTGGCTGCTGAAGGCGCTGACCCCGAGGTGGTGGTGGATCCGGGATCCCTGGTGCGACAGGCGGTGTCCCCCGCGGAGCAGCTCACCGGCCGCGTTGGACGCGGCCCCGCGCCGGCACAGTGCCGGTTGCCCGCTGGAGCATTCGGCACAGGACCCGCAGGAGGGCACGAAGACGAGAACGACGCGGTCCCCCGCGGACACGTCGTGCACCCCCGCACCCACCTCCTCGACGACACCTGCCGCCTCGTGGCCCAGCGCCATCGGCAACGGCCGGGGCCGGCTGCCGTCCACGACCGACAGGTCGGAGTGGCACACGCCGGCGGCCTCGACGCGGACGAGCAGCTCACCGGCCCGCGGAGCCGCCAGGTCGAGCTCGAGGACCTCGACCGGCCGCGTGTCGGCATAGGGACGCGGCCGACCCATCTCGGTGAGAACGACGCTGGTGACCTTCAACGCGACTGCTCCTCGACGGTTGTGGCAGGGTCTCGGGGTGCCCGTGACCGAGGATCCTAGGGACCTGCGCCGCGCCGACTTCCCGGTGCTGCGCGAGGTGCCGACGCGCTGGTCAGACGTCGACGCCTACGGCCACGTCAACAACGTCGTGCACTACGCCGTGTTCGACACCACCGTCAACGCCTGGCTCATCGAGACGACGGGCGAGGACGTCCGCGCGTGGCCCGCGCTGGGTCTGGTCGTCGAGACGTCCTGCCGCTACCTCGCTGAGCTCGACTTCCCGGCGCCGATCACGGCAGCCCTCGACGTGGAGCGGCTCGGCACCAGCTCGATCAGCTACCGGCTCGCGCTGTTCGGCACGGCCGAATCGCCGGCTGCGGTCGGTCGCTTCGTGCACGTCTACGTCGACCGCGAGACTCGTCGCCCCGTCGCCGTACCCGACCCGGTCCGCGCCGCCGCGCGGGCCCTGAAGAAGGACCCGGAGAGCAGCTAGAGCGCCACCGGCGTCCCACGGGTCGCCCAGGTGTTGACGAGGAAGCCCCAGGTCATCGTGGTCGCGTCGAAGCCGTACTGAGGAACCGAAGTGGTCCCCGTTGGCCAGAGGTGACCGAGCGTGCTGCTGGCGAGGACGATGAGCTGAGTGCCCGGTCTGCAACCTGCCGCCTGCGTCTCGGTCACGAGCGGGGAGGACGGGAAGGGGACCGTCGGCAGGCTCGTGCAACCGGCCTGGACGCCGATGGCACCGATCGGGCCGAGCGTGGGCCGAACCTTGATCTTGAGCGGAGTCACCGTGCCGCCGAGGTAGGGCTCCGTCGTGTCCAGGAGCCCGTGCATGTGCAGCACGGACAACGGCCGAGACAGCGTGCACGAGGTACCCATGTATGCGCCGGACATCACGACGATGACGTCCACCAGGTCGGTGCGCGCGCAACCGAACGCGTACGCCATCATGCCGCCGTTGGAGAATCCGGCGACCGCCACCCGCAGCTTGTCGACGGAGTAGCGCGATGCCGCGTCTGTGATCAGGCTGGAGAGGAAGCCGATGTCGTCGACGTTGGCCGCTTTCGCGTCGTAGCAGCAGGTGCCCGCGTTCCAGGAGGCGTGGTAGCCGTCCGGGTACGCGACCAGGACCCCTGCCTTGGCGGCCGACTTGTCGAGACCGGTGGCCGACTCCATCGCCTCACCTGTCACGGAGTGCCCATGCAGGGCCACGACCAACGGACGGGGTCCCGCGGGCAGCACGTTGGGGACGAAGAGGCGGTAGGAGCGAGTGAGGCCACCCGAGTCGATGGAGATGACGCTGGTCTTCCCTGCGACGCCGCCAGGGGCAACGGTCTGGGAGACGACGGTGCTGGCCAGTGCAGTCGGCGCGGAGAGCGCGATCACGGCGAGAAGCGGGGCAAGAAGTCTGCGGAAGCTCATGGAGGGCAACGCTTCCGAGGCGACAAGATCGATGTCCTCGAACCGGACAGAACAGTCAGAAAGAACTAGACGGACAGCTTCGGCGCTGGGGTGCGCAGGTGGGTGGCAAGGTCGCGGGCCATCAGGCGGTAGCCCGCGCGGTTGGGGTGGAAGTGGTCCTTGCCCAGGAAGCCCCGGTCGAGGCGGTGGTAGCCGAACTGGCTGACATACAGCAGGCCGAGATCAGCGGCCGCCTTCTCCAGGATGGCCTCGGCCTCGTCGAAGCGCGGGCCTTCGTGGCCGTGCGGTGTATAGCCACCGACGAGGACGAGACGTGCTCCCGGCTGCCGAGCGCGGAGGTAGTCGACGACCTCGGCGATCCTCGACGCCATGACCGGCAGGTCGCCGTAGAGCGCGTCGTTGGTGCCGCCCTCGAGCACGATCACGTCATAGTGCCGACGCTGCAGATACCGGTCGTGCTTCAGCCTGTCGAGGTAGGGCTTGCCGTGCTTGCCGCCGGTCGTGAACCCGGTCCCTCCGAACGCGTCGACGGTGGGCTGCCAGCGCAGCAACCGCGAGGTGTCGGTCGGCAGCACCGGTCGCTTCGGGGTGACGCCGGTGCCGGCGAAGAGGCTGTCACCGAAGAACAGCGCCTGCGGCCGGTCGCTGGCCTGCGAGGACGACTCGAAGACCAGCACCGTGCAGAGCAGTCCGGCGAGCACCGCGAGCACGATCGCGGTTCGAGAGTGGGGGCGCACCCCTTCATCGTGGTCGAGCGCCGGGATCCGCGCAGCCGAATGTCCGGTGTCTCACCTCGCCGCGACCTCGGCGTATCCGGCGGTCGAGGCGGCCGGCCGTGGCACTTCCTCGCGCGGCGTCAGCCAGCGCGCCACAGCGACACCGATGAGCGCCGCGATCAGGATGGGCACCCCGAACCACGGCGGTCGGATCCAGCTGCGGCCCCCGGGTGCGAGGTAGATGCAGAGCGCGCCCGAGAAGCCGGCCAGGAACGCGATGCGGCTCCGGCTGGTCGTCACCGACAGCGGTGTGAGCGCCCAGGCGAGATACCACGGCTGCTCGCTGAAGCTCAGGCAGAACAGAAGGAGCAGCGCACCTCCGGCAGCGGTCAGGGCCTGGGTACGGCGGAGCAGCGCGCGACCCCAGAGGGTGACGAGCAGGATCCCGAGCAGTGCGCTCACGCCGTACTCCACGGCAGTGTCGACCCAGCTCGCGGCCCCGGCGCCGAAGAGCTGGCCGGCCAGTGAGGACAGACCGCGGCGCAGACCCCACGGCATCGACCAGATGGAGGGCCGCGAGCCCTGGTCGGCCAGCACCCTGACCCACCCCCAGCCCAGCCCGGTGGCGACGGTCACTGCGACAGCAACCACTGCGGCCACGACGCCCGTGACGACCAGCATCCGCCAGCGCGGCCGCGTCATGGTGGAGAGCAGGGGTACGAACGGGAGTGCCACGAGGGCCGGTGCCTTGATGAGCGCCGCGAGCGTGACGAGCGCCACACCCATGACCAGTCCCAGCAGGTCCGGCCTGGTGCGGGTCACCATCAGGCCGGCCGCGAGCAGCCCCAGCATGAGCAGGTCGTTGTGCGCACCTGCTACGCCGTGCAGCAGCAGCAGCGGGTTGAGCGCGGTGATCCACAGTGCGCGCTGGACCGGGACGCCGACACTCGTCGCCAGTCGGGTCAGCGACCACGCCAGCAGGGCGAGCCCGAGGACTGCCAGCCCGCGGATGAGATAGATCGACACCACCAGGTGGTTGCCCGGCAGGCCGACAGCCAGTCCGGTCAGCCACAGCCAGAACGGGCCGTAGGGCGCCGGGCTGAAGCGCCAGACCCCGTCGACGTTGAAGGACCACTTGCTGGTCGGCTCGTAGTCGCCCGGCCCGTAGACATAGGCGTCGATGTGGTTGGCCACCAGGTGGCCCTGGCCCGCGTAGGCGTAGATGTCGGCGCTGAACAGCGGCGGCGCGACCAGCAGTGGTAGCGCCCAGGTCGCGCAGAGCACGAGCACCTGGCCGGGGGTCACCTCGCGCAGCCGACGACCCACCAGCGCCCAGCTCACCAGCAGTCCGAAGAGGGCGAAGTAGCTGACCAAGGTGCACACGGTGCGCAGCCCCACGTTCTCGCGCAGCGCCATCAGGTGCAGCTCGCTCGCGATCACGTCCTTGGCGCCGGTCTTCGGCACGGCGCCGGCACCGATGCCCGCGACGGCAAGCGCCGACGTGCTCACGAACCCGATGACCTGCGACCGCCGCAGGACGCCGGTCGGGAGCAGCCAACCGGTCGTGTTCAACGTCACCTCGCCTTCCTGGTCAGGCTAGCGACTGCCCTCTCCCAGCGACCTCGCAGGCTGCGGGCGGTTGATCCCCAGCCGCGCAGGGCACGGTCACGGAGTGCCTGCTGCCCCCGCTACGGCGACACGAACCGTGCCTGTTGCGACGTCCTCCGGTCGCACCCGCCTGCTCGGACACGCCCCAGCACTCGACGGGCTGCGCGGCATCGCCGTGGCACTCATCGTCGTCTTCCACTTCGCCGGGCACTACGTGCTCCACGGCGCGACCATCGGCCTCGACGTGTTCTTCGCGCTGTCCGGGTTCCTCATCACCGCGCTGCTGCTCGACGAGGTCCGGGTCGCCGGGCGGGTCGACCTGCGCCGCTTCTATGCACGCCGGGCAGCTCGTTTGCTGCCCGCGCTGGCGCTCATGCTGGGCGCCTGGACCGTGCTGCTGCTGCTGTTCCACGACCAGTCGTGGATGGGCGCGGTCCCGGCCAGCAACGGCTCCGGGCATCCGATCCCGGTCGCCGGCGCGCTGAAGAACGTGGCCGCAGCGCTGCTCTACGTCGCGAACTGGGACGTGATCGCCGGCGGCACCGACGCCCCCCTTCAGCACCTCTGGTCGCTCTCCGTGGAGGAGCAGTTCTACATCCTGTGGCCTGCCGCCCTCCTTGTGCTGATGACCCTGCGGACCCACGGACGCCGGCTCGTGCTCGGCAGTGTGATCGCAGCGTCGGTGCTCTGGTCGGCGTGGCTGTGGCAGGCCGGCTTCAGCAGCAACCGGCTCTACTTCGGCACCGACACGCGCGCCGCCAGCCTTCTCATCGGCGCCTTCGCTGCCCTCGTCTGGCACCGGCGCAAGGCGATCGGTGCGACCGCACCGTTCGCCGTCGGCCGGGCCTGGCTCGGGGTGGCCGCGTTCGTCGCGATCATGCTGAGCCTGCAGGAGAACGAGTGGAAGTACGTCGTCGTGCCGTCGGTCGTCGCGCTCTGCACAGTGCAGGTGATCGCGCACGTCACCGACAGCCCCGGCAGCGTGCTGACCCGCGGCCTCTCGGTCCGCTGGCTGACCTGGCTCGGCCGTCGTTCGTACGCGCTGTACCTCTGGCACTACCTCTGGGCGACGTGGACCCATCCGCTGACGCCGCTCGTCGGCATCCCGCTCGGTGTCGCGGGCTCGCTGCTCTGCACAGTCGTCTCCTGGCGCCTCGTCGAGGCGCCGGCCCTGCGCTGGGTGGCCGCGCGTCAGCGGCGCCAACCGCTCGTCAGCCGGGCGTGACGCGCTGCCAGAGCTCGAAGGGCTGCCGGCCGCCGCGGTGCCGCGCGACCACGGCGAAGTGCGTCACCGCATACTCCCGGGTCGCGGTGTCCCACTCCGGAAAGTCCGTCGGATCGTGTCGTAGCAAGAGGAACTGCGAGGCGCGCATCTGTGCGACGGTCGCCTGCTGCCATGCGGTGTCAGCGACGAACCCCGCCGGATAGAAGCTCGTCCGGTTCGGCCAATCCGTGTTCTGCGTGAGGGCGACACCGCGGCCGTCGACGTAGGACGGGCAGGTGGGCGACGACGGCTGGTAGACCTCGGCCGCGAGCGCCAGGCTCACGGCGTCGTAGTACACGCAGGCATGGCCGGGCACATGTGCGGCGGCCAGCGCCCGGAGGTCCGGCTGGCCCCGCATGTCGGTCGCGGCAACGCCCGTACCGATGCCGAAGACGACCACGACTGCCGCCAGGGCCAGCTGCGGCCACCTCATCCGTCCTCCGAGGACGGCCAGCTGGCTGGCAAGGAGGGCCACGGCCGGTCCGAGGAACTCGCCGTAGTGCAAGAAGTACGTCGGCGAGCCCGCGAAGGCCAGCAGCACCGGGACGGCGAAGACTGCCCAGTAGAGGAGCTGAGGTGACCGCGTCCGACGCCAGGCGAGCACCGTGCCGACGGCGATCGCGACGAGCAGCAGCATGCCCAGCGGCACGGTGGCGTAGCCGAAGCCGACCGTGCTCGCGATCCGATCGAGACCGTGCGGCACGGAGGGGTTCGTCGGGCGGCTGAGCTGCGTGACCACGACGTCGTGCCACGCCGCCCGGGGATCGGCGAGGAAGAACGGCACGAGCAGCAGGACCGTACCGGCGACCCCACCCAGCACCACCGACCCCAGGGCCCGATAGCGCTTCGCGGCGAGGAGCGTGACGACGGCGGCGAGCACATAGGCACCCGCGAACAGCTTCAGGCCGGCCCCCGCGGCAAAGCAGAAGCCGGCGAGAAGCAGCCTCCCGCGACCGGGCGACGGCGGCCGGAACAGCAACCAGCTGCCGAGCAGGCACGCGAAGGTCACGAGCGGCTCGAGCAGGATCGTGTGCCCGGCGCTGACCGCGTTGGGCATCAGGGCGTAGAGACCGGCAGCAAGCAGTGGCACCCCGCTGCCGGACTGGAGCGGAAGGAGGCGACCGAGGCGATAGATCAGGGCGATGTTCGCGAGGACGAACACCTGCATCTCGATGCGGCCCGCCGCCATCCCGGCAGCGTCACCGAGCAGGTCTCCGACGGCGGCAGCTGGCAGCAGCAGCAGGCTGAGGCCGGGGGGGTGCACGATCGTGAAGTCGCTGTACGGGAGCCGGCCGGCAAGGAGCAGCTTGGAGGCCACGTAGTAGACGCCGTCGTCGTACTCGAGGACGCCGAAGAAGTTGTGCCTGGGCCACCAGACCAGGGTGCGCAGCACCACGGCCAGAGCCATGATCCCCACCAGTGGGGGGTTCAGGCCCGGCCGTCGCATGCGCGCCAAACTAGCGGGAGCGCCTGCTCACCCTGCCGCCGAAGCGGTCAGCGGCGCATCCAGCGGAAGTAGAAGTAGCCGACCGCGGCGTCGCCGAGCAGGAACGCGGCGACCGCAGCGACCTCGAGGAGCGTCATGTCCTCATGGTGGCACTTCCGCGCCCCTCGCAACAGGTGAACCCCAACCGTTCACTCGGGACGTTTCAGGTGCCCTGCGCCGTCAGGGGCTGCCGCGACGTGGGGTCGGAAGCGGTTGTCAGCGCTTCGTCCACCTGCTCGTCCTGCTTGACCTCGACGCGGGCGGCCTGCCACGACGAGAAGTGACCGACGAAGTTGGCCCACACGCTCATCAAGGCGATCCAGATGATCGAGCCCTTGAGGCCGGTGAAGATGGTGATGGGAATCAGTGCCCCCCAGGCGAGGGTCATCCATCCGTGGAAGGCCCGCAGGAACTCGGGCCGTCCGAAGAGGCTTTGGAACCTACCCATGCTGATCACCCGCCTAGGGCAGGGACCGTCCTTGCCGAACCGAAACGTTCCCGTTCGGGCTGAAAGGAACCTGTGGTCACCCGAATGGCCCCGCGGGACCTGCGGGCCCTTCAGCCGATGACGCGGAGCCGGGCGGGACTCGTCGGGCCGGCTGCCTCGGCTGTCCGCGCGAGGGCTGCGGCGGTGGTTTCGTCGGCGGGGAGCCAGGTGATGAGCCGCTGCTCGTCGATGTCGTCGGGCAGCAGCAGCACCTCGTAGTCGAACCGCAGTCGGCCCAGGTCGGGGTGTGCGATCTGCCTGCTACCTCGACGCTTCTCGGGCGTCGCAAGGACCGCCCAGTGCTCGACGAACTCCGGGGAGGTGCGCAGCTCGTCCAGCAGGGCGGCGAAAGCCGCATCGTCGCTCCAGCGACCCGACGCTGCGCGGAGGCGGCTGACCTGCTCCTCGGCCGCACTGGCCCAGTCCGGGTAGACCCTTCGGGCGTCAGGGTGCAGGAAGACGTGTCGGGCGAGGTTCGGAGATCCCTCGAACATGCCGAGCGGACCGACGAGGAGCTCCCACGCGTGGTTCCAGGCCAGTACGTCGTTGGCCGGGCCGGTCACGTAGGCCGGCGTCGTCGTCAGTCGCTCGAGGAGCACCGCGATGGTCGGTGCCACGGTCCGGGCCAGCGGCGGGGGGCCGGGGCAGAGCTCCGCGCTTTGACTGACCATCGCCAGGGTGTAGAGCTGGCGACGTTGCTCGTCACTCAGTCGCAGCGCGTCGGCGAGGGCCGTGATCACCCCTGCCGACGGCCGCGTGTCGCGGCCCTGCTCGAGGCGCACCAGGTAGTCGATGCTGATCCCCGCAAGCGTCGCCACCTCTTCGCGCCGCAGTCCTGGAGTGCGCCGACGACCACTGTCGGGCAGGCCGACATCGCCCGGCTGGAGCTGCTGACGGCGGGCGCGTAGGTATTCCGCCATCGTCGTCACCCTCCCAGCATGCACCCGCAGCGACGAAAGACCGTGGCCCTGCCAGTACCAGGATCAACTCGGCCTTCTCAGCCCTGATGAGGGCGTTGATGCTGAGGTCATGACCACCACACCGTCAGCTGTTTCCCTGCCCCTGATCCCCGGCCGTTGGGCCGTCGACACGAACCACTCCTCGATCGGGTTCACCATCCGCCACCTCGGGGTGTCCAAGGTGCGCGGACGCTTCACGCGCTTCGACGCGGACATCGTGATCGGCGAGACGCTCGACACGACCACCGTCACTGCCACCGTGGACGTCGCCTCGCTCGACACCGCAAACGCCGACCGTGACGCGCACGTGCTCTCACCCGACATCTTCGACGTCGCCAAGCGCCCGACCATGCTGTTCCGGTCGACCCGGATCGTGGGTGCCGGCGTCGAGTACCAGGTCGAAGGAGAGCTCACGATCGGAGACATCACACGTCCGGTCACCCTGGCTGTCGAGCTTGGCGGGGTCGAGTCCTTCCCGGGCGGCCCTCGCCATGCCGGCTTCGAGGCCACGACCGAGGTCCGCCGCAAGGACTTCGGCATCGACCTCGCGATGCCTCCCGGCATCAGCGCGGTCGCCCTCGGCGACGTGGTGAAGGTCGAGCTGGACCTGCAGCTCCTCGAGCCCACCAGCTGACCGCTACTTCCGGTTCGCTCGCGACCCTGCTTGAGCAGCAGAGACCGGGCTACACCTGGCCGAGCAGTGCCCGGTAACCCCGCACGATCAGGTCGGCGCAGCTGTCGAGCGGGAGGGCGGTGCTGTCCAGCTGCAGCTGGAACAGCGCGGGGTCGTTGGCGTCGACCTTGTAGAGCCGCCGGACGTAGTGCTCGCGAGCGGTGTCCACTTCGTGCATCTGCTGGCGAGCCGTCGCCTCGTCGATGCCAAGGGTAGACATCGCCTGCTTCAGCCGTGCCTCGACCGGGCCGAACAGTCGTACGCGCAGGACATCCGGCTCGTCGCGGAGAGCCGCGGAGCCGCCGCGTCCGAGGATCACGGCGCCCTTGAGCGCGGCCTGCCGGATGATCTGCTCCGACTGTTGGCGGAAGTCGTCGGCTGGATCGGGCGCGGGCTCCTGCGGGGCTGCGTCAGTACCTGCCCCGAGGACTCCGGATGCCAGCGGCGACAGGACGGCGAAGAATCGCTCGGTGAACGACCGTTGCGGGCAGCCCGCTTCGGCTTCCTCGACGGTCACGTGCAGCGCGCTGGCGACTTGGGCGCTGATCGCCCGGTCCAACAGGGGCATGGCCAGGTCGTCGGCGACCTTCGTGGCGACAGCGGCGCCGGCAAGTCCGTAGGCGGCGGAGATGGTGATGCCGGGCATCAGTGACCGCCTGCCATCGCCGCGGCGACCTCGGGTGGGGCCTCGGAGTTGCCGCTGCGCAGCTTGCTCTGCGGGATGAACAGTGAGGCAATCATCGCGAGCACTCCGACCGGGATCGCGACCAGGAAGATGCGGTCGAGCGCGTGTGAGTAGGCCTGGATGATGGCCTCGTGCACAGCAGGCATTGTCGTCTTCAGCCCGTTGAGCGCCTGGGGGCTCGAGATGATGTCGACGGTCTTGCCTCCGCTCTGCTTCAACGCGGCGGCGGGGAGCAAGTGCGTGAGCTCGGTGGCGAGCCGCGAGGTGAGGACCGCCCCGAGGGCCGCGGCACCGATGGTCCCGCCCATCGACCTGAAGAACGTCACGGACGAGGTGGCGACGCCCATCTGCTTCATCGGGGCTGAGTTCTGGACGATGAGGGTCAGCACCTGCAGGAACAGCCCCAGGCCGGCGCCGAAGACGAGGATGTAGAGGCCGACCACCGTGAGCGAGGTGTGGGCGCCCAGCTGTGTCAGCAGACTCAGTCCGATCGTGACGATCGTCGTGCCGGCCAGGGGGAACCAGCGATACCTGCCCGTCGCGGAGATGTACCGCCCGGAGCCGATGCTCATGACCAGCAGCCCGACCAGGAGCGGCAGCAGGAGAAGTCCCGACTCGGTGGCCGACACGCCGTGTACGAGCTGGAGGTACTGCGGCAGGAAGGCGAGCGCCCCGAACATGGCGACGCCGCTCACGAAGGCGATGACGTTGCTGACGCTGAAGGTCCGCGACCGAAACAGCTCCATCGGCAGGATGGGTTCCCTGGCCACCCGCTCCCTGAGCGCGAAGCCGACGACGAGCAGTGCGCCGAGCACAAAGAGCCCGACGATCTGCCAGGAGCCCCAGGGGTAGTCCCTGCCGCCGGACTGTGTGGCGAGCAGCACCGAAGACACCGCACCGACGACCAACGCCGCTCCTGCCCAGTCGATGCTGACCTCGCGGGTCCGCTTCGGCAGCTGCAGCACGCGGTTCGTGACGACCAGCGCGACGATCCCGAGCGGCAGGTTGATGTAGAAGATGTAGCGCCAGCTCAGGTTGTCGACGAAGAAGCCCCCTGCCAGCGGGCCGACGACACTGGACATGCCGAAGACCGCACCGAAGTAGCCCTGGTAGCGCCCGCGCGACCGCGGCGGGATCACGTCGCCGATGATCGCGAAGACCAACGAGATGAGGCCACCGCCGCCGATGCCCTGCACACCGCGGAACGCGATCAGCTCGTACATGTTCTGCGCCGCGCCGCACAACACGCTTCCCAGCAGGAACACCACGATCGACAGCTGGAAGACGCGCTTGCGGCCGTAGAGGTCCCCCGCCTTCCCCCACAGCGGCGTCGATGCGGTGCTCGCCAGGAGGTACGACGTGATCACCCACGACAGCAAGTCGTTGCGATGGAAGTCGCCCACGATGGTTGGCAGCGCCGTCGACACGATGGTCTGGTCGAGCGAAGCCAGGAACATGCCCAGCATCAACCCGGACATGATCACCAGGATCTGCCGGTGCGTAAAGCTGTCAGGCTGCTCGTCGGGTTGAGCGCTGAGGGCAGGAGCGCTGACCGCCATGTCGTGTCCGTCCTCATCCGAGCATGCCGATGGCTTGCTCTGCTCTCGACCTACGTTGCCAGGCGAGAGCATCACGAAACGCAACGGGCCCCGCTGCACCGCGTCATGCAGCACGGTGTCGCGCCGAAAGACGGCATGGATGAGCCGCGTTAGACGAAGTACGAGCCCGATGTGAGGTCCTCGAGCAGCGTTGCGTGGGTTGGATCCCAGCCGAGCGTCTCCCGCGTGATCGCGTTGGACGCTTGGGCGTCCATCCCGAAGAAGCGGCCCATCCAGCCGAAGTGCTCCATCGCGCCGTCGACAGGGACGGACATCACGGGCAGCGCGAGGCCTGCACCGATTGCCTCCGCGATGGCCTTGGTCGCAACGCCCTGCTCGGCGACCGCATGTACTGACGTACCCGCCTCGGCTCTTTCAAGGGCAAGACGCACCAGCGCTGCCGCATCCAGCACGTGGACCGCGGGCCATGCGCTGTTGCCCTCACCGATGTATGCACTCACGCCCTGGGCCCGAGCAATGCCGACCAGCGTGGCGATGAACCCGTGGTCGCCCGTGCCGTGGACGGTCGGCGCAAACCTGACGCTGACGGACCGCACGCCCTTGTCCTTGAATCCCAAGGCGTGCTGCACCCCTGCGATGCGGGGGTGCTGAGCGACATCGGGCGAGTCCAGCTCTGTCGCCACCTGCCCGCTGCCGAGACCGAGGACGCCGGCGGCGAAGACGAGCGGACCGTCTGTGCCGGCGAGCACGTCGCCGAACACGTTCAGTGCCGCGAGGTCGGTCTTGGCCGCCTCGCCCATCGCCGTGAAGTCGTGGTTGTAGCCGAGATGCACAACGCCCTCACAGGAAGCCGCGCCTTCGCGCAGGCTGTCGAGCTCGTCGAGGCTGCCGTGGTGCACCTCGGCACCGAGCAGCTCGACCGTCGCGGCCGACTCGGCGGAGCGGGCCAGGCCGAGAACCTGATGCCCGGCGTCGAGCAGCTCGGGAACGACGTGCGAGCCGATCCAACCCGATGCTCCGGTGACGAAGATGCGCATGAGTACTCCTCTCGGTGCTGATGTCACTTGCTGACATGACTGTACACCGCTATGTCAGTCAGTGACATCATCTAGACTCGCGAGCATGGGGCGGTGGGAGCCAGATGCGGTAGGCCGGCTGAGGGCGGCAGCCGTCGACTTGTATGTCGAGAAGGGTTTCGACCAGGCCACGGTCACGGACATCGCCGAGCGGGCTGGCGTCACGCCCAGGACGTTCTTCCGCTATTTCGCCGACAAGCGCGAAGTGCTCTTCTCGGGAAGCGTCGATCTGCAGAAAGCCGTCGTCACAGCCCTCGAGGAGGCGCCTGAGACGGCTACGCCGTACGAGGCCGTCTGGGCCGCGCTCGAGGCGGCATCGACGATGATCGGGCAGAACCACGACTGGTCGCGTATGCGCAACGAGATCATCATGGCCAATGCCGAGCTGCAGGAGCGCGAACTCATCAAGCTGGCGGCGCTCGCTGCGGCGATGGCCGAGGGGCTTCGTGTGCGAGGGGTCAAGGAGCCGGACGCGAGCCTGACCGCCGAAGTCGGCATCGCCGTCTTCCGGGTGGCGTTCGGCCGCTGGGTCGCAGGTCCGGCAAACCGCAAGCTCACCCGAACCATGCGCCAGTGCTTTGACCGCGCCCGCGCCCTCATCTGATCCCAACGCGTGGAGAGTCGCGGTAGAGCAGCCAGGTCAGAGCCACGGCGCAGTTGACGAAATCCCCGCCATCCCTCGATACTTAGGCAAGTGCCTAGGTATTACGACGAGCTCGACGCCGTGCTCCGAGCTCTCGCGGATCCGACGCGCCGGGCCGTCGTGGAACGTTTGGCGCAGTCCCCCGCCGTCGTGTCCGAGCTCGCGGCACCGTTCTCGATGGCGTTGCCGTCGCTCATGCAGCACCTGCGCGTCCTCGAGGCCGCGGGGGTGGTCACGTCTGAGAAGCACGGACGCGTCCGCACCGTGAGCCTGCGAGCCGGTGCCCTGGACGTCCTGCACCTGTGGCTCGGCGAGCAGCGCACTCCCGCCGAGCGCCACGCCGACCGGCTCGGCATCCACCTCACCCGCACCAGCCAGAAAGAGACCCTGACATGACCCGCGTGCGCATCGACCTCTTCAGCTCGCTGGATGGCTACACATCCAAGAGCGACGACTCCTCCGAGAACCCGATGGGTGAGGACTGGGGTGCCCTCACGACCGCCTACGCAGCGACGCGCACGTTTCGCGAACAGGTCCTGGGCGACCCCACGAGCGGCACGACCGGCGTCGACGACTCCTACGCCGCCGCGCACTTCGTCGGCGTCGGAGCCGAGATCATGGGCGCCGCCATGTTCGGCCTGCACACGTTCCCCGACGACCCCGAGTGGAAGGGCTGGTGGGGTGACCAACCACCGTTCGGCACCCCTGTCTACGTCCTGACCCACACCGCGCCGCGTCCGCCGATCCCGATGCAGGGCGGCACGACGTTCCACTTCCGCAGCACCGCGATCGAGGACGTGCTCGCTGAGGCGACCGAGGCTGCCGGCGGCCTCGACGTGCGCGTCGGCGGTGGCATCAGCACCTCGCGCGCCTTCCTGCGCGCCGGCCTGGTCGACGACCTGCACGTCACGATCGCGCCGGTGGTGCTCGACCGGGGCACGCGACTCTGGGAGGACCTGCGCGGCCTCGAGCTCACCCACGCGGTGAGGACCGAGGTCGCCGAGAGCGGCACGATCCACATCACCTTCACGCGACAGGCGACCGCATGACCCTCGAACGCCGGCTCGCTCGCGCCGGATTCACCCTGACCCGCGACTACCCCGCTGCCGTCAAACGCATCTGGGACGCGTTCGCCGACGAGGACCAGAAGCTGGCCTGGTGGGGCGCCGGCGACGCCATTGAGCCCGGCGAGTGGGCCTTCGACTTCCGCGTCGGCGGACGCGACGTCGCCGAGGGGAAGTTCCACGACGGACCGGTCTCGCGGTACGTCGCCACCTACACCGATATCGTCCAGCACAACCGAATCGTCACGACCTACGACATGTGGCTCGACGGGGTGCACATGTCGACGTCTGTTGCGTCGCTGGAGTTCGAGCCGATCGACAAGGGCACACGGTTCACGCACGTCGAGCACGGCGTCTTCTTCGACCAGTTCTGGGCCGACGGGCCGAACCGTGAGAAAGGCACTCGCGGCCTGCTGGACGCACTGGGCAGCTACGTCACCTAAGGCCACCTTCCAGGATGAGGCGGTGGCTGAGCAACCGGTCGAGCCAGTGCATGGCCCATGTGGCCAACGGAGCTGGAAATCACGCAGCGCCGTTCGCGGGAGGGGTTGCCTGACACTGAACTGATCGGTACAGCGACGTTCGGCTGGTTTGGGTAGGTTTGGGCCCGGTCCTCGAGCTGGAGGCCCGTGCAACACCCGACCCTGAGGGGGCGGCACGTGACAGCCAGCCAGTTCCTTGCCGCACCGGCGCCAATCGCCCATCCGCCACAGGGCGACCTCCTCGACGTCGTGATCGTGCTGCTCGCCATCGCTTATGCGTATGCCGGATACCGTCGCGGTCTCGTCGTCGCGGCGTTCTCCTTCGCGGGCTTCATCGCCGGTGTCGTCATCGGCAGCTCTGTCGCGCCTCGCCTCGCCCGGGCGGTGATCGAGAAGCAGGGTGGCCCCGACGCGGTCGGGCAACGTCTCGTCGCGATGGTCACGGTCGTCGTGGTGGCGCTGGCGATGGAGAGCCTCGCTGCACTCGTGGGATATCGAGTCCGGTCGGTTGTGCGATCAACTCCGATCGGCTTCGTGGACGGCGTTGGCGGCGCGGGGCTCGGCGTGCTCGGTCTGCTGTTCGTGACCTGGCTGGTCGGGTCCTTGCTAGCAGTGACACCGTTTCCGACCGTCGTCAAGCAGATCCGCCACAGCGCGATCCTCCGTGCCGTCGACAGGGCGTTGCCGTCATCGTTCAGCCGGCTTTCCGCCGACTTGAACCGCCTGCTGCAAACGCACGGCTTGCCGGCGTTGGTCAACCCGTTCGCGGGCCTGCCGGTCCCGCCCTCGGCGGTCGCCCCGCCGGACGCCGGCGACGTACCGCCCGCGCTGAAGGCAGCCGGGCCAGAGGTTCTCAAGATCAGCGGGGTTGCACCCTCATGCAACAGATCACAAGAGGGCTCCGGCTTCGTGTTCGCACCTGAGCACGTGATGACCAACGCCCATGTCGTCGCCGGTGTCCGCGACCTGCAGGTGGCGCTTCCCGGTCCCGGTGCCCGCGTCCTGACGGCACACGTCGTGCTCTACGACCCGAATCGTGATGTGGCCGTTCTCGACGTACCAGGGCTGACGCGCCCGGCCCTCTCTTTCGAGGGGCCACAGCAGACCGGCACGAGCGCTGTCGTGGCTGGGTATCCGGAGAACGGTCCGCTGACCGCGGTGCCCGCACGCATCGCCGGTGACCAGGAGGTCACCGGCCCCAACATCTACTCCGACCGTCAGGTGACGCGTGACGTCTACACGCTGCGCGCGCGAGTGCGTCCCGGCAATTCAGGCGGTCCGTTGCTCAGCAGAAGCGGGACGGTGTACGGCGTCGTGTTCGCCACGAGCACCGATCAACCCGACGTCGGCTATGCGCTGACCAGCCGGGAAGTCAGCGGTGACGCCAGCGCCGGCGCGAAGGCAACGAGGCAAGTCTCGACACAAGGCTGCGACTGAGTCGCGGACACGGAGGCGTACGTCCGTTGTCACTTTTTACCGGGACTGGGACGCGACCTCGGCACAAGCGACCAGACCAACGTGCTCCTAGTCGATCTCCCATTCGTAGGAGAACTTCACAACCTTCAGGATGACGGAGGTCTCGATGTCCTGGATGCCGTTGAGCGTGCCGAGCTCATCGGTGACGAAGTCCAGGAGCTTGTCCTGACTGGTGAAGAAGGCCTCCACCATGAGGTCGTACCGGCCGGCTGACATGCCCACGTAGCGGACCTGCGGGTACGCACGGATGGCCTCGCCCACGGCGTGCAGTGCCTTGAGGTCGACCGAGACGCCGATGATCGCCGACAGGTTCATGCCGACAGCCGCTGGGGTCGGGACGGCGACGATGTTCATGAAGCCGTCGTCCAGCAGCTGGTTGATGCGCTTGCGGATGGTGGTCTCGGTGACGTTGAGCTCCCGGGCGATCACCGTGTTGCTGAGCCGGCCGTCCTGCTGCAGGAGCTTGATGATGCGTCGATCCATCGCGTCCAGGGCGCCGTCTGGCATGCCTTTGCGCGCCAGGCGGTGGTTCGAATCGCGTCCCTCACCGGGGACCCCACGACCGGTCATGCTTCTCCTCTAGAGACGTAAATCGATCCTTCGCTCCATTATGGCGCTGAGAACAGAACCATATGCCCTCTGAATGCTTGACATCCGTTGCAGATGCGCGAGTGTCCAGCCACACAACGAACCCGAGGAGCGTGCGGTGGCCAAGGAAGTCGTGACCCCGGAAGTACTCGCAGCGCCGGGAGTCTTCTCCCGTCAGGCATCAGGCCTGATCCGCGTCGGTAGCTCGATCGACGTCTTCATCTACAACGTCGGCCTGGTGTCCATCGGTATCGCCATCGCCTTCAACCAGTACTACGGACCGAGTCTGTACCCCGGCGCCCAGCCCTGGCTCGCCACCATCCTGGCTGCAGTGGGGATGCTGGCGGTCGGGGCGACGTTCTACTTCTGGTCGGTGGTCTTCCCACGCTCCGGCGGCGTGTACGTGTTCCTGTCGCGATCGATCAGTCCCGGTGCGGCCTTCGTGATGTCGTTGATCGAGACGGTGATCCTGCTTTACTACGCGGCCCTGGCCGCGTCCCTCATCGTGCAGACGGGGTTGTCGTCCTTCTTCTCCACGGTCGGGCTGGTCTCCGGCAACAAGACGCTGACGAGCTGGGGCACGGATGTGGCCAAGCCTCAGGGGGTCTTCTGGATCGGAACACTCTTCCTGGTCCTGGCCGGCGTGCTGCTGGCTTCCGGGACCCGTCGGTACTTCTCGCTGCAGCGCATCCTGTTCGCCGTCGCGCTGTTGGGGACGCTGGTGCTGCTGATCGCGATGATGTTCGGCTCTCGCCAGACCTTCAGTCACCACCTCACCAGCCTGACGGGGCTGCACTACGACAAGGTCGTCTCCGACGCCAAGGCCCACGGATACGTGTCACACGGCTTCAGCTTCAGCGAAAGCCTGAAGTTCTTGGTCTGGCCGTTGCTGCCCCTGCTGGGAGCGGTGCAGTCCGTGGGCATCGGTGGTGAGGTCAAGAAGGTACGGCGCTCGCAGCTCGTCGGGATGCTGGGAGCGGTGGTCGCCACCGCCCTCCTGATCGCGGCCTTCGCCCTGCTGTCGAACAAGACGTTCGGCTACGACTTCCAGGGAGCGATCGCCTACAACTCGCTCAACGGCGTCGCGGGGGGTTCCACCGCCACCGCCCCCTACTTCACGGTGTTGGCTGGGATCCTCACGTCGAACGTGGTGCTTGCCGTGATCATCATGGCGATGTTCGTGGCCTGGATCTGGTTCTGGATCCCTGCCGAGATCGCCTACACCACACGCAGCATGATCGCTTGGTCGTTCGACCGGGTGGCTCCGGACCGGCTCGGCTGGGTCAGCGAACGCTTCCACACGCCCGTCATCGCGATCGGCATCTCCACCGCAGGGTCCATCGTGTTCATGTGGCTGATCGCCTTCAAGGCGATCGCGTTCCTGACGCTGGTCGAGGTCCTGTTGATCGTGTGGGGCACCGTGATGCTCTCGGCGGTCGTCTTCCCCCGGAGCCGCCGACAGTTCTTCGACTCCTCACCAGTCAAGAACACGCGCTTCCTCGGCATCCCCGTGATGTCGGTGACCGGGGCGCTCAGCGTGGCCTTCTTCGCCGGCGTGATCTACCTGCTGTGGAACGACCCGATCGCGGCCGGCCCACTGTTCACCCTCCACCACGTGTCCCGTGAGTTCTGGATCGTGCTGGGGATCACCGTGGCCGGCACCGCGTGGTACCTCGGGTCCAAGGCATACCGCAAGCGGCAGGGCATCGACCTGAGCCTGGCCTTCCAGCAGATCCCGATCGAGTAGCGGGGGCGGGCATGGCACCGGCGTGGGACCAGCTGCACGACGAGGCCGTCCAGATCGTGATCGGCGCAGGTGACGCCGGTGTGACCCTGCGCGTGGTCGGCAGCGGTGGGATCCGCATCCACTGCTCGGGGCCGGGAGAGGCGATGGACCGCCTCGGCCGACCGGCGAAGGACATCGACTTCATCGTCCCGAAGGAGGATCGGAAGGGCATGCGTCAGTTCCTGGAGTCGCGGGGGTATGTCGTCGACCGCGACCTGCTGGTGGCCATGGAAGGCATGCGCTACTCCTTCACCCACGCCGAGAGCCGCATCGAACTCGACGTGTTCGTGGAGCGGTTGGAGTTCAACCACACCATCGAGGTCCGCAACCGGCTGGACCGGCACCGCTACACCATTCCGCTGGAAGAGCTGCTGCTGCAGAAGCTGCAGATCGTCAACCTGACCGTCACGGACATCCTAGATCTCAGTGTGGTCCTGGCCACGCACCCCGTGGTGCCGGAACCGGCCGGTGACGAAGCCATCGACGGACGGCACATCGCGACGCTGTTGGCCCAGGACTGGGGCTTCCACCACACGTCGATGCGCAACCTGCAGCGGGTCCGCGACGCCGCCGGCACCGCCGTCGATCTCGGCGAGCAGATCAACGAGAGCATCCGCGAACGCGTCGACCTGCTGGTGCGGCTCATCGAGGAGCACCCCAAGTCGATGGCCTGGCGGCTGCGGGCCAAGGTCGGCGAGCGGATGCAGTGGTGGGAAGACGTCGACGAGCGGGAGGCGACCTACTGATGGGACTGTTCCGCAAGTCGACCCGGCAGAGCGCTGAGGACGGCACGACCATCTTCTTCGCCTCCGACCTGCACGGCTCGGAGATCTGCTTCCGCAAGTTCGTCAACGCCGCCGCGTTCTACAAGGCGGACGTGCTGCTGCTCGGCGGTGACATCAGCGGCAAGATCGTGGTGCCGCTCGTGGAGTCCGGCAAGGACACCTACCGGGCTCGGCTGCACGGCTCCGACGAGATCGTCCAGGCCGACGGGCTCGAGGAGTTCGAGAAGCGCGCGTGGAACAGCGGTCTGTACACCCGCCGCATGACCCCGGATGAGTACCAGAACTACGTCGATCACCCCGAACAGCTCGACGACCTGTTCAACCAGGTGGTCGCGACCACGGTCAAGCGCTGGATCGACTTCGCCCACAACCGACTGGCCGGCACCGACGTCGTCATCCTCAACGCACCGGGCAACGATGACCCGCCCGTCGTGGATGACGTGCTGCGCGAGCACGGCGACGAGCGCTTCCAGTTCGTCGAGGGCCAGGTCGTGGAAGTGGCGCCCGGCCACGAGATGATCAACACCGGGTATACGAACCAGACGCCTTGGGACACCCATCGGGAGTACAGCGAGCAGCAGATCCAGCTCCACCTCAAGGAGATGACGTCCCAGCTGCAGCACCCCGAGACGGCGATCTTCAACATCCACGTCCCGCCGTTCGACTCGCGTCTGGACACCGCTCCCCTGCTCGACGACACCCTGGCGGTCAAGACGTCCGCCGGGACACAACTGACCACACCTGTCGGTTCCACCGCCGTACGCGAGGCCATCGACGCGGTCCAACCACTCGTGACCCTGCACGGGCACATCCACGAGTCCGGCGGCGCCGTGCGACTCGGTCGCACCGTGGCCATCAACGCCGGATCCGAGTACGGCGAAGGGGTCCTGCGCGGCGTCCTCGTCACTGTCGGCGGCGGCAGGCTGCTGCGTCACCAGGCCGTCACCGGCTAACGACCTCCACTCACTCACCCACTCACTCACACCCATCAGCCGGACCGCCCTGTGCGGAGACACCAGGAGCTAGTCATGAACGAGGTTGCCCAGGCCAAGAAGCGGCTCGTGGATGCCGGCGTGAAGTACGTCTTCGGCGCCTACGTGGACCTTGACGGCGTCCCGAAGTCCAAGTGCGTGCCCGTCGGGCACTTCGAGGACATGGCCGCCGGCTCGGAGCTGTACACCGTCGGCGCGCTGGAAGGGATGGGCGAGCTCGGCCCGAACGAGGACGAGTGCGTCGGTGTCCCCGACCTCTCCGGCCTGACCATCCTGCCGTGGGACCGCAGGTACGCCATCGCGCCGGCGAACCTGTACCTGCACGACGAGCCCTACAGCCACGACTTCCGCGCGATCCTGCAGCGGCAGGTCGCCGAGGCGGACGCGATGGGCTTCCGCTGCAACATGGGCGTCGAGCCGGAGTTCTACGTCATGCGCCCCGAGGCCGGCAACTGGGTCCCGTGGATCGCAGAGGACACCGTGAACCAGCCGACCCGCGGCTACGACATCGAGACGACGATGCTGGCCGACCGGTTCCTGGAGCCGATGGTCGACTACATGAACGAGCTCGGTTGGGACGTGTACTCCTTCGACCACGAAGGCGGTGACGGGCAGTACGAGTTCGACTTCCGCTACACCGACGTGCTGACCATGGCCGACCGGATGGTGCTGTTCCGCCTGATGGCCAAGCACGTCGCCCGCACCCTGGGCTGCATCGCCAGCTTCATGCCGAAGCCCACTCAGACCTCCTTCGGATCCGGTGCCCACCTCAACCTGAGTCTCGCCGACACCAAGACCGGCCGGAACCTCTTCGAGCGGCAGGCACCGACGGACGGGTCAACCCGCATCGCCGTCGAGGACGGCTACGACGACATCGCCTACCAGTTCACCGCCGGCGTCCTCGAGCACGCCGGCGCGATCACCGCGGTGCTCGCGCCGACGGTCAACTCCTACAAGCGGCTGCTGCCACGCGGGCTGATGGACGAGATCTCCTGGGCACCGGTCTACCGCTCCTATGGCTACAACAACCGCACCCTGATGCTGCGTCTGCCGGTCAACCGGCGCTGTCTCGAGGTCCGGATCGCCGACAGCGCCGCCAACCTCTATCTCGGTACAGCGCTGGTGCTGGCCGCCGGCCTCGACGGCATCCGGCGCCAGCTCAAGCCCGGCGACCCGGTCAACATCGACACCTACAAGGTGAGCGAGCAGGACCTCACCTCGGCCGGTATCCACCGCCTCCCGGGCACCCTCGGCGAGGCCGTCGACGAGTTCGCCGCCAGCGACTTCGCCCGTCAGGTCCTCGGCGACGAGGTCCACAGCACCTACACGCAGGTCAAGCGCGCGGAGTGGCTCGAGTACAACACCGTGGTCAGCGAGTGGGAGCGCAACAAGTACATGCAGCTGTGGTGAGCACTCGTCAATCAGCCGCCGCTCCGTCATCGCCCCACCCGGAAAGAGGACGCACATCATGAGCACAGATGCCCAGGCGTTGACGTTCCGATCTGCTCCGGTCGAGCAGGCCAACCAGATCGCCTACGAGCGCCTGACCCAGGCCCAACCGGTTCTCACCGACATCCAACCGGCCGGCGACGTCGTCCCGGGAATGACCCCCAACACCATCCTCACCTCCGGGGCACCGCTGCAATGGGGGCAGTACTACGGCGGCCAGCGCAACGCGATCATCTACGGCGCGCTCTACGAGGGCCTGGCAGCCACCGCTGACGAGGCCGACCGCAAGCTCCACGAAGGAGAGATCGTCGTGGGCTCTACGCACGCCCACGGCTGCGTAGGGTCGGTGGCGGGCATCTACACCGCGTCGATGCCGGTGTTCGTCGTCGACGACACCACTCACGGCAACCGGGCCTTCTGCAACTTCTACGAGGGCGAATCGAGGCGGCGCCTGAACTACGGGGTCTACGACCAGGAGGTCGCGGACGGACTGCGCTTCATCCAGCACCAGCTGGCTCCGGTGCTCCGCGAGGCCGTCCTGCGCAGCGGAGGCATCCCCCTCAAGCCGCTCATCTCCCGGGCCCTGCGCATGGGGGACGAGCTGCACAGCCGAAACACCGCGTCCACCACCCTGTTCGCCCGCGAACTCACTCCGGCCTTCATCGACCTCGCCGCCGATGGCCAACGCGCCCAGGTGCACACCGCGCTCGAGTTCCTGTATGCCAGCGACTACTTCTTCCTGCGGCTTGCGATGGCCGCGGCCAAGGCGACCGCCGACGCGGCCCGGGACGTCGAGGGGTCCTCTGTCGTCACCGCGATGACGATCAGCTGTCTGGAGTTCTCGATCCGCGTCTCCGGGCTCGGGGACACCTGGTTCAGCGGCCCGCTGCCGGAGGTCGACTGCCAGCTGTTCGAGGGCTTCACCGAAGACGACATCCAGTGGATCGGTGGGGAAAGCCACATCACCGAGACGGTCGGCCTCGGAGGTTTCGCACAGGCTGCCGCGTTCGGGTTGCAGGCCTACCAAGGTGGCTCAGCCGCGGAGATGGCTCGCCTCAACGAGCTGATGTACGCCATCACGGTGGGCGAACACCCTGACTTCTTGATCCCCTACTTCGGCTTCCGCGGTAGCCCGGTGGGCATCGACATCCAGAAGGTCGTCGCCACCGGCACCGTCCCAGTCATCGACGGCGGCCTAGCAGGCAAGAACGGCGGGCAAATCGGCGCCGGCATCCTGCGCGCCCCCCTGGAGTGCTTCCAGGCAGCCAACAGTGCCTTCCAGCAGCGCTATCCAGTCGAGCCGCGCTGACGGCGTCACTAGAACGCAAGGGACCCTTATGCGACCGATGATCGGGATCACGACCGAACGCGAACGCGCGACCTGGGGCGACATGGTCGACGAAGTCGATCTGCTGTCCGCGACGTACGCGGACATGGTCGCCGCAGCGGGGGGTTGTCCCCTGCTCGTGCCGCTCCGATCGGGTTATGAGGCAGAGCTGCTTGCGCACCTGGATGGGCTGGTGGTCTCGGGCGGCCCAGACATTGCCGCCGAGAGGTACGGAGCGATCCGCGACATCCACACGGAGGAAGTGCGGCCCGATCGCGACGAACTTGAACTGTCGCTGCTCGCCTCGTTCATCGAAGCCGGTCGTCCCGTCCTGGCTATCTGCCGAGGGGCCCAGCTGCTCAACGTGCTGCGCGGCGGGGACCTCGTGCAACACCTGCCCGACGTCCTTGAAGGAGGCCGTCGACACGGCCTAGCCAGCGCTCCTCTGCGCCATGCCGTCGAGCTGCTTCCCAACAGTGCGCTCGGCGCAGCCCTGGGAACGACCGCCGAAGCCCGCTGCAGCCACCATCAAGCCATGAACCGCCTCGGCGATGGGCTCCGTGTGGTCGCCCGGGCAGACGACGGCGTCATCGAAGCGGTGGAGCTCGACGACCACCCCTTCGCCGTGGCCGTGCAATGGCACCCAGAGGAGTCAGGGCATGTGCAACTGTTCGAAGCCCTCGTCATGGCGTCCGCCTCCCACAGGGATGCTGCAAATGCACTGAGTGATCCGTCTCCGGACTTGTAGAAGCCTCACTCAGCGGCAGATGAGGACGTCCCACGCACTCCGTCTGGAACTCGTGGACGCGAGGGTTGAGGTCAGCCCCGAGTCGTGCGAGCGGCTGCTTTGGCGGACGTCTCGACGATCGCGCAGTGAGCCTTATGGGCGCTGGTGGAACCGACAAGGATGCCCTCATGTCGCGCGTTCAGCGGTTCGACCATGTCGGCACCACAGTGGCCTTCGTTTGAGATCCAGTGTCCGGGTAGGGCGCTCACCTGTGCGACAAAGCGCCTTCGCTCGGCTGACCCGACGTAGGTGAGGACGGCGCTGTGGAGAACGACCAGGGTGGCGTCGCGGGGAGCTTGTGCGGCTACGGCAAGCAGATTGTCGTTGAGGTCACCGGCAACCAGATGTGCAGGGTTGTCCCGAGCAATCTTGATGGCGGTGTGGAGACGTTCGCGCCGCTCCGTCTGCGCGGACATCGTCGATGATCGTTCACATCGAGCGGGTTCAGGTCAATGCCCCCGCGCCAAACGATCTCCGGCAGCCGGGCGGGTGCCGCGAAGGTACGACGTCGCGGAGCTGCGCCGGCGGCAGGGCGGCCGTCCCTCGATGGGTACCGCGCCCGCTAGCGTCGAATCGGCACGCCTCGACCCTGACCTGAAACGGGATCCTGCTGCGCGCCGCCGCCGACGGCACCAGCGTGTCCGAGGTGATCCGCCGAGCGTTGCGCGAGTACGTGCAAGCCAGCTGAGGCGCGCCAGGACGACACGCACGTTCGCGGGTCGACGTCGATGCCTCAGGTCGACCCCGGTGACCTCCCTCAGCAGTCGCCTTGGACGCACCAGGGATGGCCCTTGCGAACTGTCGCTACCTCAGGAACCGGTCGCTGGTGGGGCTGCGCCGACCATCCCCCGTGGGTTGGGGACGGTGTGCAGCCCTTGGTGTCCCACCATCGCGCGCACGGTGTCGTCGGTCCGGATGCCTAGGTGGTGCTCGACGTGACGCGCCGGCATGGGCCGTGCGAACAGGTACCCCTGAGCCCGCTCGCAGCCGAAGGAGCGCAGCAGCACCCACTGCTCGCGGGACTCAACCCCCTCGACGACGGACTGCAGTCCGAGCGACCGCGACAGCGAGATCACGCCCTCGACCAGCGCTCGGGACCGGTCCGACCCAAGCAGCTTGTCGGTGAACGACATGGGGATCTTCAGGAAGTCGATCGGGAGCTGCTCGAGGTAGGCCAGCGAGGAGTACCCGGTGCCGAAGTCGTCCAGCGCGACCTCGAAGCCCGCTCTGCGCAACCGCGTCAGGATCGCGGCGCAGGTACCGGGGTCGCTGACGTGAACGTCCTCCGTGAGCTCGATGGTGACCGCCGAGGTGGGCACCCCGTGCTGGGCCGTCGCCCGGTAGAGCGCGGGTTCGTACCGCCCTCCGAGCAGCGCGTGCGCGGACACGTTCACGGTGACGCCGAGGTGCCGACCTGCGGGGTGCTCCCGCCACGTCGCGAGATCGCGAACCGCACGCTCAAGGACCTGCAGGTCGAGGGTCTCCATGAGGCCCGCCTCGCGAGCCACATCAAGGAAGTCCGCGGGAGGCATGAGGGTCCCGCCGCTGTCACGGCACCGCACCAGTGACTCCAAGGCCACCCAGTTCTGCCGGGCCACCTCCACGATCGGTTGGTAGTGCACCTCGAGGGCATCGGCATCCAGCGCCGACTCGAGCGCGCCGAGGACCTCCAGCCGCCGGGCCGTGCCGGACTGCATGGACGGGTCGAAGACGGCGGCGCGGTTCTTGCCCTGGTGCTTGACGGCGTACATAGCGGCGTCGGCATCGGCGATCAGCTGCTCGGCGCTCTCACCGCGGGCGGGCGCAAGGCCCACACTGGCGTGCACGTGCATGTTGCCGGCGGAGGTGGGGAACGGCTGCCGGAAGACAGCCAGGATTCGCTCTCCCAGGTCTTGGGCGACCTCGGCAGCCAGGCTGGCGGAGATCCCGAACTCGTCTCCGCCCAACCGGGCGACCGTGTCCTCGGGGCGGAGCGTCGCTTGAAGGCGCGCGGCGACCCCCTTCAGCACCTCGTCGCCGACGCGGTGGCCCGCTCCGTCATTGACGGCCTTGAACCCGTCGAGATCGACGAGGGCCGCCCACCGCACGTCGATGGCCGGGTCCGCCACCGGCTGCTCGAGGCTTTCCAGCAGGACGCTGCGGTGGGGCAGACCTGTCAGCGGGTCGTGCATGGCCAGGTGCGCCAGCTCGCCCACCAGCTCAGACTCGACCGACAGGGCCTGCTGCAGGCTGGCGACGACCCGCGACATCCGCGAGACCGCGAGCACGAAGATCAGTCCGGCCGCACTGGCGACAAGGGGGACGTCTAGGTGTTGGTCGAGCGCGTCAGCGAGGATCCACGTAGCGGGAGCGACCAGCCCTGCGAGTGCGAGCGCGACCAGGCGGGTGCGACCGCCGGCGGACGCATCCACGTGCGGAGTGCCCAGGGTCTCCCGGCTCCATGCCGCGCTCCCCAGCAGGACGTAGCCCAGCAGCCACCCGGCGCTCATGAGCGGGCCCATCACGCCGCTGAGGTCGAGGCCGGCGGCAAAGCCGATGTCGGCCAGCATCGTGGTGATGAGCCCGATGCCCAGCGGCACCAGCACCCGCTCGCGCGTGCTCCCGGTCAGCAGCGAGCGCACCAGCAGGAACAGCAGGAGGATGTCCAAGGCCGGGTAGGAGCCCGTGATGACCCGCGGGAGCAGGTCCGAGGACGGATCGTCGATGATCGGATCGATGACGAACTGCCAGACGAAGACCCCGCAGCCCAGGGCGATGATCGCGGCGTCTCCGGTGGCGTGCGCCGCGCCCTTGCTCCGCGCCCGCGTGGCGAGCGCGAGACCGACCGCGGCCACCGGGTAGCCGGCGAAGTACAGCCAGTCGGGCCACGAGGGAACGGGCGGGGACGCGCTGCCGCTGAGGGCGTAGGCGTTCCAGATGATGTCGCCGCCGACCCAGCCGCCGAAGCCCGCGGCGAGCAGGAACCACGCGAGCCGGCTGCCCTTGGGCTTGCGCAGAGCGCCGGCCACCGCGACGAGGACCGACGCGCCGCCAATGACGTCGTACACGACACTGCCGGTGCGTCCGTGGAGGAACCAGCTGTCGATCACGACCGCGAGACAGGCCAGGACGAGGAACGTCGCAGGCCCCCTACGGCGGACCCGCGGCATTGTCATACGTAGAGCCTCAGGCTTGCCACACCTCGTGAATAGGGACCTAAGGCGCGACAGGGGGGCCGAGAAGAACTAGGTCGGACTAGAGCCACGGCGCCGGCTTCCGCTCCCTCCCGGGTTGTCGGGAAATAAGCCGGGCATGATTTGCCCGGGCCGAGCTCCGATGCCAAGCGATGATCCGCTGACGAGCCGCTGGTGCCCGGGGGGCACCCAGGGTTCAGTTGACCAATTGATCCGACCACCAGGAAGCTGGATCTAGGAGCGACTAACTGGGTGGTTGGCCGCCTCGGCCCCCCTCGGGGATAGCTGTCCTTCTTCGCTGTTCCCGCCGCGGAGCCGTCACCATGTCGCCGGGCCTCAGCGATCGGGGGCCACTGCATCTCTATGCTTGTTCAGGCGCTCGCTCAGCGGCATAGGAAGACGTTGCACCTCGAACAGAATGCAGGGCGGCCGCACGACTGCTAGTCAGGAGTTGATGGAGCAGAAACTTTCAAGCTCATCGATCTGTTCGTCTGTGATCTTGCCTCGCAGGGGCGCCCCAACTGACCAGTTGTTGGTCATGTGGCCGTGTTGGCCGGCAATGATTGGTCCGCCGATGCCAAGCTTCGCCGCGAGGAGTGTCCGGTCCTGCCGGGTCGTTGCCGCGCTGATCAGCTGAGCTGCACTTGGGGGCAGAAGCACTGACTCGGGCGAAATCGTCGGCTTCCTGCTCGCCGGAGCGTTCTCCAAACTCGCCGCGCCCTTACCGCCCTATGGGCCGCAACCTCCTTCACCTTCCGCCCGTCGGCGATCACCGCCAACACAGCCTGATACCGCTGCTCGGCCACACTCAGCTCCCTCATGAACGGGGAGTGTCAAGAATCAGCCGAAGTCGATGTCAACCATCAGCCGAACACGTGTAAGGCCTCACCCGAAGATCATCTGTCAATCTTCAGGCGAGGCCACACATCATGAGGGTGCGCCGCCAGGGACTCGAACCCCGGACCCGCTGATTAAGAGTCAGCTGCTCTAACCAACTGAGCTAGCGGCGCCGGTCGTGCGGCTGGAAACGATAGCAGGGTCGGACCGGTCACCCGTCTGGGTGATGCCGGAGCGTGCGGCCTGGACCGAAGGACCGTTATCAGCCCTGCACCGGGAGGTCCGATGACCGCCACAACGCTCCTCCAGCAGCCACCGCTGACCGTGGCCGACCGGTGTGACCGGTGCGGGGCGCAGGCCTTCATCCGGGCAGTGTTCGCCGCCGGCGACCTCGTGTTCTGCGGTCACCACGGCCGCGAGCTGCTCCTGCCGCTGCAGCGCGAAGCGCTCTACGTCGACGACGCCACGGACCTGATCAACGCGACGCCCAGCCCGAGCGCGAACAGCGACTAGGCCGGCGTGAGCAGGACCAGCGGGATCTCGCGGTCCGTCTTCTTCTGGTAGCCGGCATAGTTGGTGTGCTCCTTGCTGAGCACCGGCCACATCCGGGCCCGCTCCTCGGCACTCGCGACCCGCGCCTTCCAGGGCTGCGGTGGCCCGCCGTTCATCGCCACCTGCACGTCGCCGGACGCCTCGATGTTGAGGAACCACGCGGGCGCGTTGTCGTCGCCGCCGCGCGAGGCGACGACGACGAACGCGGGCCCTTCCTGGAGCGGCGAGGTGAGCATCACGGTGCGCGGCTGACCGCTCTTGCGGCCGGTGGTCGTCAGCTCCAGGACCGGCATCCCGAGCAGGTTCCAGCCGAACCGCCCGCCCGTCAGCTTGAGCATGACGCGGTGGACACCGTTCATCGTCTTCATCTGCAGGTCGCTCGGCATGTCCCGAACAGTACCTAGGACAGCGCGAAGCGGATCCGTCTGAAGCCCTTGCCCTTGTTCTCGGTCTTGAGCAGGCGCATGTCGCCGATGAAGCGCGTCGAGGCGACATGCGTGCCGCCGTCCGCCTGCCGGTCGAGGCCCACGATGTCGACGATGCGCACGACCTCGAGTCCTTCCGGCAGCAGGTCGAGGGCGGTCTTGATGACGGCCTCGGCGCGCGGGACCGTGCTCACCTCGATCGCACGATCGGCGGCGACCTCCGCCAAGCACGCGTGCTGGACGGTGTCGAGGAATCCCTCAGGGAGGGCGTCCAGGGCGAAGTCCATTCGTCCGGTGAGCTCGTCCATCGCCCCGCCGGTGACGGCGACCCCGTAGTCGCGGCTCACGACGCCGCAGAGCAGGTGCATCGCGGAGTGGGTCCGCATCAGCGCCGTGCGCCGGGCGTCATCGAGGGCTCCGGTGACCGACGTACCCGCCGGAGGCAGCGGGTCGCCCTCCTCGGGCACCAGGTAGACGTCGTCACCCCTGCGGGCACCGGCGATCCGGGTCCGCACGCCGCCCCACAGCAGCACGCCACGGTCCGGCGGCTGGCCACCGCCACCGGGATAGAACGCGGAGCGGTCGAGCACGATCCCCTGCTCCGGGTCGACGTGCAGGACGGTCGCGTCCCACTCGCGCAGGGTGGCGTCCTCGAGGTCCAGGCGATGCGTGTGCATGTCCTGAGTCTGGCCCACCAAAAGACGCGCTCACGTTGGTGCTCCGGCCGAGGGATGAGTTTCTGAGGCCTGACGTGCCAGGATGCGCGCGTGCTGATCGACACGAAGGACCCGCTTGCCGTCGCGGTCATCGACGCGATCCACCTCGGGGACGTCGCGACCCTGCGCCGGCTGCTGCACGACCACCCCGAGGTCGGTCCGGCACGCCTCGGCGACCTCGTCCAGTCACGCACCCTGCTGCATGTCGTGACCGACTGGCCAGGCCACTTTCCCAACGGCGGCGAGGTGGTCGTCGTCCTCACCCGTGCCGGCGCCGACGTGCACGCACCCTTCCACGGCCGGCACTCCGAGACCGCCCTGCACTGGGCCGCCAGCAGCGACGACGTCGAGGTGCTCGACGCCCTGATCGACGCCGGTGCAGACGTCGAGGCCGAGGGCGGCGTCATCGCCGGAGGCACGCCCCTCACCGATGCGACCGCGTTCGCACAGTGGGAGACAGCCCGTCGGCTCGTCGAGCGAGGCGCGCACGTGACGGCCTTCGACGCGGCGGCGCTCGGCTATCTCGACGTCGTGAAGGAGTTCTTCCCGCACTACGTCGAGCACGACGAGGACGACCTCGGCAATGCGATGTGGGCGGCCTGCCACGGCGGGCAGAAAGCGGTCGCGGTCTACCTGCTGGCGCGCGGTGCCGACGTCAACTGGATCCCCGCCTGGGAGCAGCTCACCCCGCTGGACGCCGCCGCCCGCGGCCAGGCCGGCGTCAAGAACAAGGACGTCCTGAAGTGGCTGCACTCGAAGGGCGCGAAGACCGCAGCCCAGCTCTCCGACCGCTAGCAACCGTCTCTGGTGTGGTCCTCGAGGATCCGGTCGGGCAGCCGCTTGAGGCCGGCGGCGACCGCCACGGTCGCGAGGGCACCGAGGATCCCGGCCAGCCAGGGCAGGGCGGGCAGGGGTACGTCGAGACCGAGCGGCCGCAGCAGCTGGAGCGGCCCCTGAGGCGTCGCGACCGCTGGCGCAGAAGGACTTCCCGGCGGCTGGCTGCCGGGAACGACCACCGCACCACCAGGTGCTGTCGTGACCGGCGCGATGGCGCCGGGCGGCAGCACGACGGGTAACCCCTCCCCGGGGAAGCGCAGCGCCGTGCCCGCGGCGACGCTGACGTTTGCCCCACCGAACACCATCGACTCGGTGGCACCAGGCGAGCTCCACACCAGCACGAGGCTGGATGCCGTGTAGGTCACCTGAGCCCCCATCGGCCGGCCCTGTGCGGGGCTCACCGCGATGGTCAGGCCGAGCGCCGCCAGGGCGGAGTTGACGGTCGCCTGCGCGTCCTTCACCGGGACGTTCTGACCGGCGACGGTGACGCCGTCACGGCCGACGGTCACGGGGATCCCCGCCACCGTCATGGCGCCGACGCGGGTGCTCCCCTTCGCACTGGCCGCTTTGCCGTCGGTGGTGGCGCTGGCGTCCGACACGACCGATGCGATCTTCACGACGCCCGCGATCGTCACGTCCTGCACCTCGCTGTGCGCGGTCGCGACGGCCTTCGCCGAGCCGACGAGGTGCACCTCGCTGGTGCCCATCGTCTTGCCGAAGGAGCCGACGGGCAGCACCTGGCTCTGCTGCACCGAGCCGGTCGCCGACGCCTTGTCGTCGTAGGCGGTCGCCGTCATGGTCGAGCCGGGCACCTGGTCATAGCTGACGGTGCGCGACCCAGTGTTGTTGTAGGCCTCCGCCTTCACGGGGTCGTTGAGCATCGCGGCCTGCGCAGGGACGCTCGATCCCCCGACCGTGATCAGCAGCGACCCGGCGCCGGAGGCGATCACACCGGGCCACGCGACAGCCGCGATGCTGTGCCCCAGCGGCCCGTTGTGCAGCGTCGACACCGCCTCGGGGATGACGCCTTCGCAGCCGTTGTAGCCCGCCGCGCTGGAGAAGCAGGTCGACGACTCCGCCACCCGCACCTGCACCGCGGGGGCGCTGGCCGAGAGGCTGAAGGCACCGAGGCTGTCGTCCGAGGCCGATGCGGGCGCCGACAGCAACAGCAGCGCCAGCACGCTAAGGATGCGCAACGGAGACCTCCCTCATCCGCGCCGCGCGCAGCTGCTCGCCGGCCCGCGCGAGCTGGCCGCCGAACCCGTCGGGGTCGCGGCCGAGGCTCACTGCCGCGAGACCGGTCAGCAGGTAGGCCAGCTGCACCTCGGTCGGCACATGCGCCTGGAGCAAGGGGAAGAAGGCCACGGTGACAGCGCCGAACAGCGCACCTGTCACGGTGTTGACGCCGCCGATCCGCAGCGCCAGCAGGAGGGAGAGGCTGCCGAGCACCGCGAAGTCGGAAGGGCTGACGGTGCCCTGCAGGCCGCCGTACAGGGCGCCGGAAAGTCCGGCGAGCCCGGCCGAGACCGCGAAGACGACGACCTTGGTGACCCGCGGATCCAGGCCGAGGGTGGCGGCCGCGGCTTCGGAGTCGCTGACGGCGCTGAGCTGTCGACCCCAGCGGCCACGCCGGACAGCGAGCACGGCGACCGCGGCGGCGGAGAAGACGACGGTGCACAGCACGAGGTAGCTGCGGTCACTCGCCAACGACAGACCCGGGAGGTGCAGCCGCGGGACCGTCAGCGTGCCGCCACTACCGAGCTCCCGCGTGAAGAACGACTCATCCATCGCCTTCGCGAACGCGAAGGTGGCCAGCGCGAGGTAGAGCCCGGTGAGGCGGCTCGTCAGCAGCGCCAGCAGCCCACCGACGACGGCCGTCAGGCCGACCGCGAGGACGACCCCGAGCAGCGAGCCGTGTCCCCAGCGCCCCATCGCGTAGGCACCGATGCCGAGGAACGTCAGGTGGCACAACGACACCTGGCCGCTGTAGCCGGTGAGCAGCACCAGCGCGAGCAGGGTGATCGCGACGACCATCGCTCGCCCGGCCAGGGTCACGTTGGCTGCGCTGAGGACCTGGCCCAGCAGGACCACCACGACCACGAGGGTCACCGCGGACACCACCGACGACCGCAGGCTGGGTACGCCTGGGCGCCACGCGCCCTGCCGGCTCCCCGCCTTCAGACGCGCCGCCGGCACGAAGACGAGCAGCAGGAAGAGGAACAGCATCGGCAGCGAGGGCTCGAGCTGCTCCCACACCCCGCCGGTCGGGAGGTAGCCACGGGCGTACGACACCAGCAGCCCCAGGGCGAGCGCCCCGACCGCGGTCCACGGCAGCGAGGTCAGCCGGCCGAAGAGCGCGGCGGCATAACCGTTGATGACGAGCAGAGTCAAGGTGAGGATATCGAGCGTCACGAGCGGCGCGAGCAGGATGCCTGCGAGCGCAGCCAGCGAGGCACCGAGTGCCCAGGACAGCTGCTGGATCCTGACCGGCGACGCCCCGGCCATCGCGGCCAGGTCGGGGTCGTCGACGACACCGCGCATCGCAATGCCGATGCGGGTGCGTACGAACAGGAGCCGCAGCCCGATGGCAACGGCAAGAGCCACCACGACGACGAGGATCTGGTTCGCGCTCACCTGCAGACCGCCGAGCTGCACCGGCGCCGTGTCGTGCAGGAACGCCGGCAGGATCCGGCTCTTCGTGCGGTTCCAGAGCAGGTTGGCGATGCCGATCAGGAAGAGCAGCAGGCCCAGCGTGACGACCAGCGAGAGGTCGACCGCAGACCTGCGCAGCGGCCGGATCAGGACTGCCTCGATGCCCGCGCCGAGCAGGGGCGCCTCGACGAGAAGCACTGCAGGCAAGGCGATCCACGCCGGCCAGTGCCAGCCGATCGCCAGCTGCCAGTAGCTGAAGGCGCCGAACATGCCGATCGCGCCGTGCGCGAAGTTGAAGATGCCCGACGTGGTGTAGGTGACGACCAGTCCGGTGGCCGTCAGCGCATAGATGCAGCCGACGACGACGCCCAGCGTGGTGAGGGCCAGGAAGGTCGTCATGGGAAGTAGCCACCGTCGCACCTGAACGCACTGGCGGGTGAGTCGAGCCGCTGGTAGCTGCCGTTGACCACCTTGGCGAGCACCCAGCACGTCGCCGGCCGCTTCTGCGCGGGGTTCGCCACAGCCACCAGGCCGCCCGCGTCGAAGCGCGTGATCGCGCGGAGCGCCGTGAGCAGCTTGGCCTGGGTGAGCTGTGGGCCGGCAGCCTTGAGCGCCTGCACGTAGAGAGCAGCCGACGCCCAGCCGTACACCTCGTACAAGTCCTTGGTCTGATCCTTGCCGACCACGTCGGTCCAGTACTGGAAGTCCTTGACGGCAGGGATGTTCGCCGCGTCAGAGCTGTTGAAGAACAGCGCATACTGCGCGTCGTTCCAGACGCCGTTGGCGTTGGCACCCGCCTGAGCCAGGAACGTCTTGTCATAGGCGCCGCCGCCGAAGACGATCGGCCACGGGACCTGCTGCGACCGCGCGGCGTTGACGAACCGCGCGCCATACGCACCGTCGACCGCCGTGTTGTAGATCATCTGCACGCCGTCGTTGCGCATCCGGATGATGGTCGACGTGAAGTCGGTGTCGGCGGGTCCGTAGCCGTACTCGCTGACGACCTTGCCGCCCTCGTGCTCGATCGCCGTCTTCACCCCTGCCCAGATGGCAGGGCTGCCGCCGACGTTGGCGTAGATCGCGCCGATGTGCTGCCACTTCGTGCCGAACGTCTTGCGGTAGTACGCCAGCGGACCGGTCCGCCAGCCACGTCCCATCGGCGCGAAGCTGAAGTTGTTCGCGAGCTTCTGCGTCTTGGTGCCGATCGCCGAGTGCACGTCGGGCAGCCCGGGCTTGGCACCGATGATGTCCGACCCGCAGTCGTCGTAGAGCGAGAAGGACCCGACGAAGGCGAACACCCTCGGTGCGAGATCGGCCGTGACCGCCTTGTTGCGGCTGCAGTCGAGCTGGCCGTCGCCGATGGCGAGCTTGAGCTGCCGGCCGAACACCCCGCCCTCGCTGTTGACCTTTGCGAAGTAGGCCTGCGTGCCGACCACCGCGCCCTGGAAGATGCCGGGCACCGGGCCGGAGAGGTCGGAGACGTTGCCGACCGTGATGCTGTCGCCAGTGACCCCGACGGCAGTCGCTCCTCCGTTGCCGCCGGCGGGAAGTGGCGCCGCGACCGCGGACGGACCGGCGGCAGTGGACGCCTGCGACCCGGGCACCACGGTCGACCCCTGGGGACCGGTCGTCGCCTGCGGACCAGACGTCGGCAGGCCCCCGATCGCGCCGGACTGGGGGGCCGAGCCGGCTGCGCCGTCCCCGCGGTAGAGCTGGGCCTGCGCGGCGCGCTGGCGCAGGGTCGCGTCCGAGCGGTTGCCGCACGCGACCAGCAAGACGGAGACCGCGAGCACCCCGAGCAGGGCCCGGGAGCGGCGAGCAGCAGGCACTGGGTGACCTCCACAACCGCCCGAATCGGTCCAAGACGGACCAACAGGGTGTGGGGAAGGTACAACTACCTGTGGGGCGTGGCAACGCCCTCGCAACTCAGCCGAGCGGCCAGGTCCCTGCCGCCAGCGCGGCCACGAAGACCTGCACGGCCGGAGTGATGTCGTGCCCGTGGGCGGTGCGGACGAAGCCGTCGATGGTCGCCCCGAACACCCGGTGTGCCACCGCGGCCTGCTCGTCGTCGAGCCCGAAGGACAGGAACGTGACCCTGACGGGCTCGTGCAGCCGGGCGGCCTGCTCGGCGTACCCGGGGGTCTCGGGACTCACCGCCGACAGTGACGCGGTCCGACCGGGATGGGCCTCGGCGAAGTCGCGGTACTCCTCCGCGATCGCCTGGAGCGCAGCGCCACCGACCTTGCCGAGCACCGAGCGCCAGACCCGATCCGCGAGCTCGCCCATCGCCAGCAGGGCGATCCCCTGCCGCAGCGCCTCGAGGCTGGGGACGTGCCCGTACATCGTGCTCGGGTGCCGGCCCAGCTCCTTCGCCACGTCGGAAAGCGTCAGCGAGTGCCAGCCGTCGCGGTCGGCCAGGTCGGCGGCCACGCGGACGACCGTGGTGCGGTCGACGGTGGCGGCCCGGACGGTGGTCACGCCAGGCACTGTACGTCCCCCACGTTGCGTTGTAGTTTCCCAACACCCTGTTGGACGGAGTGATCATGCGAGCTGCACAAGTGACCGAGCACGGCGAGCCCGGCGCGGTGGTGCGCACCGTCGACGTCCCGGAGCCCGAGCTCCCCGACGGCAGCGTGCTGGTGCGGGTCAGCACCGCCTCGCTCAACTTCGGTGACGTCGCGCGCGCTCGCGGCGGGGTGGCGACCGTCCTGGCCCAGCCGCCCTTCACCCTCGGCATGGACGTGTGCGGCATCGTCGAGGCCGGCCCGGAGGAGTGGCTCGGCCAGCGCGTCGTCGGCATCACGAACATGGCGATGGGCGGACTCGCCGAGAAGGCCGTCGTGCCCCTGTCCGGCCTGTTCGCCGCCCCTGAGGTCCTCAGCGACGTCGAGGCCACCGCGTTCCTGCTGCCGTTCCACGTCGCACACCTCGCCCTGCACCGACGGGCGCACCTGCAACCCGGCGAGACGGTCCTCGTGCTCGGTGCGGCCAGCGCGGTCGGCACCGCCTTCGTCCAGCTCGCCGTCGCCGCCGGCGCGACCGTGCTCGCGGCGGCCGGCGGCCCCGACAAGGGCAAGCTGTGCCTCGAGCTCGGCGCGGCCACCGCCATCGACTCCCACGGCGATGACCTGTTTGCCACCGTCATGGCACACACCGGTGGTCGCGGCGCCGAGGTCGTCGTCGACCTCGTCGGCGGCGATGCGACCGAGAGCGCCTGGACCTGCGTCGCCGCGGAGGGCCGCTACCTGCCGGTCGGGTTCAACGACGACGCCTCCGGCGGCTTCACCGGCCGACCGCTGCGCAAGGTGTCGATGGGCAACTTCAGCGTCGTCGGCGTGCTGCTCGCCTATGCCGAGCCCAACGAGCTGATGAAGCAGTTCGGCCTGAACATGCTCGGGGCGGCCGTCGGCCAGCAGGTGCACGCAGACCTGCTCGCGGTCCTGGCCAAGGGCGTCAGGCCCGTCGTCGGCCGGGTGATCGGCCTCGACGAGGTGGGCGCGGCCCTCGACGACCACGCCGCCCGCCGTACCAGTGGGCGCACCGTCGTCGAGGTGTCCCGATGATCCGCGCGGACGACCTGGTCGCCGCCGCGGTCGAGCAGACGGGGCTCGACGACTTCGGCGGCGACGCCTATCGCGAGGGCCTCGACGTCCTCTGCGACAGCCTCACGCACGAGGCCCAGCTGTCCGAGCTCGGTGCGCTCGCCCTGCCGGGACAGGTGGTCGGGTCCCTGTCCAACCGGCTCAAGGTCGTCGACCACGCCAAGACTCACGGCACGTCGGGCGAGGTGATCGAGGCTCCGGTCTTCGTCATCGGGCTGTTCCGGGCGGGGACGACGCTGCTGAGCAACCTGCTCGACCGCGACCCGCGCAACCGGGCGCTGCTCACCTGGGAGGCCGGCGACAGCGCTCCCCCGTCGACCCCGAACGACCACCGCGCCGGCGAGCGCGTGGAGCTCAACCGCATCGCCCAGTCGATGCTCGACGCGATGAACCCGGGGTTCAAGACCATCCATCACGAGGAGCCCGAGGGCCCGACCGAGTGCATCACCGTGCTCGCGGCGGACTTCAAGGCGCTGCTCTGGGAGAGCGTCGCCAACGTGCCGGCATACGGCGAGTGGCTGCTGAAGGCAGACCAGCTGTCGGCCTACCAGCACCACCTGCGGACGCTGCAGGTGCTGCAGTCCGGCGGCGTCCGCGGCCGGTGGACGTTGAAGACCCCGCATCACGCCCTGGCGCTCGAGGCACTGACGGCCGTCTACCCGGACGCCCGGCTGGTCTACCTGCACCGGGACCCGGTCGAGGTGGCGGCCTCCGCGTTCAGTCTCGTCACGTCGCTGTCGGGCACCTTCACCGACGCCGACCACCGCGCCTACATCGCCCGCCGCTGGACCGACGTGCTCGTCGCGTGCACCGAGCGCGTCGACGCGTTCCGGTTTGCGCGACCGGAGATCCCGGTCCACGACCTCCGCTACGTCGACCTGATGGCCGACCCGGTCGGGAGCGTCCGCGGCCTCTACGAGTTCCTCGGCGAGGAGCTCTCGCCCGAGGCGGCGCAGGGGATGCAGGAGCACCTCGACGCCAACCCGAAGGGCCGCTTCGGGACGCACCGCTACGACCTCAGCGACTTCGGGGTCACCGCCGGGGCGCTGCGGGAGCGGTTCAGCGCGTACCTCGGCCGCTACGACACGGGAGCCGACGTCACAGCAACGTCTGTCTGACGACACGTCGGCGTCATCTGCGGCCCGCACAGTGAGTGCATGCACGATCACCGGGAGCCCTACCAGCTCGTCCAGCCACCGCGGCACGTCTGCCTCGACGGCACGGTCGACGCGCTTCTCCTGGCCCGGTGGGAGGACCAGTCGATGGTGCTGGCCGACGGCGTCATCTGCTGGGTCGACTCCGCCGACGTCACCCCCGTCGACTGGGCCCCGTGGAGCACCGCCCTCGCCGCCAACGCCTGACCCAGCTCCGCGAGAGTGCAGGAAGGCGGGCGGGTCAGGGTTCAGGCACGGGCGAGCAGGGTCTGCCTGACTGACCGCACGACCTGTCGTTCGCGCTCGGCGAGCCGGCCGGCGAGCACTCCCAGCTCGGGGTGCGCCTCGGCGAGCAGGACGAGGCGCGCGGCGGCGACCGAGGCGTCCTGGTGCTCGCCGAGCTCGGTCTGCAGGCGCTTCGCGCGCTTGCTCGGACGGCCGAGCACCGGCGCGGCTGCTTCGGCGGCATAGCGGGCCCGCTTGGCCTTGATGCGCGCCCGGTGCCAGTCGGCATCCGGGCCGTCAGCGGTGAGTCTCCGCACCGCCCGGTCGAGACGCCTCGCGGCGTGGTGCACCAGGTCCGGCAGCACCTCCCGCGCGGGCTCCTCGGCCAGCGCACTGAGCTGCACCGAGCCGGCAACGTCATGGAGCAGCTGGAGGAGCACCAGATACCTCGGCGACCGCAGCGCCTCCAACGCGGCCGCCTCGGCGGCGTGCTGCTCGGCAGCGAGCAGCGCATCGAGGGGCCGCACGTCCAGCACATCACCCTCGTGGGCCCGTTCGTGCAGCCGCTCCCGCTGCACCTCGAGGTCCCGGGCCGCGCCGAGGCTGTCGGCAAGCCACGAGAGCTCCTCGCGGAGCGGTACGGCGCGCGGGTCGTCGACGAGGGCACGGAAGGTGCGCAGGTCACTGCGCAGCCGCCGACAGCTGACCCGGAGCTGGTGCACCCCGTCCGGCACCTCGCGCCGCACCGCCAGGTCGTGCTCGACCACGGCGCGGAGCCCGGTCGCCAACGACGCCCGGACGAGGTCGCCGGCCGCGCGGAGCGCCGGTGCGGCGGGCAGGTCGGCGGTGCTCGGCAGACCGACCGCACGGATCCCCTTGGGCGTCTGGTCGACGTCGGTCGCGCCGGCGTCGACGAGCGCTGCCAGCACGCGCTTGCCGACCTTCGCGCCGCCGGCCCGCTGCTCCACCTCCAGCTCGTGCCAGCCGTCCACGAGCTCGCCGGCGCGCAGGACCGTGACCTGGTCGTCGACGACCTCCACGAGCTCGTGCCCGTCGCCGTCGAGGACCAGCGTCGTGCTGCGTGCGGTGCGGACCTGCGCAAGCGGGTGCAGCTCGGCGCCGCGCAGCCGGGCAGTGAGCAGGTCGACGAGCGCCGGCGGGACGCGCGTCCCCGCCGCCACGACGGTGATCTCCTCGCGGTCGAGCTCCGCACCTGAGGAGCTGGCTGTCTTCAGCGTCCACCTCGGCCGGCCCTCACCGGTGCGGTGCCTCAGCGTGAGACCACCCTGCGCGAGCCGCCGGTCCTCGGTGTCCCAATACGTCGCACGCAGCCGCAGGGCCCGCGTCGCGACCCGGTCGACCCCCGCGATGTCGACGAGGTGCGGGAGCACGAAGCCGTCGGGGACGCCGAGCTTGGTCTCCACCTCACGCATCGCGTCCACCGCTCACCAGCTCGTGTCGAGGCAGCCGTCGAACTCGACGAGGGGGTTGGGCGACGCGATCAGGGTCACAGGATCCACCACCTGCGGCGGCTGGGTCGCCGGCGTCCCGTCGGCCTTCCAGCAGCCGTCCGGCTTCACCTGCAGCTCGAAGACCTGTGCCGACGCGGTCGCCAGGTCGACGTACTGGACGCTGCAGGTCCAGTCCTCACCGGGCCCATCCACATCGCGACCGGTGCGTCCGCAGGAGGCGAGCGCGTGCAGGCTGCCGGGTGCGATCGGGTCCCGTCCGATCAGCCGCTGCTGCTCGGCGTACAGGCCGGTGAAGACCTGCACGAAGGACGGCGCCATTCGCTGCGGGGTCAGCGGGGTCGCGCAGCCGCTCACCAACAGGAGCGGTACGGCGAGCAGCATCCGCTTCACGTGATGTCCCGGGTCAGAAGCAGCCGCCGGGCGGGCACGAGGCAGGCCACTGCCCAGGCGAGGCTGACGAGGGCGCCCTGCCAGAGCGGGCCGAAGTAGGGGTCGGCGCGCACGAGTCCGTGCCAGGCCGCGAACGGCGTGGTGAGCAGCACGTTCGCGGCCGAGCCGAGGGTCCCGAGCAGGGCGAGCAGCTGCATCACCAGACCGAGGAGCAGCGGTCCACCGACGCCGGCGAGGCTGCTCCTGGTCCAGATCGACAGCAGCACGGCCACGGCCGCAAACCCCAGCAACGGCGGCAGCTCGCTGGCCCAGCTGGCCACGACGAGCGCGGTCGCCCGTCCCGGGCCCAGCGGCGTGCCGGACAGCCCGGGAAGCGGACGGTCACCGGCGAGGGCGAGTCCCGCGACCAGGCTGCTGAGGGTGGTGACCGACAGCAGCGCGACGGACGTCAGGGCTGCGGCCATGACCTTGCCGGCGAACACCTCCGCGCGGGTGCGTGAGCGGGTCAGCAGGGACTGCCAGGTGCCGTGGCCGTCCTCGGTCGCGAAGACGTCACCTGCGACGACACTCGTCAGCAGCGGGAGGACCCAGGTGCCGGCAAAACCCAGTACCAGCAGGGGAAGTGCGAAGCCGGACTCCTTGACGTACCGGCCGAACAGCGTGTCCTTGGGCAGCCCGGTCTGGGCCCCGAGGACCAGGGCAAGCAACGGCGGACCGAGCAGGCACAGCGCGAAGGCGGCACGGATCCGCTGCTGGGCGCGCAGTCGGACCAGCTCCCATCGCAGCACCTTCATGCGACGAGCTCCCGCAGCGCCTGCTCGAGCGGCAGCGACTCCCGCTCCAGGGACCGGACGGCGATGCCGGCGCCGGCCAGGGCGAGGACGTAGGCGTCGACGATGTCCGTGGTCGCGACGAACGACAGCCCAGTCTCCGACTCGTCGAGGGGCACGGGTGCGAGGGCGCGGGCCCGGGGGTCGTCGCTCGTCGTCAGCAGGCAGCGTCCTGGGCGCGCGCGCAGGCCGGCCACCGGCCCGCGCCACACGTCGCGGCCCCGTGCCATGACCGTGACGTCCTTGCACAGCACGTCGACCTCGGTGAGGTCGTGGCTGCAGAGCAGCACCGTGAGCCCGTCGGCTGCGAGGCCCCGGATGACGTCACGCAGCTGCCGCGCCCCGAGCGGGTCCAGCCCGTTGGCCGGTTCGTCGAGGACGAGCAGCTGCGGACGTCGCAGCAGGCCGGCGGCGATCCCGAGCCGTTGCCGCATGCCGAGCGACCAGCCCCCGACCTTGGTGTCGGCGCGATCGGTCAGGTCCACCCGCTCGAGCACCTCGGCGATGTCGCCCGGGGCGTCGTCCATGCCGGCGAGCACCTCGAGGTTCTGCCGGCCGGAAAGGTACGGCCAGGCACCTGGCGTCTCGACGAAGCCACCGACGGTGCCGTCCACCCGGCACTCCCCGGCGTCCAGCCGCACCAGCCCGAGCAGCACCCGGAGCAGGGTCGTCTTCCCGGCGCCGTTCGGCCCGAGCAGCCCGTGCACCGTGCCCGGTGCGACCACAAGGTCGAGGCCGTCGAGAGCCGTCAACCCGTCGAACGCCTTGCGCAGACGATGCGCCTCGACCGCTGCCACGAGGGCAGGCTAGGCGGTTCACCCGCCGTCCACGCAAGGGCTCTACGGTGTCGCCTCGTGAGAGCCTCCCTCCGCCGTGTCCTCGCCGTCCTCGGCGCCCTCTTGCTCGTCGCCGGCCTCGTCGGGCCCGCCCGCGCGGGCTCTGCGACCCGCACACCGACGGCCGGCGTGCTGCTTCCCAGCGGGCGGCTCGTGACCCCCGCGGGCAGCCAGTGGGACAGCGCCCGCACTGCCGCCGACCACGCCTACGACCTCGGTGACTTCCCGCTCGGTCTCGCCCTGTCGCCCGACGGCCGGCTCGCCGTCGCCAGCCTCAACGGCCGGGGCTACGGCACGCCGCACACCAACGGGACCTTCTGCGACCAGCATGCCGGGCCGCACCCGGTCCAGTGCCCTGGAGTGCCGGACCGGCTCAAGGGCGACCCTCGGGTGACAGCACCCGACGAGGGCCTCGATGTCGTCGACCTTCGCACCGGCAGGACCGTGCAGGTCGTCGCGGTGCCGACGAGCAACTCGGCCGGCGGCCACCACACCTGCGGCCAGGGATACAACTGCTTCGGCATGGGCGTGACCTTCAGCCCCGACGGCAAGCACGTCTATGCGAGCGGTGGCGGCGCGGACGCCGTCTACGACTTCGCGGTGACCGGCGCGACCCTGAAGCTCGCCCACACGACCGCGATTCCGTCGCCGTCGACGCGCGTCCCCGCCTATCCGATCGCCGGTGGCGCGGCCGGCTACCCACGAGGGCTGAAGGTCACGCCCGACGGCACGACGCTGATCGTCGTCGATGAGTTCGACTCCACCATCGAGGCCCTGGACGTGACCGGCGGCAAGGTGCCGACCCTCACCGCTCAGGCGCTGGTCCCGGGCGGCGTCCCGGGAGCCCTCCCGGTCGCCTACCTCTACGACGTCGTGATCTCGCCAGACGGCGCCCTCGCCTACGTGACGGCCGAGGGCACCGGTGCCGTCTACGTCGTGCACATCGCGGCGCTCAAGGCGGCCGGTCCGCTCGACCTGGCGACGCCGCAGCCCGTGTTACCGGCGGTGGCGGCCCCCTCTCCCGTCCTCGGGATCAACCACCCCACCGGGCTGGCGCTCTCGCCGGACGGGTCGACACTGCTCGTCACCGGCACCGACTCCGACAACCTCGCCGTCGTACCCCTGGTCGCCGGGATCCCGTCGACCGCGACGACGATCCCGCTCTCGGTCATCCCGCGGACCGCGGGCACCCTCGGCTCGTCACCGGACGCGGTCGCGGTCAGCAAGGACGGCAAGACGGCATACGTCGCACTCGCGGGCGACTCTGCGGTCGCCGTCGTCGATCTGGCGAGCAAGGCCGTCAGGGGCTATGTGCCGTCCGGCTGGTACCCGACCGCTGTCGCGCTGGGTCCCAAGGACGGACAGCTGTACACGCTGGCCGCCAAGGGCGTCGGCAGCCGCTACGTCCCAGGCATCGGCGGATACGTCCCGCAGCCAGGCGGGTCCCTCCCGCAGGGGGCGGCAGTGCCGACGGGCGTCTATTACGACGCCGAAAACATGCCCGGCTTGCTCACCAGGGTCACCGTGCCGAGCGGCGCGCGGCTCTCGGCGTACACCGCGAAGGCACAGGCCGACATCCGGCACGCCGCTGGGCTCGACCGCCGGCCGGCGCGTTCGCCGATCCCCGCGCAGCTCGGTGGTACGGGGCCGATCAGCCACGTGGTCTACATCGTCCGGGAGAACCGCACCTTCGACCAGGTCTTCGGCGATCTCCCGCTCCGCCGCAAGGACGTCACCGGCGACCCGAGGCTGCAGCTGCTGGCTGCGGCCACCCCCAACGCCCATGCCGTCGCGAACCGGTATGCGATCAGCGACAGCTTCTTCAGCGACGGGGAGGCCAGCGTCCAAGGACATTGGTGGACCTCCTCGGCGATGGCGAACGACTACATCGAGAAGAGCTGGCGCCAGAACTACAGCCCGCGCGGGCGACCCGCCGACGAGGCGATCGTGCCGGTCAGCTCGGCGCCGGGGTGCTCGATCTTCCAGCGCCTCACCGCCTTCCAGCTGACGCACCCGACGTTCACGTTCCAGAACTTCGGCGAGCTCGTCGGGCTGGTGGAGCCGAGCAGCTCGGTCGGGTCGCCGGCCGCCAACCTCTGCCACGGTGGCGGGCAGACCACGGCCAACAGCAACAGCTTCAGCGACCCCAACTATCCCGGGCAGCAGCAGCTGACCCCGGACGACCGGACCCGCACGGCGGAGTTCCTCAAGGCCAGCGGGCTGCGAGCCGACGGCAGCGACGCCGGCAACGGCAACAGCCTCAAGAACTTCCAGTACCTGATCATGAGCGAGGACCACACGACCGGACTCGGCGGCACGAACACCCCGCGGTCGCAGGTTGCGCAGAACGACGCCGCGGTCGGGCAGCTGATCGCCGCGCTGTCACGATCGAAGTACTGGTCGAGCACCGCGGTGTTCGTGACGGAGGACGACAGTCAGGACGGCATCGACTCCGTCGACGGTCACCGCAACGTGCTGCTGGTGGCCAGCCCCTACGCGAAGCAGCGCAGCGGCGACGGCTGCCTGCCCGGCTATGTCGGGCACCTGCACTACGACCAGGCGAGCGTCCTGCGGACCATGGAGCTGATGCTCGGCGTTCCACCGATCTCCGCCTACGACGCCGGCGCCACCCCGATGTATGACCTGTTCCAGAGCAAGGACTCTGCGACGCAGCTGACCGCGGCCGACCTGAGGCCGTTCACGGTCGCGAAGAACCCCTCGTTCATCGACGAGACCGTGGCCTCGCTGCCCAAGAGCTCCAAGCAGGCGTCGCTCGTCGCCTACTCGAAGGGCCTCGACCTCACGCACCTGGACCGCGATGAGGCGGGGATCGAGGCGGTGCTCTGGCAGTCGGTCCGCGACGACCCGCTGCCGGCGGAACTGTCCGCCAAGGTCGCCGGAGTGCGCGGCGAGGCCGACGACCTCCAGGCTCCCGTGACCTCGCTGCTCGCGTCGGGCACCCGCTCGACGCTCACCGGTGAGCCCGTCGCGGCAGCTCAGGCAGTGAGCTGCCCCCGGGTCGTCAACGCGTCGCCTGTGCGGCCTGGACAGACCTCGCTGCCCGGTGCCGGGCTGGCCGCCACGGGTGGGTCCTGGCGACTGGGGCTGGTCGGGCTCGGGCTGCTGCTCCTCGTGGCACCGAGGGTTCGCGTGCCGTTCACCTCCCGTCGGCAGGACAACCGCGTCGCGTGACGAACGAGGAGGCATGAACCTCAGCCGCCGCCGCTTCCTGTCCTCAGCTGCGGGGCTCGGCGCCGCGGCAGCTCTCGGACCGGAGGCGCTCAGCGCGCTCGCCTCGTCCCCTCAGTCCTACGGTGCTCTCCCGCGCGCCTCGGCCAGCGGCATCGAGCACATCGTCGTGGTGTGCATGGAGAACCGGTCCTTCGACCACTACCTCGGCTGGGTCCCTGGCGCCGACGGCCGGCAGCAGGGCCTGCACTACAAGGACTCCGCGGGCAAGACGCATGCGACCCACCACCTGGCCGACACCCGCAACGGCTGCGGCTACAACGACCCGGACCACTCCTACGAGGGCGGCCGGGTGCAGTTCAACAACGGCCGGCTCGACGGGTTCCGCAAGGGCGACAACGACGACTTCGCACTCGGCTACTACACCGAGGCAGACCTGCCGTTCTACGGCCCGTTGCTGAAGCACGCGACGACCTTCGACCGCTACTTCTGCAGCATCCTCGGTCCGACCTACCCCAACCGCTTCTACACGCACGCCGCCGCGACCGACCGGCTCAGCAACACCTCGACGACCAGCACGCTGCCGACCATCTGGGACCGGCTGGGCGCGGCCGGCGTCTCCGCGAGCTACTTCTTTTCCGACGTCCCGTTCCTCGCGCTCTGGGGGCAGAAGTACCTGCCGATCGCCAAGCCCGTGGAAGCGTTCTACGCGCAGGCCGCGAGCGGCACCCTGCCGGCCTACAGCTACGTCGACCCGTACTTCCTCGGAGAGGACCAGGGCGGCAGCAACGACGACCACCCGCACGCCGACATCCATCGCGGGCAGGCGTTCCTCTCGCTCGTCGCGAAGGCCATCATGACCGGCCCGGCCTGGGACAAGACGGCGCTCGTGATCACCTACGACGAGTGGGGTGGCTTCTTCGACCACGTGAAGCCCCCGCGGCTGCCCGACGACCACGACACCGGATCGCACGGGAAGGACGACCACGCGCAGGCCGGCTTCCGCGTACCGACCTTCCTCGTCTCGCCCTGGTCGCGGCCAGGCCACGTCAACCACAACGTCTACGACCACACCTCGATCCTCAAGATGGTCGAGTGGCGCTTCGGGCTGACGCCGCTGACCAAGCGTGACAGGGGCGCGCGCAACCTCGCCGAATCCCTCGACTTCCGCACGGCCCGGCCCGCCCCCTCCTTGCCTGTCGTGCCCGACCCCGGTCCGCATGCCTGCCAGCCGCCGATCGGGACCAACCCGATGGGCCTCGAGGATCCCTTCTGGCGCGAGCTCGCCGACTCGCCGCTCATGAGGGGCTGGGACAGCATCGCCTGAGCCGGTCCGGCAGGATGTCGGCATGGACCTCGCTGAGCTGCGCCGGCAGCTGGACGACGTCGACCGCGGCCTCGTCGACCTCATCGCCCGGCGGCTCGAGCTGGTCGCCGGTGTCGGTGCCGCCAAGGCCGGCACCGACACCCCTGTGCGCGACGCAGGTCGCGAGCGGGCGGTCCTCGACGCGGTCGAGGCCGCCGCGGAGGAGCGCGGCGTCTCCGGGGAGCTGGTGCGACGGATCTTCCGCGACATCATCGGCTACTCGGTGGACCGGCAGGTCGCCGAGCTCATCGGCAGCCCCGAGCATCCGGCCGTCGTCGGCTTCCAGGGCGTCCCGCACGCCTACAGCCACCTCGCGGCCCGCAAGCACCTCGCCGGCCGCGGCTGGGAGGCGGGCTTCCGCGGCTACCCGAGCTTCGCGGAGGTGGTCGAGGCGCTCACCACCGGCGAGTGCGACCTGGCCGTGCTGCCGGTCGAGAACACCACGGCCGGCAGCATCAACCAGGTCTATGACCTGCTGCAGGACAGCGACGTGCACGTCGTCGGTGAGGAGACCTGGCGCGTCGACCACGCCCTTGCCGCCGTCTCCGATGTGGCGGTCACCTCCTTGACCCGGGTGCTGTCGCACCCGCAGGGGCTCGAGCAGTGCGCCGCCTTCCTGCGCAGCCTCCCGGACGCTGCCCCCGTCATCGTCTTCGACACCGCCGAGGCGATGCGCGCCGTCGCCGCGCAGAACGACCCGACCTGGGCCGCGATCGGCAGCCCGGAAGCGGCCGAGGCCAACGGCCTCGTGGTGCTGCGCCGCGGCATCACCGACCAGGCGGAGAACTTCACGCGCTTCCTCGTGCTGGCGCGGGAGCCGATCGCCGTCGCCGCGCGGGTGCCGTCGAAGACGTCACTCGTGCTCGTCACCAGCCATGAGGAGGGTGCGCTGCTGCGCTGCCTCACGCTGCTTGCCGAGAGCGGCCACTCGATGACGAAGCTCGAGTCCCGCCCTCGCCCGGGCCGGCCGTTCGAGTACCTGTTCTTCCTCGACTTCGAGGGCAACGTCGCGGACGCCAACACCCAGCAGGTGCTCGAGGAGCTCGGTCGTACCGCCCTGTCGGTGAAGCTGCTCGGGAGCTACCCCGCCAAGGTGGTGCGCGCCGACACCCAGGGCGCCGACGCCTTCGAGGCCCTCATCCAGTAGGGGTCCCTCCACTACTTCACGCCCGATGCCTCCGCCAGGTGCGATCTGAGCGTGCCGCGAGCCCGCTTGACCGCCGATCCAGTGAAGAAGTGGAGGGACCCCCCCTCAGCGGGTGGCGGCGTGGTGGGCGGCGAGGTAGCCGAAGACCATCGCGGGACCGATGGTGGCGCCTGCGCCGGCATACTCGTTGCCCATGACGGAGGCAGCGGTGTTGCCGGTGGCGTAGAGCCCGTCGATGGCGGTGCCGTCGGCGCGCAGCACACGGGCGTGCTCGTCGGTGACCAGGCCACCTTTGGTGCCGAGGTCCCCGACCTCGAGGCGGACCGCATAGAAGGGCCCCTGCTCGAGAGTGTCCATCACGGGGTTCTGCAGCGTGGGGTCGCCGTAGTAGCGGTCATACGCGCTCTCGCCGCGGTGGAAGTCCTCGTCCACGCCCCGGCGCGCCATGCTGTTCCAGCGCTCGACCGTCTCGACCAGTCCGGGCAGCTCCAGCTTGGTGGCGAGCTCGCCGAGGGTGTCCGCCTGGTGTGCCACGCCGGCCTCGTAGTAGGCGCGGGACAGCCGCTTGCCGGGCAGTGCCCTGGCGAACGGGTAGCGGTCGCGGGCCTTCTGGTCCATCACGAACCAGCACGGGACGTGGCCGCCCTCGAGCTGGTCGTGGACGAAGTTCACATAGGGCGACGCCTCGTTGGTGAAGCGCTCGCCGCGGGCGTTGACGATGACGGCGCCAGGGATGGCCCGCTCGGCGACGAGGACGATGACGTCGCCGCTGCGCGGCTCGATGAGCGAGGGCATCCACCACGCGTCGTCGAGGAGGTCAACGTCGGCACCGAGCGCGATGCCGGCCCGGATGCCATCGCCGGTGTTGCCGGGGGCGCCCGCGGAGACGTCGTCCTGACCGCCCTCGGGCAGGTGCTCCTTGCGCATCGCGAGGTCGTGCTCGAAGCCGCCGGTGGCGAGCAGCACGCCCTTGCGGGCGCGGATGACCTCGCCGTCACCCACCACGGCACCGACGACCCGGCCGTCCTCGACGACGAGCTCGCGGAAGGCGGTGTTGAGGCGCAGCGGCACACCGGCGTCACGCATGGCCAGGCGCATCCGGGCGATCAGCGCCCGGCCGCCCGTCGCCATGTGGCGCTTGAGGACCTGGTTGGACGCGACCCGCCACGCCGCCTTCAGCCCGAGCAGCTTGCCCATGCGGGTGCGCTTGATCATGTTGAGGTGCACGAAGTCGCTGATAGTGATCCAGAGCCCCAGTGGGCCCTCCATCGCGTTCTTCTGCTGGTGCGACTCCTCCTCGCCGAGGACCTTCGTGTTGATCGGCTTGGCCTCGATGGAGCGCCCGAGCGCCTTCCCGCCCGGGTACTCCGGGTGGTAGTCGGAGTATCCGCGGCACCAGGTGAACTTCATCCGCTTGCTCCGGCCGAGCATCTGCATGAGCTTCGGCCCGTGCTCGACGTAGGCCTGCAGGCGGGCGGCCGGCACCTTCCCCTCGGTGAGCACCTCGAGGTAGCGCAGGACCTCGTCCGGCGGGTTGGCCTGCCCGGCCTTCACCAGCGTCGGGTTGTTGGGGATCCAGAGAGCTCCCCCGGACAGCGCCGTCGAGCCGCCGAACAGGTCGGTCTTCTCGATGACGACGGCCGACAGGCCCAGGTTCGCAGCGGTCAGTGCGGCCGCCAGGCCGCCACCACCGCTGCCGACGACGAGCAGATCCACCTCGGACACGTGCGAAGACATAGAACGTGTTCTAGCAGGATTTGCCCCCGCGCGACAGTTTTCCGATCAGCGGGAGCGACGTCGAGCCGCCTCCCGCGCGCACCACCCAGCATCCAGCGACCGGTGCCCAGGCGTGCCGGGCAGTGCTCCACACCGAGAACGACCGGGTTCCGACGGGCACCGAGACGGTGCGGGTCTCCCCCGCCTTCAACGTCAGCTTCACGTAGCCGGCCAGCGCCTTCGGCGGTTCACCTGCCGAGGCGGGCGCGCTGACGTAGACCTGGGCCACCTCGGCGCCGGCCCGGCTGCCCGTGTTGGTCAGCGTCACCTGCATGGTCACGCCGGAGGACGTCGGCACCATCCGCAGCCGCGAGTATCGGAAGCTCGTGTAGGACAACCCGAAGCCGAAGGGGTAGAGCGGCGCGACCTTCTTCGCGTCGTACCAGCGGTAGCCCATCAGCAGGCCCTCGCTGTAGACGGCGTGCGGCACGCCCTTGCTGTCCTTCACGCCCGGGTACTGCGCGGCCGTCTTGAGCGGCCCGTCCTTCTGCGCGACGGGGAACGTCACGGGCAGCTTGCCCGAGAAGTTCACGTCACCCCACAGCAGCGGGGCGAGCGCGGCACCATCCACCTGCCCTGGCAGCCAGGCCTCCACGATCCCGGCCACCTGGCGCACCCACGGCATCTCGACCGGGCCGCCGCTCTGCAGGACGACGATCGTGTGCGGGTTCGCCGCCGCGACGGCCTTGACGAGCTGGTCCTGGTCGACCGAGGAGTAGGTGCAGTCGCTGCCGCCGGAGGTCGAGCAGCTGCCGGTGTGGGGCTTGAGGTCCGGCCGGTCGAGCCCCTCGTTGTTGACGTCGTTCACGAACACGATGGCGACGTCCGACGTCGCCGCAGCGAGGACGGCCTTGGCCGTGCTGGACCCGTCGTCGTAGGAGACGGTGGCGCCGGAGCGCGCGGCCCGCGACGTGATCGCCGCCAGCGGTGCGGTCACGTGGCCGTTGAAGCCGAACTGCGGCACGTGCGCGCTCCCGTAGCCCTGCGAGGCCCGGGCGGCGCCGTCCTGGCTCGCAGCGTCGCCGATGACGGCGATCTTCTTCACGGTGCTCGCGACGGGGAGGACCCCTGTGTTGCGCAGCAGCACAGCGCCCTGCTGGGCGACGCGCGTCGCGACCGAGATGCTGGTCGGTGTGGTGGCGGTCGCGACGGCGGCGCGCGGCGGGTGGTCCACGAGACCGACTCGGAACATCGAGGTGAGCACCCGCTTCACCATGTCGTTCAGCCGCGACAGGGGCACAGCTCCCGACTGGACGGCCTTCGTCAGCGCCGCCCCGTAGTAGCGCGCCGTCGGCAGCTCCATGTCGAGGCCGGTGTTCGCCGAGGCGGTCGAGTGGGTCGCCTGGAAGTCGCTGACCACAAACCCGCTGAAGCCGAGCCGCCCCTTCAGCACCCCGTCCAGCAGGCTCTTGTCCTGGCAGGCGTAGGTGCTGCTCACCCGGTTGTACGCACACATCGCCGCGCCGACGCCCGCCTTCACGGCTGCCTCGAACGGCGCGAGGTAGAGCTCAGCCGCGACGCGCTCGCTGACGTCGGAGGAGACCGTGGTGCGGTTGGTCTCCTGGTCGTTGAGGGCCAGGTGCTTCACCGTCGCGATGACGTGCTGCGACTGGATGCCGGAGACGAGGGCCGCCGCCGTCTTCCCGGCCAGCAGGGGATCTTCACCGGCATACTCGAAACCCCTGCCGTTCAAGGGGTTCCGGGCCAGGTTGACCCCGGGGCCGAAGACCACATTGACGCCCTTGGCGACCGCCTCGAGACCAAGCGCACGCCCCTGCGAGCCCTGCAGTGAGGTGTCCCACGTGGCCGCCTGACCGATCTCGTCCGGGAACGCCGTCGTCCCCGTCTGCCGGTTGCCGAGGCCGGCGCTCCCGTCGTCGAGGACCAGGTTCGGGATGCACAGCCGGGACACGCCCTTGATGACACCCGCCGACGGCCCGCTGGTCGCGGCGCCGCTGACGAGCTGCACCTTTTCGGCGAGGGTCAGACGCGCGACGACCTGCGACGCCTTGGTGGCCGGTGCCGCCGAGCTGCCGACCCACGGGCAGGTGGTGCTCGATGACGCTGCGCCCGGCACCACCGTCAGCGCAGCGAGGGCCCCGAGGGCGACCAGGAGGGGGGCTGGGCGGCGCACTTCTGAAACATACCTAGTCTCAACCCATGTACACGCGACGTCGGGCGGCAGTTGCCGTCGTCGCGCTCATGCTGGCACTGCTCTCGCCGACCGCGGGCCACCACGGCCGTACGACGACGGCGCGGGTCGGCGCCGTCGTCCCCGACTCCATCCCTGCCGCCCGGCCGGCGTTGCGCCCTCACCACGAGGCGGCGCCGCTCCTCGACGCCACCACGACGTCGGTGCTGCCACCCGTCGCCGTCGAGGACCTCGGCACGGACAGCCGGCCCGCGCCGCTCCCGGCGTACCGCGTCCGGGGCGCGGTCCAGGCGAGAGGGCCTCCCACGGACTGAGCTCCCGCTCCCGTGCCGGGTCCCCGGCACGGTCCTCAGTCCTGCAAGAGTCCGCAAGGAGACACATGACATTTCGCTGGTCACCCCTGCCCTGGTTGGCGCTCGAAGAGGGCGGTGGCGCTGAGATCGCCCTCAACCTGGTGGTCTACGGCCTGACCCTTTCCACGCTGGGCACGTGCGTCTGGCTGGCGCACATCGCCTGGGTCGAGCGCGACCGCTGAGCTGTCAGGTCCATGGGCTCCTAGGCTGAGCCCATGGACCGCTCGGCGATCGTTCTCGCCCACAACCTGGGCGAGCACTACGAGCTCCCCCTCCCGCTCTACCTGTTCGCCGTCGGCGGGGCGCTCGTCGTGCTGCTGTCGTTCCTGCTCGTGCTGCGGCTCGGCGGCGAGCCGACACCGGCGGTCGAGGCTCCTGACACCGTGCCGCTGCGGTCGTTCCACCCGGTCGCCGGGACCCTCTCGATCCTGGCGACGGCAGGCATCGCCGTCCTCGGGCTCACCGGCACCCAGGAGCCGTCACAGAGCCTGGCCGCACTCTTCTTCTGGGTCCTGGTCTGGATCGCCGTGCCGCTCGCGTGCGGCGCGATCGGCGACTTCACGCGCGCGATCAACCCGTTCGCCAACACCGCACGGCTCGGCGACCAGCCGCGGCTGCGCAAGCTCGTGCTGGCCAGGTCGTCGGCACTGGACTACCCGCGCGGGCTGGCCTGGTGGCCGGCCCTCGGGTTGTTCGTGCTGCTCGTCCTGGGCGAGCTCGTTTTCAACAGCACGACGGGCTCGATCCAGCCCGCGTTCGTCGGCAGCATGCTGCTGCTCTACCTCGTGCTGAGCTTCTTCCTCGGGCTCATCTACGGCCGGTCCTGGCTGGAGCGCGGCGAGGTCTTCTCGGTGCTCTGGAACGCCTGGGGCCGACAGGGCTGGTTCAGGTTCGGGGCACCAGGCCGGCGCGGGTTCGCCGGTGGCCTCGACGTGCCGTTCGAAGCCACGCCGAGCCGGGCGCTGCTCGTCCTGCTGCTGCTGATCAGCATCAACTTCGACGGGCTGCTGGCGACCCCCACCTGGGTCCGGCACATCAGGCCGGCGCAGTTCACCCTGTCGACGCAGCTGCAGGAGATCGCCATCCTGGCCGGGCTCGTCGTCGTCGTGCTGGCGGTATTCACCGGCTTCGCCACCTGGTCGGCAAAGCTCGGCCGTCACCCGGGCGGACCGCTCGAGGCGCTGACCGGCCTGCTGCCGAGCCTCGTCCCCATCGCCTTCGGCTACCTCATCGCGCACAACCTCTCGTCGCTCACGGTCAACCTGCAGGAGCTCTATCCGGCCCTGAGGCACCCGCTCCACGGCGACCCGGCCTACGCGGTCAACGTCAACCTGCTGCCGGCCTCGGCCAACTGGTACTTCTCGCTGGTCGTCATCGTGGCCGTGCACGTCGTCGCCGTCCTGCTCGCCCACCGGCACCTGGCGCGCACGGCGGTCGACGAGCGGTCCGCCCGGCGCAGCGAGTACCCATGGCTGGTCGCGATGGTGGCCTACACCGCGTTCAGCCTCGTCCTCATCGCCCAGCCCGTCACCGGAGCGGCCGCGTGAGGCGGTGGCTCGCCGGCGCGCTGCTCGTCACGGTCGGCTGGCTCGCGTCACCCCACGCGGTCCCGGTGTACGACGGGGTGGGTACGGACGAGCCCTACCGGTACGCCGGGAAGTCACCGGCGGCCGCCGGCGGAAGTGCGACGGCCACGGTCAGCGGAGGGCTCGCCGGCAGCCTGCGGGTCAGCACCGGCGAGACCGGGCCGCAGCTGCTCATCGACCTCGCCGCGGGCGCCTATCGCAGCACCGCGAGCACAGTGAACCTGAGCGCCACCCCGCTCGTGGCGGACGGCACGCCGCCGCGGGGCACGTTCGACGGCAATGCCTACCGGGTGACGGTCAGCACCGAGGCCACTCTGGCCCCCGACCAGTCAGGCTTCCTGTTCCTCCGGGCCGCTGTGATGACGAAGCCGGACCCGGTCGTCGTCTACCGGACAGGGGCCGGCACCACCTGGCAGGAGATCGCGAGCCAAGTGTCCGGGCGGGACAACCTGGCGACGCCGTTCCGCGGAGCCGGCGACTACGCCGTGGCGCGACTGCCCGGCTCGAAGGCGCTGTCCTCGGGCGGTCTGAGCGCGACCCGCGTGATCTTCCTGGGGGGCGGGGTCCTGCTGCTCGTCGTCGTCACGGTCCTCGTGCTGCGTCGCCCGCAGGCCGACGAAGACGATTGAGCCCACGGTCAGCGCAGGAACCAGCCCACCAGGTCGGCGCCGACGTGGGTGATCGCCGGTGCCGCTGCCGTACCCGCCCCTTGCCGAAGGCCACCGAGGACGAGGCCGACCGCTAGGTCGAGCGGCAGCACGTGCCAGCCATAGAGCGGCACATGGAGCAGGGCGAAGCACACGGCACCGAGCACGATCGCGGCCGAGGGCCCCCAGACCCGCTCGGCGGCGTCGTACAGCGCGCCGCGCAGGAACACCTCCTCCGCCGTCGCGACGAACACGACGGCCGCCGCCCAGCCGGCGAAGCCCTGGGACCCGTGGACCGGTCGCGTCGTGAACAGGTGCTCGAGGGCGACGGGGGCGCACACGAGAGCGAGCCCGGCCAGCCCGATGAGCACCGCCCGGCGGCTCAGGGGCACCCGGGTGCCGGCCGCCGCCGCGACCACCAGCAGTGCGACAGCGAACGCCAGGGCCGCCGGGATGTCGGTGGCGACGTCCGGCTCACCGAGGGACAGCCGGAGGCCGACCGCCACGGCGAACGCGACGAGCAGCAGCCCGACCCGCGTCACGCCTCCGTCACTCGCGCGCAGCACGCAGGCGCACGACCAGCACGATGGCGAGCAGCACCACGAGGGTCCCGACGAGGACGAGCGGCAGGACGGGAGCCCCACCGCTCTTTTTTGCCGCCGCCGCAGCGGTCCACGCGAGGACGTACTGCCCGGCGCCCCGGAACGGACCGACGCGCACGTCGAGGCCGGCGGCCGAGGTGCTGACCGCCTCCCAGGAGGAGGCGGGGTCCCTCCGGAAGAACATCGTCGGCTGCGGGCTCCGCTGGTCGGTCGCCCGCAGGTACATCGTCGAGTTGAAGGCCTTGGCCGGCACCAGGGTGACCGGACCGCCCGGGGCCGTCAGCGCCACGACGTAGACGTTGCCGTCCACCCGAGCACCCTTCGGCGCATCGGTGGGCGCCGCCGGCGTGATGCTGATCGTGATCGGTCCCGTCGAGGCCGCCATCGATCCCTGCGGCACGAACACCGACATCTGCGGACCGGTCTCGCTGGTCTGCACCGACAGGCCCTGCGCGTTGGCCCCGGCGACCACCGCGGCCTTCGTCGACAGCGAGGTCGCCGGCGCCGTCTTCGGGGCACCGGGCGGCGGGGCGACATAGCGGTAGGGCTCGTCGGGCGGCGCGCCGATGCCGTCGTAGACGGGGATGGCACCGGGCGAGGCGAGCCAACCGACGCCGATGAGCAGCGCACCGGCCAGCCAGCGGCGACGGGCTGGGATCACACGACCCATCCCACCACAAGCTCCGGCATGCGCCAGAATGCCCCGCATGACCGACCCGCAGGACCCGTTCGCGCCCGCTCCCGGACCGCAGCCGCCGGCCCTCCCCTATGGCACACCGCCGCCTCCGTACGGCGCCCCCGCCCCATACGGAGCACCCGTCACGGGCGGCCGGAGCAACGGGCTCGGCACCGCCGCGCTGGTGCTCGGCATCATCGCCATCATCCCGTGCTCGTACCTCTTCCTCATCCCTGCCGTCCTGGCCCTGATCTTCGGGGTGATCGGACGCCGGCGGGTGAAGCGCAACCAGGCCACGAACGGAGGCGCGGCCCTGACGGGGGTCATCCTCGGCGCGCTGGCGCTCATCCCGGGCATCGCGTTCTGGGCGATCGTGCTCACCAACGTGCCTGCCGTCCAGCGCTACGACGACTGCATCAAGGCAGCCGGCAGCGACCAGACGCTGACCGACGCGTGCACCCGGCGTGCCGCCCACGACATCTTCGGGATCAACGTGTCGCAGAGCAGCTAGCGACGCTTCTTGCGGCGCCTGCGACGCAGCACCACCAGGCCCAGCAGGGCAGCCACCCCGGCCACGTGCTGCTTGGTGATGGGCACGCCAGGCTGCACCGGCGGCAACGACGTCGTGCTGCCGGACGGCGTGGACCACGACCGCTCGGGCGCTGGCTTCTCGACCGGCTTCTCGACCGGCTTGTCGACCGGCGCGGGAACGGCCGACGGAGCCTTCTTGGCAGGCGCCTTCTTCGCCGGCGGCTTCTTGGCGGCGGGAGCGCTCTGGTCCGCCGGCGCGACGGCCTTCTTGGCTGCGCGCTTGATGGGCGCGCGCTTGACCAGCGGCGTCACGGTTTCGGGTGCCGGTGTCTCGGCGGCGTCCGGCACGGGGGTGGCCTCCTCCGTCGCGGCGGCGCGCTGCTCGGCAGCCGTCCGCCCGCGTCGACCGGGCCGGAGGCGTCGGGTGGGGGGCGCGGCATCCGTTCCCTCAGGACTGTCCGTGCTGTCCGTGCCGTCGGTGGCCACCGGTTGCTCCTTCGTGCTGCGGGGGTACTCCCGTGATTGTTGCCCACCCGGGCCGGTCGTGCGCCATGGGGCTGGTGTGGTTGTGTCGGTGGCGACTCCACCGCTGCTGAGGAGCTGCCATGCCGCACGACCACCTTGTCGGCGACTTGAGCGACACCACCTTCGACGTGATCGTGGTCGGGGCCGGGTCGACCGGTGAGAACGTGGCCGACTACGCCGTCCGCGGCGGGCTGTCGGTCGTCATGCTCGAGTCGGAGCTCGTCGGCGGTGAGTGCTCCTACTGGGCGTGCATGCCGAGCAAGGCACTGCTGCGCCCGGTCGAGCTCGCGTCCGAGGCGCGGGCACTGCCCGGCGTCTCCGTCGGGCCGCTCGACGTCGAGGCCGTCTTCGCCCGCCGCGACGCGTTCACCAGCCACTGGAAGGACGACAGCCAGATCAGCTGGGCCACCGGCGCGGGCATCGTCGTCGTGCGCGGCCACGGCCGGCTGACCGGCGAGAAGCAGGTGGTGGTGGACGGTGTGACGCTCACCGCCCGGCACGCGGTCGTCATCGCGACCGGGTCGGCGCCTGCGCTACCGCCGGTCGAGGGCCTCGCCGAGGCGCACCCGTGGACGGCTCGGCAGGCCACCAGCGCCACGCAGGCGCCCGGCCGGCTGGCCGTGCTCGGCGGCGGCGTCATCGGCGTCGAGATGGCATTCGCCTACCAGGCCCTCGGCTCGCAGGTGGCCCTGGTGGAACGCGGCGAGCGCGTGCTCGCCAACAACGAGCCCGAGGCAGGCAGGCGGGTCCTGCAGGCGCTGCGCGACGCAGGGGTGGACGTCCGCACCGGGGCGTCGGCGCGGCAGGTGAGTCGCGATGGCACGGTGACGATCACCCTCGACGACGACACCACGATCGAGGCGGACGAGGTGCTCGTCGCTGCCGGCCGGCGCGCCAACACCGACGACCTCGGGCTCGAGTCGATCGGCCTGACCCCGGGCGACTGGCTGTCGGTCGACGACACGATGCGGGTCGAGGGTGTCGACTGGCTCTATGCCGCCGGCGACGTCAACCACCGGGCCCTGCTGACCCACATGGGCAAGTACCAGGCACGGGTCGCCGGCACGGTCATCGCCGCCCGCGCCAAGGGCGAGCAGGTCACCGGCGCGTGGACCAAGCACGCCGCCACAGCCGACCACGACGTCGTGCCGCAGGTCGTCTTCTCCGACCCACCCCTCGCGTCCGTGGGCCTCACGGAGAAGGCCGCCCGCGCCAAGGGCCTCGACGTGACGACGGTGTCCTACGAGATCGGCGACACCGCCGGCGGGTCCCTGTATGCCGACGACAACCCCGGCTGGGCACAACTGGTCGTCGCCGGCGACCGGCTCGTCGGCGCGACCTTCTACGGACCAGGGGTGACCGAGATGGTGCACGCCGCGACCGTCGCCATCGTCGGCGAGGTGCCGCTGCAACGGCTCTGGCACGCGGTGTCGAGCTACCCCACCCAGACCGAGGTGTGGCTGCGCCTGCTCGACCAGCTGCCGCACGGATGACACTGGAGCTGCTGGCCTGGCGGCGCGCCGTCAGTGACCTGTACGCCGCCGTGCGGGCCGTGGAGCCGGCCGCGGGACACGCGCTCTGGAAGACCGGCCGCGACGAGCTGTTCCGCACCTCGTCGGAGTCGCCGCTGCTGCCGGACGACCCGCGCCGGTCGACGGGGCTGCCCGTCGCCGCGTACGACCCGGCGTGGCGCGTGGAGGTGCCGCTGGAGCCCGCGCCGCCGTCGCGGCGGACCCTCGAGGGCGGCATCGGGATGGACCGCCTCGGGCTGCTCCGGACGCCGTGGGGGCCGCTCGACGTGTGGTGGCTCGCGGAGTACTCCGGCGGCCTGTTCGTGCCGGTGAAGGACCGTACGGCCGGTACGAGCTCGTACGGGGCTGGCCGGTACCTGCTGGACACCGCGAAGGGCGCGGACCTCGGGGGCTCGGTGGTGGTGGACCTCAACTTCCTCTACCACCCCAGCTGCGCCTACGACCCGGTGTGGAGCTGCCCGCTGGCGCCTGAGGGGAATGTCCTCGACGTGCCGGTGGCTGTCGGTGAGCAGAACCGGTGACGTTCGCCACGCGTCTACGTGAATGTCGGACCCCTGGGGAAGGCTGAGGAACATGTCTCTGGTGCGGACGCAGACGCTGACCGACCGGTTCGTGGAGTCACGAGCCCTGACGGAGGCCTTGGCGGCGCCGCTGTCCGCCGAGGACCAGACCGCGCAGTCGATGCCGGACGCCTCGCCGACGAAGTGGCACCGGGCCCACACGACCTGGTTCTTCGAGGAGTTCGTGCTCGGTCCGCATGACGAGGAGCCCTACGACGCGTCGTTCCGGTTCCTGTTCAACAGCTACTACGAGGCGGTCGGCCCGCGGCACCCGCGCGCCGAGCGCGGCCTGGTGACCCGCCCGGGCGTCGAGGAGGTCGGCCGCTACCGACGGCACGTGAATGCCGCGGTCGAGGCGCTGCTCGCGATGGACCCCGCCGACGCGGTGCTCACGCTGGTCGAGCTCGGCATCAACCACGAGCAGCAGCACCAGGAGCTGCTCGTGATGGACGTCAAGCACCTGCTGTCGCGGCACGCCTTCGGCCCAGCGGTGCTCGACCGTCCGGCCGAGGACAACCCGCCGTCGGAGGCGCTGACGTTCCGCGGTGTGGCCGGCGGGATCCATGACATCGGTGCTGCGTCGGGCTTCTCGTTCGACAACGAGGGGCCGCGGCACCAGGTCCTGCTCCAGGACTTCGAGATCGGCACGCGGGCCGTCACGGTCCAGGACTGGCTCGCCTTCATGGCCGATGGTGGCTATCAGCGACCTGATCTCTGGCTGTCCGACGGCTGGCACACCGTGCAGCGCGAGGGCTGGCGCTCCCCCGACTACTGGTGGGACGTCGACGGCACCTGGATGACGTTCACGACCGCAGGGGTTCGCGAGCTGCGGGTCGGGGAGCCGGTCGTGCACGTGTCGTTCTTCGAAGCCGACGCCTACGCCCGATGGGCCGGCGCCCGGCTGCCCACCGAGTTCGAGTGGGAGGTCGCCGCCGGCGAGGTCGAGCCGCGGCGCGGGCAGCTGCTCGACCTCGAGCGGCTGCACCCGGGGCTCGTCGGTGACCACATGGTCGGCGACGTCTGGGAGTGGACGTCCTCGCAATACCTGCCCTATCCCGGCTTCAAGCCCGCCGCCGGCGCCGTCGGTGAATACAACGGCAAGTTCATGAACGACCAGCACGTGCTCCGCGGTGCGTCCTGCGCGACGCCACCGGGCCACGAGCGCATCACCTACCGCAACTTCTTCCCGGCGCCGTCGCGCTGGGCCTTCTCCGGGTTGAGGCTGGCGCGATGACCTGGAGCGTCGAAGTCCGGCGTGCCCCGGACCCGGGACGGCTCGCTGCCGACGTCCGCGAGGGGCTCACGAAGACCCCTGTCGAGATCCCTCCGAAGTGGTTCTACGACGAGAAGGGCAGCCAGCTGTTCGACGAGATCACCGAGCTGCCGGAGTACTACCCGACCCGCACCGAGGCAGCGATCCTCACCGAGCACGCCGCCGAGCTGCCGCGCGTCGGCACCGTCGTCGAGCTCGGGGCTGGGTACTCGCGCAAGACCAGGCTGCTGCTCGAGTCGGTGCAGCCGTCGCTGTTCGTGCCGCTCGACGTGAGCGAGGAGCCGATCCGCGAGGCGGCGGTGCGGATCACCCGCGACTTCCCGGCGATCGAGGTGCGGGGCATCGTCGCAGACTTCGAGGACGAGCTCGCCCCGTTGCCCGGAGCCGACGGCGCCCGCATGGTGGTCTTCCTCGGCTCCACGATCGGCAACCTCACCCCCGGCCCCCGCGCGGAGTTCCTGCGCCGGGTGTTCCGTGCGACGGCGCCGGGCGACCTGTTCCTGCTGGGCGCGGATCTGGTCAAGGATCCGATCCGGCTCGTCCAGGCCTATGACGACAGCGCGGGCGTCACCGCGGCTTTCAACAAGAACGTGCTGCACGTCCTGGCTCGCGAGCTCGACCTCGACCCCGGAGCCCTCGACCCTGACGACTTCGACCACGTGGCCGTCTACAACGACGTCGACGACCGCATCGAGATGCGGCTGCGGGCCCGGCGCGCTCTCGTCGTACCTCTTCTGGGTCTCGAGTGGCGGATCTCCGCCGGCGAGGAGCTCCTCACGGAGACGAGCGCGAAGTTCCGGGTCGACGGGCTGCGCACCGAGCTCGCCGAGGCCGGGTTCGCGGTCGTGACGACCTGGACCGATGCGGCCGCTGACTTCTCCCTGACGCTGGCCCGACGGCTCTAGTTGCGAATCTTTTGCAGGTAGCCGCCAGGCGTGCTTGAGTCTGTTCGTGACTCTCCTGCAGGACCGCCCCATGACCCGGGTGCCTCTCCGAGACCGCCTCTCCCGCGGCGAGTGGCGCCGACTCGGCGCGATGTTTGCCGTCATCGCCTTCCTGCACGTCGCCGGCGGTGTGCTGCTCTGGCTGGGGTCACGGGGGCACTACCGGATCGACAGCACGACGACCTTCGGTCTCGGGACCGGTGCGCTGGCCTACACCCTCGGCATGCGGCATGCCTTCGACGCCGACCACATCTCCGCCATCGACAACACCACCCGCAAGCTGATGGCTGAGGGCAAGCGGCCGCTCGGCGTCGGGTTCTTCTTCTCGCTGGGCCACTCGTCGGTCGTCATGGGACTGACCGTGCTGCTCGGCCTCGGCGCGAAGGCGCTCGGCGCCGAGGTGCGGGACCAGAACAGCTCGCTGCACCACTACACGGGGCTCATCGGCACGTCCGTCAGCGGCACCTTCCTGCTGCTCATCGCGCTGCTGAACCTCATCGTGATGGTCGGCATCCTCAAGGTGTTCCGCGACCTCCGCCTGGGGCGCTACGACGAGGAAGAGCTCGAGCAGCAGCTCAACAACCGCGGCTTCCTCATGCGCTTCTTCGGACCGATCGCCCGGTCGATCGACACCAGCTGGAAGATGTACCCGTTGGGCATCCTGTTCGGTCTCGGCTTCGACACCGCCACCGAGATCGCCCTGCTTGTCCTGGCCGGCACGTCAGTCGCCGCCGGGCTGCCTTTCTGGGCGCTGCTGTCGCTGCCGCTGCTGTTCGCCGGCGGCATGAGCCTGCTCGACACCATCGACGGCTCGTTCATGAACTTCGCGTACGGCTGGGCATTCTCACGGCCGGTGCGCAAGGTCTACTACAACCTCGTCATCACCGGCCTCTCGATCGTCGTCGCCGTCTTCATCGGCGGTCTCGAGGTGGCCCAGGTGTTCTCCCAGCAGCTCAGGTTGTCCGGCGGCTTCTGGGACTACGCCAACGGCTTCAACCTCAACCGGGCCGGCTTCCTCATCGTCGGCATCTTCGTCGGCATCTGGGTCGTCGCGCTCGGCATCTGGCGCTTCGGCCGGGTCGAGGAGCGCTGGGAGACCTCGGCCGCGGCGGCGCGTGCCGAGCGGGCCTAGGGTCGTGCGCGTGACTCGACTCTCGCCCGGCGACCCGGCCCCCGCGTTCACTCTCACCGACGACACCGGCAAGACCGTGAAGCTGGCGGACTTCAAGGGCTCCAAGGTCGTGCTGTACGTCTACCCCGCCGCCATGACTCCCGGCTGCACGAAGCAGGCCTGCGACTTCCGCGACAACCTGTCGGTCTTCACCGACGCCGGCTACCAGGTCATCGGCCTCTCCCCCGACAAGCCCGAGAAGCTGGCTCGCTTTCGTGAGGCTGAGGGCCTCACGTTCCCGCTGCTCTCGGACATCTCGAAGGAGACGCTCACGGCCTACGGCGCCTACGGCGAGAAACAGCTGTACGGCAAGACCGTCGTCGGCGTGATCAGATCAACTTTTTTCATCGACGCCAAGGGCAAGGTCACCCAGGCCCTGTACGGCGTGAAGGCCACCGGTCACGTCGCCAAGCTCATGAAGGACAACTCCCTCACCACCTGACCCCGGACGTTCCGCTCCGCTGAATCGCCTGGGAAACCTGGAAATCCGCACATGCCACAGCGCGGTCACGTTACCTACTTCTCGTCACCAGGCGGGGCACGCGGGGCGGCTCGGACTACTCCGGCTGGCGAGCAGGTCACTCGTACGCGACCGACAGTGTCGGAGTTCGGTACTTCTCAGCAGCGGGTGAACACCATCTGCCGGACTTGGCGCGCTGCCGTATCGGCCTGGTCGTCCCCGGGTCGGGAGGGTTCGACCTGCGAGGCGTTGAGGACGTGGGCAGCCGTCTGCACCGCCGACGCGTTCAGCGCGCCGTAGCCCTCGACCGCGTACTGGGGTCCATCGGGCAGGCCGCTATGCGGCACGGCGACGTGGTGCAGGAGCCGGGTGAGCTCGACGGCCGTGAAGCGTCCGTCATCGAGGGGGCCACGACGGAGGTGACGGGGACCAGCAGCGAGCACGCCCGTCACGGGGGCGACCTGCCCCACGTCCTGACGAGCCTGCTGGATCAGGACGGCGGCTTCGCCGGCGGTGCGGGGTGTGGCACCGGATGTGCCGCCGAAGTGCTGGGTGCCGGCGAAGCTGTCCGGCGCGGCGACCCGGAAGGAGTACAGCTCTCCGGTCTCGTACGGGCGGACCACGTTGCCGAACTCGTAGAACGGGTTGGTTTCAGCGGGGTGACCCGGCAACCAGGTATCGCCGTCGGCGGTGACGCCGCCCACGAGGTAGGTCTGGGGCAGCCCGTTCGGGGCCACCAACGGCTCGGGCTGATCGGTGGTGTTCCCCGCGCTACTGAAGAGCTGGTGTCCAGCGGAGGTGAAGGTGCGTACCTCAGGTGCTCCCGCGCACTGCGTCGGCGAGTCGGAGGTGGCGATCTGATAGTCGCTCGTCGAGGCGATGTCGACCCACGGTGCGTGGGTGAGCCATCGGTAGGAATCGGTCTGGCTGCGGTTGCTGAATGCCACCACGACCAGCGCCTTGGGGTCTGTGCCGTAGCGGGTGCCGGTGACAGCGTCCGCGACACCTGTCGCGTGGACAGCATCGGCCTGCACGGCGTCGTAGGCGTTGGCACCGGTGTTGATCAGGAGCAGCCGGGTTCCCGCGATGCCGTAGAGGATCCCGGGACGCAGGTGACCCAGCACTCCGGACTCCACAGCCGCGCGCTGGGACGCGAACGTGCCAGAGACGGGCAGTTGGATCACGACTGGTCGCGGCATACCCGCTGGGTAGGCCGGGGTGCGCCCGTCAGCAGTGCGGAAGTCCTGATGAAGGACGTTGATCCCGCCTGGCTCACCGACGACAGCGACCACGACGGAGGGCGCGGAAGCAGCCGCGGCCCCGGCCTGCACCGACACCGCGACACCGACGACCGTGGCGAGGCAGGCGGCTGCGACAGCGCGGCGGTCCAACGAAGACTCCAAAGCAGGTGCTGGGTCCTCCTTGCTTCGACAGCGAGTCCGAACTTCCTTCCGCGGAAGTGGTTCCTGGAGCGGGGACCTCAACGGACCTCAGCGCCCTGCCGAGACACCAGATGAGCCTGACAACCGTTCGGGCTCGGCCGGTGTCTCCAGGGTAGGAGCGCATGAGGGGGTGTGGCGTGGCACGTGATGACGGCTTTGACGAGTTCGTCATCGGCGCGTCGAGCCGGCTGCTCCGTGCGGCCTACCTGCTCGTCGGGGAGCGTGCCGCAGCGGAGGACCTTCTCCAGGACGTCCTGGAGAAGATGTTCGTGGCATGGCCACGCATCGACGAGCCGACCGCGTACGCCCGGCGCGCGCTCGCACACGGGGCGACCAATCGGTGGCGGCGGCGCTCTCGCAAGCCCGAGGTCCCCCTCGACGGCCACGACCGCGCAGCTCCCACAGCTGATCCGACCGTTCGCCGCGACGTCATCGCGGCACTCGCGACCCTTCCGAGAGGCCAGCGCGCCGTCATCGTTTTGCGCTACTTCGAGGACCTCACGACCGAGCAGACGGCCGCTGCGCTGGGGTGCTCGGTCGGCACCGTCAAGAGCCAGACCGCCCGGGCGCTGCCGCGCCTGCGGGACCTACTGGCGCTCACCCAGGAGGCTTGCTGATGGAGATCGAGGACCTGATGAACGAGGCGACCGCAGGGCTTCACCCGTCGCCCACGCTGCTGCACGACGTCCGAAAGGGCGGACAGCGACGCCGCCGGACACGGCGGGTCGTCACCGCGGCAGGAACCGCCGGCCTCGTCGCAGTCGGCGTCCTGGGTTACCCGTTGGTCTCTGGGCCGAAGTTCACCCAGCACTACGCCGGGACGCTGTTCGACGGGCGCGTCCACGGGGACCTCAAGGCCGACCCGGCGTTCCTCCGGGATGCCGTCACGGCGTGGAACGCCAGCCACAAGACGTCCGGCAACGCCAGCCGAGGGATCTTCCAGGATCTGCGCGGGAAGGCTCACGTGGTGTGGGCCGGGACCACCCCTGCCGGCAAGGCCGCTCTTGTCGAGCAGGACGCCTTCCTCCACCGTCACGGCGACATCCAGCTCAAGCACGAGGGCATCTACAGCCTGCTCGGCTTCATCGGGGCGGGCGCCGACGGCAAGCCCGTCGTCGTCGGCGACACCTACCCCACCGACCCCGCGGACGGCGTGGAAACGAACGCCTGGTTCGTCGACCCTGCCCGGACCGTGCTGGCGGTCGCTGAGAACGGCGGTGACTTCGGGGTCTCCACCGGCTGGATCTACGACACGAAGGTCCACCGAGACTTCACGCCGATCCCCGACCAGGACGGCGTCGGCGTCGTACACCTGACCAAGCCCGCAACGTCCGCTGTGCATGTCGCACAGCTGCCCGTCCGCGGGATCGCCGACATGCGCATGATCGCCGGCGCGGAGCAGCTCAGCACGAACTATCAGGCGTTCACCCTGCCGTGGCGCAACAAGATCGTCCTCGCCGGCGCGGCCGCCGGGACCGGGAACGCGCTCCAGACCTTCGCGAAGACCCTGAACACTCAGATCCTCGACCAGGCGTCGATCGTGGGCTACGGCTCCTGGTCGGTGCGTGGTGCCACACCAGACGGTCGTCAGTTCCTGGCCAGCGAGATCCGCCTGGAGAACGACCCCAGTCATGCCTATGTGCTGGTCGGCACCGACCTCGTCGCCGGGTCGCAGATCGACCCGCAGGCGGTACTCCCTGTGGCAGTTGCCCTTCCGGATGCCCAGGGCTGGGTGGTCGCCGCAATGGGAGCCTCGCTGAAATACCGGATCGGGTCCGGGGCCTGGGTCTCCGCCGGGAGGGACGCGGCGCTGCTGCCCGCCAGTGCGACTGCCGTGCAGGTCACAGCAAAGGCTGGGGCGCCGGCGGTGGTGAGTCTCCGCCGGTCGTAGCGCCCTCAGGACGAAGCGCTGTCACCCGCTGCTGGGCCTCGGGAATCGTGAGTGACGCCCAGCGCCAGCAGGCCCACCAAGGAGCCGACACCTGCGAAGACGACGAGCCACGCGTCGGCGAGGGGGAAGCCCAGCCTGACTGTCGTACATGCGGTGCCCGGGTACGGACACGAGCTGGAGACGACTTCGTGAGGCCCCATCGCAAGCCGGACGGCCAGCACCGCGATTGCGATGGAGGCCAGCGCGCAAAGAGCGAGCCGCCGGGCAAGCGCGCGAGAAGTGCTCACCCCGGCATGCTCCCTCGACGGGAGCGACCGCACCAGAGGTGTCCCGTCGCCGTTGAGCAGCTGCTCTCGGATGCGGAGGCTCACACCCGGCGGATGGCATCCTCAGACCATGCCTCGCCGCACGAGCCTGCGACACCGGCTGGAGGCTGCCAACGTGGCGCCCGGAGCCACTCCGGTGGACGCTTGGCGCCGGCTTCGAGAGGTCGAAGGCCCGCACGCCACCGTGATCGATCTCTACGAGCTCGTCGCCACGCCTCGCGGCCTGGCACCACACGAACTTCCACACGCGGAACGCATCCGGCTTGCGCGTTCAGTCATGCCCGATGTCTGGCCCGGTTTCGCGCAGACGGAGGCGAGCGAGCGGCTGAGAGACACCATCCAGATCGTCGACCATGACCCCGACTGGCCACGTCAGTACCTGAGATGGCAGGCGGCGCTTCAGTCCTGCCTGGGCGACACCGCCACTCGCATCGAGCACGTCGGCAGTACCTCCGTCCCTGGCCTGCCGGCCAAACCCATCGTCGACATCCAGGTCAGCGTCGCCGAGTTGGCGGACGAGTCACGGTACGTCCCACAGCTCGAGGGCATCGGGTTCCAGCTGCGCAGCCGCGATGACGTGCACCGCTACTTCCGCCCGTTTCCCTCACAGCCTCGTGACGTGCATGTCCACCTCTGCGCGGCCGGCTCGGAGTGGGAACGTGAGCACCTGCTGTTCCGTGACTACCTGCGCACCCACGACCAGGCATGCAAGGAGTACTCGCTCGTCAAACGGCACGCGGCCGCCACCTGGTTTGACGACGGCATCGCCTACACCGATGCGAAGAGCGAACTCATCCTGACGCTGCTTGACGCTGCGAAGGACTGGTCCTCCCACAGCGCCTCTCACGTCCACGACCAAGACAGCGAAGCGCTCTCCTACAAGATCACGAATAACCGAGGCTAGGCCGTCCAGGACGTGTGCCGCAGGACCCATCAAGGGGCCTAACATCTGCTTCACAAGCGCGTGTGGCGGAATTGGCAGACGCCCAATTTTTAGGGAATTGTGTCTTCGGACGTGAGGGTTCGAATCCCTCCACGCGCACCTGGTCGAACAGCTGGTGGTCGACGTGCAGCAGCACGTCGACCCGGGACCCGCGGGCACGACCCCTAGCTGAGCGCCGACAGGATCTCGGCGGCGTCGCGGTCAGCGGTGGCCTTGTCGAGGCCGAGGCCGGACAGCAGGCCCGTCCCGCCCTCGTGCTCGAGCAGCGCCAGCAGGATGTGCTCGGTGCCGACGTAGTTGTGCCCGAGGCGCAGCGCTTCGCGGAAGGTGAGCTCGAGGACCTTGCGGCTGTCGGCGTCGTACGGCACGAGCTCGGGCACCTCGTCGGCCGCCGGCGGCATCGCGGCGACCGCGGCTTCGCGCAGCATGGGCGCATGCACGCCCTGCCGGGCCAGCAGCATGACCGCGACGGACTCGGGCTCCGCGAGCAGCCCGATCGCCAGGTGCGCCGGCGCGATCTCGGCGTTGCGGCTCTCCACGGCGGCGTTCATCGACGCGACGACCACGTTGCGGGCCCTCGTGGTGAACCTCTGGAAGCCGTCCGCGGCGTCGAGGTCCTTCGCCACGAACCGCTTCTGCGCCGCCTGCTTCGTGACTCCCATGCTGTGACCGATGTCGGTCCACGACGCCCCTGAGCGGCGCGCCTGGTCGACGAAGTGGCCGATGAGGTGGTCCGCGACGTCGCCCAGGTGCTGCGCGGCCATGACCGCGTCGGTGAGCTGCTCCAGGGGATCGGCGTGCACCTTGCGGATCGCCGCGATGAGCTCGTCCAGCCGAACGTTGATCTCCATGCGTCAACCCTAGGTTGACGGGATCGGAACGTCAACCTCGAGTTGACGCCACCACGGAACCCTTGCCTGCTCCTGTTTGAGGGGGTCCGCCCCGGCCACGCTCAGCAGGCGGCCGCCAGCTCGCACCCGAGCAGGGAAGGTGGGGGTCAGGCAGCGAGAGCCGTCGCGAGCAGCGGGGCCAGGGCGCGGAAGGCCTGGCCTCGGTGACTGATCGCGTCCTTCTCCGCAGGCGCCAGCTCGGCCGAGGTCACGTCGTACCCGGTCGGCACGAACACCGGGTCGTACCCGAACCCGTTGGTCCCGCGTGGCTCCCGGATCAGCGACCCCTGCAGCTCCCCCAGCACGACCTCGGACCGGCCGTCCGGCAGTGCGTAGGCAGCAGCGCAGACGAACGCGGCGCCCCGTCGCTCGTCGGGTATGTCGCGCAGCTGAGCGAGGACGAGCTCGAGGTTGGCGACGTCGTCGCCGTGCCGTCCGGCCCACCTGGCCGACAGGATCCCGGGCATCCCGTTCAGCGCCTCAACCGTGAGCCCGCTGTCGTCGGCGACCGACGGCAGGCCGGTGAAGGCCACGCCCTCCCGGGCCTTCGCCACGGCGTTCTCGGCAAACGACGCGCCCGTCTCCGGACCGGGCTCGTAGCCAGCCGCTTCGAGCACCAACGCATAAGGAGCCAGGATCCGCTGCAGCTCCGCCACCTTGCCGAGGTTGCGGGTCGCGAGCAGGACGCGCGACATCAGAGCGGCTGCGCCAGCACGGCCTGCTGCAGCGAGGTCAGCGACGCCGCGCCGGCGAGCCCGAGGTCGATCAGGGCGTCCAGCTCCTTGCGGGAGAACGGGACGCCTTCGGCCGTGCCCTGCACCTCGATGATGTCGCCGTCACCGGTGGCCACGACGTTCATGTCGGTCTCGGCGCGCACGTCCTCGGTGTAGGCGAGGTCCAGCATCGGCTCGCCGTCGACGATGCCGACCGACACCGCCGCGACGGAGCGGACGAGCGCCTCCTCACGGCCCAGGTGCGCGCACGCGTCGGCCAGCGCCACGTAGGCGCCGGTGATCGCCGCGGTGCGGGTGCCACCGTCGGCCTGCAGCACGTCGCAGTCGATGGCGAGGGTGTTCTCACCGAGCTTGGAGAGGTCGACAGCGGCCCGCAGCGAGCGGCCGACAAGGCGCGAGATCTCGTGGGTGCGGCCACCGACGCGGCCCTTCACGGACTCGCGGTCGGAGCGGGTGTGGGTAGCGCGCGGCAGCATGGCGTACTCCGCGGTGAGCCACCCGAGACCGGATCCCTTGCGCCAGCGGGGCACGCTCGTCGTGGCCGAGACCGCGACGAGCACCCTGGTCTTGCCGAACTCGACGAGGCAGGAGCCCTCTGCGTGGTCGAGCCAGCGACGGGTCATCGTCACCTGGCGGAGCTGGTCGTTGGTACGGGCGTCCTCGCGTGTCATGCGAGAGACCCTAGTCAGACCTCGTACGTGGTCCCCACGTGCGCCAGCTCCAGCTCGCCGTCGTAGGTCTCCTTGGCCTCGTTGAGCATCGCCATCGGGTCGTGAAACGGCATGAGGTGCGTGAGCAGCAGCTTGCGGACGCCGGCCGCGGCAGCGTGCTCGCCGGCTTCGCGGCCGGTGAGGTGGATGCCCTCGGGAGGCGCCGGACTCGACGGCCACGACGCCTCGCAGAGGAACAGGTCGGCGTCGCGGGCCAGCTCGATGAGCTGTGGGCAGGCCGCGCTGTCGCCGCTGTAGGCGAGGACCTTGCCGCCGGCCTCGATGCGCAGCCCGTGGCACTCGATCGGGTGCCGGACCACAGTGCTGGTGATCTGGAACGGCCCGATGCCGAGGGTGCCTTCCCCGCGCTCGCGGAACTCATAGACCTCGTCGAAGCCATCGACCGGCGGCTCCTCGAAGGCCGCGTTGATGCGGAAGCGGGTGCCCTTGGGTCCATAGACCGGCAGCCGCGGGAGCATCCCCGACGGGTGGTAGCGACGGGCGTAGAAGTAGGCAACGAGGTCGATGCAGTGGTCGGCGTGCAGGTGACTGATGTAGACCGCATCCACCTCGCGGACGTCGACATGCCGCTGCAGGTTGCCGAGGGCGCCGGCGCCGAGGTCGACGACCAGCCGGAAGCCGTCGTGCTCGACGAGATAACCGGAGCACGGGGAGGACGGTCCCGGGAAGGTGCCGGCGCACCCCAGCACGGTCAGCTGCACAGTCGATCCTCTCGATGCATGCTCGCCACCTTCCCGATCTGCGGCCCCAGGAACCGTCGGCCGACCTTGGCGAACGGTTCGGGGTCGCCGGTCGCGAGGAACCGGTGCTGCGGAGCTGCGGCCTCGGGGTCGCGCTCGAGGCCCTCCCGGACGAGCACGCGGTAGACATCCTTGGCCGTCTCCTCGGCGCTGCTGACCAGCGTGACGCCCTCTCCCACCACCAGGCTGATCATCCCCGTGAGCAGCGGGTAGTGCGTACAACCCAGGACGAGGGTGTCGACGTCCGCGGACACCACCGGCTCGAGGTAGTGGGTCGCGAGCTGCAGCAGCTGCCTGCCCGTCGTCACCCCGCGCTCGACGAAGTCGACGAAGCGCGGGCAGGCCGCGCTCGTCAGCGTCACGTCGGGCGCGGCGGCGAACGCCTCGTCATAGGCCCCGGACGCGACCGTCATCGCGGTCGCGATCAGGCCCACCCGGCCGTTGCGGGTGGCCGCGGCCGCGCGGCGTACAGCGGGAGCGATGACCTCCACGACCGGCACGTCGTAGCGCTCGCGGGCGTCCCGGAGGCAGGCGCTGGAGGCGCTGTTGCAGGCGATGACGAGCATCTTCACGCCGCGCGAGACCAGGTCGTCGAGGCAGCCGAGGGCATGCTGGCGCACGTCCGCGATCGGCAGCGGCCCGTAGGGCCCGTGAGCGGTGTCCCCGACGTACAACAGCTCCTCGTGCGGCAGCTGGTCGAGCAGCGCCCGGGCGACCGTGAGGCCGCCCACGCCGGAGTCGAAGACCCCGATCGGCGCATCGCTCACGGCCGCAACACTACGACCGGAGGGGGCCGTCAAGCCCAGAGCTGGCCTTCAAGGGCCGCCTCTGCCTCCTCGAGCGTGCCGGCGTACGCGCCGGTGGACAGGTACTTCCAGCCGCCGTCGGACACGACGAAGGCGATGTCAGCGGACTCGCCGCCGTGGACGCACTTCATCGCCTCCCCCAGCGCGGCGTGCAGGATCGCGCCCGTCGAGATGCCGGCGAAGATGCCCTCCTCCTCGACCAGCTGCCGGGTGCGGCGCAGCGCCTCTCGTGGGCCGACGGAGAACCTTGACGTCAGGACCGACGGGTCATAGAGCTCGGGGACGAAGCCCTCGTCGATGTTGCGCAGCCCGTAGACAAGCTCGCCGGAGCGCGGCTCCGCGGCGATGATGCGGACGCCGGACACGTGCTCGCGCAGGTAGCGGCCGGTGCCCATCAACGTGCCGGTGGTGCCGAGGCCGGCGACGAAGTGCGTGATGGTCGGCAGGTCGGCGAGGATCTCTGGCCCGGTCGTCTCGTAGTGCGCGAGCGCGTTCGCCGGGTTGCCGTACTGGTAGAGCATGACCCAGTCGGGGTTCTCCCCCGCCAGCTGCTTCGCGACCGCGACGGCCTGGTTGGAACCACCCGCGGCGGGGCTGGTGACGATCTCGGCGCCGTACATCGTGAGCAGCTGGCGCCGCTCGATGCTGGTGTTCTCCGGCATCACGCAGATCAGCCGGTAGCCGCGCATCCGGCACACCATCGCGAGCGAGATGCCGGTGTTGCCGCTGGTCGGTTCGAGCACCGTCACACCGGGCCGGAGCAGCCCGTCCTTCTCCGCCTGGGCGACCATGTAGAGCGCCGCCCGGTCCTTCACGGAGCCGGTGGGGTTGTTGGTCTCGAGCTTGGCCCAGAGCCGCACGTCGGGCGACGGCGACAGCCGAGGGAGTCCGACGAGCGGGGTGCGCCCGACGGACTCGATCAGCGAGTCGAAGCGCACAGATCAGCCGCCGGCGACAGCCGGAAGGACGGTAACGCTGTCGCCGTCCTTGAGAGGGGTCTCGAGGGAGCCGAGGAAGCGGACGTCCTCGTCGTTGACGTAGACGTTGACGAAGCGGTGCAGCTTGCCCTCGTCGGTGATGAGGCGGGCCTTGATGCCGGCGTGCCGGCTGTCGAGGTCATCGATCAGACCCTCGAGCGTGTCGCCCTTGGCGTCGACGGCCTTCTCTCCGCCCGTGTAGGTGCGCAGAATGGTCGGGATGCGGACCTCGATGGCCATGGCTGTGGGGCTCCAAGTGTGCGGCTGTGTCGTGTGCCAGTGTCGTCCTCCAGTGAACACGACCCGCGGCTCGGCTTGTTCCGGTGGGTCAGGTACACAGGTGGCATGGATCTGTATGCCGACGTCGACGCCTACCTCGTCGATGCCCTCCAAGAGCCGGACGACGCGCTCAGCGGCGCACTCGAGCGCAGCGCGGCCGCCGGACTGCCACCGATCGCGGTCGCCCCCAACCAGGGCAAGCTCCTGCACCTGCTCGTGCGGATCGCCGGCGCCCGGCGCGTCCTCGAGATCGGCACGCTCGGCGGCTACAGCACGATCTGGCTGGCGCGCGCGGCGGAGCACGTGACGACCCTCGAGCTCGACCCCCGGCACGCCGAGGTGGCGCGGGAAAACCTCGCCTCCGCCGGCATCACGAACGTGGAGGTCCTCGTCGGCCCCGCGCTCGAGACGCTCGCGACCCTCACCGAGCCCGTCGACTTCGCGTTCGTCGACGCGGACAAGGCCAACAACCCCCGGTACGTCGAGCAGGTGCTGCGGTTGTCGCACCCCGGCACGGTGATCGTGATCGACAACACCGTCCGTCAGGGCCGCGTCGCGGATGCCTCGAGCAGCGACAGCGACGTCCTGGGCACCCGCGAGCTGTTCGACCTGCTGCGCGCACACCCTCAGGTCGACGCGACCACGATCCAGACGGTTGGCAGCAAAGGCCACGACGGCTTCACCCTCGCCCTCGTCAGGTGAGGGTCAGCTCGAGCTCGGAGACCTCACCGGCGGTGATGGTGTAGGCGCGCACCTCGTCCTCGTCGGCGCGGGTGCTGACCAGCAGCCAGTAGGGGAATCCCGCCGTCTCCGACCACCGGATGTCGGTCCGGGACGGGTAGGCCTCGGTCATCGTGTGGGAGTGGTAGACGACCCATGGCACCTCGTCGGCGTCGTCGATGTCGCGGTAGACCCGCAGCCACTCGGCGCTGTCGAACGTGAACCCGGTCGGCGAGCGCTCGGCGTTGTCCATCTCGAACAGCCGGGCCGCCTGGTCCCCCACCGCAGAGATGACGCCGCAGCACTCGTCGGGGTGGTCGCGACGGGCGTGGGCGAGAATCTGGTCGACCATCAGGCGCGGCAGCGTGAGCGGCGTGGGCGGCGAGGTCATCGTCAGGAGCCTAGGCGCGGGTCGAGGCACGACAGCAGCGACTCCTGCAGCCAGCCCAGCCAGCCGTAGACCTCGAGCGCCTGCCGGGCGGGGTGTTCCTCGTCGTAGTCGTCGGGGTCGGTCTCCTCGGTCACGCCCATCGACGTGCCGAGCGCCAGCCGCATGTCGTTGAGGGCGCCGAGCCAGGCGTCGGCCTGGTCGCGGTCGAGCTTCAGCTGACCGCCGCCCTCGGGCAGGGTCTCGAGGAGGACAGTCGCATGGCCGCGCTTCGTGGCACGGAGGTCGGCGTCGGTGTAGCGCCGGAAGTCCGATGCGGCACCGTCGTCGTCGCGGTAGGCATCCGGCAGCAGCCTCATCAGCACCGGGTCCTCCGGTGTCGCGACGTCGCCGCTGGGCAGCCCGACCATCGCGGCGAGCGGGTCCTCCATGTCGTCGTGCGCGGGCTCGACGATGCCCAGGATCTCGTTGGCCAGCTGCGTGAGCACCTGAGCCTCGACCGCCTCGATCTCGGCGCGCACCCCACCACGGTGCCGGGTGAACCTCATGAGTCGTGCGACAGGGTCGCCCAGAGGCCCTTGGCGTGGCAACGGGCCACGTCGGCCTCCATCTGCTCCCGGGACCCGTTGCTCACGACGGCCCGCCCCTCGTGGTGCACCTGCAGCATCAGCTCGGTCGCCTTGTCACGGCTGTAGCCGAACAGCTCCATCAGCACATGCGTCACGTAGGTCATCAGGTTGACCGGGTCGTTCCACACGATCGTGACCCAGGGCCGGTCCACGACCTCCTCGGTCTCCGGCCGCTGGACCTCAGCCGGTGCGGTCACGCCAGGTCCTTCTTCAGGACCTTGCCGGTCGCGTTGCGTGGCAGCTCGTCGAGGAAGCGGAACTCGCGCGGCACCGCGAAGCGCGCCAGCTTGTCCCGTACGAGGCCCTTGAGCTCCTCCTCGGACGCGTCGCCGACGACGTGCGCGATCAGCCTCATGCCGTACGAAGGGTCCTCGGCGGCAGTGATCGCGACGTCCCGCACGCCGGGGTGGCCGAGCAGCACGTCCTCGACCTGGTTCGGGTAGACGTTCTCGCCACCGATCACGACCATGTCGTCGTCGCGGCCCAGCACGGTGAGCAGCCCATCCTCGCCGATCACGCCGAGGTCGCCGGTCGCGATGAGTCCGTCGAGCCGGTCCTTGTCCGAGCCGTCGGTGTAGCCGCCGAACGCCAGCCCGCTGCCGACGAACAACCGGCCCGCCGTACCCGGAGGGCAGTCCTGGCCCCCCTCGTCGACCACCCGCAGCGTCACGCCGAGCGGCGGCCGGCCTGCGGTCTTGGGGTCCTTCGCGAGCTCGTCAGGCGTCGCGACGGCCGCATAGGCGACCTCGGTCGAGCCATAGAGGTTGTAGAGGACGGGTCCGAACGTCTCGAGAGTGCGGGTCGCCAGGTCGCCGGGCAGCGCCGACCCGCTCGAGGCAATCACCTTCAGCGAGCTGGTGTCCGGCCCGGCGGCCTTCACCAGCAGGTCGAGCATCACGGGTACGACGATGAGTGCCGTCGCGGTGTGCTCCTCGACCAGCTTGAGCACCTGCTCCGGCTCGAACCGGCGCGTGAGGATGACGGTCGACCCGAGCAGCATCGACAGGGCGAGGTGTCCGAGGCCCCAGGCGTGGAAGACGGGACACGCGATGACCGTCGGTTCCCCTGCGTGCAAAGGGATCCGGGACAGCATCGCGATCACGTCGTCGATGCTCGCACCGCTGCGGGCGGCCCCACGCGGTGCTCCCGTCGTACCGCTCGTGAGGATGACGAGGCGGGTGGTGTGACCGGTCTTCGGCGGCGGACCGAGCTCGCTCGTCTCGGCGAGCCGCCCGAGCTCCTCCGTGGTGACGGTCGAGCGGCCCGCCCCGGCCTCGGAGAGCAGGTCAGCGAACTCTGCGTCGTGGACGATGACCGTGGCCTGCTCGCGGTCGAGCACCTGGGCGAGCTGCCCACCGGCCGAGCCGGTGTTGAGGTAGAGCACGTCACCGCCGGCCTTGGAGATCGCGACAGCGGCCTCGACGAAGCCGCGGCCGTTGCGGGCCAGCAGCCCGACGGGGGTGCCGACGCCCACGCCACGGAGCCCGAGCTCGCCCGCCAGGCGGTCGGTCCGCTGGTCGATGTCGCGGTAGGTCAGCGACCCCTCGTCGTCGATCAGCGCGACGCGGTCAGGATGCCGGGCGGCTCCGGCTGCGTAGCCGGTGGCGGGTGTGAGCCCCCATCGCGCCACCGCCAGCGCCATCCCGAGCAGCCGGTCCGGCCGCACGGGCGTGAGCAGCCCGGCCCGGACCAGCACCTTTGCCCCGTCGAGATCCACCCGGCCACCCTACGTACCCGCGGCCACCTGTGTTCCGCACGACGAAGGGCCCGACCGGGTGGTCGGGCCCAACGTGGAGGTGCGGGGAATCGAACCCCGGTGCTCCGGTACCAGTTCAGGGCTTCTCCGGGCGCAGCTGACTTCGCATTTCTCGGCCCTCCCCTTCACGCCAGCAAGAGGGGAACAGGCCCAGCCGCGTTAGATCACTGGCAGCTCACGCGGCCACGGCCGCCAGTGTTCCTCCAAACGATGCCAGGTCCCGGGCCGGAGGCACTCCCGGGCTGACAGCGACGCACTACTGCTTAGGCAGCGAGGGCGTACGCGCGCGGACTGTTGTCGGCGCTTGATTTGTTTTCCGACATTTCGTGGTTAACGAGATCATCGTCGGCTTCCTCGGCCCGCTTC
>JAODND010000062.1 GCA_025465465.1 Frankiales bacterium | reverse complement strand
TGCGGAGAGCGCCTGGACGACCTGCCAGACGACCACAGCCATGCACAGACCGACGCCCGCTGGGGCGCCCTCGCCGGGCTCCTCCAGCAGACCGAGCAGGAGAACTAGAGATGGCCGTTCCGAAGCGCAAGATGTCGCGCAGCAACACCCGCTCGCGCCGTGCGCAGTGGAAGTCGGGCCTCCCGACGCTCACCAAGTGCGACCGTGGCCACACCACGCTCCCGCACACGGTCTGCCCGGAGTGCGGACGCTACGACAAGCGCACCGTTCTCGACGTCTAAGCAGAGGTCTGATCCTCGCGTGCGCGTCGCCCTCGACCTCCTCGGTGGGGACCACGCGCCCGACGCGGTGATCGACGGGGCGCTGCTGGCCGTCGACCGCGACCCCACCGTCGAGGTGATCCTCGTCGGTCCGCCCGACGTCGCCGCCGAGCTGCTCGCGGCGCGGGGCGCCACCCTGGCCGTCGTACCCGCCTCGGAGTCGGTCGCGATGGACGAGCAGCCCGTGCGCGGCGTGCGCACCAAGCGCGACGCGACCGTCCGCACCATTCATCGCCTCGTCCGCGAGGGAGCTGCCGACGCGGCCGTGTCCGTCGGACCGACAGGTGCTGTCCTGGCCGGTGCGGTCCTCACCCTCGGGCGGCTCACCTCCCGCCCGGCGGTCGCGGTCGTCGTCCCCACCGCCGGCGGCCCCGTGGTCCTGCTCGATGCCGGGGCCACCTCGGAGGGCACCCCCGAGCAGCTCGTCGCCTTTGCCGTGCTGGGCAGCGCCTACGCCGAGGTCCTCGGCGTCCGCCAGCCACGCGTCGGCCTGCTCAACGTCGGCGCCGAGCCCGGCAAGGGCGATCAGCTCCGCAAGGCCGCCTTCGCGCTCCTGGAGCAGGCACCCGTCCGCTTCGTCGGCAACGTCGAAGGTCATGACGTGCCCCACGGAGGACCCGCCGACGTCGTCGTCACGGACGGCTTCACCGGCAACGTGCTGCTCAAGGCCGTCGAAGCCGCGAGTGCCCGCTCGGACCTGCCGCGGTCCGCCCTGCTGCTCGGCGTCGCCGGGGTCAGCGTCGTGGGGCACGGCGCGGCGCGGGCCGACGACGTCGCTGCCTGCGTGCTGCACGCAGCAGAGCTGGCCCGTCAAGGGCTGCTGCCCCGGCTGCGGGAAGTCCTCAGCACCCGTGAGGAGGCGTCGTGACGGCCGAGCAGGTGCTCGACCTGCTGCGCGGCGCCGTCGTGACGGTGCTCGAGGTCGACGGGGCGTCGCTCGGGCGGAGCACCCGCTTCGTGGAGGACCTGAGGGCGGACTCGCTCGCGCTCGTCGAGATCGTCGAGATGGTCGAGGAGGACCTGATCCGGACCCACCCGGGGTTCCGGATCGCCGACGAGGACCTGGACCGGCTCCTGACCCTCGGCGACGCCGTCGACTACGCCGTGGCACGGCTGCGGTGAGGTCCGGATGACGGTCTACACGCGCCTCGAGGCGCTGCTCGGGACGGGTCTGGAGCACGAGCTGCTCGAGCGCGCCCTGACCCACCGCAGCTACGCCTACGAGCACGGCGGGCTGCCCACCAACGAACGCCTGGAGTTCCTCGGCGACGCCGTGCTCGGCATCGTCGTGACCGACGCGCTGTTCACCAACCACCCCGACCTGGCGGAGGGCTCCCTCGCCAAGTTGCGTGCCAGCGTGGTGAGCACCCGGGCGCTCGCAGGGGTTGCGCGCACCCTCGGCCTGGGGGAGTGGATGCGACTGGGCAAGGGCGAGGACGTGACGGGCGGCCGCGACAAGCCCAGCATCCTGGCCGACACGATGGAGGCCATCATCGGGGCGGTCTACCTCGAGCGCGGCCTCGAGGGCGCCACCGCCCTGGTCCGCCGGCTGTTCGACCCGCTCATGGAGGCTGCGGCCGTGGACGGCGCAGCCCTCGACTGGAAGACCGCGCTGCAGGAGCTCACCGCGGCGCGGGGCCTCGGCGTCCCCGACTACGCGATCAGCGAGAGCGGCCCCGACCACGCCAAGGCGTTTGTCGCGACCGCTCTGGTCGCCGGCGAGCCGCGGGGGGAGGGCGCCGGCTCCAGCAAGAAGGAAGCCGAGCAGCAGGCTGCCGAGCAGGCCTGGCGCGAACTGTCGGCAGCCTCGTCGGCAGGCACGGAGGACCCGCCCCTGGAGCCGGTCGAGAGTGCCTGAGCTGCCCGAGGTGGAGGTCGTCCGCCTGGGCCTGGAGAACGGCGTGGCCGGCCGCACGATCAGCGCCGTGTCCGTCCACCACGACCGGGCGGTACGGCGGCACGCCGCGGGTGCGCGCGACTTCGCCGACCTGCTCCGCGGCCGCACCGTCACGGCCGCCCGGCGGCGCGGCAAGTACCTCTGGCTGCCGCTCGACTCCGGCGACGCGATCACCGGCCACCTCGGGATGAGCGGCCAGCTGCTCGTCGTACCCGGGTCGAAGCCGCCCGAGACGCACCTACGGGTCCGCTTCTCCTTCACCGACGGCGGCCGGGAGCTCCGGTTCGTCGACCAGCGGACCTTCGGCGGATTGCAGGTCGTCGCCGGGGGCGCGGAGCTGCCGTCGACGATCGCCCACATCGCACGCGACCCGCTCGACCCCGAGTTCGACGACGACCTGTTCGTGAGGCGGCTCCGGGCCAAGGTGTCCGGCGTGAAGCGCGCGCTGCTCGACCAGACCCTGGTGAGCGGGATCGGCAACATCTATGCCGACGAGGCGCTCTGGCGCTGCCAGCTCCACGGTGGCCGGCCGACCGAGCTCGTGACGAGACCGCAGGCCCGGGCGCTGCTCGCGCACAGCCGCGACGTGCTGACCGAGTCGCTCGGTCAGGGCGGCACCTCCTTCGACGCGCTGTATGTGTCGACCGACGGCGTCAGCGGGCTGTTCGAGCGGTCGCTCAACGCCTACGGCCGCGAAGGGGAGCCCTGCTACCGCTGCGGCACCCCGATCCGGCGGGAGGCGTGGATGAACCGCAGCTCCTACTCCTGTCCCCGCTGCCAGCCACGCCCGAGGTACCCGCGGTGACGGTCCGGCTGCAGGTGTTCGTCAAGGGCCAGGTCCAGGGCGTCGGATTTCGATGGTGGACGCGCGCCAGGGCGCTGGAGCTGGGCCTCGTGGGGTCGGCGACGAACCTCGACGACGGTCGGGTCGAGGTCATCGCCGAAGGGCCGCGGGACGCGTGCGAGCACCTGCTCGGACTGCTCGCCGGCGGGCCCGGGCGGGTCGAGTTCGTGGCTGAGCGCTGGGGCGAGCCGCGTGGCGAGCGCGGCTTCACCGAGAGGTGAGCGGCGAGGTCCGGGATGTGTCTGTGTTGGGTGCTTGTCCGTGACCCGATCGTGACCTGGACCTTGACCCTCGGGGTGAACAGCGGCACACTGTAAGCACCCGACCTGTGCCACTGCCAGGCGGTTGGATTCCCAGGTGTTGTTGTCCGAACCTCAGTGTGGAGGCTTCTTCGATGGCGAAGGCCCTGCTTGGTCATGTCGGTGTAGGCACCGACCTGCGTCTCGCTGCCGAGGTGCGCCGTCTGCGTGCCAGAGTCCTCGAGCTCGAGGACGAGCTCGGCCGCGTGAAGGCCGCCAACGATGCGCTGGTCGCCGCCGTCCACGTCGAGGACGACATCCGCATGATCACGCAGGCCCCCGCGCTCACCTAGACCACGCTCAACCACGCTCAACCACGCTCCGCACGAGGACGCCACGCCCATCGGGGTGGCGTCCTTCGTCGGTTCCGGCGGTCCGCGCCGGTAGAGTCGCCAGCGGCCTTCCCCACGGCTACGGAACCAGGCGATCGGTGCACCTCAAGAGCCTCACCCTGAAGGGCTTCAAGTCCTTCGCTGCGGCGACGACCCTCCGGTTCGAGCCGGGGATCACGTGCGTGGTGGGCCCGAACGGGTCCGGCAAGAGCAACGTCGTCGACGCGATCGCGTGGGTGCTCGGCGAGCAGGGTGCCAAGGCGTTGCGCGGCGGCAAGATGGAGGACGTCATCTTCGCCGGCACGCCCGGCAAGGCGCCGCTCGGCCGCGCCGAGGTCATGCTCACGATCGACAACACCGACGGTGCCCTCCCGATCGACTACACCGAGGTCACCGTCAGCCGGCTGATGTTCCGCGACGGGGCCTCGGAGTACGCCATCAACGGCACGAAGTGCCGGCTCATCGACATCCAGGAGCTGATGAGCGACAGCGGCATCGGCCGCGAGCTGCACGTCGTCGTCGGCCAGGGCCAGCTCGATGCGGTGCTGTCGGCGCGCCCGGAGGACCGGCGCGCGTTCATCGAGGAGGCGGCCGGCGTCCTCAAGCACAAGAAGCGCAAGGAGAAGGCGCTCCGCAAGCTCGAGGCCATGCAGGCCAACCTCACCCGCCTGCAGGACCTGACCACCGAGCTGCGCCGTCAGCTCAAGCCCCTCGGTCGCCAGGCTGAGGTCGCCCGCCGGGCCGGCGAGGTGCAGGCGGACCTGCGCGACGCCAAGCTCCGGCTGCTCGCCGACGACGTCGTCGCGCTGCGCACCGCGCTCGAGGCGGAGGTGCGCGACGAGACCCACCTGCGCGATCGCCGGTCGGTCGTCGAGCACGAGCTCGCCGAGTCCCAGCGCCGGGAGGCTGAGCTGGAGCTGGCGGCGGCCGAGCAGGCGCCCCGGCTGACCCGCGCCCAGGAGACCTGGTACCGGCTGTCCGCGCTCGAGGAGCGGCTCCGGGGTACGGCGACGCTGGCCAGCGAGCGGCACCGGCACCTCACCTCCGAGCTGCCGGAGGAGGCCCGTACCGGCCGTGACCCGGAGGACCTCGAGCGCGAGGCCACCCAGGTCCGTGCGCAGGAGCGGCTGCTGCAGGAGCAGATCGCCGAGGACAACGAGCGGCTCGACATCGCCGTCACCCGGCGCACCGACTCCGAGGCGGCGCTCGCCGCCGAGGAGAAGGCCCTCGTCGCGGCCCGTCGGGCGATCGCTGACCGGCGGGAAGGGCTCGCAAAGCTCTCGGGCCAGGTCGGTGCGCTGCGCTCGCGCTCGTCCGCCGCCGCGGCCGAGATCGGCCGGCTGACGGCGCAACTCGAGGAGGCGCACGCCCGGCTCGCGCGGGCCGTCGCCGACCTCGAGGCGCTCCAGTCGCAGGCCGGGGGACTCGACGAGGGCGAGGTCGGCCTCGACGAGCGGCACCAGCAGGCGGCCGCAGCGCTGGCGCAGGCGCAGGACCGGCTCGCCGTCCTGCAGGCCGACGAGCGCGACGCGGAGCGGGACCGCTCCACCTGGGCCGCCCGTCGCGACGCGCTGGCGCTCTCGCTGGCACCGAAGGACGGCTCCGGGTCACTGCTGGACTCCCCGGGCGTCCTCGGCACCGTCGCGCAGCTCGTCACCGTGCGGCCCGGGCACGAGACAGCGGTCGCTGCTGCACTCGGTGCGGTCGCCGATGCCGTTGCCGTCGCCTCACCGGCGGACGCCGCGGCCGCCCTGCAGCGGCTCAAGGACGACGACGGCGGCCGCGCCGGGCTGCTCGTCAGCGGCGCCACCTACGAGTCGGACGCGTGGCCGACGCTGCCCGGCGGAGCCGAGTGGGCGATCGATCTCGTCGACGCGCCCTCGTCGCTGCGGCCGGCCCTGACCCGGGCACTGCGCAGGGTCGCGGTGGTGGCGACCCTCGACGACGCACGGCGGCTCGTCGAGACCACCGCAGATGTGCGGGCCGTCAGTGCCGACGGTGACCTGCTCGGAGCCGATTGGGCCGTCGGCGGGTCCGCCAGCGCCCCGTCACTGCTCGAGGTGCAGGCCGCCGTCGACGAGGCCACCGCCAAGCAGACCGAGGCGGCGCAGCGCCACGACCGGCTCGCTGTCGAGGTCGGGCAGGCCCAGGCCGTGGTCGCCCACCGTGAGGTCGACGTCCACGAGGCGCTGGCCGCGCTGCACGACAGCGACGCGCGGATGGCGGCCCTGTCCGAGCAGCTGGGGCTGCTGGCCTCGGCCAGCCGTTCCGCCGAGGCGGAGGCCGGCCGCCTCGACCAGGCCCGCATCCGCGCCGAGGAGGCCCGCGACCGTGACCTGTCGGGCCTGGCGGAGCTCGAGGAGCGGCTCGCCGCCGCCGAGGCCGCGCCGGCCGACGAGGAGCCCTCGACCGAGCTGCGCGACCGGCTCGCGCAGACCGCCGCCGACGCTCGCGCCACCGAGGTCGAGGCCCGGCTCGCGGTCCGCACCGGCGAGGAGCGCGCCAAGGCCCTGGCAGGGCGCGCCGAGTCGCTCGAGCGAGGTGCGCAGCAGGAGCGGCAGGCGCGGGAGCGGCTCGTGGCACTGCGCGCGCAGCGCGAGCGCGGTGCCGTCGTCGCCGCCGAGGTGGTGCGCGGCGCGCAGGCCGCCCTCGGACGCATCGCCCTGTCGCTCCAGCAGGCCGCTCTCGAGCGCGAGTCCACCCAGGCTGCCCGGACCATCACCGAGGGTGAGCTGCTCGCGCTGCGGGCCTCGGGGCGCGAGCTGGCCGTCGAGCTCGACCGGCTCACCGACGTCGTCCACCGCGACGAGGTCGCCCGCGCCGAGCAGCGGCTGCGGATCGAGGCGCTCGAGACCCGGGCCGTCGAGGAGTACGCCGTACCGCTCGAGTCGCTGCTCACGGACTACGGGCCCGACGTGCTGGTCCCGCCGGTCGAGGGCGGCGGGGAGCCCGGCGAGCCGGTGCCCTACGACCGAGCCGCGCAGGAGAAGCGCGCTGCCACGGCCGAGCGTGCGCTGGCGCTGCTCGGCAAGGTCAACCCGCTCGCGCTCGAGGAGTACGCCGCGCTCGAGGAGCGGTCGGCGTTCCTGACGACCCAGCTCGAGGACCTCAAGGCGACCCGACGTGACCTGCTCACCGTCGTCAAGGACGTCGACGACCGCATCCACGACGTCTTCCGGTCCGCCTTCGAGGACACGGCCCGGGAGTTCGTCGAGGTCTTCGCCACGCTGTTCCCCGGCGGCGAGGGCAAGCTCGTCCTCACCGAACCCGACGACCTGCTGGCGTCGGGCATCGAGGTCATGGCCCGCCCCGCCGGCAAGAAGGTCTCCCGGCTGTCGCTGCTCTCAGGCGGGGAGCGCTCGCTGACCGCGATCGCGCTGCTGGTCGCCATCTTCCGGGCGCGCCCCTCGCCGTTCTATGTGCTGGACGAGGTCGAGGCCGCACTCGACGACCGCAACCTCGGCCGGCTGCTCGAGGCGCTCGAGGGCCTGCGGGAGTCCTCGCAGCTCATCGTCATCACGCACCAGAAGCGGACGATGGAGATCGCCGACGCGCTCTATGGCGTGACAATGCGCGGCGACGGCGTCTCGACGGTCGTCTCCCAGCGACTCCGGGAGCGCGAGCCCGCCTAGCCCCCGTGATCCACGGAGAGTCGCGAGCGGTTTCGTTGCCCAGATCCACCCTGAACCCTCCGTGGATCACCGGGGGCTCCCTGGTAGACACGACGGCGTGATGGAGCTGCTCGTCGTCGTCGGGATCGTCGTGGTCCTCGCGGCGCTCGTCATGGTCGGGTTCGTCACCCGGCGGCCGACGAGGGCCCTCCCGCCCGCCCCTGCTCCCGCGGCCGAGCCGCCGCGCATGGTGGCCGACGTCGAGTCGCCGCTGCTCACCGACACCCCGGCGCTGGACGTCCCCGAGCCGACGGCGGGCCGACTCATCCGGCTGCGCGGTCGCCTCGGCCGCAGCCAGACCACGCTGGGTCGCGGGCTGTTCGCGCTGCTGTCCCGCGACAAGCTCGACGACGAGACGTGGGAGCAGGTCGAGGACACCCTGCTCACCTCCGACATGGGGGTGGCAGCGACCCAGGAGCTCGTGGAGCGCCTGAAGCAGCGGGTCCGGATCGAGGGTCTGACAAGCCCGGCGGAGCTGCGGGCGATCCTGCGCGAGGAGCTCGTCACGACGCTCGGCCGCGACCTCGACCGCACCCTGCGGACGCTGCCGCACGCCGACCGCCCCGCGGTCGTGCTCGTCGTCGGCGTCAACGGCACCGGCAAGACCACGACCTGCGGCAAGCTCGCCCGGGTGCTCGTCGCCGACGGCCGGAGCGTGGTGCTCGGCGCCGCGGACACCTTCCGGGCCGCCGCCGCCGACCAGCTCGAGACCTGGGGCAGCCGGGTCGGCGCGCACACGGTCCGCGGGCCTGAGGGGGGTGATCCGGCGGCGGTCGCCTTCGACGCTGTCGCCAAGGGCAAGGAGCTCAAGGCCGACACCGTCCTGGTGGACACCGCTGGTCGGCTGCACACCAAGACGGGCCTGATGGATGAGCTCGGCAAGGTCAAGCGCGTCGTGGAGAAGCACGGTCCGATCGACGAGACGCTGCTCGTCCTCGACGCCACGACGGGCCAGAACGGCGTCGTCCAGGCGCGCGTCTTCACCGAGGCGGTCCAGGTCACCGGTGTCGTCCTCACCAAGCTCGACGGCACCGCCAAGGGCGGCATCGTCGTGGCCGTGCAGCGCGAGCTCGGCATCCCGGTCAAGCTGGTCGGTCTCGGCGAGGGTCCTGACGACCTCGCCCCGTTCGAGGCCGAGGCCTTCGCCGACGCCCTCCTCGGCGACGACGCCGCACTCTGACGCAGGGCCCACTCCTGAGGACGCAAGGGAACAGGCCCAACTGGTTGAGTGTTCAAACAGACATGGCAGAGATCCGCACCCGCGTGACGGTGCCGCTGAGCTTCCCGGACGGCTACCGCACGACCGCTCAGGTCGTGACCTTCGTCGGCCTGTCCGACGGCAAGGAGCACCTCGCGCTCGGGCTGGGTGACGTGCTCGACGTACCCCTCGTCCGGCCGCACTCGGAATGCCTCACCGGTGACGTGTTCGGCAGCGAGCGCTGTGACTGCGGGGCGCAGCTCCGCGAGGCGGTCGAGCGGATCGCGACCCAGGGCGGCTGGCTGCTCTACCTCCGCCAGGAGGGACGGGGCATCGGTCTCTACGCCAAGCTCGACGCCTACGCGCTGCAGGACTCCGGGCTCGACACCTACGCGGCCAACGTTGCCCTCGGCCGGGGCGAGGACGAACGGGACTACACCGCGGTCGCCGAGATGCTGCAGGCGCTCGGCGTGACCGAGGTCGACCTGCTCAGCAACAACCCGGACAAGCTGGCCAGGCTCGGCGTCACCGTCCGGCACCAGGTCCCGACCGGCGTGCACCTGACCGAGGCCAACGCCCACTACCTGCACGCCAAGGTGGAGCACACGCTGCACACCCTCGACCTGGTTTCTCCCACCGCGGCATGAGTACGTCTGCCACGATCCAGCCCGTGACCCGATGGCTCAGCGCCGAGGAGCAGCGGGCCTGGCTTGCCTGGCTCGGGGCGACCGAGCTCCTGATGGGGAGCCTGGACGCCCAGCTGCAGCGCGACGCAGGCTTCCCGCACGCCTACTACGCGATCCTCGCCCAGCTCAGCCACGCACCCGATCGCACGCTGCGCATGAGCGACCTCGCCGGCGTCGTCAACGCCAGCCCGAGCCGGCTCAGCCACGCCGTCGGCAAGCTCGAGGAGCGCGGCTGGGTCACCCGCTCGCCCTCGACGTGCGACAAGCGCAGCACCATGTGCACGCTCACCGACGCAGGCTTCGACGTCCTCGCCGAGCAGGCGCCCGGCCATGTCGAGGCCGTGCGCAAGCACCTGTTCGACGCGCTCACGCCCGAGCAGGTCGGCCAGCTCGAGCAGATCTGCAACGCCGTCCTCGACGGCCTCGACCCCTCCGGGTCCTGCCGGCGCTGAGCCGGGCTTGCTGTCGACCGCCACGCGCCAACCGCGGTTCGGTGCGCCGGCGACTCACGCGAAACACCGGCGCGACACGACTGAAGCAACACTCAGGAAACCAAAGGGCCGCACGCTTCACCTCCGCGAAACAGACCGGACACCGGTGCGGAACAGCCTCTCGCGAGTCTCATGCCCACACCTTCCGGCCCTTCGGGGCCCCACCGAGGAGAAGCATGAGTCCGCACACCATCGGCTACCTCGCCGCAGACCCGACCGCTGGTGACGCCATCACCAACGCGAACACCGCCTGGATCCTGGCCAGCTCCGCACTCGTGCTGCTCATGACGCCGGGCCTCGCGTTCTTCTACGGCGGCATGACCCGCGCGAAGAGCACGCTCAACATGATCATGATGAGCTTCTCGGCCATCGGGATCGTGTCCGTGCTGTGGGTGATCTACGGCTACTCGGTCGCGTTCGCACCGGACAAGACGCACGGCCTGTTCGGGAACCTGACGATCCGGTTCCTGCACAACGAGACCCAGGCGTCGATCACGAACAGCCTGTACGACTACGCGTTCATCGCGTTCCAGCTGATGTTCGCGATCATCACGCTCGCCCTCATCAGCGGCGCCGTCGCCGACCGCCTGAAGTTCAGCGCGTGGATCGTGTTCAGCGTCATCTGGATCTCGGTCATCTACTTCCCGGTCGCGCACTGGGTCTTCGCGTTCGGTGTCCCGCTGAGCGGTGCGAAGGGCGAGGTCGCGGCCAACGGCGCCGCGAGCGGGTTCGTGCAGGGCACAGGTGGCTGGATCGTGCAGAAGCTCGGTGCTCTCGACTTCGCCGGTGGTACCGCGGTCCACATCAACGCCGGTGCCGCGGGCCTGGCGCTCTGCCTGGTGCTCGGCATCCGCAAGGGCTTCCGCAAGGAGGCCATGCGGCCGCACAACCTGCCGCTCGTCATGATCGGCACCGGCATGCTGTGGTTCGGCTGGTTCGGCTTCAACGCCGGCTCGGCGCTCGTGGCGAACGGCCTGGCCGGGATCGCCTTCGTCAACACCCAGGTCGCGACCGCTGCGGCCCTGTGCGGCTGGCTGATCGTCGAGCGGTTGCGGGACGGGCACTTCACGACCCTCGGTGCCGCCTCCGGCGCCGTCGCCGGTCTGGTCGCCATCACTCCCGCCTGCGGGTCGGTCAGCCCCTCGGGCGCCATCGCGGTCGGAGGCATCGCCGGCATGATCTGCGCGATGGCTGTCGGCATCAAGAACAAGCTCGGCTTCGACGACTCACTCGACGTCGTGGGCGTGCACCTCGTCGGCGGTCTCGTCGGCACCCTGCTCATCGGGTTCCTCGCGACGAAGGCCACCAACGGCTTCGTCGACGGCATCTTCTACGGCGGTGACGCGTCGCAGCTCGGCAAGCAGGCTGTCGCCGCCTTCGCGGTCATGGGCTACTCGTTCTTCGGCACCCTCATCATCGCCCTGCTGATCAAGTACACGATCGGCCTGCGCATCAGCGAGGAGGCCGAGATCGTCGGCATCGACCAGGCCGAGCACGCCGAGACGGCGTACGAGTTCACACCCGTCAGCGCCGGTGCCGGCCACACCACGGTGGCGTCGGCCGCTCCCCAGCGGGTGGTCACGTGAGGTTGGTGACCGCGGTCCTGAAGCCCTTCAAGCTCGACGACGTGAAGACAGCCCTCGAGACCTTCGGGGTGCAGGGCATGACCGTCAGTGAGGTCCAGGGTCACGGCCGCCAGCGCGGCCACACCGAGGTCTACCGCGGCGCCGAGTACGAGGTCAGCTTCGTCCCGAAGGTGAAGCTCGAGGTCCTCGTCGACGACGCCGACGCCGAGGACGTGGTCGAGGTGATCGCGAAGGCGGCGCAGACGGGCGAGATCGGTGATGGCAAGGTCTGGAGCGTGCCCGTCGACGACGTGGTCCGAGTCCGTACCGGTGAGAGAGGGGTGGAGGCGCTGTGAAGCTCGTGACGGCGATCCTCAAGCCGTTCAAGCTCGAGGACGTGAAGACCGCGCTCGAGGCGGCCGGCGTCCAGGGCATGACGGTGAGCGAGGTGCAGGGCTTTGGTCGCCAGCGCGGCCACACCGAGGTCTACCGCGGTGCGGAGTACACCGTCGACTTCGTGCCGAAGGTGCGGGTCGAGGTCCTGGTGGACGACGCGGACAGCGCCCGCATCGTCGACGCAGTGGTCGCTGCGGCGACCACGGGGTCCATCGGTGACGGCAAGGTGTGGGTCACGCCGGTCGACGAGGTCGTCCGGGTCCGCACGGGTGAACGGGGCGCCGAAGCGCTGTAGGCAAGGTTCGCCGGAGGGCCGCGCGCGTTGCGCGCGGCCCTCCGTCATGCCGTCGGGAAGGATGCCCACGTGGAGATCAAGGCAGAGCGGGAGGCCCTGCTCGCCCGTACCGAGCTCGTCGGCGCCTCCCTGCGGGCCGCGCTCACCGGGCTGTACGACGGCTGGCTCGTGCAGCTGCTCGGTGATCCCGGCCCTGGCGTGGCCCTGGTCGCCGTCGGTGCCCTCGGACGTCAGGACCCGACCCCCGGCAGCGACCTGGACCTGGTGCTCGTCCATGACGGTCGTCAGGACGTCGCCGCCATCGCCGACCAGGTCTGGTACCCGGTGTGGGACAGCGGCTTCGGGCTCGACCACTCGGTGCGAACGGTCGCGGAGGCGACGACGGTGGCCGGGGCGGACCTCAAGGCCGCTCTCGGGCTGCTGGACGCGCGGTTCGTCTCCGGTGATCCCGAGCTGGCACGTCAGCTCGTCTCGGCGACCCGCGCTGCCTGGCGCGCTGGCGCCTCCAAGCGGCTGCCGGAGCTGCGCGCGCTCGTCGAGGCGCGGGCTCACCAGTTCGGCGAGGTCGCGTTCCTGCTCGAGCCCGATCTCAAGGAGGCCCGCGGTGGGCTGCGGGACGTGCACGCCCTGCACGCCGTGGCGATCGCCCAGGCGGCCGATCCGCCGGCTCCCGAGGTCCGGGCTGCCTACGAGGTGCTGCTGGACGTCCGCGGCGAGTTGCACCGCCGCACCGGTCGGGCCGGCCGCCGGGCCGTCGATCAGCTGCTCATGCAGGAACAAGACGGTGTCGCGGCTGCCCTCAGGTTCGGTGACGCCGACCAGCTGATGGCGGCCGTGAGCGGTGCCGCCCGGACGATCGGCTATGCGAGCGACACGACGTGGCGGCGGGTCACGCCGCCGGTGCAGAAGCGTCGGCTGCTCGGCAGACGTGCGGTCGCGGGCCCCAGTCGACGCCCGCTCGCCGACGACGTGGTCGAGCAGGACGGCGAGGTGCTGCTGGCGCGCGACGCCGCGCCGGAGACGGATCCGGTCCTCGTCCTGCGGGCGGCGGAAGCGGCAGCCCGAGCGCAGCTGCCGCTGGCGCCGATCACCCTCACGCGGCTGGCGTCGTGCCCGCCGATGCCTGAGCCGTGGCCGGCTGCCGCGCGGGACGCCCTGGTCGGGTTGCTGGCGGCCGGGCCGGGGGCTGTCACGGTGTTCGAGGCGCTCGACCAGGCCGGCCTGCTGACGCGTCTGCTTCCCGAGTGGGAGTCGGTGCGCAGCAAGCCCCAGCGCAACAGCTACCACCGGTTCACGGTCGACCGGCATCTCATCGAGGCCGCGGCCGCGGCCGCTGCCCTCACCCGCCATGTCGGACGGCCCGACCTGCTGCTGCTCGGGGCGCTGCTGCACGACATCGGCAAGGGGCTGCCGGGCGACCACACCGAGGTGGGCATGCGACTGGTCGCCGAGATCGCGCCGCGGCTCGGCCTGGCTCAGGTCGACTGCGACGTGCTCGTCGGCCTGGTGCGCCACCACCTGCTGCTGCCCGACGTCGCCACCCGTCGGGACCTCAACGATCCCGCCACGGCGCAGGGAGTGGCGGACGCAGTGGGGTCGCTCGAGGTGCTCGACCTCCTCCACGCCCTCACGCGGGCGGACTCGGCAGCGACCGGCCCGGCCGCCTGGAGTGCGTGGAAGGGGCACCTGATCGCGGAGCTGGTGACGCGGGCGTCGGCGCTGCTCACCGGTCAGCCCGTGCCACCGCCGGCCGCCCTGACGGCGGAGCAGGAGGAGCTCGTCGCGCAGGGCCAGCTCGCGCTGCACCTCGACGGCGAGTTCGTGACCGTGATCGCCCCTGACCGGGAGGGGCTGCTGTCGCTCGCGGCGGGCGTGCTGGCTCTGCACCGGCTCGATGTGCGCGCCGCGTCGGTGTTCACCCGCGGGACGACGGCCGTGACCGTGTTCCGCGTCTCGCCCCGCTTCGGGTCGATGCCGGACTGGTCGGTGGTGCTCGGCGACCTGCGGCACGCCCTCGACGGCTCCCTGCCGCTGGAGGAGAAGCTGGCCGCGCGCGAAGCCGCCTACCCGCGGCCCGTCGTACCCGTGGCTCCGTCGACCGTCCGCCTGGTCGACGATGCGTCCGAGACGTCCACGGTCATCGAGGTGCGTGCTCCCGACGAGCTCGGCGTGCTGCATCGGATCTGCGCCGTGCTGGCGGCCCACCACCTCGACGTCGGCTCGGCGCACATCTCCACGCTGGGTGCCGACGTGGTCGACGCGTTCTACGTCCCGCGGCTGTCCGACGAGGTCCGGCGCGATGCCGTCGTCCGCGACCTCCTCGCCGTCCTCCCCTGACCCTGCGGTGATCACCGGCGGGGGTGTCGAGGTGGGCGTCTAGGCTCCTGGACGTGTTCGACACCCTCTCCGACCGGCTGGACAAGGCCTTCACCTCGCTGCGCGGCAAGGGCCGGCTGTCCGAGGCCGACATCGACGCCACGGCCCGCGAGATCCGCATCGCGCTGCTCGAGGCGGACGTCGCGCTGCCGGTGGTCAAGGCGTTCATCGCCTCGATCAGGGAGCGCGCCGCCGGCGAGGAGGTCAGCAAGGCCCTCAACCCGGCCCAGCAGGTCATCAAGATCGTCAACGAGGAGCTCGTCACCATCCTCGGCGGCGAGACCCGGCTCGTCCGCTACGCCAAGAACCCGCCGACCGTCATCATGCTCGCCGGCCTGCAGGGCGCCGGGAAGACGACGCTGGCCGGCAAGCTCGCGAAGTGGCTGAAGGCGCAGGGCCACGCGCCGCTGCTCGTCGCCTGTGACCTCCAGCGCCCGAACGCCGTCACGCAGCTGCAGGTCGTCGGTGGCCAGGCCGGTGTCGACGTCTTCGCCCCCTACCCGGGCAGCGGGATCGGCGACCCCGTGGACGCCGCCCGGCAGGGCGTCGAGCACGCGAAGCGGATGCAGCACGATGTCGTCGTCGTCGACACCGCCGGACGCCTCGGCATCGATGCGGAGCTGATGCAGCAGGCCGCGGACATCCGCGACGCCGTGCAGCCCGACGAGGTGCTGTTCGTCGTGGACGCGATGATCGGTCAGGACGCGGTCACGACCGCGCAGGCCTTCCAGGAGGGCGTCGGCTTCACAGGGGTCGTGCTCACCAAGCTCGATGGCGACGCCCGCGGTGGTGCCGCGCTGTCCGTACGCCACCTCACCGGCCAGCCCATCATGTTCGCCTCCAAGGGCGAGAAGCTCGACGACTTCGACGTCTTCCACCCCGAGCGGATGGCCTCGCGCATCCTCGGCATGGGCGACGTGCTGACTCTCATCGAGACCGCCGAGAAGCACTTCGACCAGGCCGAGGCGGAGAAGGCCGCCGCCAAGCTCCAGTCCGGTGAGGACTTCGACCTCGAGGACTTCCTGCAGCAGATGCAGCAGATCAAGAAGATGGGCTCACTCACCAGCCTGCTCGGGATGCTCCCCGGCGTGGGCGGCCAGCTGAAGGAGGCCATGGCGCAGGTCGACGACAAGGACCTCGACCGGATCACCGCCATCATCCGTTCGATGACGCCGCAGGAGCGCCGCGACCCCAAGGTGCTCAACGGCTCGCGCCGGATGCGCATCGCCAAGGGCTCGGGCACCAGCGTGCCGGAGGTCAACGGCCTCGTGGAGCGCTTCGGTGAGGCGCAGAAGATGATGAAGCAGATGGCCGGCATGGGCGGGCTGCCCGGCCTTCCCGGCATGGGTCGCAAGGCCAAGCGCCAGCAGCAGGCCAAGGGTGGCAAGAAGAAGGGCCCGGGACGCGCTGGGGGTGGCCCAGCGCGCGTGCAGCCGGCCGCGCCCCCCAACCCGCTCGGCCTCCCGCCGCCGGACCAGGACCCGCTCGGCCTGTTCCGCAACCGCCCTTAGCGGAAGCGGTGCCGAAGTGCCGGCCAGCCGAGCGCGACGGCTCCCGCCAGGACTCCGAGCACCTGGCAGCCGGAGACGAACCACATCCCGGCCCGGCCACCCGCTGAGGCCACGACGTGTCCACCGATGGCAGCTCCGAGCGCGTACGCCCCGAACTTGATCGACGCTGCGGTCGTGACCACCTGCGTCCGCATCGCGGACGGCGAGTGCTGCTCGCGCACGGTCAGTGTGGACGACAGCACCGGCCCCTCGAAGGCACCCGCCAGCACGATGAGAGCGAGCGCAAGGCTCAGGGTCGGTACGACGGACAGCGCGGCGAAGACGAAGACCAGACCGCTGATCCCCAGCATTGCCAGGCGAAGTGGCCCGGTCCGGGGTGACCGGGCAGCCATCACGAGAGAGCCGAGCAGGGCACCGACCGCGAACCCGCTGAACAGCGCGCCGCTCGCCGCCCGGCCGGCGCCGACCTCGACGGCGAGGGCGGGGAAGACCACCGGAAAGGCGCCCATGCCCAAGAACGACAACGTCGTCGCGACCGTGACCGAGCGCAGCGGTGGGGTCTTGGCGAGAAGCGCCAGCCCGGCGACGACCGTCCGCATCAGCCCCTCGGAAGCCCCGGAGGGCGCGGGCATCGGCACGCGGAACACCGCGACGAGAGCGACCGTGGAGAGCCCGATGCACGTGAGCGCGGCAGCCGTCGGGGACCACGCGGACACGACACCGGCGAGTGCCGGCCCGGCGACTCCGGCGACGTTGTACGAGGTCGACTCGGCCCCGTAGGCCCGCCGCAGCAGGTCGGGCGGTACCAGTGGGGCGATCAGTCCGGTGAACCCGCCCGTCAGCACCGGCAGCGTGACGCCGGCCAGGCCGCCGAGCCCGACCACGCACCAGGACGGCGCGTGCCCTGCCGACAGCAGCACGCCGATCAGCGAGCCGACCAGGAGCAGCTCGTTGGCGACGAAGGCGCTGCGCCGGTGGCGGGTGCGGTCCAGCCACGCGCCCAGCACCGGGCCGGTGACGAGCGCGGGCAAGGTGAGGGCGGCGACGAGCGCACCCGCCAGAGCGGGGGAGCCGGTGCGGTCGAGGACCAGCAGGACGAGCGCGACCCTCGCCGCCTCGTTGGCGAGCCGGGCGGTCGTGCTGGCCGTGAAGAGCACCGCGAGACCAGGCGTGCGCCACAGCGGGGGCTCGGGGTGCCGCGCGAGGTCCTCTAGCGCGGTGCTGGTCACGCGCGGCAGTCTGCCGCAGCGCCCGACGCGGGCTTCTGGCACACTTGTGGGCGAGTTCCCGCTGGACGACGGCCCTCTACCCGTCCCCGGCGTGTCCGCAACGAGCCGGCACGGCACGCATCCCCACGCGAGCCAGACCCCTCACCCCGAAACCTGATACCTGGAGCACCACGAACGTGGCCGTCAAGATCAAGCTCATGCGCCTCGGCAAGATGCGCGCCCCGTACTACCGCATCGTCGTCGCCGACGCCCGCACCAAGCGGGACGGTCGCGTCATCGAGACGATCGGCAAGTACCACCCCAAGGAGGAGCCCAGCCTCATCCAGGTCGACGCCGAGCGCGCCGCCTACTGGCTGGGTGTCGGTGCGCAGCCGACCGATCCGGTCCAGAAGCTGCTCAGCAAGACGGGTGACTGGCAGAAGTTCAAGGGCGAGGCCGCCCCGGAGCCGCTGAAGGTCGCGGCCCCGAAGGCCGACAAGCGGGTCGCCTTCGAGGCCGCCGCCAAGGAGTCCGTCGAGGCCGCTGGTGGCGCCACGACCCCGCGCAAGAAGGCAGCACCGAAGAAGGCCGCCGAGCAGGCCCCCGCGGCTGAGGCTCCGGTCGAGGAAGCTCCCGCGGCCGAGGCTCCCGTCGAGGAAGCTCCCGCGGCTGAGGCTGAGGCTCCCGTCGAGGATGCTCCCGAGGCTCCGGCCGCTGAGGCGACCGAGACCCCGGAGGCCTAAGTGCTCGAGAACGCTCTCGAGCACCTGGTCAAGGGCATCGTCGACAACCCGGACGACGTCACCGTCGACCTGGTGTCGGGCCGTCGCGGCCGCACCCTCGAGGTGCGGGTCAACCCCGACGACCTCGGCAAGGTGATCGGTCGCAGCGGCCGCACAGCCAAGGCCCTGCGCACCGTCGTCGCCGCCATCGGCGGCAAGGGCGTGCGCGTCGACGTCGTCGACACCGACGAGGTCCGCTAACACCATGCCGCGCCGGGTCGCCGGCTCGCGGCGCGAACGAGGTCCGGTGTCTCCCAAGGAGCCGGACCTCGTCGTCGTGGGGCGCATCGGCAAGCCGATGGGCGTCAAGGGCGAGGTCACCGTCGAGGTGCGCACCGACGACCCCGACGACAGGTTCGCCGACGGTGCGGTGCTCACCACCGAGATCGGCACCCTCACGGTGGAATCCTCGCGCTATCAGGGGAAGTACCTCGTCGTCGCCTTCGAGGGCGTGCCCGACCGCAACGCCGCCGAGGCCTTGCGCGACACCCTCGTGCACGTCGACCGCAGCGAGCTGCCTGACCTCGAGGGCGAGGACGAGTTCTACGACACCCAGCTGATCGGGCTGGCCGCCGTGCTCGTCGACGGCACCGAGCTCGGCACCGTCGACGACGTGCTGCACCTGCCGGGAGGGGACGTCCTGTCGGTACGGCGGGAAGCGGCCGCCGAGGTCCTCGTACCGTTCGTCAAGGCGATCGTCCCGAGTGTCGACCTCGCCGGAGGTCGGGTCGTCGTCGACCCGCCCGACGGCTTGCTGGACCTCCCGTGATGCAGCTGGACGTCATCACCGTGTTCCCCGACTACCTCGCGCCCCTGCACCTCTCGCTGGTCGGCAAGGCCATCGAGCGCGGCACCCTCGACCTGCGGGTGCACGACCTGCGCGACTGGACCGACGACGTGCACCGCACCGTCGACGACAGCCCGTACGGCGGTGGACCCGGAATGGTCATGAAGCCGGAGCCGTGGGGTCGCGCGCTCGACTCCCTCGAGGGCCCGACGCCGGTGCCGCGCCTGGTCGTGCCGACGCCGGCCGGAGGTCCGTTCACGCAGGCCTTGGCGGAGGAGCTCAGCAGGGAACCGTGGCTGGCGTTTGCGTGCGGTCGCTACGAGGGCATCGACGACCGGGTCGTGCAGCGCGCCCGCCGGACCATGCAGGTCGATGAGGTGTCCCTCGGCGACTACGTGCTCGCAGGGGGAGAGGTGGCCGTCCTCGTGCTCGTGGAGGCGGTCGCCCGGTTGCTGCCAGGGGTGCTCGGCAACGAGGCGTCGCACCAGGACGACAGCTTCTCCCACGGGCTGCTCGAGGGGCCGTCCTACACCCGTCCTCCGGTATGGGAGGGGATCGAGGTGCCGCCGGTGCTGCTCAGCGGCGACCACGCCGCGGTCGCCCGGTGGAGGCACGAGCAGGCTCTGGAACGCACCCGGGAGCGACGACCCGAGCTGATCTTGGACCCGCCACCGGACTCTGTGGCACCATAGAGGGCTGTTGCGGTGTCACCGCGACCCCCGAGACGCACCCGCGCTGCACTGACGCGCGCCACAGGAACGGCAGGACCGATGAACACCCTCGACGAGCTCGACAAGGCCTCGCTGCGCAGCGACGTCCCGGACTTCCGCCCGGGCGACACGCTCGACGTCGGCGTCCGCGTCGTCGAGGGCAACCGCTCCCGCGTCCAGCGCTTCCAGGGCGTCGTCATCCGTCGTCAGGGCGGTGGCTCGCGCGAGACGTTCACGGTCCGCAAGGAGAGCTACGGCGTCGGCGTCGAGCGCACCTTCCCGGTCCACACGCCGGTCATCGAGGACATCAAGGTCGTCACCCGTGGTGACGTCCGGCGCGCGAAGCTCTACTACCTGCGCGAGCTGCGCGGCAAGAAGGCGAAGATCAAGGAGAAGCGCGACATTCGCCCGGCCGCTGCCTCGACCGCGACCGACTCCTGAGTCTCGGAACCTCACCGGCCCCCGCGCGCGTTGGGTCGGACGTGACAGCTCCCGCCCGCCGCTCGGCGTGGCGGGAGCTTCCGTTTCTCGTGGTGCTGGCCGTCGTGCTGGCCCTGATCCTCAAGGCCACGCTCGTCCAGGCCTTCTCGATCCCGTCCGGCTCGATGGAGCAGACCCTCGCGGTCGGTGACCGCGTGCTGGTCAACAAGGTCGTCTACGACTTCCGCAACATCCACCGCGGCGAGGTCGTCGTGTTCAACGGCTCCGACCTCTGGGCCAAGGAGGGTGGTGAGGTCACCAGCAAGCACCGCGGCACCTTCGGGGCCGCGTTGCACCACGTCGGTGTCTTCTTCGGCTTCGCCTCCGACGACAAGGACTACATCAAGCGGGTCATCGGACTTCCCGGCGACCGCGTCATGTGCTGCAGCCCGCGGGGCAACGTCGTGGTCACGCCCGCCGGCGGCCAGCCGGTCGAGCTGACCGAGCCCTACCTCTACGACTACAAGGACGACTCCTACAAGTTCTTCTGCGCCGCCGGGTCAGGGGAGAGCAGCTGCCCGCCCGGCTCGGCCGGCGTGCTGATCCCGAAGGGTCGGCTGTTCGTCCTCGGCGACCACCGCGGCAACTCCGCCGACTCGCGCTTCTCGACCCACTTCAACGACAAGTACCACGGCACCATCTCCGAGTCGAAGGTCGTCGGCCGGGCGTTCGTGGTCGTCTATCCGGTCCAGCACTGGAAGGTCCTCAGTGTCCCGACGACCTTCACAGCCGGTCTCGCGCTGCCCGGGTCGCAGCTCGTGCTCGGCGGCCTGCTGGCGACGCCTGTCACCCTGCTGCGCCGTCGCCGAATCCGGCGCTGATCCGGCGGCTGATCCTACGATGGGTCGGTCATGACGGTCCCTCTCGCTCGCCGCGCCGCTCGCGTCCTGCTCATCGACGCGCAGGACCGGGTGCTGCTGTTCCAGGGCCGGGACCCGCTGCACGCCGACCGCGGGCAGTGGTGGTTCACGCCGGGCGGCGGACTCGAAGCGGGGGAGACGCCGGCGCAGGGCGCCGCGCGCGAGCTGCAGGAGGAGACCGGCCTGGTGGTCGATCCGGACGCCCTCGGCTCGACGGTGCACCAGCGGGTGACGACGTTCCCGTGGGGCGACGTCGTCTTCGAGCAGTCCGAGGACTACTTCGTCCTCCGCGTCGACAGCCACGACGTGGACACCAGCGGCTTCGACGAGGTCGAGACGGCGGCGGTGATCGGGCACCGCTGGTGGGAGCGCGAGGACCTCGCAGCGACTGCTGAGCGCTACTACCCGGGCGAGCTCCTGGAACTGCTGCCGTGACCAGCCGATGATCACCGCACCCCGCCCTGTCGTCCGCACCGAGCACGGTCTGTGGGCGCTCGAGCGAACGCTGCAGAACCACGGGTTCCAGCACGTCGCCGGCACCGACGAGGCCGGCCGTGGAGCATGCGCCGGCCCGCTCGTGGTCGCCGCCGTCGTGCTCCCGACCGGCAAGCGCGGCGAGGTCCCGGGCCTGGCCGACAGCAAGCTGCTCACGGAGAAGGCCCGCGAGCGGGCGTACGACGAGGTGCTCAAGCGCGCCCTCGCCTGGTCGGTGGTCGTCGTCGCGCCGCAGGAGGTCGACCGCACCGGGTTGCACGTCATGAACGTCCGCGCGATGCGGCAGGCGGTGCAGCGGCTCGACCCGTGCCCGTCCTACGTCCTCACCGACGGCTTCCCCATCAAGGGCATGCCCGCCCCGACCCTTGCGGTCTGGAAGGGCGATCGGGTCGCGGCCTGCGTCGCTGCGGCATCGGTCATCGCGAAGGTCACGAGGGACCGGATGATGAACGAGCTGCACACCGTGTTCCCGGCCTACGAGTTCGACAGGCACAAGGGCTACTCGACGCCGGAGCACATGGCCGCGCTGAAGGTCCACGGGCCGTGCTCCGAGCACAGGTTCTCCTACGTCAACGTGCGCGGGTCACTGATCGGGCAGGATGTTGCCGTGAGCGCCTCGTGAGTGCGGAAGACCTTGAGAAGTACGAGACCGAGATGGAGCTCCAGCTCTATCGGGAGTACCGCGACATCGTCCGGCAGTTCGAGTGGGTCGTCGAGACCGAGCGTCGCTTCTACCTCGCCAACGCCGTCGAGGTCACACCCCGAACGTCTGACGGCGAGGTCTGGTTCGAGCTGACCCTCAACGACGCGTGGGTCTGGGACATGTACCGGCCGGCGCGCTTCGTGAAGACCGTCCGGGTGCTCACCTTCAAAGACGTCAACGTCGAGAAGCTCGAGAAGCCCGACCTCGACATCTCTGGCGAGCTTCCAGGGGCCTGACGCCGGGTAGGGCTCCGACATGAGCCGTGCCGTGAACGAGATCCCCGACCCCTTCCCGACGGAGTCCACCGAGTCCGAGACCTCGGGCACCGGTCACGTCGGGGACGCCGCCACCGTGCCGCCCACCTCCGAGCAGCCTGCGCCGGGCAGCTCCGAGCAGACGCCGCTCGTCCAGGGCCTGCACACCCCCGAGATCGACGAGGCCGACACCCGCACCTGATCCACACCCGGCTCGACCTTCCACAGCGGGACCCGACAGCCGTACCGGGGTCGCTCGGTCGACCAGCCTCAGCGACCGGAGGTGGTCGTCGTGGCGGTGGTCAGGGCGGTGCTGGGCAAGTGGGGCGAGGACCTCGCGGTGCAGCACCTGGAGGCGGCTGGCTATGAGGTGCTGTCGCGCAACTGGCGGTGCCGCGAGGGCGAGATCGACGTCGTGGCGCGTGCCGGGTCGGTGCTGTGCTTCGTCGAGGTCAAGACCCGCAGCGGGCTGGCGTTCGGGGAGCCGGCCGAGGCGGTGAGCTGGCAGAAGGCCAACCGGATCCGCAAGCTCGCCGGCCGCTGGCTGGCGGAGCATCGGCCGCCCGGCTGGTCCGACCTGCGGTTCGACGTGGTGGCCGTCGTCCGCGCTCCGGAGGGTCCGCGGGTGACGCACCTCGAGGGGGCGTTCTAGGTGGCCCTCGGGACGAGCTGGTCGGTGGCGTTGGTGGGGCTGGAAGGGCACGCGGTGCAGGTCGAGGCCGACCTCGCGAAGGGGATCCCGGGGCTGGCCATCACCGGGCTGCCGGATGCGGCGCTGAACGAGAGCCGCGACCGGATCCGCGCGGCCGTCGCCAACTCCGGGGGACAGTGGCCGGTCACCAAGAAGATCACGATCGGGTTGTCGCCCGCGTCGCTGCCGAAGCGCGGCAGCGGTTTCGACATCGCGCTCGCCGCTGCCGTCCTGGCTGCGGATGAGGTTTTCCCCGCCGACGCCCTGCAGGACGTGGTGCTGCTGGGCGAGCTCGGCCTCGACGGCTCGGTCCGGGGGGTGGCGGGAGTGCTGCCGGCGCTGATCTCGGTGCGGTCGCGATTTCGCCGGGCGATCGTGCCGGCGGCCAACCTCGCCGAGGCCCGGCTCGTGCCGGACCTCGAGGTGACAGCGGTCCTGTCCCTGCGCGACCTGGTGCACCACCTCCGTGGCGAGCCGCGCGACGAGGTGGTCGTGCCGCCCGTGCCACCAGCGGGCGGTCCCGACGTCGGGGACTTCCGGGACGTCGCGGGCCAGCCCGTCGGGCGCACCGCCTGCGAGGTCGCCGCAGCGGGCGGCCACAACCTGCTGATGACCGGACCTCCCGGGTGCGGCAAGACACTGCTTGCCGAGCGGATGCCCTCGATCCTGCCGCCGCTGTCGGTCGAGGAGTCGTTGCAGGTGACGGCGATCCACTCGGTTGCCGAGGCACTCCCTCCGGACGTGCTGATCAGCCACGCCCCCTTCCAGGCGCCGCACCACTCGTCGACGCAGGCTGCGCTCATCGGTGGCGGCAGCGGGCTGGCGAAGCCGGGTGCGGCGTCGCTCGCGCATCGCGGTGTCCTCTTCCTGGATGAGGCACCGGAGTTCAGGTCGGGCGTCCTCGACGCACTGCGGCAGCCGCTCGAGAGCGGCCGGATCAGCATCAGCCGCGTGCAGGGGACCGCGACCTACCCGGCCCGGTTCTCATTGCTGCTCGCGGCCAACCCCTGCCCGTGCGCGCAGTCGGAGTCCAGGTGCACCTGCACCCCAGACCGGCGCCGGACCTACATCACCAGGATGTCGGGGCCGCTGCTCGACCGGATGGACCTCAATGTGTCCCTGCAGGCGATCAGCCGGGCGGACGTGATGTCGGACAGCGGCGGGGAGACCTCCGCCGAGATCGCCGTGCGGGTCGCGAGGGCACGTGCGGCCGCGGCGGCTCGGCTGGTCGGGACGCCCTACCGGACCAACGCCGATGTGCCGCCGACGGTGCTGCTCCAGCGCTGGCCGCTCTCCCGGTCCGCGGTGACTCCGATCGGCAAGGCGATGGACGAGGGACTGCTCACGGCTCGGGGGTTCGGGCGGGTCCAGCGGATGGCCTGGACGTTCGCCGACCTGAACGGGCATCCCGAGCCGACCGAGGTCGACGCCAAGCTCGCGCTCAGCCTGCGGCTCGGCGACGACACGCTGCAGAAGCGGTGGGTGGCGTGACCGACGAGGAGGTGCTCGCCCGCATCGGGCTCGCGCGGGTCACCGAGCCGGGTTCGCTGGACGTCTGGGCTGCTCTCCAGTCGGCCTCGGCGGTCGACGTGTGGGCCGCGGTGCGGGCAGGAGCGCCGTGGGGGCAGCTCGGGCAGCGCGCACTCGACGGGCTGGCCGCCCGGCTGGAGGTCTGCGATCCGCAGCAGGACCTCGAACGGCTGCACGGCCTGGGAGCCCGCGTGGTGTGCCCTGGCGACGAGGAGTGGCCCGACGGCCTCGACTGGCCCCCGGGGGTCATGTCAGGCGACGTCAAGGGCATGGCGCCGCCGATCGTGCTGTTCGTCAAGGGCCCGCACCCGCTGCGCGCGGCGGCCCTGAGCTCGGCGGCGGTGGTCGGAGCCCGCGCTGGTACGCCGTACGGGCTCGAGGTCGCCAAGGAGCTGTCGTTTGCCCTGGCCGAGGCGGGGGTGACGGTCGTCTCGGGCGGTGCCTACGGGATCGATGCCGCCGCGCACCGCGGGGCGCTGGCGGCGGCCGCTGCGCCGACCGTGGCGGTGCTGGCCTGCGGACTGGACCAGGCCTACCCGCGCGGCAACGACCGGCTTCTCGACCAGATCGGCCGCGAGGGCCTGCTGGTCAGCGAGCTGCCGCCCGGCTGCGGGGTCACCCGGATGCGGTTCCTCGTCCGCAACCGGGTGGTGGCCGCGGTGACGCAGGGGACCGTGGTCGTCGAGGCGGCTGCCCGCAGTGGGTCGCTGTCGACCGCGGGCCGGGCAGACGACCTGGGGCGGCACGTGATGGCGGTGCCGGGTCCGGTCACCTCGAGGCAGTCGATCGGCACGCATGCGCTGATCAGGGCCGGCCGGCCACTCGTCACGAACGCCGCCGAGGTCCTCGAGGTGCTGCACCCGATGGGGACCTACCTGGCACCGGCGCCGCGCGGGACCGTCCACCCCCGGGACCGGCTCGAGGAGCAGACCCGCCGGATCCTCGACGCCATGCCGGTCCGGCGCCCGATCGGGGTCGCCCGCATCGCAGCCGCGGCCGGTGTCCCGGCGCTCCTGGTGCAGGTGGCGCTGCCCGAGCTGCTCGGCGCCGGGCTGGTCGAGCAGCGCGACGGCGGCTGGCGGCTCACGACCCTGGGTGCGGCCTAGGAGTGCAGGCTGGGCGTGGGCGCTTGACCCGGGCGGGCTTGTGGTTCAGGTTCGAGGAGTGGCGGCGGGGGTGATCGAGGAGCTGCCGCGGGCCCTCGAGGACGCGCGGCAGGCCTTTCACGCGCATCTGGTGCTGGAACGGGACCGCTCGCCGCACACCGTCCGTGCCTACGACGGCGACGTCGCCGCGCTCCTCGTCCACGCCGCCTCGCTCGGGATCACCGCCCTCGAGCAGATCGACCTGTCGGTCCTGCGCTCGTGGCTCGCTCGGCTCCGGACCACCGGGATGGCCCGCGGGACCCTCGCGCGTCGTGGTTCCGCGGCGCGGACCTTCACCGCCTGGGCCCACCGGCGGGGGTTGCTGTCGACCGACCCTGGAGCGCAGCTGGCGACGCCCAAGGGGCGCCGCACGCTCCCGGAGGTGCTCCGGACCGACGAGGCGATCGCTCTCGTGTCGTTCGAGGGGGACTCCCCGGAGGACCTCCGCGACCGGGCTGCGCTGGAGCTGCTCTATGCCACCGGGGCCCGGGTGAGCGAGCTCTGCGGGCTCGACCTGGCCGACGTGGACGCGGGCCGTCGCGTCGTCCGGGTCCTCGGCAAGGGCCGCAAGGAGAGAACGGTTCCCTACGGGGTACCAGCACAGCAGGCCCTTGACCGCTGGCTGTCGGACGGTCGCCCCCGCTGGGCGGGAACACGGAGTGGAGTCGCTTTGTTACTCGGAGTGCGCGGCGGACGGGTCGATCCCCGAACGGTGCGCACCCTGGTTCATCGTCGGCTCGCCGGCGTGCCCGGGGCCCCTGACCTCGGCCCGCACGGCCTCCGCCACAGTGCGGCGACCCATCTCCTGGAGGGTGGTGCTGACCTGAGGAGCGTTCAGGAGCTTCTGGGCCACGCTACGCTCGCGACGACGCAGATCTACACGCATGTCTCCATCGAGCGGTTGAGGACGAGCTATGAGCGCGCGCACCCCCGAGCCTGAGCCTTCGGGCGGCCCGGTGGCGACAGCCGACGACTCACCCGTGGTCGAGGACGCGCCGGCCACGCCTGAAGCGAAGCCGGTCCGCCGTACGGGTCGGTATGCCGGGGTCTCCGACGAGGAGCGCGCCGAGATCGAGGCCGCCATCGCGGTCCTGTGGCGTGACTACAAGTCCTCCAAGGACGAGAAGCTCCGTGAGCGGCTGATCCTGCACTACTCCCCGCTGGTGAAGTACGTCGCCGGCCGGGTCGGCGTCGGTCTGCCCCCGAACATCGAGCAGGCCGACCTGGTCTCCTACGGGATCTTCGGGCTGATCGATGCGATCGAGAAGTTCGACCTCGAACGGGCCATCAAGTTCGAGACCTACGCGATCAGCCGCATCAAGGGCGCGATCATCGACGAGCTGCGCTCGATCGACTGGATCCCGCGGTCGGTCCGCTACAAGGCCCGCGAGGTCGAGAAGGCCTACGCCGCGCTCGAGGCCAAGCTGCACCGCTCGCCGACCGAGTCCGAGGTGGCCGGGGAGCTGGGGATCAAGCTCGAGGAGCTGCACACGATCTTCAGCCAGGTCTCGTTCGTCAACGTCGTCGCCCTCGACGAGCTGCTGTCGGCGGGTGGCGAGAAGGGCGACAAGCTCTCGCTGGTCGACACCCTCGAGGACACCAAGGCCGAGGACCCGGTTGCCGCGTTCGAGACCGAGGAGACCAAGTACCTCCTCGCAAAGGCCATCAACACGCTCCCCGAGCGGGAGAAGATCGTCGTAACCCTCTACTACTACGAGGGCCTCACGCTCGCCGAGATCGGGCAGGTCCTGGGGGTCACCGAGAGCCGCATCTGCCAGATGCACACCAAGGCCGTGCTGCAGCTGCGCGGCAAGCTCGCCGACCAGCGCGACTAGTTCTCCACAGATCCGCCGGCGTCCCGCGCTGGGCCGTGTGGCTTTCTACCGTCTCCTCACCACGACTGAGGAGGAGACACCAGATGACGTACGAGGTGAAGGTCTCGACCGGCGACGTCGCCGCGAAGGCGGCGACGATCACGCGGGAGGCCGCGGAGATCGAGGGCAGACTGGCTCAGCTCACCAGCCAGATGGGCGACCTGGCGCACTCCTGGACAGGCGCGGCGTCGGCGTCGTTCCAGGGGCTCTACGCCGACTGGGACAAGACGGCTCGACAGATGCAGCAGGCACTCGACAGCATCGGCCTGGCCCTTCGCGGCGCCGGTCAGGACTACGACGCCTTGGAGCAGACACTCACGTCACGGTTCGCCTGATCCGGACGCCGTCGCGCCCACCGACACGAGGTGCCCGCCTCGTTCGGCGGGCGCTGCCGTGCGTCCGGGTCCGGTCCGATGCCGGCCTCAGACGGGGACCTGGACGGTGCAGTGCTGGCCACTGCGGACGAGCAGGCCGCGGCCGACAGCAGCGGGACGGACGGCGGAACGGGCCAGCCGGATCCCGAGCAGCTCCGCGTCCACGTGGTTGGTGAGACCGAGCAGGAGGCCGCAACGGCTCCGGCGCACGTCTGCGGTGAACCCGCGAAACGTCGCCGCCAGCTCGTCGAGCGCGCCGCCGACCACGAGCGCGTGCCCGGTGTCGCGGCCGTCGCGAAGCACCTGGGCGAGCACGTCGGCGAGGGGGGAGTCGACGAGCAACTCGGCATCGTCGACGACCACGGTGACAGGGCCGGCGGTGGCAGCGAGGAGCTCGACGAGCCCGTGGGCGTCCTGCACCTGGTGCGCGCCGGGCAGGTCCCTGAGCGGTGACGGGCGCGGAGCGAGGGTGCAGACGCGCTGCCCCACGGCGATCAGGCCGGCGGCGAGGCCGAGCAGGGCGGTCGACCGGCCACTGCGCCGGGGCCCGGCGACCGTGAAGCCCCCGGTCAGGTCCACCCCGAGCAGTGCCAGCTCGTCGCCGCCGACCGCGATGGCCGGCCGGTCGCCGGACAGCGCCGACGCCTCGTGCCAGGTGATGCGCCCGGGCAGCGGGTCGATGCGAAACGGGGGGTGCGCAGCTGCAGTGAGACCGGCCGCCAGGGAGGCGAGCGCGGCGGACTGGGCGAGGCCCGAGAGCTCCCCGGTCAGCTGGGCGACCTGCAGCTCGCGTCCCGAGCCCGCGCGGAAGCCTCGCCCGTCGGTCACGACCTCCGGTAGCTCTCGTGGTGACAGCCCGGCCAGGGCATAGTCGCTGCGCTCGGCCAGCCGCAGCACCAACGTGTCCTCGATGGCTTGGGACAGCTTGCCGATCAGCGCGGTGCGGTCGCCCGTGACGACGACCCGCAGTCCTGCCGACAACCCGTCGCGCACGAGCCGCAGCAGCGTGTCGGGGAGCCGCCCTGCGTCCACCTCGTCGAACGCGGCCGTGAACCCGTCCCACCGGTCGACGAGCAGCAACAGGTAGGGCAGCGGTGCGTCGGAGGCGGTCCGCTGCTCTGCCAGGTCGCCCCAACCAGCGGCCGCCAGCAGCTCCTGCCGGCGGGTGATCTCGGCGGCGAGCCGGGACAGCAACCGGTCGGCCCGGTCGGGCTCGGTCCGCGTCACGACCGCCCCGGTGTGCGGCAGGTCGCGCAGCGCCGTCAAGGCGCCGTTGCCGCAGTCGATCGCATAGAGGTGCACGTCGTCCGCCGACGTGCCCTGAGCGAGCGACCCGGCCAGCGCCCGGAGCAGGGTCGAGCGGCCCGACCGGGTGGCGCCGGCGACCAGCAGGTGGCCTCCGCGCACGAGGTCGAGGGCGGCCGTGCGCCGCTGCTGCTCCGCGGGCGCGTCCTCCAGCCCGTAGGGAAGCAGCAGCGGGCGCGCCCGGTCGAGGTCGGTCAGCGTCACCAGCGAGGGCAGCGGATCGAGCCACGGGCTGCGGGGCGCGGGCAGGCCCGAAGCGGCCGCGCGCACTGCCTCGACGAGGGCGTGCAGGTCGGTGGCTTCGCGGTCGGAACCGCTGGAAGCGGCTGGCGCGTCGACGTGTGTCGAAGGCGGCAGGCCAAGGGTCGACCACGGCACTTCGATGACCGCCGGTCGCTCGCCCGCCGCGCGAGGACGGCGGCCCCCCACGCGAGCGGTCTGGAACGGGAACAGCGTGCTGTGGCCCGTGCGTGCGAAGGCCCGGCCGGGGACGCTGCGCGCAATGCCTGCGGCATCCGGCGCGTCGAGGACGTCCAGCGACTCGGCGGCATCGGTGACGCGCAGCGCGACGCGCAGGTTGGTGTTGGCGCGGATCTCGGGGCTCACGACACCGGACGGTCGCTGGGTCGCGAGGACGAGGTGGACCCCGAGCGACCGGCCGCGCTGCGCGATCCCCACCAGACCTCGCACGAAGTCGGGCAGCTCCTCGGCGAGCGAGGCGAACTCATCGATGACGATCACGAGGCGCGGCAAGGCGGCGCCGGTCTGCCAGTAGTCCTCGATGTCCTTTGCCCCGGCCTCCTGCAGCAGCTGCTCGCGGGTGCGCAGCTCCGCTGTCAGCGACGACAGTGCGCGGGCCACGAGGTGACCGTCGAGATCGGTGACCATGCCGACGGTGTGCGGCAACCGGGCGCAGTCCTTGAAGGCGGCGCCGCCCTTGTAGTCGACGAGCACGAACGTCATCGCGTCCGGCCGGTTGGCCACCGCGAGCGACGCCACCAGGGTCTGGAGGAGCTCCGACTTTCCGGCTCCCGTCGTGCCGGCGACCAGCACATGCGGTCCGTCGCGGCGCAGGTCGAGCACCACCGGGCCGTCCGCGTCGAGCCCCACGACCGCGGCCGTCGTGCGACCCCAGCGGGCACAGACGCCAGCTGCCGTCGGCGGATCGAGCTGGAGCACGTCGAGGAGCCGGGCGGCGGTGGGCATCTCGACGTCGCCGTCGGTGCCGCCGTCGCGCAGGGGGGCCAGCGCACGCGCCAGCTCCTCGGCCCACGCTGCGATGGGCAGGTCGGGCCGGAAGGTGACGGCTTCGGTCCCGTGCGCCTGGAGCTCGCCGGTGGCCGACGCCACGGCCTGGCACTCCTCGGGAAGCAGCAGGTGGCGCGCTTCCAGGCAGATCACGTGCACCCCGACAGCAGGGCCGTCACGGAGCACGGCGGCCACCCCGGCGAGCGATCGCAGCGCCCGCGCGCCGTCGAGCACCACGAGGACCTCGGGCAGCTGCCGGGCCTGGAGCTGTGCGCGGACGTCCCGCGCGGCGGCGGTCCTGGCGGCCACGAGAGCTGCGAGCTCCGTGACCCGGGCAGCCACGGTCTCCACGGTGCAGCCGACGAGCGCGCCGCACTGCTGCTCGCCGGCCGGCGCGGCATGCGGCAGCCAGCGCAGCCACCCCCACGCCTGCTCCGTGCCCTCCTGCGCGGGGTCCGCGAGCAGCCAGATGCTGAGGTCGCGCGGGCCGTGCAGCACCGCCGCCTGGGCCACCAGCCAGCGAGCCAGCGGCCGACCGGGGCCTGCCACGCCGAGCACGCCGACCTCGCGGAGCGCCACGGTCACCGGCACGTCCTCGAGCGGCTCAGCGCTGCCCGTGCCGAGCCGGTAGGTCGAAGGCGACCGCGCGCCCGTGCCGAGCCGCAGGACCAGGGCGTCGTCGTCGCTGCGCCGCCGCTCCCAGAGCCGCGGCCCGGGGTCGCAGGCGATGCTCAGCAGGGCGGCGGGGTCCGGGGAGGCCTCGTGCCGGGCGGCCGTCTCGGCGAGCCGGAGCCGCACCACCTCGGCGGCCAGCTGGGCGACCTCGGCGTCGTGCGCAGCGGCCCGCTCCCGGGCGGTCCGGCGGCTCTGCCCGCGGTCGGACCACCAGCTGCTTAGCGCCATGACCGGCGACAGCAGCGTGAACAGCAGGAACAGTGGATTGCTCAGCACCGCCATCAGCACGCCGAGCAGCACCGGCACGAGGAGCGGGACGACGGGAAGACGGCGTCCGGCCACCGTCGCGGGTGCCTCGGGCACCTGCAGCGACACGGTGGCGGCTGCGGCCCGCAGCCGCGGCGGCCGGGTGACCTCGGTCTGCCGGCCGGGACCGAGGGCGCCAGGGTGCGCGCTGCAGAGGCTCACCACGCGGTCGCCGAGGTCGAGGCGTTCGCCCGGCCGCAGCAGCCTGGCCGCCCCGTCGCGTGCCGTCGCCACGACGCCGGCCGGTCCGGGTCGGAGCAGGGCACCGGCGAGGTGGAGCTCGTGGTCGAGGGCATGGACGGCGCCGGCGTCGGCGCCCGAGACCACGTGCAGGACCGGGCCCGCGTGCGGCGGGGCCAACGGGCCGCCGAGGCCGAGCACTGCCCCCGCCCGCAGCCCGCAGGCACCG
>JAODND010000112.1 GCA_025465465.1 Frankiales bacterium | reverse complement strand
CTTCGACGCCGAGAACCTTGGGGTTCGGTGCATCGGTCCAGGCCATGCCCCGCCGCGCGCCGATGTCCATGAAGTTGACGCCGGCGAAGGCGATCTCGACCAACACTTGGCCCGGACTGGCCACCGGATCCGGGCGCTCCACACGCTTCAGCATCTCAGGGCCCCCGGCGCCGTTCATCACGACCGCTTTCATCGACTTGCTCCTTATTTGAATGATCGTTCCGTAATTGGCCAAAAAGAAGGACCTAGCGCAGCGCCCGGAGCGCCATGTCGGCCAGGCTGGTCAGCGCCGCGCGGCCGGCGCCGCCGCGGCCGGCGACGCGGATGCCGGCGATGTTCGCAATCAGAAACTCGGCGGCCGCTTCAGGGTCGAGATTGGCCGCCACGTCGCCGTCACGCTGGGCGTCGCGGACACGGGCGGCGATCGCATCGCGCAGGGTCCTGGCCAACGGCGCGTGGACCTCGGCGAGATCGGGGCGGGAGGCGCCGAACTCACAGATTGAGCCAACCCCGAGGCAAGGCTGATCGGCCGTCTCGACGACCCGACGCAGCATGGCGCCAATCCCGTCGATAGCCCGAGCGCCGCTGCGCAGCGCCTCGATGTGCGCGGAACCCTCGCCCATCCCATAGCGCCGCACCGCCGACCGGTAGAGCCGCCACTTGTCGCCGAAGGTGTCGTAGAGGCTCTGGCGTCCGATACCCATCGCCTTGACGAGCATCTCCGCCGAGGCGCCCTCGAACCCATGCTCGCGGAATACGCCGATCGCGCCATCCAGCGCCGTGTCCGCATCGAATTCCCTGGGTCGTGCCATGAGAGTCTATCTAGTCGATCTGGAACGATCATTCAAGATCATCGTCGCTGCGCCTGCGCGGTTTGTCAGCTTTCCACCCTCAGCGGACCTCCGAAGGCGCCTGTCGCCCCTTCAGTTCGTCCGCGGCGCCCGGGCCGGCGGCATCTGGGCGATCATCTGGCGCACCTGCTTCTCGTAGGCGGCCAGCGCCCGTTCCAGCTTCCACTGCTCGGCCGCCTTGGCGCTGGACTTCAGCAAGGCCGCGCAGGCGCCGGTCGGCTGTTCGACCACCCGCGTGCAGGGCGGCGAAAGCCTTGTCCCGCTCTCGTCCCACAGGCTGCGGCCTTCGAGGAAGGAATAGGTCAGGCTGTCGCGACTGATCTTCTTGAGCTGGCTGTAGCTCAGGCCCTGCTCGGTCACCGCCCGCAGATATTCGTTGGTCATGTCGCTGCGCGCGACACCCTGGTCGTCGGTGGCGATCGCGACGGGAACGCCGGCGGCCAGGTAGAGCGCGAGAGGATGAGCCGCGCCCTTCACGCCCAGGATGATATCGTTGCTCGTCAGGTTGATCTCGACTGCGATGTGGTCCCGGGCCATGCGCTTCAAGAGCTCGGCGGCGTCGTCCTCATAGGCGATATCGACCCCGTGACCGATGCGGCTCGCGCCGGCGACCTCAACCGCCTCCTTGATGTGGAACTTCAGGTCTCGCGGCGCGACGAGGCCTAGCGCCAGCTCGCCCGCGTGCAGCGTCATTTTCACGGTCGGGTAGGTCTTGTGGAAGAAGGCGAACATCCGCATCTGCAGGTGGTAGTCCCGCGTCGAGACCGGATGGTCCTCGGGCTGGGCGATGTTCACCCCGACAAAGCGCGGATCGGCCATGACCAGGGCGAAGTCGAAGGCCATCTGGCCGAACACGTTCTCCGGCTTGGTCTCGCGGCTGACGCTGACCAGGTAGCGCAGCGGCACATCGCATCCGGGTCGCGCGGCCGGCGCGCCGCAGCCGAGCCGGGCCCGGGCGTCCCGGCCGACGCCGTCCATCTCGACCTTGGCCTTGCCCACCGCATCGGCGATCATCGGCGCCAGACCCGCCAGGCGCCGCGCCATCTGGCTCTCGTCCCAGGCGGTCAGCACGGAGGCCTCGGCGACCGCCCCGCCCGCGCGGGGACCCGACATCAACTCAAGATAAAAGACATTGTCACGCGCCGCCGCCTCCAGGGACGCGGCGACGCCGAGCGCGGCGGGCGGGCCGGCGCCGGGGCCAAAGCGGCGGTGGAAGAAGCGCCGATGGCCCGAGATGGCCGGGTCTCCCACCCCCTGGTCGAACCGGCGCGTCGACAGCGCGTCGACGATGTCGCTCCACAGGTCGGCGTCCTTGTCGGCCAGGCCCTTCATGGCGACCAGGTCCGGCGTGTTGCAGGGGCCGGCCGTGAGCGCCTGCAGGCTCCTGGCGTAACATCCGCCGGCCTCGGCGTTCGCCGTCATGAGATCTTCGGCATAGATGCTGCCGCCGGCGTGGTTATGCAGGTCGCCGCCCTTGGGCATCTTCTGCAAGAGCACGCGCAGCATGGGCGGCGATTTCGCGGCGCGAGCGAACAAATCGTCCAGGTCGCTGGCCTTGGGCGCGGCATGTGGCCCAGTCTTGGGCGGAGCCTTGGACAGGACAGGGGTGGCGGTCAGCAACAGGGCGGCCGCGGCCAGGGCGAGACCAAAGGTCGATCGCCCCTTTAGGCCGGCCGCCAGAACGCGGAACGGCCGGATCGTCTCGAACAAACCCATCATTCTCCAGACGGCAATCGCCCTGTCCGCGAGCTGAACTCGCGAACAATTCTAATAAAACAACATCGCTCGCAGGCGTTGCGTTGCGATCATGGCGAGAGCATCGCCCATCCAGGCAGTGTTATGAGTATATCCACGCATCTCGCGTCGCAATTGCTTTAGAGATGCGGGATAAGACCATCAATACAAAGATGTCAGCATAGCCCCTTGGCCTGTGCGATCAAACACATTGAATGCCACGGATCGTTGCAAAAAAAGCGGCGCCCCGCCTTCGCCTGAGCCCTGCGGCCCCGCGCATTCGTTCGGGCCGATCATCCCGCGCCACCCGTGCGGCGACGGCCGATTTCCGATCGCCCTGTCAGATCAGGCTT
>JAODND010000103.1 GCA_025465465.1 Frankiales bacterium | reverse complement strand
TCGGAGGCGCGGCTCGCCCGCGCTGTCATGGCATGGACGCACCTGATCGGCGGCATCAGCTTCGAGCTGTTCGGGCACCTCGTCGGGAGCATCGACGACTACAGCGCCTGGTTCGACCTCCAGATGAACGAGCTCGGGCGAGGCCTGGGCCTCACGTCGGCGCCACGATGACGACACCGTCAAGCGGAGGGTCGCAGGCGTGCCGGAGCCAGCACATCCGTGAAGTCCCAAGCCTGCTGACGTGCGGTTGAAGTTGTGTAGGTGCGTTGAGAAGTGCTGAGGGTCTGCAGGTTGCGGACTTTTTGGCGGACCGGCGAACCCTCGACGCCGGACACCTAGTGGCAGATGACTCAGGCGGCTCGATGCCGGCCCAAGGTCTGCCGCAAGATCCTCGGACAGCCGCTGAGCCTCGTCTGCGCGTCGTGCGGCGCGAGGACTGAGCACTCACCCGGGCTGGGACGTCTGCTGCCGAGCGGCGCTCGTCCAGCACGTCGTTCGTACCAACCCGGCTCGCGAGCTCGGGGGTGAGATCGGCATTCACCAGCGAGGCTACGGCGGAATTCAGTGCGCTCGCCACCGCCCCAGAAACCTCCCCCAGGTGCCCCCATCGCCTCGGTCGCGGTCCCGTCTGGGGCACTTGGGGAGGTTCTTGACATGGGCGGTCGCAGCGGCCTACACGTTGAAGTGGAGAGTCGTATGCGCGGATCCGAAAGCGGACGTCCGGGGTCGCACCCCTTGACCCGCGGTTATGTGTTGTGGCGTGAGGTCGAGCCCAGCCCTGCGGAATTTCTTGCGACTCTTTGCGGACTGAACACGTGTTGAGCGACAGGTTCCGCTGCCTTCGCGGCCCCGATCGTCACGAGCCGCGTAGACGCAAGGATCGCGTTCTGATCGGCGTCCTTGACAGCCGGTAGCGATCTACGCATCACTACCTCGAGAAGCCCTCCGTGACAGTAGGAGCATCGCTTCTACGTACCGGTTATCAGCACCGTGTTGCTCGTCCCCGCCGCGTAGGACGTGCTCGACGGCGTGACCATGCGCCACTGCCGCTTGCCGACCGGAGCCTTGAAGGCGTACGCAGCTGAGCTGCGGCTGCCGAGCCGGACGTTCGCGACGGTGCGCCATGCCCCGCTGAGGTAGTGCTGGACCTGGACGACGGTTCCTGCCAGTGACGGGCTGGTCGACACGGTCAGGGTGACGGTGCGCGAGCGGCGCCCACTGGCCGAGTTGGTCGTCAGTGAAACCTCGGGCGCGACCGACAGCAGCTTCGTGCCGCTGTCGGAGGCGGTGGCGTTCGTGCCGCCGGCGTAGCGGACTGCGTACTGTGTGTTGGACGTCGGTGCGACGCTGAAGCGCGCGACGCCGCCCGCTCCAGTCGTGACCGACCCGACCGCCGTCAGGGTCCCGGACGCGCCGTACCGATGGGCGTAGAGGGTCAGTTTGCGCCCAGTCGTCGCGAGCTTGCTCTGTGTGAAGGTCGCGGTGATGACGCCCCTCGTGCCTGCGACGAGGGGCTTCGGCATCGTGACGGCGATCGCCGTTCCGTGGATCACCACGGACTGGAGGCTGCTCGTGCTGAGTGAGCCGGCGTTCGCGACGCTGACGGTCCAGTCCGTGTTGGCCCCGAGGTTCTTGACCGCGAGGCTGCTGCCGCTGGGCGTGAGCGCCGTCCCGGTGGTGATGGACCCGGTCGCGCCGCGGTTGAGGCGCGCGATGGTGGACGTGCCGCCATGGCCCGGCGCGGGTGCCAACCACGACACCGTCGCCGCGCCTGTCGTTCCAGTCGACGTGACACGACTGACCGGCTCGGGGAAGGTCTGCGGTGTGCCGACCTTCAGGGTCGCGGTGGTGCGGGTGACAGTGGCGTCTTCGCCGTTGATGACGTCGAGGAAGAGGCTGACTGAGTAGACAGTGCCGTCTGGGGCGGTGGGCAGCGGGAGGCTGGTGTAGCTGGCCGTCAGCGGCAGGCCGTCCGTCGGTGTCGCCGGTGCCGTGGCCCCGACGGCGTAGCGCACGATCTGTGGCGGTAGTGGTGCCGAGAAGCGCAGCGTGGGGGTGCTGTCGGTCGCCGGGCCGAACGACAGCAGCTCGGGTCGCTGTCCGGTCGCGACGACCCTGGGCGTCGCGAGCAGGGCCGTCGCCGGCGCTGAGGCGTTGCCCTGGAGGTCTACGGCAAAGGCGGACACGGCGTAGGGCTGGCCGGCCTCGATCGGGTAGACGGTCGTCGGGGGCACGAACTGCCTAGGGTTGACCGTGGTCGTACCCCCGTCGAGCCCGTCGATCACGCTGGCTGGCGGCGTGGAGCCGGCGGCGTAGCGGATGACGACCTTCGTCGTGTCCGGGTCAGACGGTGCCGTGAAGGTCGCCGTGAAGGACGTGCCGGTGCGGCGGATCGCGAAGCCGCTGGGCGCGCGCGGTGCGGTGGTGTCGGGCGCGACGACGGCCGACAGGGTGGCGGGGGTGCTGGTGCCCTCGTAGGAGAACACGGAGAAAAGCACGTTGTAGGTCCGGCCGACGACGAGCGGGTGGCCGCCGAGGGTGCGGAACACCTGCTGCGTGCCGCCCGTCACCGTGTCGGTGAGGCCGGAGCAGGCTGGCAGTGCGCCGTCGTAGACGTCGTGCGGCGCCGCGCCGTCGGTCCGGATCTGCACGCACCAGTACTCGCCGTCCGGGAGCGTCGGGGCGAACGCCGTCAGCGTGCCCGGGCCAGCGGTGACCGTCGTCCCGCTGACGAGAGCGGGGTAGTTCGGGGTCGCGAGGGGAACCCGACGTACCTCGCCGAGGTCCGAGTAGGGGCTCGAGATGCTGTCGTCGGAGACGAGCAGGCTGCCGTCCTTGGCGACGACGGCGTGATCGATCGACACCGCGGTGGCGCGGGGAGCCAACCCGTCAGGGCCGGAGCGCGCATACTGGTCACCGCCCGGTCCGCCACCGGCGACATACGCGGTCTGACCGTCGGGGTCGATGCGCTCCACCGCGGCACTGCAGCAGCGCAGGAGCAGCAGGCCGCCGTCAGCCTGCACGCGCAGACCGGAGATGTCGTTCCCACCGACGTACGACGGGTTGGCCGGGACCCCGGCGATCTCCGCGAAGGAGCCGGTGCCCGGGTCCCGCCGGTAGACGTGCGTGGCCGACACGACGTCGAGGCTGCCGTCGCGTGGGTCGACCGCCATGGGTCCGATGGTGCTCGGGTTGAGGTCGCGGAACCCGGCGACGTGGTGCAGGACGCCGTCCGACTTCAGCGCATAGATGGCACCAGTCCCGGGGACGCCGGTGCCGAGGTAGACGGTGCCGTCCGACGCCGCCGCTACATCGACGATTGCGGGCAGAAGTGCTGTGGTTGCGGGGATCTCGGCTGTCGAGGGGTCGTCCGTGCCACCGCCCGCGACGGTCGTGCGCGTCGCGCCGTTGGTGCTTAGGAGTCGGATGCGCCAACCGCCGGTCGTGGGGGAGACGGGCTGCTCGGTGACGAGGAGCGTGCCGTCCGCCAGGGCGACGACGTCTTCGATGGCGTACCCGTCCTCGTGCAGGCTGGTGACCACGCCGCCGGTGGGGGCCTCGACGAGGTCGCCCTCGCTGGTCATGGCGAGCGTTCCGTCGGACCGCTCGGCGATCCCGCCGATGCTGCCGGCCCAGGCGCGGCCGACGGGAGTGCCGTCGGCGGAGCGGTTGGCAGAGGACGTCAGCAGCGTGCCCGGGACGCTGGCGGGCAGCATCGTCGTGTCGAGGCTGCGCAGCCCGTTGCACACCAACACGACGTCGGAGGCCCGAGCGACGATGCCGCCGCCGAAGCCGCACGACGTAATGTCGGCGAGGCGATGCACAGCCGCGTCGCTGCCCACCCGCCACAGCGCGAGGCTGCCGCTGTTGTTCCCGTTGACGAATGTGACGTTGCCGGACGGGTCGAGCCCCAGCTGCCAGGGAGCGAGGGCCGCGGCGAGGGCCGGGGTGCCATCCGCGGGCTGTGCGGTGGTGCCGGAGCCCCCGCCGGCGACAGTGGTGGCCGTCCCGTCCGGGAGCAGGTGCCGGATGCGGCTGCCCGCGACGACGTAGGCCGTGCCGTCAGGGGCGATGGTGATGTCGCCGGGTGCCTGCAGGTCCGTCGAGGTGCCGGCCACGCCGTCTGCCGTCGAGGCGCCGCCGCCGGCACGCTCGACCTCGGTGTCCGATCCCGGCGCGAACGTGACGACGTGAGCGCGGCCGTCATCCACCCAGAGTGTGCCGTCGGGCGCATAGGCGAGTCCGCCCGGGTAGGGGTAGATCGAGATCGTGCGGTTGCTGACGATGGCGCGTCGGTGGAGCGAGCCGCCGGCCGGCACCGTCCAGAGGTTCGCGTAGCTGTCGATCCAGGACACCTCGCCGCTGCTCGACACCGCGAGCTGGGTGATGCCCGTGGGCAGATGAGCCGAGAGTGCCGGGGCGCCCTCGGCGACCGGTGTGGCACCGCCCCCGACGACGGTGCTCACCACGCCGGTCGTGCCGTCGACCTTGCGCACCCGTGCGCGGTCCCAGAGGTAGAGCGACCCGTCGCTCGTCGACGTGACGGCCGTAGGTCGGCTGCTGACTTCGGAGAGCTGGCCGCCGTCGCCGGCGCTGAGACCGCCGAAGGCGTTCGTCACGACGGCAGGGGGCGGATCCGCGAGAGTGGGGGCGGCGACACCGGCTCCGGTCGTGACGAGGACGGCGGTGCAGGTCGCGAGCAGGACGGCGCGACGGCGGGGCGAGGACAAGCGGACTCCTTGTGCGCGAGTGACGACAGAGCGTAAATGGCCGGGCCGTCGCCCGTGGCGGAACAGGGCAAGGTCGAGATCCGCCCGCCGAAGTACCAGCGGCCGCATGCGGGTCTGACCTGGGCTTTTCGTCTCGTCTTACACGTTGAAGCGGAAAGTCGCATGCGTGGCTTGGTGAGCGTGGTCCGGCAGGGACACCACCTCTGACGTGCGGTTTCAGTCTGTACAAGTGTGCCGAGAGGTGTCCCGATGGCTCTGGGTTGCGGACTTTCTGCGGACCTCAAGCAGTGACGTACGCGATCGCATGCTGGTCGGACGACCCGATCAAGCTGCTTCCGTACACGGCGGTGGATCGCTGGAGCGCCGGCGACACCGATATCTCCGCGTGCGCGGAGCGCGTGTTGACGCTGTGGACCACCGGCGTCGCAGTCCGCTCCGGGGAGTGACTCCTCACCGAGGAGGCGTCCACCGCCTACGCTCCCGGGTCGGCTTTGCCGACCGCGAAGCGGCTACGCCCGGGAGCGTAGGCGGTGGAGTCAAACAAGTAAAAACCCGGCCTCAGAGAGACCGGGCGGTATGCCTCCACTATGCGCCAGTCGCTACCTACTGTCAAAGCCCACCGTTTACCACCCGCCGGGCTTGGTGAGGCGCCCTAGCGGCGAAGGCATCTGAGCGGCCATGAGGTCAGCCGCTTGTAGCTGGTACCACCAGTGACCACCGACCCCGACCGAGGCGGAGGCGTTCATCGCGCCAGCGGGGAAGTTCTTTGTCGGATTGACTAGACCGACACTCACACGCTTCCTCGCCTCTTCCACGGGCAGACGAAGATCGCTGTCGTTGCTGATGACAACGGCGCCGTCGATCGACGACTCCAGCACGTCGAGGAGCAGGTGGGTCGCCACGTTGACATCTGAGCCCTTCTCCTCACGTCGGGCCACAGACACCATGAAGCGCGCATCTGGCATCGCCTGGCCGGTGCTGTCCTGAACCATCACAGGCCAGCTCGAGGTCGTGAGGACGGGCCGGCCCTTGCGATCCGGGCTCGCCAACGGGGCCGTTGCCACACGGGAGACGTACTGACCCATCTCGATCACGTCAGCAGAGCCATGCGCCTGCAGGGCACGCAGGTAGACATCCTGATCGCGCTGACCGCCTGGATTGCTGGCGCCACTGATACGGGCGGTGCAATACACGACACGCAGGTCAGTAACCGGAGCCCAGCCGGCATGGCTAGCGATCATGGAATGAGCCAAGCCGCGGAGGTCCAGCCATCGCCAGCCGGGTGTACTCCTGCCACAAATGGCCCGGGCGCCGTAGTACAGGTTGAAACCGTCGACGTAGACCCCCACCCGCATGTGTTCGACCCTATTCGGACGAAGCAAGTTGCCGGCCGCAACTGCGGCGAGATCGGTACGGCCAACTCTCGGCGGGGAACCGGATGGCGGCTTGCGAGGGTCTAGATCGAGTAGTTGAACCAACCACCAGCGGCATAGTCGTACAGCGTCACGCTGGATCCCTTCACGGTCACGTCGAAGTGGTTGGCGCTGTCGTAGTCATAGCCGGTGAACGTGCCACCGGACTTGACCTCAAGGTTGATGTGGTTTCCGTTGCCGTAGTGGTACAGGCCGAAGCGGTTCCCGTTGCGCGTTCCGCTGACGTGACACCCGACGCCGTGGTCGAACACACTGACACGTTTCTCGGTCACTTCGCCGCTCATCGACGTGTGGCCGCCAGCCTGGTAGTCGTAGACGGCGCCGACGCTCTTTCCAGTCGCAAGCCGCCCGGCGATGTATGCGACTGCTCGTCGCGCTGCCTCGTTCATGCTTCTCCTAGGAGCTCATGTCGAGGGTAGGGCGGACCTCCGACAAACCCGTCCAACGGACGTCCTCGTAGAGAGACAAGTGTGTGTTCGGGCTGGGGTTGCTCGACGATCTTGATGCGAGTACTCACGGCTCGAACCCGGCTCCAGTATGCAGATACCGTGGTGTGAAGGCGCTGGGGTTGGATTGAGCGGCCGACTCAGCAGCACTTCGTGCACTCGATCGGCGCCCCCGTGATGAGCGAGCTCGTCGCCTGACTTGCCCGGCTGCGGATCAGACGGCTCGAGCAAACCCGTAGACGATCCGCACCGGCACGTGCGTCGCCGCAGCCAACTCGCGTTCCAGCTCTTCGTGCGGGCGAGGAAGCATGATGGTGATCCCGCCCCGCTTGGTGTCTGGCCCTATCCCGTTCACGCCGGACAGCGAGCTGCGCATGAAGCGCGCAACGAGTCGCTCGATCTCGCCGCGAACCTCGGCTTGGGAGTAAGGCAGTCGCGCGATGACGAGGCGATCACCCAAGCCGGCCACGTGGCGCAACTCCTCCGCCAGCGGATCCTGCTCATCAACCGTCAGCGCTACGACGACCAGGACAGGCCCCGTCCCTGCTACGCAGCCGTCGTTGTCCAGCCACATCCCCGCGAAGGCGTCAACCTGTCTCTCCGCCCAAGTCTGGATTCGGGCTGTTGGCTCCTGAAGCCCTTCCTGCCCAGCCATCACTCGCTGGAGTTCCTCAGGCGAGAGCTCGGCCATACCCGTGAACGTACGGCGGGCTGGCGTCCGAGACCTCCCGGAGTCGACCCGGCAACAAGGGGTGCACCCCAAAAACCCAACCAGGCGCCGCTGGGGCAGCTGGTGGGGTTATTGGGGCACCCCGTCAGCAGCGTCCACAGATTCAGACGCAGCTCGTGGCTGCACTGCAGGACGCGGTAGTCCAGAGGTCTCAAGGAGGTGGAATGGCGAGCATCGCGCGACGCGAGGACGGCCGGTGGCGCGCCCGCTACCGGGACGAGCACGGGCGCGAGCACGCTCGCCACTTCCGACGTCGGCAGGACGCCCAACGTTGGCTCGACGAGGTCACCACCGCCGTCGTCACGGGGCAGTACGTCGACCCCAAGGCCGGTCGCATCACCTTCTCGAGCTTCTATCGGGAGTGGGCGACCAGGCAGGTCTGGGAGACCACGACCGAGAAGGCGATGGACCTGTCCGCTCGTACTGTCACGTTCGGCGACGTTGCAATGAACCAGCTGCGCCGGTCCCACCTCGAGCAGTGGGTGAAGATCATGACTGACGCGGGGCTCAAGCCAGGGACCATCCGCACCCGCACCAACAACATTCGCGCCGTCCTGCGCGTGCCGTGCGGGACCGCGTCATCGCGCTGGATCCCAGCCAAGGCATCGCTCTCCCGCGGGTCGGCAAGCCCGAGCACTGGATCACTGTTGCGTCTCCGCGCCAGGTCCGCGCGATCCTCGATGCCGCTGACACGCGCTTCGTCGCCTTGTTCGCACTCGCTGCCTTCGCCGGGCTCCGGCTGGGGGAAGCCGCGGCCGTCCAGGTCGGCGACATCGACTTCCTGCACTGCAGCCTGCGGGTGCGCCGACAAGTGCAGCGGGCCGGTGGCGGCGAGGTGGAGATCCGTCCCCCCAAGTACCGCAGCGAACGCGTCGTCTACCTCCCCGACGAGCTGCTGGCACAGCTCGCCCTCCACATCCAGCGATACGCCTGCGACCTGCCGGAGGCATGGATGTTCACAGGCACCGGTGACGACCCGCCTCACCAGAACACGGTTGGTCACCAGTGGCGCAACGCCTGCAAGCGAGCCAGCGTCAACGGCGTCACGCTCCACGACCTTCGGCACTTCTACGCCTCTGCCCTCATCGCCGCCGGCTGCGACGTAGTCACCGTGCAGCGAGCTCTCGGCCACGCCCGGGCCACGACGACCCTCAACACCTACACCCACCTCTGGTCGACCGCCGAGGACCGCACACGGCAGGCGGCAGCGCAGCTGATGACGGCCACCCAGGTTGGCGCAGCGCCAACCCTTTCCGGCGGCACGCAGGCGGCGTCAGACCTGTGACCGCCACGGCCTGACAACCCGGCGCGCGGGCCCCTCCGGCAGATCAAGATCCAACGTGTTGCGGACTACCTGCGGACTAGAAGGGCTCGCGGCCCCTCTGACCTGCGGTTTTACGGCGCCCTACACGTTGAAGCGGAACTCCACGACGTCGCCGTCCTGCATGACGTACTCCTTGCCCTCCATGCGGGCCTTGCCGGCGGCCCGGGCAGCGGCCACGGAGCCGAGCTCGACGAGGTCGTCGAAGCCGATGACCTCGGCCTTGATGAAGCCCTTCTGGAAGTCGGTGTGGATGACCCCGGCGGCCTCGGGGGCGGTGGCCCCGACCTTGATGGTCCAGGCGCGCGACTCCTTGGGACCCGCCGTCAGATAGGTCTGCAGCCCCAGCGTCGCGAAGCCGATCCGGGCGAGCTGGTGCAGGCCGGACTCGTCCTGGCCCATCGACTGCAGCAGCTCGAGGGCGTCGGCGTCGTCCATCTCGATGAGCTCGCTCTCGACCTTTGCGTCGAGGAAGACGGCTTCGGCGGGCGCGACCAGCTCAGCCAGTGAGGCCTTCCGCTCGTCGGACATCAGCTGCGCCTCGTCGAGGTTGAAGACGTAGAGGAACGGCTTGGCGGTGAGCAGTGAGAGCTCGCGGAGCAGGACCAGGTCAAGGCCGGCCGAGAAGGCGGTCGCACCCTTCTGAAGCGCGTCCTCGGCGCGGCGTACCTCGTCGAGGAGCGGTTGGCTGTCCTTCTTGATGCGGGCTTCCTTCTCAAGACGCGGGATCGCCTTCTCGATGGTCTGGAGGTCCGCGAGGATCAGCTCGGTGTTGATGGTCTCGATGTCCCCGAGCGGGTCGACCCGACCGTCGACGTGCACGACGTTGTCGTCGGCGAACGCGCGGATGACCTGGCAGATGGCGTCCGACGAGCGGATGTTCGCGAGGAACTGGTTGCCGAGGCCCTCGCCCTTCGACGCTCCGCGCACGATGCCGGCGATGTCGACGAAGTCGACCGTGGCCGGAATGATCTTGTCGCTCCCGAAGATCTCTGCCAGCTTCCCCAGCCGCTCGTCGGGCACGCCGACGACGCCGACGTTCGGCTCGATGGTGGCGAACGGGTAGTTCGCGGCCAGCACGTTGTTCTTGGTCAGGGCGTTGAACAGCGTGCTCTTGCCGACGTTGGGCAGGCCGACGATGCCGAGGGAGAGACTCACCGACACAAGATTAGTTGTCAGAGCCGGCTGAGAACGTGGGGCACATGCTCATCGCCCTCGCCCTGTTCCTCGGTTCGGTCCTCGGCTGGCTCACCGCCACCGTGCTTCAGCAGCGCCGCCCGCTCACGGCGGAGCCCGTGCTCCACCAGCTCGACCGCGTGCAGGACCAGCTGCGCGCGCTCGAGGTCGATCGCGCCCGGGCCAGCGCCGAGCTGCGCGAGCAGGTCAGCACGGTCGCCCTCGGATCGGCCAAGGTCGAGCAGGAGACGCGCGCCCTCGCCTCGGCGCTGAGCAAGCCTCAGGCCCGTGGCCGTTGGGGCGAGTTGCAGCTGCGACGGGTCGTCGAGCACTCCGGCATGCTCGACCGCTGCGACTTCGACGAACAGGCGGTGCTCGAGGGCGGCGTGCGCCCCGACCTGGTGGTCCACCTGGCGGGCGGCGGCTGCGTCGTCGTGGACGCGAAGGTCTCGCTGGCGGCCTACCTCGAGGCGTCCGAGACCGGGGAGCCGCAGACCCGCCACGCCCGGCACCTCCGCGAGCACGTCGACCGGCTGTCCGACAAGGCCTACTGGAACGCGCTGCCCGAGTCGCCGGAGTTCGTCGTGCTCTTCGTGCCGAGCGAGGCGATGCTGGCCCCGGCCCTCGAGGCCGACCCGGCGCTGCTCGAGCACGCCATGCACAGACGCGTGCACATCGCGACCCCCACGACCCTGCTCAGCCTGCTGCGTGCGGTGGCCTACGCCTGGCAGCAGCACCAGCTGGCCGACAACGCCCAGGAGGTGTTCGCCGCGGGCAAGGACCTCTTCGCGCGGTTGGCGACCTTCGGCGCCCACGTGGACAAGCTGGGTCGCAGCCTCAGCACTGCGGTGAGCGACTTCAACAAGACCGTCGGCTCGTTGGAGCGCACGGTGCTGCCGAGCGCCCGCCGGATGACGGAGCT
>JAODND010000091.1 GCA_025465465.1 Frankiales bacterium | reverse complement strand
AGGACCTCCTCGGAGCGGCCCTCCAGCGCCAGCCGGGCCAGCCGGCCGATCGGCTCGGGGGCACCGTCGGGGAGCCGGTTGACCGCCCCGAAGTCGATGACGCCCAGGCGGCCGTCTGGCAGCAGGCGGAAGTTGCCGGGGTGCGGGTCGGCGTGCAGCAGGCCCGCCAGGACCGGGCCGCTGAACAGGAACGTCGCGAGCTGCCGAGCCGCCCGGTCGCGGTCCTCGGGGCTGCCTTCGCGGATGATGACCGACAGCGGCGTGCCGTCGATCCACTCGGTGACCAGCACCCGGTCGGCCCCGTCGATGACGTGCGGGATCCTGATCTCCGGGTCACCGTCGTACGCGACGGCGAACTGCTCCTGGGACTCCGCCTCGAGCCGGTAGTCCAGCTCCTCGGCCACCCGCTCCTCGAGCTCCTTGAGCAGCGGCTTGATGTCCAGGCCGGGGGAGAACCGGCTGAACATCCGAGCGAGCCGGCTGAGCTGCTTGAGGTCGCCCAGCAGCGCCTTGCCGGCTCCGGGGTACTGGATCTTCACCGCCACCTGGCGGCCGTCGTGCCAGACCGCCTTGTGCACCTGACCGATGCTGGCGGCGGCCGCCGGCTTGTCGCTGAACTCCAGGAACCGGTCGCGCCAGTCGGGCCCGAGGTCTCCCGCGAGGACGGCGTGAACGGTCGCCGCGGGCATCGGCGGTGCCGCTTCCTGCAGCTTGGTCAGTGCCGCCCGGTAGGGCGCGACGACCTCCTCCGGGAGCGCGGCCTCGAACACGCTGAGGGCCTGGCCGAACTTCATCGCGCCGCCCTTGAGCTGCCCCAGCACCTGGAACAGCTGCTCGGCCGTCCGTGCCTGCAGCTCAGCGGCCACGGACTCCGCCGACTTGCCGCCGATGCGCTTGCCGAGGCCCAGTGCCCCCCGGCCCGCGACGCCGATCGGCAGCGTCGCCAGCTTGGCCCCGCGGGTCAAGGCGCGCTTGGGGATGTCGCTCACCCCCACAGTGTCCCTGGCCGGGCGTTCCCCCGCTCCCTAAGCCACCGCTTGGGCCCAGGCGCAGTCGCAGTCCGGGTGCTGCGGCCAGCTGCGCCGCCGCCACCGCCAGCCTGGGATCTCGAGCTCGAGGGTGCCTCCGACGCTCGCGGGCGTGTCGCCCTCCAGCAGCTGCAGCACCTGCAGCGCGGCCTGTGCGGCCACCGCGGCGGCGAGCACTCCGTCGCAGGCCAGCGCGGCCCGCGGCGACCGGTCGACCTGCGTGAGCAGGATCGGCCAGTCGGGATCGCACGCGGTGCGCACCAGCTCCAGGCATCGCAGGCACGGTGAGCTGCCCGGCAGCACGAGCGGACCGACGACGCCACGTGCCTCCTCCACGAACGCCAGCAGGTGCGGCGTGCCTGCCCGGGCCAGATGCGCGGCCGTGATCGCCGCGCCGTCGTCGGCGAGCACGACGAGCGCCGGCGGCCGGGCGGAACCCAGTGTGCGCAGCCGCGCCGTCATCGCCTCGCCGCGCGGCCGACCCAGGTCGGAGACGTCGAGCCCACCGACTGCGGTGTCCGAGGCGCGGGTGGTCTGGCCGTCGCGTACGTCGACGGTGCCCACGCCCGCGGCCGCGAGCAGCGATGCGAGCGGGCCGCCGACCCGGCCACCGCCGTGCACCACCACGCGGGCGGAGCGACGTGCCAGCAGCGCGCCGGCTGCCCGCCTGCCGCGGGTGAGCGCCAGCGACGCGAGGTCGGGGGACAGCCGCTCGCGCTCGGTGCGGTCGAGACCGACCGGCGCCAGGTCGTCGGCGTCGAGGACCAGCCCGCCGTCCTCCAGCACGCTCAGGACCTCGTCGGCGTCGAGACAACCGGCCGCGCGGGCCTGCGCGACCACCTGATCACGGGTCAGCGACCCGTCGAGGAGGGGGAGCAGCGCGCGCCGCTCCGGGGTGAGCCCCTGCACGAGCTGCGTGCGTGCGGAGGGTCGGCCGACCTGCAGGGTGGCGGGGTCGCGCCAGAGCCGGCGGGCGGACGGGACGAGGACGGGGCGCACGGGATCCTCCACGGGGTCGGGAGAGGTCACCGTGACACCGCCGCCCTGTGGAGCGGGGAGCACGTCCACAAGCGCGCGCTGTCCACACACGCAGAACGGGCGGCCTCCCCGAGGGGAGACCGCCCGTTCCGAGCAGACTGCGGGTCAGGCCTTGCCGAGGATGCGGTTCATCTTCGTTCCGCACACGGGGCAGAGACCCTGGGCCATGCGGCGACCGGAGTCGCTCACCTTGACCTCGCCGTCGAAGTCGCGCTTCTCCTTGCACTTGACGCAGTAGCCGTTGTAAGTCTCCGCCACGGGGTCCTCCTGGTCGTCGGTGGGGACGCGTGCCCCGGGTGCCCACGCCGCGTGGCGCGCGGCGCTTTCACGCTGAACCCTAGCGGTCTACGGCGCGATAACCCCGTCAGCGGGCTCCGGGCGTGGCGGGGCGGTGATCCAGGGGGGTGCGCGGCGGGGTCGGGGGACCTCCACGAGCTGGTCCTCGGGAGTCTCGGCCAGCTCGGCCAGCGGGACATCGGCAGGTGCCGCCGGCGGCGTCGTGCTCGCTACGGAGAGTGACAAGGTGAACACCGAACCGACACCGAGCGTGGAGGCGCAGGTGAGGCTGCCGCCCATGGCAACGGCCAGCTCGCGGGCGATGTACAGCCCCAGCCCGGTGCCCCCGGTCGTCATGAGCATCGGGTCCTCGACCCGGTGGAACTTGTCGAAGACCTTGTCCACCTGGTCCGCGGGGATGCCGCGGCCGACGTCCTGCACCTCGACGACGGCCTTCGCGCCCTTGGGCCGGAGCCGGACGACCACCGGGCTCCCGGGAGGGGAGTACTTCAACGCGTTGGAGACCAGGTTGGTCAGCACCTGGATCACCCGGACCGGGTCGCAGTCGACGAGCACGGGCGTGGCAGGGACCTCGATCGCGAGGCGGCTGTTCTGGTCGCCGAAGTCGCCGCAGGCCCGGCGTACCAGGGCTGCGAGGTCGTCGCTGGCCATGTCGACCTTGCCGCGCCCGGTGCTCTCGGTGGCCGAGATCCGGGACGCGAGCAGCAGGTCCTCCACCAGCCGGGTGAGGTGCGTCGCGCGGTCGGAGATGACGTCGAGGCACTCGTTGCGCTTCTCCTCGGTCATGGCGTGGCCGCGCCGGCGCAGCAGGTCCGCGTAGCCCTTGATCGGGGTGACCGGGGTGCGCAGCTCGTGGGACACGGTGGCGATGAAGTCGGCCTTGAGCCGCTCGACCTGCCTTTCCCGAGTGACGTCGTGCAGCATCACGACGTCGCGGACGAGCTCATCGCCGTCGAAGACGCCGGCATGGGCGCACCGGACGACCCGGCGCTCGCCGTCGTCGCGGGTGAGGACGAGCTCGATGATCACGTGCGGGCTGTCGACCGACATCTGGTCCCGGCCGCTGGCGAAGGCGTCGACCGCGACCCCGTCGCTGCCCGACATCGCGAGCAGCGCCGCGATCGGCCGGCCCAGCGCGGCCACCTCGGTCCGACCCGTCAGGGCCTCCATGGCGGGGCTCCAGAGCTGGACCACGCCGCGACCGTTGAGCACGAGGATCCCGTCGGACGACTGGTCGACGACGGCCTTGAGCTTGCTGCGCTCCTCCTCGAGCCGCTCGAGCTGCGCCGCGGCGCGCAGGGCGACGGCGAGTGCCGACGCCAGCGGGTTGAGGAGGGTGGCGGCTCCGGCGTTCAGGCTGTGCCGCTTCGACCGGCTGGCGAGGACCACCACGCCGATCCGTCGACCCTCGGCCTCCAACGGTGCGACGAGGGCGGCCCGCCAGTCCTCCGGCAGGCCGTCGGTGAGCACGGTGGCGCTGTCGGTGCGCCAGAGGAGGTCGGCCTCGTAGAGCGACGCGGCGCGCCGCCCGCGACCGAACTCGCGGTCGTCGCACACCGTCAACGGGTAGGCGCCGCCGGGAGCGGCGGTGGGGTCGAGCAGCGCGAGCGCGAGGTCGACGCCGAAGGCCTGCCGGCTCATCTCCAGGAACGACGACAGCACGTCACCGTCGAGCCGGCCGGCGAGCATCTGCGACAGGCCGAGCAGGCGCTGTGAGCGCTCGCGCTCCTCCGCCTCCTGGGCCCGCGACTGGAACGCGAACATCAGCGCCCCTGCGGGCAGCACGGCAAAGGGCAGCAGCCCCGGCGCCACCGACGCCAGGACCACGAAGGTGCCGCCGAGGGCGACCGTGCACACGGCGGTGATCGCGGACAGCCCGGCGCCTTCGCGGATGACCTGCAGGGGGCGGGCATCGGCCACGATCGCGAGCACCATCGACAGCGCGACGAGGTTGACGGCGCACAGGCCCAGCATGCCGAGCGTGAGGCCCGCGACAGTCTGCGTCGAGAGCCCGTCGCGGGCGATCAGGTGGCTCGTGGGGACGAGGATCGCGACGCCGATCGCGAGGTTGCCGGCGTTGAACAGCGCCTTCGTCGGCCCGCGCCGGCGCAGCAGCGAGCAGACCAGCGTGGCGGCTACCGGCAGCACCAGGGCCCAGTGCGACGGCAGCACCAGCACGTCGACGACGCAGGCGGCCTCGAAGAACGTGAGGTCCTCCCGCTGCTCCCCGTGCCGCACCGGGACCGACGCCCAGTCGCTGGCCAGGGTCAGCGCGAAGCACAGCGTGACGAGCACCCACCCCTGCGCCCAGGCGACGCCGGTCGGCGCGATGGCCTCGAGGTTGTCGACCCCGAGCAGCGCGCTGCCCTGGGCCAACAGGCCCAGGGCGACGACGACGGCGACCAGGCGCCTTACCCCCACGTGTTCGCACTCCACTGGCGCGCGGACCACTGCCGCGCGGACCACTGCCGGGCCGACCACTGCCGCGCCGACCACTGCCGGGCCGCCCACTGCCGGGCCGACCAGGAGCTCGCCGACCAGGAGCTTGCGTCCCAAGGGGTCTCGCCGACAGCGCTGTCGGCGTCCGACTGGCCGTGAGGGGTCTTGTGAGCCAGCGCTGCGCCGAGGTTGAGACCACCCGCGCCAGTTGCCGTACGGGAACCGCCGACGTTCGAGGCGGAGCGCATGACGAGCGCCTTCACCTGGTACGGCGACAGCTGCGGTCGCTGGGCGACGAGCACCGCAGCGGCGCCCGAGACCAGTGCCGTGGAGAACGAGGTGCCGGAGCCGACGAAGGCTGCATCGCCGTTGCGGGCGTCGGGGTGCTGCTGCCAGATGACCGAGCCGGGGACGGCGGCGCTGAGCAGGTGGGCTCCGGGCGCGACGAGATCCGGCTTCGCCATCCCCTGGCCGCCGCGGCCGGACCAGTCCGCCACGGCCTTGCCGTCCAGGGCGCCGGCGGTGAGCAGGGTGGGGTCACTGCCGGGGCTTGTCACGGTGCCCTTGTCCGGACCGGTGTTGCCGGCCGGGACCACGACCGTGTCGCCCATGGCCCACAGGGCGTCGAGGGCCTCGGTCAGCGGGGGGACATCGCCGTCGGTGGACATCGAGAGGTTGACGACGCTCACGGAGGGGTCCTCCGCGACCGCCTGCAGCCCGGCCATCACGTCCACCAGGGAGGTGCTGCCGTCGTCGTGGCCCACCCGCACGTCCAGCACCGACGCGCCAGGAGCCACGCCGAGGGTCTTGCCGGCGACGAGCGCCGCGACAAAAGTGCCGTGGCCGAAGCCGTCACCGGTGCCGTCACCGGTCACGTCCACGTGCCGAACCCGGCCGGCCAGCTCGGCGACGTCGGCGACGCCGGTGTCGACGATGGCGACGGTCACGCCGGCACCCTGGCCGGCAGGGGCACCCAGTCCGAGGGCGTCGCGGGCGGTGATCGGGCCGGTCGCGGGCCCGGTGCGCCCGCTGACGGACAGCGCGCGGTCGGGGGTGACGGTGAAGCCGGCGAGCTGTCCGTCCAGACGGGCGACGACGCCGTGCACGAGCGGGAGACGGCGCAGCAGCGTCCCACCGGCCTGCTGGACGGCGCGGGCAGCGTCGCCGCCGCCGGTCACGATCACGAGGCGCGTGTCCTGGTGGTGCGCGACAGGTCCGGCAAGCACGGCCGCGACGAGTGCGAGCGGCAGCACCCCGAGAGGTCGGGTTGAGGTGCGAGCGCGCATCGGTGTGTCCTGCCTTCGGGGGTCCGTGCCACATACGTCGTCCTCGCCGAACCCCGGATCGCCACCCGAACGGGTGGTGAGGCGGATGTGAGAAGTCCCACGGTTTGCGCAGCTCACCCGCGCTGACCTGCGGTTTCACCACGCTGTGACCCAGAACGCTTGCGGACTGCTAGCAACAGCAAGCACCCGCATCTAGCGTGGTTCGCGACCGACAAGGCCGTCATCCCGATGGCCCTCGACCCAAGAAGGAGGTGAGGTCCCCGCCCCGCCGCACGGCCTCACCCAGGGGTCGCCAGCAGCCAGGCAGCGACCCGCGCCCATGACCCCCACCCCCCGTTCACGCACGCTCACCCACCGGGCCGCGCAAGTCGGCCTCGTCTCCGGCCTCACCCTCGCCACCGCGGCCCTCGTCGTCCCCCACGGGCGCGCAGCGACCCCTGCTTCCCACGTCACCGTCGCCGCGCAGACCGCCGCGGAGCCGGTGAAGGTGACCCGCGACAGCGCCGCCCGCGCCAGCCGCTCCCGCGCCCTCGCTCCGAAGCACCTGCCGAGGAAGCAGGTCGTGCGCACCGTTGCGATCGGCGCGAGCTTCTCGGGACAGGCGTCCTGGTACGGCGGCTCCTTCCAGGGTCAGCGCACCGCCAACGGCGAGCACTTCGACACCAACGACTACACCGCCGCGAGCAAGACGCTGCCGTTCGGCACCCGGCTGCGCGTCTGCCACGCCGGTTGCGTCATCGTCCGCGTCAACGACCGCGGTCCCTATGTCGGCGGCCGCATCCTCGACCTGTCGCGCGCCGCGGCCAACGCCATCGGCTACAGCGGCGTCGCCTACGTCACGGCCACGCCGGTCGGCGAGCGCACCGTTGCCGTCGTCGACACGGTGGCGCTGGCCCGCCAACAGGCCCACGCCGCGCACCTCGCGCGCCTCGCCGTTGAGATCGCGCGGTCGCACCAGCTGCGCGCCCTCGCCCTCGCCCGGGCAGCTGACCGGCGCCAGGCCGCGCTGCGGCGTGAGCACGCCGCGGCACGCGCCTCGACGGTCGGCCAGCTGGACCAGCACCGCACCCCGGCCGCCGCGGCCGGCGGGATGCTGTCGTTCGCCTCGGGTGGGGTGCTGCGCCTGCGCCGCCGCCGTCCCTAGGCTGCCCGCATGACGCTCATCGTGGAGCGCCCCCTCGGTGACGAGGCGGGCGTCGTGCTGTTGACCCTGAACCTGCCGGACCGTCGCAACGCCATGACCGACGAGCTCACCGAGCTGTGGCGCACGACGGTCGAGCGGCTGCGGGGGGATCGCTCTGTCCGGTGCGTCGTGGTCACGGGCGCCGGCACGGCGTTCAGCGCCGGTGGTGACCTCGGCTGGCTGGCCTCGGGAGGGGCCACGGTGGACGAGCTCCGCGACAAGATGCTGCCGTTCTACCGGACCTGGCTCACGCTGAGGACCCTGGACGTTCCCTCCATCGCTGCCGTCAACGGCGCAGCGGTGGGGGCGGGCGCGGCACTCGCGCTGTCCTGCGACATCCGTTATGCCGGGCCCTTTGCGAAGCTCGCCGTGCCGTTCGCCCAGCTCGGCATGCACGCGGGCATGGCGACGACCTACACCCTCGCCGAGGTCGCCGGCGTCGCGGCCGCCCGCGAGCTGCTGCTCACCGGCCGGGTGGTCGACGCCGAGGAGATGCTCCGGCTGGGGCTCTGCTCGGCCGTCTATGAGGACCTGATCCCGTCGGTGCTCCAGCGGGCCGCCGAGGTGGCCTCGGGAGCTCCGGTGGCCACCCGCCTGCACGTGGAGGCGCTCCGCGACGGCGGGCAGCCGTCCTTCGAGCGGGCGCTGCAGTGGGAGGCGCTGGCGCAGCCGGTGACGATGGCCACCGAGGACCTCCAGGAGGGCCTGCGCGCCAAGGCCGAGAAGCGAGCCGCCCGCTTCACCGGCCGCTGAGCCCGCTACCTCGTGTGATCCACGGAGAGTTGGCTCGAGATTGGGGCACCTGATCGTGCCGCACGTCTCCGTGGATCAACCGACCATCAACATCAAGATCAACATCAAGATCAACAGAGCCCCCGGTTTTCCGGGTCTGCTCGCCTTCCCCTTGCGAGCGGACCCGAAGCACCGAGGGCTCCGTTGCGCAGCACGCTAGGAGCCGACGGAGCGGCCCGTCAATGTCACCCGCCGCGATCCTGTGGACACCCCTGGGGACCGGGTGTGGATGACGCGGCGTGTTGCTGTGGACAGGCTTGTCCACGGGCTGTGGACAAGCGTGTGGACGACCGGGAGACGCCCTCTGACCTGCGGTGACGTGTCCACGACCTGTGCATGGAAGAAAAGTGGTCGCAAAGAGGACAGCAGGTGTCCGCACCCAGGCGGCTGCCGTTGCGCCCGCGTTGCACTGACGTCGGACGTTCATGATCCACAGGAAGCACGGAACGGCTCAGACCAGGGCGAAGGGCAGCAGACCCCACGAACCGGGTCGTCCACAGGTGACCCGGGTGGGTCAGGTTTCGGGTCCCGCCTGGTCGGGAGGGGTCTCGGGCCCCGGCTCGCCGTCCAGGCCGTACGGCGACTGGGCGTCCTCGTCGAGCTCGCCGTCGAGGTCCTTGTCGAGCGCCCGCAGGCCGGCGTCCCAGTCCACGGCCGGATCGCCGACCGGCCCGAGCCAGCTGTCCGGGTCGTCGAGGTCCGGCAGCAGGTCAGGGTGGCTCCAGACGGCGTCCCGGACCTCGATGCCGCGCCGCTCGGTGAGCAGCTCCCACATCTGGGCCGCCTCGCGGAGCCGACGCGGACGCAGCTGGAGGCCCACCAGGGTCGCGAAGGTCTGCTCGGCCGGACCGCCTGACGCGCGCCGTCGTCGTACCGTCTCGCGGAGCTGGGCGGCGTGCGGCAAGGTGCCCGACGCGGCGGAGTCGACCACCATGTCGACCCAGCCCTCGACGAGCGCCAGGGCGTTCTCCAGGCGGGCGAGCGCGGCCTGCTGGGCCTCGGTGGGCTGTTGCTCGAACAGCCCACCGGCGAGGGCTTCCTGCACGGCCTCGGGGTTCGACGGGTCGAAGGAGCCGAGGGCCTGCTCGATCGCGCCGAGGTCGACGTCGATGCCGCGTGCATAGGCGTCGACCGCGTCATACAGGTGCGCCTTGAGCCACGGCACGTGCTCGAACAACCGCTGGTGCGCGGCCTCGCGCAGCGCCAGGTAGAGGCGGACCTCGTCCAGCGGGATCTCGAGGCCGTCGGCGAACGCGGCCACGTTCGCCGGCAGCAGGGCAGGGCGGCCGAGCGGGATGCCGACCTCGGTCGTGGCCAGCACTTCGCCGGCGAGTGTGCCGAGTGCCTGGCCCACCTGCGCGCCGAAGACGAGGCCGCCGAACTGCTGCATCACCCCTGTCAGCGCGTTGGGGCCCGCGTTGCCGAGCAGCCCGGCGATCTCCGGTGGCAGGGCCTCGCCCGACAGGCCCCGCTCGAGCGCGGTGCCCATGGCGGCGGTCACCCGACCTGCCACCGGGTCCACCAGCTGACGCCAGCTCTGCAGGGTCGTCGTGAGCCAGCCGGTGCGGGTCCAGGCGGCCTGTTCGGAGCCGGACGCGGGCAGGGTCGTCATCGGGTCGAGCCAGTGGTCGGCAAGTCTTCCCGCCTCCGCCACCTCGCGGGTCTCCTCTGGGGTGACCGGCCGGTCCTCGGCGCGGGCCGCGGCCTCCGCGACCTCCCGCGCCAGGTCCCAGTTGACCGGGCCGCCGGTCCAGGACAGCAACCGCTGCAGCTGCGCGAACAGGTCGCCGCCGGAGCTGCCGAACATCTTGCCCAGGCCGAACGGGTCGTTCGGGTCGGGCGCCTCGGTCATGGGTCCAACGTAACCCGCGTCCGGTGAGACATCCTGTGCGTGTGGTTCGCCTTCGGCGCAATCGGTCGCAGCCCGAGGTGGTCGCCGTCACGGGCGCCGCCGGCGGGCTCGGCCGGGCGCTCGTGGAACGGCTGGCAGGTCGCGACGACCTCGCCGGTCTCGTCGGTCTCGACCTCGCTCCCGGCCGAATCGACGGGGTCGTGTGGCGCATCGCCGACGTCCGCGACCCGCAGCTCGCCGCCCGGCTCGTCGGGGCGACGACGGTCGTGCACCTGGCGACGTCGTACGACGCGACGATGCCCCGCGAGCCGAGGCGGGCTCTCAACGTGCGGGGCACGGCCCAGGTGCTCGAGTCGGCCCGCGAGGTCGGGGCGCGACGGGTCGTGCTGTGCACCTCGGCTGACGTGTACGGAGTCCGCGCCGACAACCCAGTTCCCTTGCGGGACAAGGCAATCCTGGCCGGGCGAGCCGATGAGGACACCCTCGCCGGCGACCACGTCGAGGTCGAGCGGCTCGCCTCGCATGCCGGCCGCACCGGCCTCGCCGTCACGGTGCTGCGCCCGGCCACCCTTGTCGGGCTCGGTGCGTCCTACGACGGGCAGGTGCTGCGCCAGCTGTCCGCTCCCCGGCTGCTCGCGGTCCGCGGCGTCGAGCCCCTGTGGCAGCTCTGTCACGTCGACGACCTGGTCCGTGCCCTCGAGCTGGCCGCCGTCGGAGAGGTCACCGGGAGGCTCGGCGTCGGCTGCGACGGAGCACTGCCGCAGGTCGTCGTGGAGGAGATCACCGGGCGACGGCGACTCGAGCTGCCCGCCTCGGTCGCGCTGTCGACCGCCGAGCGGCTGCACAGGGTGGGCCTCACCACGTCGTCACCGCGCGAGCTCGACCACCTGCTCGGACCGCTCGTCCTGGGCTGCGACGGGTTGCGGGACGCCGGCTGGCAGCCGACCTGGACGAACGAGGACGCGCTGCTCGCCCACCTGTCCGCCCGAGCCGCCGACGGCAGCCGCGGCACCGCGGTGACCGCCGCGGGTGCCACCGTCGCTCTGCTCGGCACGGCCGCGCTGGTCCGGCAGGCACGTCGTCGTCGGCGCGGGCGGTAGCCCGGCGTCGGGGGTGGGCAGGAACACGCCGGGGGTGCTGGTCGGGAGGGCTCGCTGGTCCTACGATGACAAGGCCGTCCCTGTCTCGCGGAAAGCCGCTGCCTTGCCTGCCTGGATCCTCTGGCTCAGCCCGGTGATCGTCGCGCCGCTGATCGCCGTCTTCTGGATCGCCTGGTACTCCCGGCCGCGCGGCCCGGTCGAGGCGATGCAGTCCGTCCAGCAGCACGACCGCTTCCGGGCGGCCCTCACGCAGCCGGTCCCGGAGCCGCGCCGGGCGCGCCGCGAAGGTGCCCGCGTCGCTCCCTGATCCCGAGGCGACCCGTGAGGCCCGCCTCGCGGACAGCTACTTGATGTTGCTGGGGATCCAGACGCAGATGCCGTCGCGGACACCCGTCGTCTTGTTGGTGCCGAGGACGCACACGTAGTCGTTCCCGGACGACGACGAGAGCACGTCGGCGAACGCGGGCGCAGCGATGCCACCCGCCAAGGTCAGGGCCACTGCGGCAAGGACGACACGACGGATCATGGCTGGGTCTCCGAACACTGGATGAGCTTGGGGAGTGCCTGGGCGGCTGGGCGGAGCTGGTCGCAACGGACGAAGCTGCTGCTGACGGTGAGGTGGTCGTAGCCGAGGAAGGTGGCGGCCGGTGACGGCAGGTCGGGGCCGACCCCGACGTCCTCGTTCTGCTTCATGCAGGTGGCGCTACCCACGCCGACGCTGCTCTTGAGCGAGCCGGACGCGTTGTGCACCACATCGCCGTCGGTCGCCACGCTCGTGCAACCGGCCGGCAGCTTGAGCGGGCGGATGTTGCTCGGCATGGCCAGGCGGGGGTGGGCACCTGTGGGCCCGGCTCCTGAGCCCCAGGTCGTGCCGGTGCTCGCGGCGAGGTCGGAGCCGGCACCCGCGGCGGGCGCCTGACCCGGCGTCGACGTCTTGTGAAACGAGGACGCGACGATGGCCTGGGCAGGTGCGAAGGTCGCGCTCCCGTGAGCGCCGCCACCGAAGGGGCTGAGGACCAGGCCGCCGAGGGCGGCGATGCCGGCGGCGCCGAGCACGGCGGGAGCCGTGAGCTTGTTGGCGCACTTGCGAAGCTTGTCGGCCCAGGTCAGACCGGCGATCCACGGCGCGAGGACGGCCAGGCCGCCGACCGGGACGGTGCCACCACGCAGCTGGTACTCGCGCCGGAGGGCCTTGCGGGCACGGGTGAGGACAGAGCGGACGGCCGGCTCGGTCATGCTGAACCGCTCGCACAGCTCCTCGTAGGACCTGCCCTCGACCTCGCGAGCCCAGAGCAGGCTGGCCTGCCGGGTGGGCATCGCGTCGAGCGCGTCGAGCGCCGTGCGGGCCTCGTCGCGGGCGACCACGACGTCGGCAGTGTCGCGGCCGACCCGGGTGCCTTCAGGGACCTCGGCGACGGAGGTGGAGCGGCCGCGCACGCGGAGCCGGTCGATGACCAGGCGGCCGGTGACGACGGTGGACCACGCCGACAGGTCTTCCTCGGTGGAGAGCTGGTCGCGGTGGGTGTAGGCGCGGAGCAGTGCCTCCTGGACCAGCTCCTCCGCCTCGTGCACGTCGCCGAGGCGGCGGATGGCGTAGCGGTGGAGGCGCGGGCGCACCCTGCGCACCGCGTCGTCGAAGTCGAGCGGCTCAGCAGGGACCAGGCGCAACGAGCGCGGTGCCGCGACAGGAGCGGCCAGGGGCTCGCCGTACAGACCGGGTAGGTCTTGCGCCGTCGACACGAGGGTCCTCTTCCGTCGGGAGCTGGGGGCCCGACACTTCGACAACGGAGAAGTGCCGAGAACCTCGCGTCCGGAAAGATCAGTTTCCGGACATAGATTGCCAGAACCGGTCAAGTACTTGCAAGTGCTGTCTTTTGCCGCGCCGGGAGCAGGAGGCCCGGCGGCTCAACACAGACTCAAGACAGTGTGGTCAACGTGCCGAAGCGCTAAAGGACACGGGTCCGAAGCCGTCGAAACCCGTCGAGCGCTGAGGAGCAACCCAGATGGAGCACGTCGTCTTCTTTCCCGCCCACGACGGGACCCCTGCGTTCCGTCGCGTCTCGAGCCTCGAGGAGGCCGTGCGCCTGGTGGAGCACCTGCGCAACGTCGAGGGCGTCACGGAGCTGAGCGTGCACTCGCTCACCGAGATCCCGCTGGCCTTCAAGGCCATCTACCGCGTCGAGGTCCCTGCCGGCGAGGTCGCCGACCCGGTGGCCCTCGAGGTCCCCAGCCAGCAGCTGCCGCCGCCGCTCCCGGTCGCCGACGGCCCGGTCGTCGCGCCGCCGTTCGACGCCCCGCTGGAGGCGCCCGTCGACCTGCCGGTCCCGGCCCTCGTCAGCAACCTGGTCAGCAATGGCCACAGCGAGGACGCGCCCAGCAGCCTCGGCTTCTTCGCCAGCTGAACCGGGCGCCTGACCGATTTCAGCGCCGTCTCGGACGGCGCAGTTAGGCTCATGCGGTGACGCGCCGGAGCCTGACCCTTCTGCTCGCGACTGTCCTCGCGCTCGGTCTCGCAGCGGCGGGGTCGTTCGCCATCGTGCCGTACGTCGCGCTCAAGCCCGGCCCCGCATGCGACACGCTCTCGACCTGCTACGGCACGCAGGTGCTGTCGTTCAGCCCCAACGTGGCCAAGGCCCGCACGGGCAAGCTGCAGCTGACGACGGTCTCCGTGCAGGACCACCTCACGCTGTTCGAGGCGCTCGCCGGCTGGGTGTCGCCCAACGACGCGGTGCTGCCCCGCGAGGTGGTCTTCTCGCCCGACCAGACGCAGCAGCAGAACAACGCGCAGACCGCCCAGGAGATGGTCGACTCCCAGGACGCGGCGACCGCGGCCGCCCTGACCTACCTCGGCTACAAGGGCACCGTCACGCTGTACGTCTCCGACGTGACGGCCGGTGCCCCGGCCGACGGCAAGCTCAAGGCGGGCGACCGGATCGTGACCGTCGATGGCGCGAAGGTGACAACCGCCGACCAGCTCCGCGCGCTCATCAGCAATCGCAAGGTCGGCGAGGCCGTGGCGATCGGCTTCCTGCGAGGCGGCAAGCGGGGGAGCGTGACCATCACGACCACAGCCGCGAGCGACGACCCGACCCGCGCCATCGTGGGCATCACCCCGGGGATCCGCACGGAGTTCTCCGTCAAGGTCGACATCAAGCTGCGCGACGTGGGGGGTCCGTCTGCGGGGCTGATGTTTGCCCTCGGCATCGTCGACAAGCTCGGTCCCACCGACCTCACCAACGGCCTCAACATCGCGGGCACCGGCGAGATCACCCCTGACGGCAAGGTCGGTGCGATCGGTGGCATCGCCCAGAAGATGCGCGGCGCCAGGGCGCAGGGCGCCACCGTGTTCCTCTCGCCCGCGGACAACTGCGCGGAGGCGAAGCAGACGAAGCCGAGCGGCATCACCCTCGTCAAGGTCACGACCTTGACGTCGGCCCTCGACGCGCTCGCGACGCTGCGCGCTCACGGCGCGCCGCCGTCGTGCTGATCGGCCGCTGACGCCGCACCTCCGCTCCTAGACTCGCGCCCATGGAGCCCGGCGTCCCCTTTGCGCTCCTGGGTGCCGTCCAGCTGCTGGCCATCTCCGCGTCCGTCGGCCTCGCTGCCGCGGCTGCCCTGCGCCGCAGCGCCGCCGGGCTCGTGCTCGCGGCCGGCGCGCTCGTCCTCGCCGGGGCCGAGATCGCCACCGCCCTCCGGCTCGGGGACACCGCCTCCGACGGACTCGCGCTCGCTCGTGGCGCGGCTGGTCTGCTGCTGGCTGTCGGGATCTGGACGGGCGGGCTCGGCCGTCGGGACGTCCCCGCCTCCCTGTACGGCGTCGTGGTGCCGCTTGCGGCCACGGCCGGCCCGTCGTCGTTCGCCGGTGTGGCCTCGGTGCTGGCAGCGCTGGCCGCCCTTCGCAGCCGCCGCGACCCGGTCGGCCTGGCCACCGGTGCCGGCCTGGCGCTGTGGGGCGTCGCGTCGTTCGTCTCGATCGGCGCCGATCAGGGCAGCGGCACTCCGGCCACCGTGCTCGTCCTGCGCGGCGCAGGCGCGGCAGCGGTGCTGCTCGGGCTGGCGCTGCTCGCCCGTTCCTCGCTGCTGTCCAAGGTCGTGGCGGCGATCCTCGCCGGAGTGCTGGCCATGGCTGTGGCCGCAGTCGGCATCGTCGGCAACGTCGTCGTCAACTCCTACGAGACCGAGGCGCGCCAGACCGTCCAGGAGACCCTCGCCGCCCGCCTGGTCTCGATCGGCGACCTGAGGGGCGCCGTCGTGTCGACCACGACCACGCACCTGGCCGAGTTCTGCAAGACGCTCAGCCCCGACGGCTGCCGTCAGCTGGTCGAGAGCCCCGACCCCTCCAGGTCGTTCGTGCCTCCCGGGCTGCACGACTTCCTCGTCACGATCACGCCGGCCGGCACGACCACCAGGGTGGGTGCCCGCGGAGTGGTCCTCGGGCCCGGCACGTTGCTCGCGCTGTCGAGCCAGCCTGTGGTGCGCGCTGTCTTCGCCGCCACCAACGCCAATGCCCAGCGCAACGTGGATCCCGTGACCACCTACCTGCGGCTGCCCGGCTCGTCCAACGCCGTCGCTGTGGCCGGCATCGTCGGCGAGTACGCCGACACGGGACTGCGCACACGGCCCTCCAAGGTCTACATGTACGGGGTCGTGCTCGACTCGGCGTATGCCCGTCAGTCCTTCGACGTAGGCGGCTACGGGCTGCACATCCTGGCCGGCAGCCCGCTCGGTGTGGTGGCCTCGAGCCGCAGCGCGCGCACCGCCGCCGAGGTGCTCGCCATCGCCGACCGCGCCCACGTCGGCAGCGGCATCCCGGTGAGCGGTCTCACGATCGGGTCGCAGGGGGTCGAACCGACGGTGGCGTTCCGGCCGCTGCTCGATGCGAGCGGGACGCCGGTTGCCTATCTCGCCGTCAGCCGGGACGCGACCGAGGCGCTGCAGGCGGAGCGAGATGCCCTGCGGTTGCTGGTGATCACCTCACTCGCCGCCCTGCTGCTCGTCGCGGTGCTTGCCATCGTCCTCGGGAGACGGACGGTGGATCCGGTGCGGCAGCTGACCCTCGCCGCGGAGCGGATCGCCGGCGGTGACCTGTTGGTCAGGACTGACGTCACGACCCGCGACGAGGTCGGGACCCTGGCTCGGCAGTTCGACGCGATGACGACCTCACTCGGCCGACTGACGGGCGACCTGCGGGACTCGGCTGCGCGGCTGTCGACGGTGCTGGCCTCGATGACCGACGGCCTACTGGCGACCGATGCCGACGGGGTCGTGACGTCGGTCAACCGGGCGGCCCTCGAGATGCTCGGGCTCGAGGAGGCGGACGTGATCGGTGAGCCGCTCGGGATCGTGGCGGACGTGCGCGACCTCAACGACAACCAGCTCGCCGACCCCTCGCTGCGGCTGCGGGACGATGCGGCCGAGGTGGTCCGGCCGGACGGCGTGCGGGTGCCGGTGCGGGTCGCCCTCAGCCCGCTGCAGGGCGTCGAGGGCGTGGTGATGGTGCTGCGCGACACGACGCGCGAGCGCGAGGTCGAGCGGATGAAGACCGAGTTCCTCTCCAATGTCAGCCACGAGCTGCGGACTCCGCTGACGCCGATCCGGGGCTATGCCGAGATCCTCGTCGGCAAGCCAGGCCTCGACGACAGCCAGGTCGCGACGTTCGCGACGACGATCCGCGACGAGGCGCTGAAGATGAACCGCGTCGTGGACCTGCTGGTCGACGTCGCCGCGCTCGAGGCGGGCCGGGTGTCGGTGACCCCGCAGACCATCACGGCGCGTGAGCTGCTCGGTCTGCGGCTCGACCACTGGCAGCGCCGGGCACCAGCGCGCAGCTCAGACCTGAAGCGACGGATCGCCGCCGGTCTGCCGGCGCTGCACGTCGACCCGACCTGGGTCGGCAAGGCGCTCGACGAGCTGATCGACAACGCCGTGAAGTACACCCCGCCCGGGACGCCGATCACGCTGATCGCGGCGCTCTCCCCGGACGGCACCCGGGTGCGGGTGACGGTGAAGGACGCGGGCCCCGGGATCTCCGAAGAGGAGCAGCCCGGGCTGTTCACCTCCTTCGAGCAGGTCGACGGATCGGCGACGCGCAAGGTCGGTGGCCTGGGACTCGGGCTGTCCTTCGTGCGCCGGCTGGCGGAGGACGCCGGCCTGCCGCTGACAGTGAGCTCCCGCGTCGGCAAGGGCGCGGAGTTCAGCCTCGACCTGCCCGTGTCGGACGTGCCTGCGACGGCTACGCGTCGAGGGTCGCGAGCAAGGCCTCGCTGAGCCCGGGGGCGAGGTCCCCGCCGGTCACGAGCTCGTCCGGCTCGACGTCCTTGCCGCGCAGCCGCAGCACCGACTCGCGGCTGCCGTCGCGCAGCACACCCACCGTCATCCGCACCTCGCGCCGCGCAGGATGCTCTGCGGCGACGGCTGCCGCGTCCTGCTGCAGGTCGGCCTCCGCGGACGGCGGGAGGACGAGGACCTCATGGGCCAGCACGACGCCGAGCACCTCCGTACCGAACATCAGGCCGGCCAGCTGCTCGTCGAGAGGTGCCTCGGTCAGCGGGTCCTGCGCGATCGGGGTGAGCGACCCCGGCCGGGAGACGACCAGGCCCATCGACTCGGCGAGCTGGGGCTCGGCGCGCAGCAGCTCCTCGGTGTCGACGAGGGCGAAGAGCTGCGGCGGCTGGTCCCAGCCGGCCTCGGCGAGGTGCCCCTCGACCTCGGCCACGACGGCGAGCAGAACGGGGCTGGGCGGTGCCGGCATGGGGCCATCCTTGCGGATGGCTGTGGTTAGGTTCGAGGTGCCAGTCCAGTCCTGACGAAGGTGAGTGCCCCAGCCGTGGCCGTCCGTCCTCGTGGAGCTGCCTTCCCGGGCCGCTCGCGCCTGTTCGCCCCCACCGCCGTCGTCGTCCTGCTGCTGCTCGTGCTCGGCGGCGTCTTCGTCTCCCAGTACACCGACTACCTCTGGTTCCAGGAGGCCGGGCACACCAACGTGTTCTCGACGGTCCTGAAGACCAAGCTCGTGCTGTTCTTCGTCTTCGGCCTGCTGATGGCCGTGGTCATCGGCATCAACATCGCGCTGGCCTACCGCAACCGGCCGCCCTTCCAGCCGGTGTCGCTCGAGCAGCAGAACCTCGAGCGCTACCGGGTCGCGCTCGAGCCGTACCTCACCCCGGTCCTCATCGTGCTGAGCCTGCTGTTCGGGGTCTTCGCCGGGTTGTCCGCCGCCTCGCGCTGGCGCACCTGGCTGCTCTTCGCGAACGGCACGTCGTTCGGACAGAAGGACGCGCAGTTCGGCAAGGACATCTCCTACTTCACGTTCACCTACCCGTTCCAGCGCTTCCTGCTCGGGTTCGCGCTGGTCGTGCTGGTGCTGTCGCTGATCGCGGCGCTGGTGACCCACTACCTGTTCGGCGGCATCCGGCTGCAGACGGCAGGGGAGAAGGTCAGCGTCGCGGCCCGCGTGCACATCTCGGTGATGATCGGGCTCATCGTCTTCGCGAAGGCGGTGTCCTACTACCTCGACCGGTTCGGCCTCGTCTTCAGCAACCGCGGTGTGGTCGAGGGCGCTTCCTACACCGACGTGCACGCGGTGCTGCCGGCGAAGACGATGCTCATGCTCATCGCCGCCATCTGCGCGCTGCTGTTCTTCGCAAACGTCGTCGTGCGCAACGTCCTGCTGCCCGCCGGTGCGCTCGCGCTGCTCGTCGTGAGCTCGATCGCGGTGGGCGGCATCTACCCGTACGTCGTGCAGCAGACGACGGTCGGTCCCAACCAGCTGCAGCGCGAGCGCCAGTACATCCAGCGCAACATGACCGCCACCAAGCAGGCCTACGGGATCAATGACGTCTCCGTCACGACCTACCCAGGGGTCTCGACGGCGACGAAGGCAACGCTGCGCAACGACACGGGGACGATCCCCAACATCCGGCTGCTCGACCCGAACATCCTCGGCCCGACGTACAAGCAGAACCAGGGGCTGCGGACCTACTTCGCCTTCAACCAGTCACTCGACATCGACCGCTACACCGACGCGGGCAAGACCGAGGACTACGTCGTCGCGGTGCGCGAGCTCGACGTCAACCGCGTCCCTGCGCAGCAGCAGAACTGGGTCAACCTGCACCTCGCCTACACCCACGGCAACGGGTTCGTCGCGGCCCCGGCGAACAAGACCGACAGCCTGAACCCGGGGCAGCCGAGCTACACGGCCGGCGACGTGCCGCAGACAGACAGCAGCAGCAGCAAGGTCTTCACGGTCGCCAACTCCCAGATCTACTACGGCGAGCAGTCACCGGAGTACTCGATCGTCAACACCAAGCAGCCGGAGATCGACGGGCCGGGTGCGGACGCCGCGTCCGACCAGGCGACCAGCCGGTACGCCGGGACGGGCGGCATCAAGCTCGACACCGGGTTCCGCAAGCTGCTGTATGCGCTGAAGTTCCGGGACAAGAACATCCTGCTGTCGGGCTCGCTGACCAGCAACAGCAAGATCATGTACGACCGCTCGCCGGCCGACCGCGTGCAGAAGGTGGCACCGTTCCTGACCCTCGACGGCGACCCGTACCCGGCCGTGGTCGACGGCAAGATCCTCTGGATCGTCGACGGATACACGACGAGCAGCGGCTACCCCTACTCGCAGAGCAGCAGCTTCGGCAAGGTCACCACCGACAGCCAGGGGACGCGCACCAACAGCAGCCAGGTCAACTACATCCGCAACTCGGTGAAGGCCACCGTCGACGCCTACTCCGGCAAGGTCAACCTCTATGCCTGGGACGAGCAGGACCCGGTGCTCAAGACCTGGCGCAAGGTCTTTCCCAACCTGGTGCAGGACAACAGCGCTATCAGTGACGAGCTGAGGAGCCACATGCGCTACCCCGAGGACCTGTTCAAGGTGCAGCGGGACCTGCTCGCGAAGTACCACGTCTCCGATGTCCAGACGTTCTTCCAGGGCACCGACCAGTGGGACATCCCGAGCGACCCGACGCAGGACGCCACCCGCATCATCAACAGTGGCGCGACGCCGGCTCCGACGGCGGGGACGTCGTCCGGGCCTGCCCAGCCGCCCTACTACGTGCTGCTGCAGATGCCAGGTGCCGCAGCGCCGGCCTTCTCGCTGACAACGACCTTCGTCGCCCGCAACGCCACGCCGCTCACCGCCTTCGCAGCGGTGTCCTCGGACGCGGGCACCTACGGGAAGATCGAGATCCTCACCTTGCCCAAGAACAAGGTCATCGAAGGACCTGAACAGGTGGCCAACACCTTTGAGAGCAACCCGACCGTGTCCTCCGCGCTGTCGCTGCTCAGGCAGGGCGGCTCCGAGGTCGTGCTCGGAAACCTGCTGACGCTTCCCGTCGGCAAGGGCCTGCTCTATGTCGAGCCCGTGTACACCCAGGGCAAGAAGTCGCCCAGCTTCCCGATCCTCACCAAGGTGATCGTGAGCTTCGGCAACAAGATCTCCTACAAGGACACCTTGGCCGATGCCCTGAACGACCTCTTCGGTGCCGGCACCACCGTCGGGCCCACGCCGTCCCCCGGGACGGCACCGCCCACGGACGCGACCGTGGCGCAGCTCATCAGCGACGCCCAGAAGGCCTATGACGACGGGCAAGCGGCGCTGAAGAGGGGCGACTTCACGGGCTACGGCGACGCGCAGGCGCAGCTCAAGAGGGACCTCGACCAGCTCGCGACCCACGCCAGCCCCTCACCCACCCCCTCCCCCTAGACCTTCCCTGCTCCTTTCTGAACCACCGCCCGTCGGCCCACGCTCAAGGCCGGGAGCTCAGGTCATACCTGAGCAGGGAAGCTGGTCCAGCACCTGCTCCGGCGGCCGGGCCACGATGGCCCGGTCGCCGAGGATTGCGACGGCCGCGCGATCGTTGGTTCAGAGAACGAGGGTCACCTGCCGATTCTTGCTGGTGTATCGTGATCTGTACCGACGCGGGGTGGAGCAGCTCGGTAGCTCGCTGGGCTCATAACCCAGAGGTCGCAGGTTCAAATCCTGCCCCCGCTACAAAATGTGATGTCTCAGGACATCGGAATGGGCCGGACCTGCAATCTGCAGGTTCGGTCTACTTTTTGTGGGGCCGGGTCAGGATCCGGTGGGTTGGTAGTCCTGGCGCTCCCGCCGTCGCCGGGTGGAGGACTCTGGACTTGCAGGTCCAATCTCTGCAACCTAGCGTCGATCGCATGACAAGACGACTCGTCGGGCGCACAGCTCTGGTGACTGGTTCGACCAGCAACATCGGCAAGTCGATCGCGATCGCGCTGGCCGCCGACGGTGCGCGGGTCATCGTCTCCGGTCGGGACCTTGAACGTGGTGCCACCGTCGTCGAGCGCATCCGGCGCAAGGGGGGTGAGGCGAGTTTCATCGCGGCGGAGCTCGACGGATCCGCACGCGCGTCGCGTGATCTCGCAACCAAGGCGACCGCGGTGTACGGACCGATCGACGTCCTCGTCAACAACGCAGGGGTCTACCCGCCCGGCGGGACGTTGGCGCTCGACGACGCGACGTTCGATCGCATCTTCGGCGTCAACGTGAAGGCGCCGTTCTTTCTGACCGCTGCGCTCGTCCCTGCGATGGTTGCCGCCGGCAGTGGCGTCGTGATCAATTTGGGCTCGTGGGTCGCACGGCTCGGTATGCCGAGCGGCGCGGCATACGCGTCCTCGAAGGGCGCGGTCGAGACGCTCACGCGCGCGTGGGCCGCCGAGTTCGGCGCGTACGGCGTCCGCGTCAACGCGATCTCACCGGGCGTCACGTTCGAGGATGGAAGTGATGTCATCGCGATCGCCGGTCCGTTGATGGAGTCGACGCCGCTCGGACGGGTGGTGGATCCGGCGGCCGTCGGCGCCGCGGCCGCGTTTCTCGCCAGCGACGATGCCGCATACATGAACGGCACCGTCGTTGACGTCGATGGAGGGCGGGTCTCGGTGCTGACCGCCGCCCGATGACAGGCATCACGGCAAAGGGTCTTGCAACGCGCGAGCGGATCATCGAAGGCGCTGCGGCAACCATCCGTGAGCTCGGGGTGCCGGAGGCAACCCTCGACGCGATCCGTGCGCGGACTGCGACCAGCAAGAGTCAGCTCTTCCACTACTTCCCGGGCGGGCGTCAAGAGTTGCTGCTCGCCGTCGCGCACCACGAGGCCGATCGAGTGCTGTCCGACCAGCAGCCCCACTTGTCAGCACTTACGACCTGGGACGACTGGCAGCGATGGCGCACAGCCGTCGTGCGGCGATATCGACGACAGGGCCGCACGTGTCCGCTGGCTGTGTTGATGACCGAGCTCGGCCGTAGTGATCCGGCGGCGCAGGAGGTGACGCGCAGCCTGTTCATCCGGTGGCGACGCGAGCTAGCCGCCGGGGTCGCGGCGATGCAAGGCACCACGGCGACCCTCGATCCCGACCGCTACGCCGGCGCCATCATCGCGACGGTCCAGGGAGGCGTTTCGCTGCTGCTCGCGACCGGCAGCACTCGTGAGCTTGAGGATGGACTTGACCTCATGCTCGAACCCCTGCGGCGAGGCTAGTGCCAGCCGCTGGCGGATCCGCGCTTGCTGGGTCCAGAGGTGATGTCTCAGTCAGCGCGGACGAGCGGCGGGATGCGGTAGGCGCCATTGAGAGCCGTCGACTTTGGCAGGTACAGCCTCAGGATGAGGTGGAACGCGTCGACCGGGGCGGGTAGCCAGTTGGCCCGCTGCGCGACGGATGCGGGCGGGTCGTGCTGGACGTACAGCGTGAGTGATCCGTCCTTGCCATAGCGGAGTCCGCCTGTGCGGTCGCCCACGGCGTACCGGTTGCTGTTGTTGGCGTAGAGGAAGTTGTCGCTCTGGTACATGGTCAACGACCAGAACGCCTTGACCGGCGGTAGTTGCCCCTTCGGGAAGGTGATCGTGTAGCGGCTCCGGCCGGTGAGCGGCCGTCCGCTTCGGTCGGCGTAGCTGGTCGGGTAGACGGCGATGCGTGGCACGTTGGCGCCGAGCAGGTCGGTGGCGATGATGGCGCGGCCGAGGTACTGCCGGCCGAAGTCCCCGATCCACGGGTCGGTCATGACGCTCCAGCCGGCCCGGCCGGTGGAAGTGGTTGCCCGGTAGGTGCGTGCCGCGTCCGCGATGAGGCGCACGGCCGCGGCCGTGCCCGCTGTCACGGCTGGGTCAGGAGCTGGCAGCGGCGACGCGGACGGGTCTCCCGCGACGTCGGCGGCATCTGCGGCTTGGACGGCAAGGGCCGACGAGCTGGGCCGCTGGACGCCGGCCGGCGCGAGCGCGTCCAGGACGCACGTCTGATCCGCTGGCGGCGGGTCGAGGACGAGTTGCCGGTTCAGCGTGCTGATGAAGTCGCCGCCGGCGGGTGTTGCCGGCTTCGCTTGCGCAGGCGGTGCCTTGTCGAACACGACGGGCCGGCCCCGGACGCCGGCCACCCAGGCTGCCAGTGGCGTGGCGGTGTAGTGCTGAAGCACCGGGCGGGCCTTCGGCAGGTCGGCGGCGCCGTCGACGAGGGTGCGTCCGAGCAGCCAGACGGTGCGGGTCGGGCTGCGTACCAAGTGGACGCCGGGCGGGACGGTGCCGCGCCAGCCGGGCGGTGTCAGCAGGTACGACCCGGCTCGCGTGCCGGTGGAGCCGGAGCCGAGGTAGGCGAAGGAGTTGGTCCAGCCGTCCATGAGCTGGAAGGTGTAGAAGCGGCCGCCGGTGTCGGGGACGTCGAGCACGAGGGGCTGCTGGGCGAGGCTCAGCCAGCCGACGGTGTACAGGGTGTCGACGTTGGGTGACACGACTCGTCGTGACGCGGCCGTCGTGAGCTCGGCGATGCTGACGGTGGTGTTGCGGAAGCGGAACTGACGGATCGTGTCGTGGACCTCGACCAGCGGAAGACCGTAGACGTAGGCGACCTCGGCAGCGGCGAACGCACGCGCAGTCGTCGAACGGGTTGGCGCGTCACCTGGCTGCCGGTCGGCATAGCTCCACGCGTCGCGCTCGACGCGGGCCGCGAAACCGCTGACACCCGGTGCTGAGGTCCCGTAGGCGCAGGCCGGCAACAGAGCGGGACGGTTCGGTGCAGCGGCGTGCCCGGGCCCCGCGCTGAGGAGCGAGGCGAAGGCACCGGCTGCCAACAGCGCCCGCGCGGTTCTCCCACGTCTCATGTCGGGTCCACGTGCGAGGCGATCAGGGTGGTGGGGACAGCGCCGAGGCATCCGGCGGCGGCGAGAGCGGTCGCCTGCAGCAGGCGGCGGCGGGAGAGCACGTGAAAGGTCCTTCTGGCTGGGAGTAGGCGACAAACCCTACCGATTTAGTCTGTTGAGCGATCAAACCGAGCCGGAAGATGCGGTCTGGCTGCTGTTCAGCGCGCCACACGGAAGCCGATGTTGCCGGTGGAGTCGCCAGCGAGGCTGCTGTCGCGGGCGGCGACGCGATAGCGGTTGCAGTAGGAGTCGTGACACAGGTAGGACCCGCCCCTGCGTACCCGCTTGCCGTCCTGCTCCGACGCGGTCCACTCCCACACGTTGCCCACGCACTGCCACAGACCGAAGCCGTTCGGGCGGTAGCTCTTCACTCGTGCCGTCCCGACCGCTCCGGTGTGCTGGTGGGGGAACGCGCCCTGCCAGATGTTGCAGCGGGGCTGGCCCTCGGGCTGCAGCTCATCGCCCCAGGGGTACACGGCCCCCTCGAGACCGCCGCGCGCCGCGCGCTCCCACTCGCTCTCGGTCGGGAGCCGGGTACCGGTCCAGGTGCAGTACGCCTCGGCGTCCTCGGCGGATACGTGTACGACGGGGTGGTTCGCGAGCTGGACGGACGACGACCCCGGCCCGTGCGGCGCGCGCCAGCTCGCCCCCCTCACGGCGCACCACCACTCCGCCCCGGCCACCCGGCCCGTCACCGCGGCCGGATCGGTCACCAGGGCGGCGAAGACGAACGACCAGCCGTCGAGCTCGGCTGCGGTGACATGCCCCGTGGCCTTCACGAACGCGGCGAACTGCTGGTTCGTGACCGTGGTCGCACCGACCTCGTAGGACGGCAGTTCGACGCTGCGGACGGGCCCTTCGCCCTCGCCCGGGTTGGCGAGCAGACCCTCATACCCCATGACGAACGATCCTGCGGGCACAGCGACGAGGCTTGGCGCTCGACCGCCCGTCGCCATGGTGACCCTGCCCGCAGACGCGGGGCGCGTCGGGGCACAACAGCCCCGGGGCTCCTCGGCGGTCATCCCCAACTCCTCTCGCCGGGTGGGCTGGGCGACGACGAGTCTAGGGCTGGGCTCAGAGCCTTGAGCCTTCGGCGAAAGGCGGGGTGTGACCAGCACCACCGGCCTTAATCTACTACTTCGGTAGGAAATCTCTTCGCCGCCGCGAAGGACTGCGTCATGCGTGTGCCTCGCCTGATGCTGCTGCTCGGTCTGCTCCTCACCACTGGACTCGTCGCCCCGGCCGTTGGTGCGGCGCCGATCCCGGCGCCGGCCTGCTCCTGGTACGGCGAGACCGACCAGAGGGACGTGAACATCGGGGCCCCTGACCTGGATGCCCACTACTGGGCGAACCCGATCGCGGTGACGAGCGGCGAGACGGTCACGCTCGACGGCACCTACCCGTCTGCCCGCTACTTCTCCTTCCACGTCTACGACCGCACCGGTCAGCCGCTCGACTCGCTCTACGACGCCCAGCTCACACCGGCGAAGGGCAGCACCAGCCCGTTCCGGCCCGGCAACGGACGGCTCGGGCACGGGTCGTACTCCCTGACGATCCGCTTCGCCGCGGCGCCGAAGCAGCGCGCGATCAACACCCTCTACGCCCCGGTCGGTGCGCCGGGGATCGCGCTGCTCGTCTACCGGGTGTATGTGCCGACCGACCCAGCGAGCCCGCAGGGCGGCGTTGCGTTCCCGCAGATCACGCTGCACCCGGTCTCCGGTGCCGATGTGCGCGAGACGTCGTGCTCGACCACGCCGCCGCCGTTCGGGTCAGCACTGTGGTCGGTGGCAGCCGAGTCGGACTATCCCTCGGCCCTCCGGCAGAGCGGCGGCGACGCGACGAAGCCGGTGTGGGAACGACAGTTCGGCAGCGCGCTGGGCAACCAGCAGAACGCCTACCTGGCTGCGCAGATCGACCGGCAGTACGGCGACATCGTGGTCATCCACGCGACGGCCCCGACCTTCCCAGACAACCGACGTGGCGTCTCTCCGTCCAAGGCCACACAGCTGCGCTACTGGTCGTTCTGCGTCTACGACTCCCAGGGCGAAGCGGGCTTCGGCTGCGCCGCCGACTACACCTCGTCCCTTCGCGATGGCGCCTATACCTACGTCGTCTCTGATCCAGGTCAGCGGCCGAGCAACGCCGACGCCGCGCACGGCGTGACCTGGCTGCCGTGGGGCGGTACGCAGGCGACGGCGCAGGTCGTCTTCCGCAACATGCTGCCGAACCCGGGTTTCCGCTTCGCCGCGCAGCGCATCACCTCTCCCGGCCAGTCGGCGCGGTCCGTGATGGGGCGGTACTACCCGAAGGCGGTCTACTGCTCCAAAGCGCGGTACGAGAGCGGCGGCTGGCAGGCCTGCTTCGGTTCGACCAGCCGATGAGCACTGCTGTCAGCAGGCGTCCCACGAAACCTTCGTCACCGCGTCGCTGATGCGAGGTCGAGACGATCAATCGAGTGTCTCGGCAAATGCGTGGATGTCGGCTGCAAGGAGATCGGGCTCCTCGTGTGGTGCGAAGTGCCCACCGCGGTCGAAGCGTGTGTACTGCACGACGTTGTAGGTGCGCTCGGCGTACTCCCGTGGTGGCGTTGCGATGTCGTGTGGGAAGGCAGCGATCGCGGTCGGCACGTCGCCCATCGCAACTGTGCTCTCGGGCTTGCGGTGGGCGCGGTAGTCGTAATAGGGGCGGAACGAGGTGCCGATCGTGTTGGTGAACCAGTAGAGCGACGCCTGCACGAGGATGTCGTCGTCGCTCCAGCGGCGGGCCAGGTCGCCGTCGCAGTCGCTCCAGGCGCGGTACTTCTCGGTGATCCACGCCAACAGTCCCGCCGGTGAGTCGGTGAGGCCATAGGCGAGCGTCATGGGTCGCGTCTGCTGCTGGTGTTGGTAGGCGCCGCCGTCGTCATCCCATTCGGTCATTCCGTCAAGGTAGGCAACTTCATCGTCCGTGAGGTTGTCGTGGCTGTTTGCGCCCATCACGGCCATGAGGTGGATCCCGGCCACAGTTTCGGGATGTGCAGCGCCCAAGCGCGAGGTGATGCCGGCACCGAGGTCGCCGCCGTGCGCGACATAACGGTCGTAACCGAGGCCGGTCATGAGGCGGTGCCACAGCTCGGAGGTCGGGATCTCGCCGGGCGCCGTGGCCTGCTGGTCGGAGAACGTGAACCCGGGCAACGACGGCACGACGACGTCATGGCCGAGGTCGGCGAGTCGATGGGCGAGCGGGATCATCTCGGCGAAGGTGCTCGGCCAGCCGTTCGTGGTCACGACCGGTAGCCCTGTTGGTGCTCCCGCTCGCACGTGGACGAAGTGGACTCCTTGCCCGCTGAGGGCGGCCATCCTCTGTGGCTCAGCGTTCAGGCGCGCCTCGTGAGCGCGCCAGTCGAACCCGTCCCGCCAGTAGGTGACGAGGCGCTCAAGGATGTCCTGGTCGGTGCCGGCAGCCCAGCGTGGTTCGGGCCACCGGCGTGGCCAACGAGTGGCGCTGAGGCGTCGGTGCAGATCGTCCAGATCGGCGTCAGGAACAGCGATCTGGAAGTCGGCGACGTCGAGTTCGTTCGTCACTGTCCGGTCGCGGTGTCATTGCTCTTGGCGGCATGGTGGGCTTCGTCAGGGACGAGCCCGAAGGACCTTTGCGTCAGTGCCGCGAGCACCGCTTTGCGCGAAGGGGCGTGAACGCATCGAGTCGGGTGTGCGGCAACCGACTGGGCCTGGTTGGCCGAGAGGATCCCGCCGGCGGTCAGAGTGATGGTGGCGGCCACGACAGGAAGGGTAGTGCGGCGGGTCATGTCTGGTTTCCGCCTCTCGACGCCGCGGTGACGTCACCCACGCAGTCACTCCCTGCGAGCTTCTGGCTCAGTCCTTTGAAGGGCGCTCTTTGAGGGCGGCCCTGACATCGGTGAGCAGTCGGCGGGAGATGTCGCTGTCGCCGAGCGCGCGGGTGATGGTGATGGCGCCGACGAGGGCGCTGACCGTGAGGGCGGCCTCGCGTTCAGCGTCGTCCTCGTCCAGTTCGCCGAGGAGATCGGCGACGATGCGAAGGCATTCTCGGACCTGCCGGGTGTAGCTGGTGCGGGCCGGTCCGCTCGTACGGGCGACGTCGGCTGCGATGCCGGCGATTCCGCAGCCGGACTCAGGATGGTCGCGATGCGTTGCGCTGAGGTAGGCGTCGACCAGGTTGGCATAGCCCTGACGACCACCGTGCCGTCCGGCTGCGACGGTCCATTCGCTGCCTTGGACGAGGGCGCGCTGTGCTGCTTCTGCGACGAGTTGCTCTTGTGAGTCGAAGTGGCGGTAGAAGCCACCGTGTGTCAGCCCGGCCTCCTTCATGAGGTCCGCCACGGCCAGGCCCTCGATGCCGTCGCTGCGGATCCGCGCCGCGGCGATGTCGAGGATCCGCTCGTGCGTCGCTGCCTTCGCCGCTTTCGATGCGCCCACTGGCCCTCCTTCTGACGTGCCCTTGACGAACAAGATTACATCGATCATCCTCATTCTGAGGATGACGAGCATCATCTTGCAACGGTCGACGGAGCGACGGAGCCCCGACGCGACCAACCGCAAAGCTCCACCGTTTCTGGCAACCCACGCGCGCTACAGGAGGACCCACTGTGCCCATGATCGACGTCTATTCGGCCCAAGGGACCTTTGCCAACAAGCACGATCTGGCCAGAAGCCTGGCCGCGGCCGTCATGCGGTGGGAGAAGGTGCCTGACCTGGCCCTGTTCAGGAGCAACACCGCAGCCTTCGTCCACGACCTTCCGGCCGGCTCGATCTCGAACGTGGATGGGGACGAAAACTATGTACGGGTTCAGGTTCTGACCCCGGCTGGAGTCCTGGATCGGGAGAAGCAACTCGGAGTTGTACGAGAGCTGACGGACATCGTTGCCAGCTCCGCCGGAGACCCGACTCTCGCCGAACGTACGTGGGTCCTGATCACCGAGTCCCCGGAGGGGGGATGGGGGATCGGCGGGCATGCGAACACGGGCCCGGACATCGTTCAGGCTGCGAGAAAGGAACTCGCTGCAGCTGCCGCCAAGGGCGCGGAGGCCGACCAGGCGTGAGGCGCGCGCCGTGGTGAGTCCGTCGCGCGACGCCCTGCCGCGTCCCGCAGAGCACGCGGCTTTGACATTCCCAGAATCGGAAGGGAACGCATGACTACCGAACTGACCCAGTTCACCATCACCGAAGTGACGCCGGCCTACTGGCAGGTCAGCTTCAGCAACCCTCCCCTCAACCTCCAAGACCCAGACACGATCCTCGAACTCCAGGAGCTGGTCAGTCGGTTTGAGATCGACGATGCGCTGCGCGTCGTGGTGATCGAGAGCGCTGATCCAGATTTCTTCATCAATCACTATGACGTCTCGCGGGCTGCCGAGACACCCGTCGCGCCAGGTCCGACGGGCCTCCCGACGTTCATCGACACAACCGTGCGCCTCGCGACGACACCGGTCGTGACGATCGCCAAGATCCGTGGCCGCAACCGAGGAGGCGGAAGCGAGGCAGCCCTCGCCTTGGACCTGCGATTCGCGAGCCGAGAGAAGGCCGTGTTCGGCCAACCAGAGGTCGGCGCAGGCATGTTCCCCGGCGGCGGTGCACTCGAGCGACTCCCGCTCCTCGTGGGACGGGCCCGGGCATTGGAGATCATCCTCGGGAGCGACGACTTCGATGCTGAGACGGCGGCGCAATATGGCTGGATCAACCGTGCCCTGCCCGACGATGAACTGGACGACTTCGTCGATGCACTCGCTCGTCGAATTGCCTCATTCGACAAAGCTGCTCTCGCCGAGGCCAAACGTCTCGTGAATCGGCGGACTCTCCCTCGAGCCGAGGACCTCATCGAGACCCAGGACAGCTTTCTCGCAGCCTTCTCGTGGCCCTCTCTTCGAGAGCGCGGAGGCCGGCTGCGGCGACGGGCCGCTGAAGTTGGACGTGAATTCGAACTTCGCTTTGGCCACTACCTCGTCGATCTCGGCGACCAGTGACGACGCAGCCCTTCCGCGCGTCCGCCTCCCAGGGGCTCACCAAGGCAGCGCCGTCAACGGAAGTCACGCGAGGTGCTGGAGGTGGCGAGGGGGAGGGGCTGGATCTTGTCGGCAATGACGTTGACGACGTTTTCCACGTTTTCGACGCGGCCGCGGATCAGCAGCCCTGGGGCGGTGCGCGCGATCCGTCGGTGCCGCTCCCAGAGCGTCCGTGAGCAGATGACGTTCACGAAGCCGGTCTCGTCTTCGAGGTTGACGAAGGTCGTTCCGCCCGCAGTCGCTGGGCGCTGGCGGTGCACGACCGCACCGCCGACGAGCACGCGGGTGCCGGTCTCCACCTCCTTCAGCGCGGCGGCGGTGACGACGCCGAGTGCGTCGAGCCGGGACCGTGAGAACCGGACGGGGTCGAAGGTCGGTGACATCGACATGGCCCAGAGGTCCGCGCCGGCCTGCTCGAGGTCGGTCATCTCGGGCAGGTGCGGTGCATCCGCGCCGACCAGCACACCGTCGAGTGAGTTCGGGCCCGAACCGGCTGCCGCTCCCGCGGTCCACAGCGCCGACCTGCGGGGGATCCCGAAGCACCCGAAGGCCCCCGCTGTTGCGAGAGCCTCGAGCTGGTGCGCGGTGAGCGCGACCCGGTGCGAGACGTCGCCGATCGAGGTGTAGGGCACGCCGGCAGTGAGCTCGGCGGCGAGGTCGTCGCCGATGCTGCGCACCGAGTGCAGCCCGAGCCGCACCGCACCATCGGTCTCGATGTGCGCCATCTGACGCGAGGCGTTGATGTCCGGTCCGCGCACGGTGACGCCATGTCGGCGCGCGTCCGCGACGAGCGACTGCGGTGAGTAGAAGCCCATCGGTTGGGAGTTGAGCAAGGCCGCGAGGAAGGGTCCCGGGTGGCGCAGTTTCAGCCATGCGCTGGCATAGACGAGGTAGGCGAAGCTCACAGCGTGCGATTCGGGGAAGCCGAAGTTTGCGAACGCGAGCATCTTGTCGTAGATCTGCTCGGAGATGTCGGAGTCGATGCCCTTGGCGGCCATGCCTTCGATCAGCAGGGCGTGCAGCCGCTCCATCCGCTCGGCGGACCGCTTGGAACCCATCGCGACACGCAGCTGGTCAGCCTCTGCAGGGGAGAAGCCCGCGACATCGATCGCGATCTGCATGAGCTGTTCCTGGAACAGTGGCACGCCGAGCGTCTTCTTCAGCGCGGGTTCGAGCAGCGGGTGCAGGTAGGTCTCGGGCTCTGTGCCGTGCCGACGCCGGATGTAGGGGTGGACCGAGCCGCCCTGGATCGGACCGGGCCGGATGATGGCGACCTCGACGACGATGTCGGAGAAGCACCGCGGCAGCAGCCGCGGCAGCGTCGCCATCTGTGCGCGCGACTCCACCTGGAAGACGCCGACCGTGTCGGCCGCGCAGAGCATGTCGTAGACGGCCGGGTCCTCCTGCGGCAGCGTCGCGAGCCTTAGCCGCTCGCCCGTGGTCTCCTCGATGAGGTCGAACGCGACGTGGATCGCGGAGAGCATCCCGAGCCCGAGCAGGTCGAACTTCACCAGCCCGGTCGCCGCGCAGTCGTCCTTGTCCCACTGCAGGACGGTGCGGTTCTCCATCCGCGCCCACTCGACCGGGCACACCTCGATCACCGGCCGGTCGCAGATCACCATGCCACCGGAGTGGATGCCGAGGTGGCGGGGGAACCCCATCAGCTCACCGGCAAGGGTGACGAGGGTGTCCGGGGTGTCGGTGTCGGCCTCCGCGGGCAGCGGCCCCCAGTGCTCGATCTGCTTCGTCCAGGCGTCGAGCTGGCCGGGCGCATAGCCGAGCGCGCGGCCGATGTCGCGGATCGCGGACTTCGGGCGGTAGCTGATGACGTTGGCCACCTGGGCGGTGTGGTCGCGCCCGTACTTGCCGTAGACGTACTGGATGACCTCCTCGCGTCGATCGCTCTCGATGTCGAGGTCGATATCGGGCGGCCCGTCGCGGTAAGGAGAGAGGAACCGCTCGAAGAGCAGCCCGAGCCCGACCGAGTCGACCTGGGTGATGCCCAGCGCATAACAGACCGCACTGTTCGCCGCGGAGCCGCGTCCCTGGCAGAGGATGTCGGCGTGCTCGCAGAAGCCCATGATGTCGTGCACGATGAGGAAGTAGCCGGGGAAGTCGAGCTGCTCGATGACGTCGAGCTCCTTCTCGATCTGCCGGTATGCGTTCTCGCTCTCCGGACGCCGCGGCCCGTAGCGGACGAGAGCACCCTCCCGGGTGAGGTGGCGCAGCCACGTCGCCTCGGTGTGGCCTGCCGGCACGTCCCACTTCGGCAGCCGCGGCGCGACGAGCGCGAGGTCGAACGCGCACGCGAGCCCCAGCTCCGCTGCGCGTTGCACGGCGCCCGGCCAGCGTGCGAAGCGCTGCGCCTGCTCCGCGCCGGAGCGCAGGTGCGCGACAGGTGCTGCCGGCAGCCAGCCGTCGATCTCGTCGAGGCTGCGCCGTGCGCGCACCGCGGCGAGCGCGGTCGCGAGCTTCCAGCGCGTGGGGGTCGCGTAGTGCACGTTGTTGGTCGCGACGGTCGGCAGCCCATGCACGGCCGCCAGCGCGGCGAGTGAGTCGTTGCGCTCGGAGTCGTCGGGCCGGCCGTGGTCCCAGAGCTCGACCGCGACGTTGTCCGCGCCGAACGCGTCGACGAGCGTGCCGAGCTCATCGCGCGGCAGGGATCCGGGTACGAGTCCCTTGCGGCAGCCGGTGAGGACGAGCCAGTGACCGTCGTGTGCGTCCGCGAGATGACCGAGGTCATAGGCCGGTCGGCCCTTCTCACCGCGGCGCTGGCCGAGGCTGATCGCGCGGGCGAGCCGCGCGTAGCCCTCCGGGTCTCGTGCGAGTACGAGCAGATGGGTGCCACCCGGGTCGGCCGGCCCTTGCCGTGTGTGCGGAAGAGCGAGGTCGAGCTCGGCGCCGAAGATCGTCGGTATCCCCACGGCCTTCGCGGCCTCGGCGAACCGCACGACGCCGTAGAAGCCGTCGTGATCGGTGAGTGCGATCGCTTCGAGCCCGAGTCGCGCGGCCTCCTCCGCGAGCTCCTCCGGATGGGACGCGCCGTCGAGGAAGCTGAAGTTGGAGTGGCAGTGCAGCTCCGCATAGGGCACGCGCCCAGGGGTGCGATGAAGCATCGCCTCGTAAGGCTGTCGCTTGCGTGACCACGCCGGGCTGTCACCTCCGTCGGCGCGCGGCGGCTGGTTGCTCGGACGCCCGTCGGACAGCCGTTGCTCAAGCTCGGCCCAGCTCATCGCCGGGTTGTTGTTGAAGCTCATCGGGGACAGCTCCTCATACGTACGCGCCTTCGACGTACCAGCCGGTCGCGGTCGTCATGAGCAGCCGTGCTGTGCCGTCGTCGGTGACGACCTGGAAGCGCGCCAGCTGGTTGCCGTCGACCGGTGACTCAGTGCGGTCCCACCAGCGCTCGTTCACCGGCCACGGCCCGGCCCACGACGTGATGCGCAGCCGCGTGCCACCACGGATCGAGAGCCCCTGCGGCGCAGCAGAGACCGCGCCCTGCGCGTCGAGCGAGACGGGCTTGTCCATCGCATCGACGACAACGGCCGGCAGCGTTTCTGGGTAGAGCACGGTCGGGGTGGGTGCCGGCAGCCGCCCCGGCCACGGCGGCTCGCCGGTCCAGGCCGGCGGCTTCGGCTCGCCCCACGGCACGAGCCGGGTGTAGTCGGCCGGGTCCCGCCCACCCGCGGGCACCGGTACGAGCACCGCATCGAACCCGAGCAACCCCTGCAGCCGCGAGAGCACGACGGCTGCCCGCTCGTCCGCGTCCGTCGCCTCACCGAACAGCTGCAGCTGCCGGCCGTCGTCGCGGTGCACCTCGTCCGGGGTCAGCCGCAGCAGCGAGATCCCTCCGGTCGGTCGCTCCGAGGCGGCGCCGGTGAGCCAGCCGGCGAGCTGCCACCGCACCCGCTGCGCGATCGCCGCGGCGGACAGGGCGCCGTCCTGCCGCCAGAGCCGGGCGCGTTGCTCGCCATGCTCGGTCTGCGCCTCGACAAGCACGCGCGTGCAGCCGAGACCCCGCACGGCCAGCTCCGCCTGCAGCGTGTCGGCGAGCATCTTCGCCACGAACGCCAACGGCTCCAGCGTCTCTTCCGGCGGGTCCAGCTCCTGCTGCACGGTGAGGTCTGGCGGCGCGACGCGTGCGGTCACGGGCAGCTCGTCCAAGCCACGTGCGAGCCGATGCGCGAGGGTGCCCTGCGCACCGAACCGCGAGGCGACGTTTCGGGTCGGCAGCGCCGCCACCGCGCCGAGCGTGCGCAGCCCGAGCCGGACCAGCAGGTCGGCCAGGCCCGGCTCGCCAGTCCTGTCCAGCAGTGCGACGGGCAAGGGCGCGAGGAACGCCGCGCTGCCTCCCGGGGGGATGACCACGCCCTCGGGATCGGCCGTGCGCGCAGCCAGCAGCGAGGCGAAGCGGCCGTCCGCGATGCCCGCGAAGGCGGTCGCCGGGATGACGTCGCGCACCGTCTCGGCAGAAAGTCGGGCGAGGATCACGTCACCCCCGAAGTACCGCGACGGACCCTTCGTCGTGAACACACACAGGCCGGGTCGCACGACCTCGACCGAGGGGCTCACGGCATCGAGCGCGGTGAGCACCGGCTCGAAGACGCGCGCCTCCCGCAGCTCGTCGCGGTCCAGCAGCCGCAGTGCGGGACAGCGCCGCTGCGCCTCACGCCGACGCAACCCACGTCGTACGCCGTCGGCGCGCGCAGTCGCGGTGCAGGCGAGTACCTCGTCGCCCACGAGCACCGCAGCCTGCTCGTCCGCGTCGACCTCAAGCGCGACAAGGGGCCAGTCAGGGCACCACAGCGTCACGACCCGAGTGGTAGCCACGTCGTCACCCGTCGCTCCCGGGCGGCTGCACCGCGACCGCTCGCGCTGATCGCGCAGCGCCGCCCGGTCAGCCGCCCGTAGCCCGCGTCGGCCCCGATCCACTCACTGCTCTCGATGCGCAGCCGCAGATCGACCTGCTCCGGCCAGCCGCCGACCGGGATGAGCACGCCGCGCCGCTCACGCACCCGGCCGGCGAGCTTGCGCATCTCGGCGCTCCGGGCGTGCTTCGGTGCGACGACGAGCACGATCTCGATCCCGTCCAGCAACGTCGCGGTCGCCGTCGCCCACACCTCACCCGGCGCGGGCACGACGACGAGGCGGGTCAGGTCGACCCCGATCTCACCGGCCGCCGCTGGCCCGAGCACTGGCAGCCCGGCAACTGCACACCACGCCCCGCCGCCGCTCGCCGCGGCGACGACGGCAAGCGCAAGTGCGGGGGAGTCGACGGCCACGACGCTGCCGCGGGCCAGGCCACCGTAGGGGAAGAGCTCATCGAGCGGGGACAGCACCGGGAAGACGTCGTCCCGCGGCCGGAACCCAGGGACCGGTGACTCCGGCAGGACCCGGTGCAGCAGTGGCGCGACGGACACTCCTGGAACGGTACTCGAACCTTTGTTCGAACAAAAGTCCCGTCAGAGGGACCAGAAGGACAAGGGCCTGCTCACCGAGACCGCCGCCGGCTACCGCAGCCACGTTGTTCGCGGGTGCCGTGAGGAAGTCGTGAGGAGCGCGCGAGGAAGCCGTATGGATCGGCCTGCCGAGCCTCGTGGGGCGCTGAGGTGAGGGGGCCGGCGCTGCTGCCGGCGGACAAGGGCAGGGAGAACGTCGTGGCCGATGTCGTGTTCGTCGTGGTGGTCCTGGCCAGCTTCGCGCTGCTGGGCCTGATCGCCAAGGGGGTCGAGCGGCTGTGAGCGCGGAGAACGTCGTGGGCCTCATCCTTGCCGTCGTCCTCACGGTCTTCCTGCTGGTCGCGCTGCTGTTCCCGGAGCGCTTCTGATGAGCGCGACCACCGTCGCAGGGCTCGCCTTCGCCGTCAGCATCGTCGTCGCTGTCTCGGTGTCCTTCCGGCCGTTGGGCGACTACATGGCCCGGATCTTCACCAGCCCGTCGCACACCCGGGTCGAGAAGGCCGTCTACCGCACCGTCGGTGTCGACCCGGAGGCCGACCAGACCTGGGCTACCTACCTGCGCTCGGTCCTGGCTTTCAGCGCGGTCTCCATCCTTGCGCTCTACGGGCTGCTACGGCTGCAGCATCACTTCGGGCACCCGTACGCGGTCCCGCAGATGCCGCCGGCGCAGTCGTTCAACACCGCGGTCAGCTTCACCACGAACACCAACTGGCAGAGCTACTCCGGCGAGAGCGGCCTGGGCTACACCGCGCAGTTCCTCGGCCTCGCCGTGCAGAACTTCCTGTCCGCCGCCGTTGGCATCGCCGTCGCGATCGCACTCGTCCGAGGCTTCGCGCGCTCCCGCACCGACCGGCTCGGCAACTTCTGGGTCGACCTGACCCGCTGCACACTCCGGCTGCTGCTGCCCCTGTCCTTCCTGGTCGCCGTGATCTTCGTCGCCTCCGGCGAGATCCAGAACCTGCACGCCTACCGCAGCGCCACCGGCCTCGCCGGCGGAGCGCAGACCCTGCCTGGCGGCCCGGTCGCGAGCCAGGAAGCCATCAAGCAGCTCGGCACCAACGGCGGCGGGTTCTTCAACGCCAACAGCGCCCACCCTTTCGAGAACCCCACGACCTACACCAACTGGCTCTCGACCTTCCTCGAGATCGTCATCCCGTTCGCGCTGTGCCGCACCTTCGGCAAGATGGTGAACGACAAGCGCCAGGGCCTGGCCATCGCGGCCGTGATGGGGCTGCTGCTCGTCACGACCACAGGGCTGCTGGCGGGTGCCCAACTCGCCCACCACGGGACCGTCCCGACGGCCGTCGGCGCAGCTACCGAGGGCGTGGAGACCCGCTTCGGTGTCCCGGACTCCGCCATCTTCGCGAGCACGACCACGGCGACATCAACGGGCGCGGTGAACAGCTTCCATGACAGCTACACCAGCCTCGGCGGCGCTGTGACCCTGTTCAACATGATGCTCGGCGAGGTCGCGCCCGGCGGCACCGGCTCGGGCCTGTACGGGATGCTCGTGCTCGCGGTCCTCTCGGTGTTCATCGCCGGCCTCATGGTCGGTCGCACACCGGAGTATCTCGGCAAGAAGGTCGGCCGTCGCGAAGTCACCTTCGCGTCGCTGTACATCCTGAGCACCCCCGCGATCGTCCTCACCGGGACGGCATTGGCGATGTCGTTCGCGAAGGAACGCGCCTCGATGCTCAACAGCGGCGCACACGGCTTCTCCGAGGTGCTCTACGCGTTCACCTCGGCCGGCAACAACAACGGCAGTGCTTTCGCTGGCATCAGCGTCAACACCACCTGGTACAACACCGCCCTCGGCCTGGCCATGCTGTTCGGCCGGTTCCTGCCGATGCTCTTCGTCCTCGGCCTCGCCGGCTCGCTGGCCCGCCAACACCACGTACCCGTCTCTGACGGGACCTTGCCGACCCATCGGCTGCAGTTCGTGGGCTTCCTCACCGGCGTCACGGTCATCGTCGTCGCCCTCACCTACTTTCCAGCCCTCGCGCTGGGTCCGCTCGCCGAAGGGCTGCGCTGATGTCCATGACCACGTCGATGCTGTCACCGGCACAGCCCACGTCGAGCGTCCGCAGGATCGGCGGCGCCCAGCTCTACCAGGCCCTGCCCGGAGCCCTGCGCAAGCTCGACCCCCGCACCCTCTACAAGAACCCTGTGATGTTCATCGTCGAGGTCGGTTCGGCTTACACCACCGTCCTGGCGGTCCGGGACCACACCGCCTTCGGCATCCTCATCGCGGCCTGGCTGTGGCTCACAGTGCTGTTCGCCAACCTCGCCGAGGCCGTCGCCGAGGGACGCGGGAAGGCGCAGGCGGAGGCGCTGCGCCGCACCAAGACCGACACCATGGCCCGGCGCCTGACGGCAACCGGCGAGGAACGCGTCGCGGCGCCGCTTCTCGCCCAGGGCGACCGGGTCGTCTGCGAGGCCGGCGACGTCATCCCCGGCGACGGCGACGTCGTCGAGGGGGTCGCCTCGGTGGACGAGTCCGCCATCACCGGCGAGTCGGCGCCCGTCATCCGCGAGTCAGGCGGGGACCGCAGCTCGGTCACGGGCGGGACCAAGGTCCTGTCCGACCGGGTCGTCATCCAGATCACCCAGAAGCCGGGGGAGAGCTTCATCGACCGGATGATCGCTCTGGTCGAGGGCGCATCCCGGCAGAAGACCCCCAACGAGATCGCCCTCAACATCCTGCTGGCCAGCCTGAGCATCATCTTCCTGCTCGCCACTGCCACCCTGCAGCCGCTCGCGATCTTCGCCAAGTCCCAGCAGCCCGGACTGCCCGACACCAGCGCCCTCAACGCGCACGGTGTCACCGGTCTCGTCCTCGTGTCGCTGCTGGTGTGCCTGATCCCCACCACCATCGGAGCGCTGCTCTCGGCCATCGGCATCGCCGGCATGGACCGCCTCGTGCAGCGCAACGTGCTCGCGATGAGCGGACGAGCGGTCGAAGCCGCAGGTGACGTGAACACCCTGCTGCTGGACAAGACCGGCACCATCACCCTCGGCAACCGGCAGGCGAGCGAGTTCGTGCCGGTTGGCACCACCAACACCGACGACCTTGCCGACACGGCGCAGCTGTCCTCGCTCGCGGACGAGACCCCCGAAGGCCGGTCCATCGTCGTCCTGGCCAAGCAGGGTTTTGCGCTGCGCGAGCGCGCCGACGGAGAGCTCGCGGCGGCGACGTTCGTACCGTTCACCGCACAGACCCGGATGAGTGGGGTCGACCTGCATGGTCGTCAGGTCCGCAAGGGCGCCGCCGCCTCCGTCACCGCCTGGGTGCTCGGGACGGGCGGGGTCGTCCCGGCCGAGACCGGCCAGGTGGTCGACGGCATCAGCGCTGCCGGCGGCACCCCCCTGCTCGTCGCCACCCGAGCTGACGGTCAGCCGGCCACTGTGCTCGGGGTCATCCACCTCAAGGATGTCGTCAAAGACGGCATGCGGGAGCGGTTCGACGAGATGCGAAAGATGGGCATCCGCACCGTCATGATCACCGGTGACAACCCGCTGACCGCGCGCGCGATCGCGGACGAGGCCGGCGTCGACGACTTCCTCGCCGAGGCCACACCCGAGATGAAGATGGCCCTCATCAAGAAGGAGCAGGAGGGCGGCAAGCTGGTCGCGATGACCGGCGACGGGACCAACGACGCCCCGGCCCTCGCCCAGGCAGACGTCGGGGTCGCCATGAACTCCGGCACCTCCGCCGCCAAGGAGGCCGGCAACATGGTCGACCTCGACAGCAACCCGACGAAGCTCATCGAGATCGTCGAGATCGGCAAGCAACTGCTCATCACCCGCGGGGCGCTGACGACCTTCTCGATCGCCAACGACGTCGCGAAGTACTTCGCGATCATCCCGGCGATGTTCGCCGCCGTCTACCCGGGCCTGGACACGCTCAACGTCATGCGGCTGCACTCACCGCAGAGCGCGATCCTGTCGGCCGTCATCTTCAACGCGCTCATCATCGTCGCGCTGATCCCCCTGGCGCTGCGGGGAGTCCGTTACGTCCCGAGCTCAGCCAGCGCCATGCTCCGCCGCAACATCATCGTCTACGGGCTCGGTGGCCTGATCGCGCCGTTCGCCGGTATCAAGCTCATCGACCTGCTCATCTCCTCCGTCCCCGGGATCAGCTGACATGCGCGCCACCGTCCGGCAGTACTCCGCCGCCCTGCGACTGCTCCTGGTGATGACCGTCATCACCGGCGTCGTCTATCCCCTGGCCGTCACCGCCGTCGCGCAGATTCCGGGCCTGAAGGACCGCGCCAACGGGTCGCTGGTCTACAACGCCGACGGCACGCTGATCGGTTCGACGCTGATCGGGCAGAGCTTCACCGACAAGGACGGCAACCCGCTCCGGCAGTACTTCCAGAGCCGACCCTCGGCCGCCGGTGCGGGCTACGATCCGACCGCCTCCAGCGCCAGCAACCTTGGTCCGGAGAGCATCGTCGATGTGCTTCCCGACCCGAAGAACAAGGACGACAGCGGCACCCAGCATCTGCTCACGCTGGTGTGCTCTCGCAGCAAGGCCGTCGGCGAGCTCGAGGGCGTGAGCGGCGCCCGCCCCTACTGCACCCCCAGTGGGGTCGGCGCCGTCCTCGCCGTCTTCCACGCCGGGCCTGGGTACGCAGGAACCGTCACGCGCGTCGTGAGTGTCAACCAAGCCTGCCCCGCGGCGCCGTTCCTGCGCACCTACCAAGGAGTCGCCGTCGAGTGCGGAGTCTTCGGCGACGACTACTCCCGCGGACAGCTTGTCGCGATCCGCGGCAGCCTCCACGGCACACCCGCGGTGCCGGCGGACGCTGTCACGGCAAGCGGCTCAGGGCTCGACCCTCAGATCAGCCCCGAGTACGCAGCGCTGCAGGTTGCCCGCGTCGCCAGGGTGCGCGGCATCACCGATGAGCAGGTCCGCAGCCTGGTGGCGAAGCACACCACCGGCCGCGGCCTCGGGTTCCTCGGCGAACCCGCAGTCAACGTGCTCGACCTCGATCTCGACCTTGATCACCGATACCCGTACCGCGGCCACTAGAGCAGGATCAGCACGTGTCCCGAGGAGTGCTACGCGTCTACCTCGGCGCCGCGCCCGGGGTCGGGAAGACCTACGCGATGCTCGACGAGGGCCATCGCCGCGCCGGTCGCGGCACCGACGTCGTGATCGGCTACATCGAAACCCACGGCCGCCCGCACACCGCGGCCAAGGTGGACGGCCTCGAGCAGGTCCCGCGGCGCACTGTTCAACACCGCGGGGCCAGCTTCACCGAGCTGGACCTCGACGCGGTCCTGGCACGAGCCCCCGACGTCGCGCTGATCGACGAGCTCGCCCACACCAACGTTCCAGGTACGACACATGGCAAGCGCTGGCAGGACGTCGAGGCGCTGCTCGAAGCCGGCATCGATGTCATCAGCACCGTCAATGTCCAGCACCTCGACAGCCTCAACGACGTCGTCGAGCAGATCACCGGCGTGGCGCAGCGAGAGACGGTCCCGGACTCCGTGGTCCGCGCCGCCGACCAGGTCGAGCTCGTCGACATGACTCCCGAAGCCCTGCGCCGTCGGATGGCTCACGGCAACATCTACGCCCCGGAAAAGGTCGACGCCGCACTCGGCAACTACTTCCGCGTCGGCAACCTCACCGCACTGCGTGAGCTCGCCCTGCTGTGGCTGGCCGACAGCGTCGAAGAGGGACTCCAGAGGTATCGCGCGCAGCACGGCATCGCCGACGCGTGGGAGACGCGAGAACGCGTCGTCGTCGCCCTGACCGGCGGGCTAGAAGGGGACACTCTCATTCGCCGGGCAGCCCGGATCGCCGCCCGCGCCGTCGGCGGCGACCTGCTCGCCGTCCACGTTGCCCGCAGCGACGGCCTGTCCGGTGCCAGCCCCGCCACCCTGACGAGCCAGCGGCTGCTCGTCGAGTCGCTGGGCGGGTCCTACCACTCCCTGGTCGGTGACAACGTCTCCGCCGCCCTCCTCGAGTTCGCCCGAGCCAACAACGCCACCCAGATCGTGATCGGCGCGAGCCGCCGACGCCGCTACCTCGTCGGACCTGGCACCGGCGCGACCACCGTCCGGAACTCCGGCCCCATCGACGTCCACGTCGTCAGCCACGACTACGCCGGAAAGGGACGCTCGCTTCCGGCGCTGACCAGTGGACTCAACCGTCGACGTCGCCTGTTCGGCGCGCTCACCGCAACGGTGCTGCTGACCGGCCTGACGATGCTGGGGACGGCCACCCGGCACGACCTCACCATCGGCACGGACCTGCTGCTCTACCTCCTCGCCGTGGTCGTGGTCTGCCTCGTTGGAGGCTTCTGGCCCGCGCTCGCCGCTGCGGTCGTGGCCAGCCTGCTGCTCAACTACTACTTCGTTGCTCCGGTTCACACCTTCACCATCAGCGAGCCGGAGAACGCCTTGTCGCTTGCGGTGTTCGTGCTCATCGCGGTCCTGGTCAGTCGCGTCGTCGACCTCGCTGCCTCCCGCAGCAGCCAGGCAGCCCGGTCCAGCGCGGAGGCCGAGACCCTGTCCACCCTCGCCGGCAGTCTGCTTCGCGGCGAAACGGCGCTTCCCGCCTTGCTCGAAAGGGTGCGGGAGACCTTCGCCGTCACCAACGTCACCCTGCTCCGCCGCGATACCACCGCACCCGCTAGCAGCGGCGCCGCCGCCCGAGGCCGATGGAGTGTCGTCGCGACGACCGGTAGCAGCGCGTGCACCCAACCTGAGACGGCCGACACCGAGGTACCGCTCGGTGACGACCTCACGCTCGCCCTCACCGGACGATCGCTGCCCCCTGAGGACCGCAGAGTGCTCTCCGCCTTCGCCGCCCAGGCTGCCGTCGCCTACCAGCAGCGCCAGCTCATGCAGGCAGCACAGGCCGCCGCTCCCTTGGCCGAGGCCGACCGGATGCGCACCGCGCTGCTGAATGCTGTCAGCCACGACCTCCGCACCCCACTGGCCGTCGCCAAGGCCGCCATCTCCGGCTTGGCTGACGCCCACGTCACCTGGTCCGCGGACGACAGGGGCGAATTGCTCAGCAGTGCGGGTGCCGCTCTTGACCGGCTCACCGAGCTCGTCACCAACCTGCTCGACCTGTCCCGGCTCCAAGCGGGCGTGCTCTCCGTGTTCCCCCGCGCTGTCGCACTCGACGACATCGTCAGTCAGGCTCTCGCTCATGTTGCGGCTGACAGCAACCTCGACCTTCACGTGCCCCCCGACCTCCCCGAGGTGCTTGCCGATCCAGGGCTGCTCGAGCGCGTCATCGCCAACCTTGTGCAGAACGCTGTGCGCCACTCCCCGCCGAACGTGGCTGTTCGCGTCGCAGGTAGCAGCCATGGTGAGGTCGTCGAGCTTCGCGTCATCGACCGCGGACCGGGGATCCCGCAGGTTGGCCAGGCGCGCGCCTTCGAGCCGTTCCAACGCCTCCACGACCACGCCAGCAGCGACGAGGCCGGGGTCGGTCTTGGGTTGGCCATTGCCCGCGGCTTCACCGAAGCAATGTCCGGTGTGCTGACCATGGAGGACACACCCGGGGGTGGGCTCACGATGGTCGTCCAGGTCCCCACCGCCCAACCCAGTGAGAGCAGCCCGGTATGACAGAGGTCCTCGTCGTCGACGACGAACCGTCCATGCTGCGTGCCCTGCACCTCAACCTCACGGCCCGCGGATACCAGGTGATCACCGCTGAGGACGGGACGAGCGCCCTCAACAAGTTCGGGTTGCATGAACCTGCGGTGGTCGTGCTCGACCTCGGGCTCCCCGACATCGACGGTCTGGACGTGATCCGAGCCATCCGAACCGGTTCGCAGGTGCCGATCCTGGTGCTGTCCGCGCGGGTCGGCAGCAACGACAAGGTTGCGGCGCTCGATCTCGGCGCCGACGACTATGTCACCAAGCCGTTCGACATGAACGAACTCCTCGCCCGGCTCCGCGCCGCCACCCGACGCGGCTCACCTGATGCCGGGCGACGCAAGGTGGTGGCTTTCGCCGACGTGACCGTCGACCTGGACAGCAAGCAGGTCCTCGTCGCCGGCGAACCGGTCCACCTGACCAGGACCGAGTGGCACCTGCTCGAACTCCTGCTGCACAACCCCGAGAAGCTCATCACCAGCCGACAGCTGCTCATCGCGCTTCGCGGCCAGCCGGACCACACCGACCCCAGCTACCTGCGCATCTACATGGCACAGCTTCGCAAGAAACTCGAGCCCGACCCCGCACGTCCCAAGCACCTGCTCACCGAACCTGGAATGGGCTATCGATTCACGTCCTGAATATCGCACCCGCTTCCCGCCTGACCGATCCAGTCACCCGGATGCAGGCGCCGGCTACATCGGGGTGACGTAGGCGCCGCTGATGCCGCCGTCGACCAGGAAGGTCGAGGCGGTGATGAACGAGGCGTCGTCGCTGGCCAGGAAGGCCACCGCCGCGGCGATCTCGTCCGCCTCGGCGAAGCGACCGGCCGGGATGTGCACGAGCCGTCGGGCTGCGCGCTCCGGATCCTTGGCGAAGAGCTCCCGTAGCAGGGGGGTGTTCACCGGTCCCGGGCACAGTGCGTTGACCCTGATGCCCTGGCGCGCGAACTGCACCCCGAGCTCGCGACTCATCGCGAGGACCCCGCCCTTGCTCGCTGTGTAGGAGATCTGCGAGGTGGCGGACCCCATGACGGCGACGAAGGACGCGGTGTTGATGATGGAGCCGCCACCGCCCGCCAGCATGTGCTCGATCGCGAACTTGCAGCAGAGGTAGACCGACGTCAGGTTGACCTCTTGAACCCGGCGCCAGGCCTCCAGTCCGGTGTCGAGGATCGAGTCGTCGTCGGGCGGTGAGATCCCCGCGTTGTTGAACACGACGTCGAGGTGCCCGAAGTCGTCCACCACTCCCTGGAACAACGACCGGACGTCGTCTTCAGAGGTGACATCCGCACGTACGAAAGTCCCGCCGACCTCCGCTGCTGCCTGCTGGCCGCTCTCGGGGTCGATGTCGACGCACACGACGCGCGCGCCCTCGGCGGCGAACCGACGGGCGGTCGCGAGTCCGATGCCGCTACCGGCACCGGTGACGACGGCGACCTTGCCGTCGAGCCTTCCCGCGGGTGTGCTCATGAGCTCTCCTTGGTCGAGATGAAGACGTTCTTGGTCTCGGTGAACGCGAAGGGCGCGTCGGGACCGAGCTCGCGGCCCAGTCCGGAGGACTTGAACCCGCCGAACGGCGTCCAGTAGCGGACCGACGAGTGCGAGTTCACCGAGAGGTTGCCGGCCTCGATGGCGCGACTGACCCGAAGGGCGCGTCCGACGTCGCGCGTCCAGATCGAGCCTGACAACCCGAACTCGCTGTCGTTGGCGATGCGGATCGCCGCTGCCTCGTCGTCGAACGGCACCACGGCGGCTACCGGACCGAAGATCTCCTCGTGCAGGACCCGGTCGGTGAGGTCGGTGGGGGCCAGGACGGTGGGGGCAAACCAGAAGCCAGGACCGGACGGCTGGCTGCCGCGGAAGGCGACCTGGTCGTCGTTCGGCACGTAGGCCGCGACGCGCTCGCGCTGAGAGGCGCTGATCAGCGGTCCCATCTCGGAGGTGGCGTCCGACGGATCGCCGACGACCATGCCCTTGACCGCGGTCTCGAGCAGCTCCATGAAGCGGTCGTAGACGCTGCGCTCGACGAGGATCCGGGAGCGTGCGCAGCAGTCCTGGCCGGCGTTGTCGAAAACCGCGTACGGAGCGGTGGCCGCGGCGAGCTCGAGGTCGGAGTCGGCGAACACGACGTTGGCGCTCTTGCCTCCGAGCTCCAACGTGACCGGCTTGATGTGCTGTGCGCAGCCCGCCATGACCAGGCGACCCACGTCGGTCGACCCGGTGAACACGATCTTGGCGACGTCGGGATGGTCGACGAAGCGCTGGCCGACGACGCTGCCCTTGCCTGGCAGCACCTGGAACACGTCCTCGGGGATGCCCGCGTCGAGTGCGAGCTCGGCGAGCCGCAGGGCCGTGAGCGGGGTCAGCTCGGCCGGCTTGAGCACCACTGTGTTGCCGGCAGCCAGCGCAGGAGCAAATGCCCACGAGGCGATCGGCATGGGGAAGTTCCACGGCACGATCGCGCCGACCACTCCCAGTGGCTCGTGGAAGGTCACGTCCACCCCGTCGGCGACGGGAATCTGCTGCCCGATCAGGCGCTCCGGCGCGCCGGAGTAGTAGGCGATCACGTCGCGGACGTTGCCTGCCTCCCACCGGGCGTTGCTCAGGGTGTGGCCAGAGTTCGTCACCTCCAGCTGGGCGAGGTTCTCGCTGTCGGCATCCACCGCCTCTGCGAAGCGACGCAGCAGGCGGGCGCGGTCGCCAGGTGCCACTGACCGCCAGCTGACGAAGGCTGCCCGGGCGCGGGCGATCGCCTCGTCGGTGGCATCGCGGTCCAGCTGGTCGACGGTGGCCACGACCCGCTCGGTGGCGGGGTTGATGACGTCATAGCTCGCGGTCATCGCTACATCCGTTCGAAGCTGCGCACGCGTTCCCAGTCCGTCACGGCCGCGTCGAACGCGGTCATCTCGACCCTGGCGGCGTTGGCGTAGTGGTCGACAACCGCGTCTCCGAACGCCTCGCGGGCGACGGCGCTGTTGCCCCAGAGCTCTGCCGCGTCGCGCAGCGTGGCCGGCACCCGCGGCGCGTCGCTGACATAGGCGTTGCCGCCGAAGGCGGGCTCGAGCTCGAGTTCGTGGTCGACCCCGTGCAGTCCCGCAGCGATCATCGCGGCAACGGCGAGATAGGGGTTGACGTCACCGCCGGGCACCCGGTTCTCGAAGCGCAGGGCGGAGCCCTGCCCGACGGTGCGTACGGCGCAGGTCCGGTTGTCGAAGCCCCACATCACAGCAGTGGGCGCAAAGGAGCCCGGCTGGAACCGCTTGTAGGAGTTGATGTTCGGAGCGAACCAGAAGCTCAGCTCACGCATCGCGGCCAGCTGCCCGGCGACGAAGTGCTCATAGAGCGGCGACACGCCACCCGACTTCTTGCCGGCGAACACCGGTTCTCCCTCAGGTGTCCGCAGTGACAGGTGGATGTGGCACGAGTTGCCCTCGTGCTGGTCGTACTTCGCCATGAAGGTGAGAGCCCGGCCCTGCTGAGCGGCGATCTCCTTGGCGCCGTTCTTGTAGAACACGTGGTTGTCGCAGGTGGTCATCGCCTGCGCGTACTTGAAGGCGATCTCGTGCTGTCCGCGGTTGCACTCACCCTTGGCCGACTCGACCTGCAGCCCTGCATCGCGCATCCCGAGCCGGATGGCCCGGAGCAGCGGCTCGACGCGACTCGTGCCCAGGATCGAGTAGTCGATGTTGTACTGGCTGCTCGGTGTCAGGTCGTCGTAGTGCTTGTCCCACGCGGCCTCGTAGCTGTCGTCGAAGAGGATGAACTCGAGTTCGGTCCCCACGTACGCAAGCCAGCCGCGCTCGGCGAGGCGGTCGACCTGCCGCTGCAGGATCTGTCGCGGCGACTCGGCAACACGGGTGCCGTCAAGCCACCCGACGTCGGCGAGCACCAACGCCGTACCCGGCTGCCAGGGCACTCGCCGCAGGGTGGCGAGGTCAGGTGCCATCGCGAGGTCACCGTAACCGCGGTCCCATGAGGAGATGCTGTAGCCGTCAACGGTATTCATCTCGATGTCGACGGCGAGCAGGTAGTTGCAGCCCTCCGTGCCGTGACCGAGCACGTCATCGAGGAAGTGGCTCGCGTCGATGCGCTTGCCCTGCAGCCGTCCCTGCATGTCGGTGATCGCCACGACGACGGTGTCGATCGCGTCGTCCGATACCTGGGCCCGTAGCTCCTCGAGGCTCATGGGTGCTGCTGTCATACCTGCAACCTCTCGTGCGAAGGTCCGATGACCATACCTTCACGCCCCAGCGACGCGAAGGCCCGCGTCAGCTCAGGAAGCCACGCAGCAGCGCAGCGGTCCCGTCGACGTGCTCTTCCATCTCGGTCCGTGCCTGGTCTGGCTTACCAGCGAGGATGGCGTCGACGATCGCCGAGTGCTGGCGGTTGGAGTGCGCGATGTTGGCGGGTATCACTGGGATCGCGCGAAGCAACTCGTCGAGCCGCATCTGGGTGTCTGCCACGACGGCCGTGACCGAAGCGCTGCCGCCCAGCGCTGCGATCGCGAGGTGAAGGCGGGAGTCAGCGAGCCGCCGGCCCGCGGGCACGCAGTTGGTGGCCTCGGCCAGATAGCGGTGCAGGCCTGCCCGGTCAGTGGCGGTCAGCGTGCCGGTCGCCGCCAGCGCAGCCGCCCCGGGCTCGACGACGCGCCGCAGAGCCAGCGCATCCTCCAAAGAGTGCTCGAAGGAGCGACTGATCTGCTCCGCTGGACGAGGCCGGGAGACCTTGGGTGAGACGACGAACGTGCCGCCACCCCTGCCTCGTCTGGACTCCACGAGGCCCACCTCGCGAAGCGCCTTGATCGCCTCACGAAGGGTGACGCGGCTGACGCCGAAGGTCTCGGCCAGCTCCCGTTCCGGCGGCAGTCGCTCGGCGTCGACCAGGACGCCCAGGCGGATGCTCTGCGCCAGCCGTTCGACGGTGACCTCAAAGGCATTGCGCACGGGGACGGGTGAGAAGACGGTGCGGGCCCACAAGGCCTCGACGTTGCCGACAGCCATCACGGGCTCGCGGCCGAGGCACGGATCCCATAGCTGGCGGCAGCTGCCACGAATCCAGCGAACAGCGGTGCGCCGTCGCGGACCTCCGGATGCCATTGCACGGCGACGACCCAGTCGGAGCCGGAATGCTCGAGCGCCTCGATGGTGCCGTCGGCCGCCCACGCCGTCGCGACCAGGCCCGCGCCGAGGTTATGCACGGCTTGGTGGTGATAGGTCGGGACCGACTTGTCGTCACCGAGCAGCTCTCCAACCCGGCTGCCGGTCGCCAGCCGCACGTCATGCGTCCCGTGCCGGCCGACCGTCGGACGGTGCTCGTCGGTGCCGACGACGTCGGGCAAGTGCTGCACAAGGTCACCGCCGAGGGCGACATTGAGGACCTGCATCCCCCTGCAGATGGCCAGCACCGGCATGGCGCGCCCGAGGGCTGCATGAGCCAGACAGGTCTCCCAGTCGTCGCGCTCTGTGCGTGGTGCGCCCGTCTGCTCATGGGGCGCGGCAGCGTATCGGGAAGGGTCCACGTCTGGGCCCCCCGTCAGGACTAGCCCGTGCAGACCATCCAGCGAAGTGGCCGCGGCGTGCTCCAGATCTGTGCTGGTCGGTGGCAGCAGGAACGGGACACCACCGGCATTTGCGACTGCCTGCGCATAGCTCGTCGGGAGCAGATCTGCCGACTCGTTCCACACGCCCCAGGCGGCCGACTCGCGGTAGGTCGTGAGGCCGATCCGCGGGGTGGGAGGCGAAGGACTCGGGGTCACGCGCGCATCGTACGTCTGTCGGTGCACGGCGGCGCGTACGAAACAAAGGTCTGGGGACTAGACCGTAGCGCCGGGGCGGGCCTACGATCCCGACGCGATCGCGTAGGTCCTCATCGAGGACGCGCAGCTGGTTCACCAACCGCGAGGGAGAACGCAGTGACGGACACGGTCGAGCTCAACGATGACGAGAAGCGGCTTGCCGAGCTTGGCTACAAGCAGGAGCTGAACCGATCCTGGTCCGGCTTCTCCAACTTCGCCATCTCCTTCTCGATCATCTCGATCCTCGCCGGTTGCTTCACGACGTTCGGCGTCGGATGGAACAACGGCGGTCCGGCGGCAATTGCCTGGGGCTGGCCGATCGCGGCGGGATTCATCCTGGTGATCGGCTTGTGCATGTCGGAGCTCGTCTCCGCCTTTCCGACCTCGGGAGGGATCTACTGGTGGGCGTCCAAGCTCGGTGGCGCCAAGGCCGGCTACTACACAGGCTGGCTGAACCTGATCGGGCTGCTCGCCATCGATGCCTCGGTCGCCTACGGATGCGCCACGTTCTTCGACCTCACGCTCGACACGTACAGCAAGTCGTGGGCCAACGGCTACAGCCTCAACCGGGTCTTCATCATCTTCCTGATCGTGCTGTTCCTCGTGTCCCTGGTGAACATCTTCTCCAGCAACCTGCTGGCGATGCTCAACAACATCTCGGTGTGGTGGCACGTCGTCGGCGCCTCCGTGGTGGTGCTGGTCCTGCTGTTCGTCCCGAGCCACCACGCCAGCGCGTCCTCGGTCTTCAGCGACACGGTCAACAACACCGGGTTCTTCGGCGGTCACGCCAGCGGTGTCGGCTTCCTCTTCGGCATCATCCCGTTGTCGGTGATCCTGACGCAGTACACGATCACCGGCTACGACGCGTCGGCGCACCTCTCGGAGGAGACCCACAGCGCCGCCGACTCGGCGGCCAAGGGCATCTGGAGGTCCATCTTCTACTCCGGCATCGGCGGCTGGATCCTGCTGCTGGCGTTCCTGTTCGCCGTGCAGGACGAGAAGGGGGTGACAGCCGGAGGTGGCGGCGTCGGTGTCATCTTCAGCCAGGCGCTCTCGCCCAACTGGGCGACCCTCGTGCTGTTCATCTCGACAGCAGGGCAGTTCTTCTGCACGGTCGCGTGCATGACCAGCACCACGCGCATGCTCTTCGCCTTCAGCCGCGACGGAGCGGTGCCTGGCGCGAAGTACTGGTCGAAGCTCAACAAGAACAGAGTGCCGGTCTACGGCGTGGTGGTCTCGGCCGTGATCGCCGTCCTGCTGACCGCCCCGGCGCTGGTCAAGGTCGACATCAACGGAGCGCCCGTCCCGGTCGCGTTCTTCGCCGTGGTGTCGATCGGGGTCGTAGGCCTCTACGTCGCCTTCGCCATTCCGATCTTCCTGCGCTGGAAGGCCGGTGACAGCTTCACGCCGGGCTCCTGGAACCTGGGGCGGAAGTACCGATGGATGAGCCTGGTGGCGGTCGCCGAGATCGTGGTGACCTCGGTGATCGCGCTGCTGCCGACGTCGGCTGCAGGAGCCCCCTGGTACAAGGGCTTCGGCTGGTCGAGCATGAAGTACGTCAACTACACCCCCATCGTGGTCGGTGGCGCATTGCTGGTGCTCTGGATCGGCTGGCACCTGTCGGCCAAGAAGTGGTTCACCGGCCCGAGGATGACGGTCGACCTGCCTGCTGGCGTGTCCTCCTCGGACGAGATCTCCCTGGAGCACCATGGGAAAACCGCCCACGAGTCAGGGCCGAGCCCCGCTCCCTAGCCCAACGTCCGGCGTCCGCTACTGCCCTCGTACGAGGCGGTGCACCTCGGTGTAGCTCACCTCGGGCGGGCCGGCGGCGGCGATGTCGAAGCCTCGTGCAGCGGCCACCTTGCCCATGGCAGGCAGCAGGCGGGAGCCTGCGAAGCTCTCGTGCGCCTCGACCGACTCCCACACGTCGAGGATGTGGACGCGGCCGTCCTGCTCGTAGTGGGTGTGGGCGACCATTCCCGCGGGAGGTGAGCTGTCGACGCCCATCTCCTCAGTGACGGCGTCGACCATGTCGATCGACACTCCCGCGGGCATGACCTGCTTCAGGATGACGGCCACAACTGCTCCTCTTGCTCGGTGTTCGGTTATCAGCAGCCAACACCCGATGGACCCGCACGGGGGGTCTTTGGCGAAAGAGACGGATCCCGACCAGCTGCAGCGCTAGACGTCTAACCATTAGTCATCTAACGTTGTCCACATGGGAGCTCCTGCTCGAGAGCCGATCGGACTGCAGCTGGCGCGCACGGCAAAGGTGGTGAGCCGCGCGTTCGACGACGGACTCGGAGCAGTCGGCGGATCACTGCCGACCTGGCTGATCCTGCTCTCGGTGAAGAGCGAACGGCATGGCACCCAGCGAGAGATCGCCCAGGCTGTCGGGATCGAAGGGCCCACCCTGACCCACCACCTCCATCGGTTGGAGAGTGCCGGATTGATCACGCGGACGAGGGAGCCCGACAACCGGCGTGTGCAACGCGTCGAGCTGACGGAGGCCGGTGACGCAGCGTTCTTCCAGATGCTCGCCGGCGTCCAGGCCTTTGACCGTCGGCTGCGCGCCGGACTGCGGCAACCCGAGGTGACAGCTCTCGAGGGGCTGCTGGCACGGCTCCGGCACAACGTCGAGGTCGTCAAGGAGGGAACGTCGTGACAGGTGCTCTCACCGGCAAGGTAGCCATCGTCACCGGCGCCAGCCGGGGCATCGGAGCAGCGACCGCGCGCGCGTTCTGCGACGCCGGCTGCGCGGTCGGCCTGGCGGCCCGAGACGAACCGGCACTGGCCGCCCTCGCCATGGAGCTCCGAGACAAGGGCGGACGGGCGGTCGCGGTCCCCACCGACGTCACCGACGAGCACGCTGTGGCCGGGATGGTCGACCAGGTGCTGACCGAGTTCGGCCGGCTCGACTTCGCGTGCAACAACGCGGCCGGCGGCGGCCACCCACCGACCCCGCTCAGCGACGTGTCCGTCGCGGACTTCGACGCGGGCCTGGCAGTCAGTCTGCGCGGGGTCTTTCTCGCGATGAAGTATGAGCTCCCCGCCATGCTCGCGTTGGGCGGTGGCGCCATCGTGAACATGTCCTCGACGGCGGGACTGCAAGGCGTGGGAGGTCTCGCGGCCTACGTGACCGCCAAGCACGGCCTGGAAGGGCTCACGAAGGTGGCGGCGCTCGACTATGCGGCGCAGGGGATCCGCGTCAACTCAGTCGCTCCGGGGCCGATCCTGACCGACAACCTGTTGCGTGCCGGCGACGCCGCACAGCAGGCGGCGGCTGCGGCGATGCCGATGCGCCGAGTCGGCCGGCCGGACGAGGTCGCGGCCGCCGTGGTGTGGCTGTGCTCGGACCAGTCCGCGTTCATCACCGGCACCACGCTGGTGCTCGACGGCGGCAAGCTCGCAGGCACGCCCCCGTTCCAGCTGCGCCAGGTGCCGGGCTGACTCACAGCAGGCGGCGGCCGGCGATCCGGGTCGGGCTGATGCTCAGGGTGTGCCATCGGGGGCCGCTCGCCCACGACTCAGGCAGCTCCATCAGGGCGGCCCGCTGCGGCACCAGCTGCGCGGCGCGGCCGATGACCACCACGCTCCAGCCGTTGTGCGACACCTCGTCGATGTCATCGACCTCGAACGCGACCATGTCACGCCGCTGCGCCGCCTGCAGCTTGGGTCCCGGACCCGACCTGATGAGGATCTCTCGCTGGTGCACCAGGTAGTTCACCGGGACGATGTCGGGCACCCCCGCCCGCGCGATGTAGGCCAGCCGACCTGTGCTCCGCGTCATGAGGAGCTTCATGCACTCCTCCGGTGACAGCACGACGAGGTCGCCCTGTTGTGCCAGCTCGGGAGCGGGCAGCAGGTGGCGGCGGTCGTCGATCGCGCCGGCGATCTCCTCGAGAGCGCGGCTCGCGTTGCCGGCGGCACTGCCGACGATGCGGCGCGTGACACCCGCGACCGATCCGAGGTGTCCACGGCGCCACCTGTCCGCGGATCCGAGTGCCTGCACAGGAAGGCGGAGCGAGGCGGGGTTCACCTCAAGATCTCATCGCGCGAGCCACGAACGGGACAGGGCGGCAAGGCCCTACCCGACTGTGACCTTCGGCCCTGTCTGCGGATACGGGTCGTCTCGACACTGAAAGGACACCACGGAGCAGCGAGGGCGTGGACCTATGACGACAGCGACACGGCACCTCCAGAACGCGTGGTTCCGATGATGGGCTACCACTCCGCCTCTTTCGGGTTCGGAGCCTGGCTCGTGATGTCACTCATGATGCTGGCCGTCATCAGCCTGCTGGCCGGTGTGGCCGTGTTCCTGTGGCGGACCTCGCCACCCGCCGCCTCTGCCGGTCGGGGCCGGCACCACCGCAACGCCACTCAACCCACCGACGCATCCCTGGAGGAGCAGTCATGAAGGCACTCGTGTATCACGGTCCCGGCGCCAAGGCCTGGGAGGACTTCCCGATGCCGACCCTGCTGGCCGACACGGACGCGATCGTGCAGGTGGACACCACCACGATCTGCGGGACCGACCTTCACATCCTGAAGGGAGATGTCCCAGCCATGACGGACGGCCGCGTCATCGGCCACGAGGCCGTCGGGACTGTCACGGAGATCGGCACGGGAGTGAAGACGCTCGCCGTTGGTGACCGGGTCCTGGTCTCGTGCGTCACGGCGTGCGGGACGTGCCGCTACTGCCGAGCCGGCAGCTTCGGGCAGTGCCTTGGTGGCGGCGGATGGATCCTCGGCAACGAGATCGACGGCACTCAGGCCGAGTACGTCCGAGTGCCCTTCGCCGACAACTCCACCTATCCCGTGCCCGCCGGCGTCAGCGACGACGAGCTCCTGATGCTCGCCGACATCCTGCCCACCGCCTACGAGGTCGGAGTCCTCAACGGCCAGGTGCGCCCCGGGGACGTCGTCGTGGTCGTGGGCGCAGGGCCGATCGGCCTCTCCGCGATCGCTGGTGCTCAGCTGTTCAGCCCGAGCCTCGTCGTGGCCGTGGACAAGGTCTCCAGCAGGCTCGAGGCGGCGAAGTTCTTCGGTGCCGACGTCGTCATCAACAACTCGCAGCAGGACGCGGTGAGCGCTGTTCACGAGCTCACGGCAGGTTTGGGAGCCGATGTCGCCATCGAGGCGGTTGGCGTCCCTGCCACGTTCGAGCTCGCGGTCGACCTCGTGCGGCCGGGAGGCCACGTGGCCAACATCGGCGTCCACGGCACGTCCGCGACCCTGCACCTCGAGCGCATCTGGGACCGAAACCTGACGATCACGACAGGTCTCGTCGACACCTACTCGACCCCGACGCTGCTCCGGCTCCTGGCCGGCCGGCAGATCGACGCGGCCAGGTTCGTCACCCACCACTTCGGCTTCAGCGAGTTCGACACCGCGTACGACGTGTTCTCGCGTGCCGGTGACACCGGAGCCCTCAAGGTCGTGCTGACGAGGACCTCGTGAACGTGCTGATCACCGTCGTGGTCGTCCTCGGCGTCGTCCTGCTGCTGGCGGCGCTGATGTCGGTGCGGATCATCAAGCAGTACGAGGAAGGCGTCCTGTTCCGGCTGGGTCGGGTGCAAGGGACCCGCAAGCCCGGGCTGACGCTCATCATCCCGTTCGTGGACGTGCTGCACCGGGTCTCGCTGCGCGTGGTCACGATGCCGATCCAGTCGCAGGGCATCATCACCCGCGACAACGTGAGTGTGGACGTCTCGGCGGTCGCCTACTTCCGGGTCGTCGACCCGGTCAGGTCGGTGGTGGCCATCGAGAACATCACCGCGGCCATCGACCAGATCGCCCAGACCACGCTGCGCAAGGTCGTCGGGCAGCACACGCTCGACGAGACCTTGTCCGAGACCGACCGGATCAACCTCGACATCAGGGAGATCCTCGACGTCACCACGGTCGACTGGGGCGTGCTCGTGACCTTGGTCGAGCTCAAGGACATCCAGCTCCCGGACAGCATGAAACGAGCCATGGCCAGGCAAGCGGAAGCAGAGCGCGAGAAGCGCGCCAAGATCATCAACGCCGAGGGCGAGTCGATGGCAGCGGCGGCGCTGGGAGACGCGTCCGACATCATGATGGCCCACCCCCTGGCGCTTCAGCTGCGCAACCTGCAGAGCCTGGTCGAGATCGGCGTGGACAAGAACACCACCGTCGTCTTCCCGGCACCGATCATGACGACCATTGCCGAGCTCGGTGCCTTCATGGCGCGCGAATCGGCCGCGGCCGGCCCCAGCGGGCGAGTGGTTCCGGCGCCGACCGCGAATGGGGTACACGCCACCTGATAGCCGGCTCGTCGCCGCAACCAGAGCCTTCGCGCACGGGAGCTCGGACGACGAGCACAAGCACGCCCGTTGCCCTACCTCGACGAGGTCGAGGTAGGGCTCGCGGACGTTGCGGAGCTGTTGACAACCAAACGACCGATTGGTAGACAGTGGTACTGCCTGTGGCGTGGGTCACAGCTCATTCGCGAAGGGGTCGACGTGCGAAGAAGCGCGCAGCTCGCCATGTCTGTCACTGCCATTGCCACGGCCCTCGCCGGCTGCTCATCGTCGTCGGGGACGGGGGCCACAGCCTCGCCGAGCACGGGCACGTCCGCGTCCTCGTCCACCGACTGCATCGCAGCCGTGACGCAGACAGCGGCGGCCAAGACCTACACGACGCCGCCCACTGAGGCGAACCCCGCGGCGAAGGGCAAGAAGATTGCCATCGTCGCGGTCGGGATGGCGTCACCCACCGTCGCCGTCGGTGCCGCTGGGGTCCAGAAGGCCGCTGCGGCGATCGGCTGGCAGTCCAAGCTCTACGACGCCAAGCTCGATCCCGCGCAGTTCCCGGTGCTGGTGAAGGAGGCCGTGGCGTCGAAGGTCGACGGCATCGTCGGCGTCGGCCTGGACGCGCCGCTCGTCAAGGCTGCTGTCCAGCAGGCGACCGCTGCCGGGATCCCGACCATCTCCGTGCAGGGCTGGGACCTCAACGACGACCCCTCGACGTCCGGGCAAGCACCGGTCTTCGCGACCCACATCAGCTTCGGGTCCCGCTACAAGGACTTCGCCGATGCGGTCCGCGCCTACGGCGCGACGTCTGCGGCGTGGGACATCAAGCAGGCGAACTGCAAGGGCACCATCATCGACTTCGCCAACAATGAGTACACGACCCTCAAGCTGCTCGAGCAGGGCTACGCGGCACAGGTCAGTTCCGTCTGCCCCGACTGCAAGCGCGTGAAGGTCGACTGGCTCGCGGCCGACTTCGGCCCGACGCTCACCTCGAAGGCCAAGGCCTCCTTCCTCCAGAACCCTGACGCTGTTGCTGCACACGGAGCCACCAACCCGACCCTGGGCATCACCCAGGCTGTTGTCCAGGGCGGCCTGGTCGGCAAGGTGAAGATGATCGGTGGCTTCGGCGTCGCCGCCGACTACGACACGGTGCGGTCCGGCCAGGGCCTGGATGCCGTCAACTCGTGGCCGCTCGAGTGGTGGGCCTATGGCGCCGTGGACACCCTCAACAGCTACTTCAACAAGACGCCGGCCAGGGACGAGGGCCTGGGCTTCCAGATCGTCGACGCGACGACCGACCTCCCGCCGAAGGGCCAGGACTTCAAGCCCTCCTTCGACGTCCCCGCCGCGTACGCCAAGTCCTGGGGTGTCACGGGCTGATGAAGCCCGCCACGATCGACGGTCCGCGCACCGCAGTTGCGGTGCGCGGACTGTCGAAGCGCTTCGGCAACACCCAGGCACTCGACAACGTCGACCTCCAGCTGACCTGGGGCGAGGTCCATGCCCTGGTCGGTGGCAACGGATCGGGCAAGTCGACGCTCATCAAGATCCTCGCGGGGGTGCTGTCCGCCGACGAGGGCTCGCTCGACATCGATGACGTGACGACGGACCTCACAGGACATCGCCCGGAGGAGGCCGCACGGGCGGGCTTCCGGTTCGTGCACCAGGACCTGGGGGTGTTCCCGATCCTGAGCGTGGCCGACAACCTCGGGCTCGGTGGTCAGTTCGTCACGGGGCCTACGGGCAGCATCAGGGCACGGGCGAGCCGCGAGCGAGTGCGCGAGGTCTTGCGACGGCTCGACCTGGACGTGGACCCGCAAGCCCTGGCGTCGACGCTCTCCATGCCGCAGCGTGCGCTGCTCGCGATCGGCCGGGCGCTGCAGGACGTCGACGAGCAGCACCGAGCGATCCTCGTCCTCGACGAGCCCACTGCAGCCCTGCCCGCCGAGGAGGCGGGCGAGCTGCTCCGGACCTTGCGGAGGCTTGCCGACGCGGGGCACAGCGTGGTTCTGGTGAGTCATCGGCTGGACGAGGTGCGGCAGGCAGCTGATCGGGTCACGTGCCTGCGTGACGGCAGGAACGCGGGCACCTTGGACGCCGCGGATCTCACCGAGCCCAAGCTGGTCGAGCTGATCCTCGGCGGCAAGATCAACGTGACGACGGGTGCCGGGCGGATCGCCCGGTCCGAGGCCCCTGTGCTGGAGCTCCGGCACGTGAGCGCTGGACCGGTGCGGGACGTCAGCTTCACGCTCCGCCCCGGTGAGATCGTCGGGATCGCCGGCCTGCTGGGCAGTGGCCGCACCGAGCTGCTCGAGGCCATCTTCGGGGTGCGGAGGATCAACAGCGGTGACCTGCTCGTGCGCGGCGAGGCCGTTCGCTTTCCGACGTCCGCCCGCATGAAGTCACACGGCGTCGCGTTCGTGCCCGAGGATCGCGGCACAGGTGGCGTCTTCCCGGAGCACAGCGTCGCGACCAACATGACCGTCGGGCAGAGCCGACGCTACTTCCGTCGGGGCTGGTTCCGGCGCAGGCTGATGGTCGCCGAGGTCACGCGCGACCTCACGCGCTACTCGGTCAAGGCGCCCGGCGCGCAAGCCGGCATCGAGACCCTGTCGGGCGGGAACCAGCAAAAGGTCGTACTGGGTCGTTGGCTGCGCACCGACCCGGCGATCCTGCTCCTCGACGAACCGACGCAAGGCATCGACGTGGGTGCTCGCGAGGCCATCCTCGGGCTGATCGCGGAAGCGAGCAGGAAAGGCATGGCCGTGGTGCTGGCGAGCTCTGAGTTCGAGGAGCTCACCCGCCTCAGTGACCGGATCCTCGTCCTGTGTCGTGGTCAGGTGACCCAGGAAGTGCATGACCAGACCACCGCACATGAGCTGCTTGAAATCGTTCTCGAGAACCAGAGGTTGACGCGATGAGGTACACGTCGAAGGTCATCGAGCTCGTCGAGCGCTACGGGCTCGTCGGCCTGCTCGTCGCGATCGGCATCTTCTTCAAGTTCAACTCCGCCACGCCGCAGTTCGGGTCGTCGGCCAACATCACCAACATCCTCACCGACCAGTCGCTACTGGGCATCCTCGCGATCGCGACGGTGATACCCCTGGTCGCGGGTCAGATCGACCTGTCGATCGGTCCCACCGCGGGCTTCAGCGGAGTGGTGTGCGCCGGGTTGATGTCGAAGTCCGGGTGGTCGCTCGGGGCAGCCGTCGTCGCGGCCATTGCGCTGGGACTGGCAGTCGGCGTGGTCAACGGACTCCTGGTCGCCAAGGCCGGCATCCCCTCCATCATCGCCACCCTCGGCATCGCGAGCGTCATCAGCGCGCTGGTCCTTGCCTATTCCAAGGGACTCTCGATCACCACTGGCATCAGCCCCAAGCTGATCGGGCTCGGCGCGGGAAAGTGGATCGGCCTGCCGAAGCTCTTCTACTTCTTCGTCCTCTGTGCCATCGCGGTCTGGTACGGGCTGGAGCGGACACCTGCGGGCAAGGACCTGTACGCCCTGGGCTCGAACCCGCGGGCGGCGCTGCTCGTCGGCATCCGGGTCCCGCGTCGGGTCTTCAGCGCGCACGTCATCGCTGGGGGCATCGCGGGCGGTGCCGGCATCCTGCTGGTCGCGAACGTCGGATCCGGTACGCCGCAGCTCGGACCCAACTACACGCTGCCGGCCATCGCCGCTGCCTTCCTGGGTGCGACGACCATCCAACCGGGCCGCTACAACGTCTGGGGAACCGTCGCCGCCGTCTTCTTCCTGGCCGTCAGCGTCAACGGGCTCACGCTGTGGGGCGCCTCTCCGTGGGTCAACCAGTTCTTCGACGGCGCCGCCCTCATCCTCGGTGTCGGGTTCGGGCTGTACGCCGGTTCGCTTCGCCGACGTGGCGTCGGTGCCGCTCGCGTGACACCTGCCGAACCCGCCGAGGTGAATCCCGAGCCCCCTGGCGCGGGCCCCGACAACTCGGTCGGCGCCGCGGCGCATCCCATCAGCCAGTAGCACTCCGGACAGAACGGTGGACGGCACATGACAGGTCGAGTCGAGGGCAAGGTGGCTCTCATCACCGGGGCGGCCCGAGGTCAGGGTCGGGCGCACGCCCTTCGGCTTGCCGAGGAAGGCGCCGACGTGATCGCCGTCGACATCTGCAAGGACATCAAGGGGGTGCCCTATCCGGGGCCGACCTCAGACGATCTTGCGCGCACGGTCGATGAGGTGAAGAACCTGGGCCGCCGCATCGTCGCCATCGAGGCCGATGTGCGCGACCAGCGGGCGCTCGACGGGGCCGTCGAGCAGGGCATGGCCCACCTCGGCCGTCTCGACATCGTGGCGGCGAACGCGGGCATCAGCTCGGCACCGTACCCCGCCCAGGACATCCCCGAGGACGTCTGGACCACCATGCTCGACATCAATCTCAGCGGTGTCTGGCGCACCTGCAAAGCGGCGATCCCGCACCTGCTGGCGGGTGGCCAGGGAGGATCAATCGTCCTCACCAGCTCGGCCGCTGGGATGCAGGCCTATGCCAACGTGGCGCACTACGTGTCGGCCAAGCACGGCCTGGTCGGGCTCATGCGGACCCTCGCCCTCGAGCTCGCGCCCCAGAACATTCGCGTGAACAGCCTGCACCCCACGCAGGTCGACACGCCGATGATCATGAACGAGTCCACCTATGCGCTGTTCCGCCCGGACCTGGAACATCCGACGCGCGAGGACTTCGCCCCGGCGTCGCAGGCCATGAACGCGCTGCCGATCCCCTGGGTCGAGTCGCGGGACGTCAGCAACGCGCTGCTGTTCCTCGCCTCGGACGAGGCCCGCTACATCACCGGCGTCGCCCTTCCGGTGGACGCGGGTGCCTTGATCGCCTAGCGCGAGGCGACGGCGAGTCCGACGCGTGAACGGCTTGACCCAGGTGTGTTGCACGGATAGCGTCCAGCCAAACGGTTGGTTGGTAACTCGTCACCCTCGAAAGGGACCCGCTCATGCAGGACGGACTGTTTGTCATCGATGGCGTGGCCCATGCGTTCGACATGACCGAGGGCAACATGGCCTCCCCGGAGTACGCGGAGTCACTGCGCCAGCTCCAGGCGAGCTTCTTTGCGGGGCAGCCGGCCGGCTACGACCTCGAGGGGGAGAAGACGCTGCGCGACTGGAGCGTCGAGGAGACGGCGGACATCATGTTCCGCGAGTCGAACACCGACGTCGCGATCTTCCACCCGGTGCCCATCTACTTCTTCAAGGACGGCTACTCCAGCGTGGCCAAGGCGCTCGAGGCGACCAAGCGCTGGCCGAACCGCTTCATCGGCTCCTACGTGTCCATCGACCCGCTGCGCCCCGACCCCCTGGGCGAGATGGAGCGGCAGGTCGAGATGATGAACAACCCTGTCGGTCTCAAGCTCTACCCGGTCAGCTACAACGAGGGCACGGTCACCCCGTGGCGGATGGACGACCCGAAGATCGGGTTCCCGCTCTACGAGAAGGCCCGCGAGCTCGGCTTGCGGTCCGTCGCCATCCACAAGTCGCTGCCCATGGGACCATCGCCGTCGGGCGGCAATGCGTTCAACCCGGTCGATGTCGAGGGTGCCGCAGCGGCCTTCCCGGACCTCAACTTCTCGATCGTCCATGGTGGCCTGTCCTTCGTCGAGGAGACTGCCTGGCTGCTCGCCCGCTTCCCGAACATCTGGGTCAACTTCGAGACGATGAACCTCGTCCTGACCATGCGGCCCAGCGTCTTCGGCGAGCAGCTCGCGGGCCTGTTGAGCGTCGCTGGCGAGGCCGCCCTGGAGCGCATCTACTGGGCGACCGGGGCGATGAACTCGCACCCGCGGCCCGGGCTGGAGGCCTTCATGGACTTCCAGTTCACCGAGGAGCAGATGGCTCGCAAGGGCATCTTCTTCCCCATCCCGCAGCTCACCCGGGAGCACAAGAAGGCCATCCTCAGCGGCAACATCGCGCGCCTGCACGGCTTCGACGTCGACAAGCTCGCCGCAGGCATCAAGGATGACGAGTTCACGCACCACGGCCCTCTGCCGATCCCGTACTCGACGACGCCCCTCAAGGACGCGGTCATGACGCCCCTGCCCGAGGCGGCCGGCGTTGGCTGAGTCCGGAGTCGACGCCCAGGTCCGCGAGATCCTGCACGGGATAGGCGACCCGTGCAGCGTCGCGTCCGGCACACCGATGAGCATCGAGGAGATGGGCCTCGTCAAGGCCGTCGACCTCGATGACGACGGGCGGCTCCATGTCACGCTGCGGCTGACCGCGCCGCTGTGCCACAACGTCGGCTACTTCGACGTCGAGATCAAGCGGCGGCTCGCGGAGCTGCCCGGGGTCGCGTCCGTCACGGTCTCCATGGACCACGGGCTGGAATGGACCCCGGAGCTCATCAGCCCCGACGCCCAGGAGCGGCGTCGCAAGAACCTCCAGCTGCACGGGATCATCGCTCGCTGAACGAGCCGACCAGAGAGGCTCCACACGTGGTGATGCCACAGGAACTGCCGACAGCACGCTGCCCCGTCGCGTTCGACCACAACTCGCCCGAGCACACCGCTCGTGGGCCGCTCGAGGTCTATCGCGAGCTGCGCAACTCCACCCCCGTGGCCTGGTCGGAGAGCAACGGCGGCTACTGGGTCGTGACGTCCTATGCCGAGGTGTCGGAGGTGCTCCGCGACGCGGTGACGTACACCAGCGGAGCCGCCACCGACGACGCCGGCAACTACAGCGGCGGGATCTTCGTACCGGCCGAGCGTGGGCTGGTGCCGATGATCCCGACCGAGGTCGACAACCCGCAGTGGGAGGACTTCCGACGGCTCCTCGCTCCGCGGTTCTCGCCGACAGCGGTCTGGGACTACCGGCCGATGATCGCGGAGCTCACCACCCACTACGTGGACCAAGTCATCGAGGCGGGTGAGTGCGACCTCGCCGTCGACATCGCTGCGGCCATCCCCGCGAGCTCGGTCCTGCAGCTGCTCGGTATCGACGTGGCGGAGTGGGCGACGTACTCCGAACCGTTCCACAACGCGCTGGGATACCCACCTGGCTCGCCGGAGTACGCCGAGGCTGTCACCGGCCTGCAAGGCATCGTCGAGCGCATCCGCGAGTTGATCGCCCGGCGTCGGCGTGATCCGGGTGCCGACCTGATCAGCCATGTCGCGAGCGCGGAGATCGGCGGGGCGCCGATCGACGACGAGGCTGCGATGAGCGTCGTCTACACGCTGTTCTCCGGCGGCGTGGACACGACCACGACGCTGCTGGCGAACGCGTTCGCCTACCTCAGCCGGCACCCGGAGGCGCGGGAGTTCCTGGTCTCCGACCTGTCGAGGCTGCCGGTGGCCACCGAGGAGTTCATGCGCATGTTCACGCCCGTCCAAGCACTCGCTCGCACGGTGCGCAAGCCGGCGGTGCTGGGCGGTCAGGTGCTGTCGCCGGGTGAGCGCGTGCTGCTGTCCTACGCGTCTGCGAACCGCGATGAGGCGACGTTCCCGCGGGCGGACGAGTGCGTCATGGACCGCATGCCCAACAAGCACGTGTCCTGGGGGCTGGGGCTGCATCGGTGCCTCGGGTCGCACCTGGCTCGCACTCAGGTGGAGCTCATCCTCAGCGAGGTCCTGACCAGGATGCCGGACTTCTCCATCGACGAGCAGCGCAGCCGGCAGTACCCCAACCTCGGCATCGTCAACGGCTGGGTCACGATGCCCGCCACCTTCACCCCTGGGCGCAGGCTGTCGACCCGGGGCGCTGCATGACGCTCAGGGTCTCCATCGATCCGGGGCTGTGCCGCGGCCACCAGATGTGCGTGCTCGGCAGCCCGGACGTGTTCGCCTCCGGCGACAACGACGACGGTCTCGGTGAGGTCCTCGGTGCGGTGCAGCCGCAGAGCCGTTTCGAAGAGCTGCGCCGCGTCGCCTCCGGATGCCCTGAGTCCGCCATCTCGATCGCGTTCGTCTGAAGGAGCCAGCAGTGGAGTTCGGGATCGTCACGTTCGCGACCGACGACAGCATTCGGCCGGATGACCTGGCCGTGGGCCTGGAGGGACACGGGTTCGACTACTTGTTCCTGACGGAGCACTCCAACATCCCTGCCAGCCGGGAGACGCCCTACCCCGGTGGGGGAGACCTTCCGCCCGAGTACTTCCACACCTACGACCCGTTCGTCGCCCTGACGGTTGCCGCCGCGGCAACCCGGACACTGCGAGTGGGCACCGGCATGTGCCTGCTCGTCCAGCGTGACCCGATCCACACCGCCAAGTCGGTCGCCAGCCTCGATCAGCTGAGCGGGGGGCGGTTCGTGTTCGGCGTGAGCGCGGGCTGGAACGTCGACGAGATGCGGCAGCACGGCACGGATCCGCGCACGCGCACGAAGCTTCTCGGTGAGCGGGTGCGCGCCATCACGCAGCTGTGGTCCGAGGAGGTGGCCAGCTTCGACGGGGAGCTCGTGACCATCGCGCCCACCACGGTGCGGCCCAGACCCGCGCAGCTTCCCCACCCGCCGATCGTCCTCGGTGGCATGGGGCCGACGGTCGTCGACCGGGTCCTCGAGTACGCAGATGCGTGGGCACCCAACCCAGGCTGGCCGCCGATGCCGGACCTGCCGGAGCGGATCTCGGAACTGCGCCGGAGGTCGGAGGAGCTCGGGCGGGGGCGCGTCCCCGTCTACCTGTTCGGCATGGCGGCGGACCCCGAGCAGATCGCGTCCTACGAAGCCATGGGCGTGGACGTGTGCGTGTTCCTGCTGGAGACGCTGCCTCGCGACAAGTCCCTGGAAGCTCTTGCCGTCATGGCCGACGCAGCTGGGCTCTGATCGAGGCTCCGCGGGCTAGGGTGCGTACCGAACGAACGGTCGTCTGGGGGCGTGATGAAGTCGAACGCGCGGAAGTCCGGTGCTGCGCCGGCCGGTCGCCGCAACCGCGAAGCGGAGATCCTGCAGGCTGCTCTGGCCATCTTCGCGGAGAAGGGCTATGCGGCAGCCAGCATCCAGGACGTGGCGGATGCCGTGGGCGTGCTGAAGGGCAGCGTCTACCACTACATCGACTCCAAGGAAGACCTGCTCTTCCAGATCTTCGAGAACGCGCATGGCGACGCCGAGCTGATGATGCGAGAGCTCGAGGCGCTCGACGTCGACCCCGTCGAGCGGCTGCGGGCCTACCTCGAGCGCGGTGTGGCCAACACCCTGCAGAACCTGGAGCTGCAGTCGCTGTACTTCAGGGACTGGCGCTATCTCACAGGTGAGCGGCGCGCGAAGCTGGTGGAGCGCCGCCGTCAGTACGACCGCTACCTGCGAGACCTGATCGCCGCGGCGTACAAGTTCAAGGGGCTCCAGGGCACCGTCAACCAGCGGTTCGTGTCGTCGTTCGTCATCGGCGGGACCAACTGGGTGGCCGACTGGTACCGGCCGGATGGGAAGGACTCCCCGGCCGAGGTCGCGAAGAGCTACGCACAGCTCGCGCTGGCAGCCGTCCTCGGTGTCGCGGAGCCTGCCGCGGCGGCCCGTCCGCGCTAGCGGGTCGCAGGCCAGTACGGCTTTCGGAGGTCGGCCTTCCGCACCTTGCCCGAAGGGGTCCGGGGCAGAGCGGCGACGACCTCGACGGAGGTCGGGCACTTGTAGCCGGCCAGTCGCTCCCTGCAGAAGCTGATGAGCTCGCTGTCAGCGGCCGAGTGCCCTGCCCGCAGCACCACGACGGCCTTGACCGTCTCGGTCCATCGAGCAGACGGCACGCCGATGACGGCACACTCGAGGATCGCCGGATGGGCCATGAGCACGTTCTCGACCTCGGCTGAGTAGATGTTCTCGCCGCCCGAGATGATGACGTCCTTGATGCGGTCGTGGAGGAAGTAGAAGCCGTCCTCGTCCACGTGCATCGCGTCGCCGGTGCGCAGCCAGCCGCCGGGCACGAGAGCCTTTGCCGTCTCGTCGGGTTGGTTCCAGTAGCCGAGCATCGTGCGCGACGACCTGACCCACAGCTCGCCCACGCTGCCGGGGCCCACCTCGGCCTCGGTCGCCGGGTCGACGATGCGCGCCTCGGTCTCGGGCACCAGCTGTCCGCACGAGAGCAGCAGCGGCGAGCCGGGCACGTGCAGGTCAGGGGTCAGCGCGAGCATCAAGGGCAGCTCGGTCATGCCGAAGCCCTGCACGAACTCGCAGCCGAACGCCGCGAGCGCGCGCTCCAGCACCGGCCCGGTCATCGGGCCACCGCCGTAGTAGAGCCGCTCGAGCGTCTTCCCTCGGGTGTCGCCGTCGTGCAGTGCTTCGACGAGCAGCTGGATCACGGCGGGCACGGCGATCATCGTCGTGACGTGCTGCGCCGCCACGGCGTCGAGCACGGCCTCGGCGTCGGTCTCCCGCAGGAGCACCGTCGGACAGCCGGCGAAGATGCCGGCCAGTGTCCAGGACGTCCCTCCGATGTGGAACGTCGGCAGCGTGCACAGGCTGACCGAGGACCGCTGGATCCCGGCGACGCGGCTGAGCAGCCTGAGTGACTCGATCACCGAGACGTGGCTCGACAGGACGCCCTTCGGCCGTCCGGTGGTGCCGGACGTGTACAGCTGGAGGGCAACCGCCTCGGCGGGCGGCAGCGACGTCGGCAGGTGCGGAGCGTGGCCGTCGTACCAGCGGGGGCCGGCTGGCGAGCGGGTGTCGACGAGCCGAACGTCGGCCGCGACGCCGCGATCTGCGCGCAAGGTCTCGGCGGCGGCGGTGAACTCGTCGTCGACGATGACGAGAACAGCCTGCGCGTCGGCGAGGATCGCCACCAGCTCTGCGTGCGCCAGCCGCCAGTTGAGCGGGACCATGACGGCGCCGAGCTTGCCGCACGCGGCGAGCGACACGACGTACTCGGAGCTGTTCCTGCCGAGGTAACCGACCCTGCTGCCGGTCCCCACCGACGCGGCGCGCAGAGCACCGGCCAGCCGTCCGGCGCGGTCGTCGAGCTCGGCGAAGCTCAGTTCGACGCCGTCGGCGATCAGAGCGGGCGACGCGCCGAGGTCACGGGCGCGCGCCGCGAACACCTCACCTAGTGAGAGCTCCGTCATGGCTCCATCCCGGTCACGCGCTTGTCACCTTCGCATGACCAGCGTACCGTACCAAACGGTTGGTTGTCTCGTGGAGGTATCGTGAGCGTGGATCGCCAGGTCAGGCAGCTCGCGGCGGCAGCGGAGTCCGTCTGGGCGATCGTCGGCGATGCGAGCGCGCTGCCCCAGTGGTTTCCGAGCGTGCAGAGCTGCCGGATGGAGGGCGCGCAGCGGGTCTGCGAGCTGCACTCCGGCGCGGTGATCGTTGAACAGATCCTGGTCAACGACCCCGAGCGCCGGCTGCTGCAGTACCGGATCACGGAAGGACTCGCGGTCGACCTGCACCTCGGCACGGTCGAGGTGACGGCCGAGGGCGACGACCGGTGCTCCGTCAGCTACACGACCGAGCTCGAGCCCGACGACCTGCTGGCAGGCCTCGCGCTGTCCGTCGGGCGGGCCCTGGGCCGGCTCGCGGACCTCTGCGAGCCATCACGAGACGTTGACTACCAATCGTTTGGTTGATAACGTCGTCCGTGTTGCAGTGTCGACACACCAGAGGGAACTCCCGATGCCCGAGGCATTCATCGTCGAAGCGGTCCGCACGCAGGTCGGACGGCGCGGCGGCAGTCTGAGCGCGGAGCACCCGGTGGACGTCGCGGCGCACACGCTGAGTGCCCTGATCGGTCGGGCCGGGATCGACCCCGCACGCGTCGACGACGTCATCCTCGGCGCGACGGACGCCGTCGGACCGCAGGCGGGCGACATCGCACGGCTGTCCTGGCTGGCTGCCGGCCTTCCCGAGTCCGTGCCCGGCGTCACGATCGATCGACAGTGCGGATCGTCCCAGCAGGCGGTGCACTTCGCGGCCCAGGCCGTGATGAGCGGCGTGCAGGACGTCGTCGTCGCTGGTGGCGTCCAGCTCATGAGCGTGGTGCCCCTCAACATCGCCTGGTCGGCGGGTGCGGACCTGCTGCATGCGGACCCGTTCGCCACCAGCAAGAAGTGGCAACGGCGCTACGGGGGCCAGGACATCAACCAGTTCCGCGCCGCGGAGCTGATCGCCTCCAAGTGGGGGCTGACCCGCGCTCAGATGGAGGAGTTCGCCCTGGCGAGCCACCGGCGCGCCGCAGCTGCCAGGGACCGGGGCTACTTCGAGCGCGAGATCGTGGCGTTCGGCGGCGGCTCCCAGGACGAGTGCCCCCGGCCCGACACGAGCCTCGAACGCATGGCGTCCTTGCCGCCGCTCATCGAGGGCGGCGTCATCACCGCGGCGCTCTCGAGCCAGATCAGTGACGGGGCTGCCGCCCTGCTGGTCTGCTCCGAGCGAGCCGTCAAGGACCTGGGGCTGACCCCGCGGGCGAGGGTGCACACGATGTCGGTCTGCGGTGACGACCCGGTCTACATGCTGACCGCCCCCATCGCCGCAACGCACGCTGCCCTCAGCCGTGCTGGCCTCGAGGTCGGGGACATCGACCTCTTCGAGATCAACGAGGCGTTCGCCTCTGTCGTGCTGGCGTGGCAGCAGGAGATCGGCGCCGAGAGCGAGCGCATCAACGTCAACGGGGGCGCCATCGCTCTTGGGCACCCGATCGGTGCGAGTGGCGCCCGGATCATGGTCTCGATGCTGCACGAGCTCGAGCGTCGGGGCGCCCGCTACGGCTTGCAGTCGATGTGCGAGGGCGGCGGCCAGGCGAACGCCACCATCATCGAACGCTTGTGAGCGCACCTGCCGGATCGGTGTTCCGGGACCGCGTTCGCGCGTTCCTGGGCGAGCACCTGCCGGCCGACTGGACGGGCATCGGTGCCCTGCTGCCTGCGGCGCAGGACCAGTTCCGCGAGGAGTGGCGCGCGCTGATGCACAGCAACGGGCTGTTGGCCCTCACCTGGCCGACGCAGTACGGAGGTGCTGGGCTCGGTCCGCTGGAGCAGCTCATCGTCGCCGAGGAGTGCACCGCGGTAGGTGTTCCCCAGGGCGGACTGAACGACAACTTCGGCATCCAGATGCTGGGGTCCACCCTGCTTCGGTGGGGGACGGAGGAGCAGTGCCGTCACTACCTCCCGCGGATCCTGGCCGGCGACGACGTCTGGTGCCAGGGGTTCTCCGAGCCGGACGCCGGCTCGGACCTGGCCGGCCTGCGCACACGGGCTGTCGCGAGCGACGACCACTGGACCATCAACGGCCAGAAGATCTGGACCTCGTACGGGCACCTCGCGACGCACATCTTCGTCCTCAGCCGGACCGACCCCTCGGCCGGCAAGCACAGCGGCATCAGCCTCCTGCTCTGCGAGCTCGACCAGCCCGGCATCGAGGTCCGCCCGCTGAAGACGCTCACCGGCGAGGAAGAGTTCAACGAGGTCTTCTTCACCGACGCCCGCTGCCCGCTCGATGCCGTCGTGGGACCTGTGAACGGCGGTTGGGCGGTCGCCATGGACCTGCTCGGCTATGAGCGAGGTGAGGCCGTCGCCACCCTGGGCACCCGCTTCCGCCGAGACTTCGACCGGCTGCACGATCTCGCGGCGGAGCGCGGGCAGCTCGCCGACCCCGTGCTGGCGGAGCGGCTCGCGTACAGCCTGCAGCGCGTCGAGGAGCTGCGCTGCCTCGGACGGCAGGCCGTCGACGGCTGGTTGGGTGGTCGGGACATCGGCGCTGAGTCCTCGCTGCACAAGCTGTTCTGGAGCGAGTGGCTGCAGATGACGACGGAGCTCGCGATGGACATCCTCGGATCCGCAGCCACCACAGCGAGCGGCACCGGGCTGCAGGGCGTCAGCTTCCCGGCGGCCGAGGCCGGCAGCGCCAACACGCCCAGCGTGTGGGCCGACTACTTCCTCCGGGCTCGGGCCGCGACCATCTACGCCGGCTCGAGCGAGATCCAGCGCAACATCATCGGGGAGCGGCTGCTGGGCCTCCCCAAGGAGCCGAGATGAGCAGCTCCGGCCGGCACCACGACGAAGAGCACCGGCAGCTGCAGCAGACCCTGCGTCTGGTCCTTGCGCCCAGCACCAGTGCGTCGCGTCAGCTCGCCGCCGTCGACCAGTGCGCGCCGACGGACGCGGAACTCTGGACGAGGCTGTCGACCGAGGTCGACGTGCTGGGGGTCGCCACACCCGTCGAGCTCGGAGGCACGGGCGCCCCCCTGTCGTTCCTCGGGGTCGTCCTCACCGAGCTCGGGCGCGCCCTCTACTCCGGTCCATACTTCTCGACCGTCGTGCTCGCCGGGCAGGCGCTGCTCGCGTCGGGCGACCAGGTCGCGCAACAGGACCTGCTGCCGCGGATCGTGCAGGGGAAGCTGACGGCCAGCCTGGCAGGGCTGGCACTGGGCACCGACGGCCTGATGGCCGCGCAGGGGGTCCGTGCCACCCGGGGCCCCGACGGCTGGCAGCTCGACGGCCGGGCCGAGGACGTGTGGGACGGCTGCGAGGCGGACCTGCTCGTCGTCCTCGCCGCGGCGGACGACGGGACGATGTGCTTCGCCGTGGACCGGGATGCCCAAGGGCAGGTCCGCACGGCGACCGGTGGGATGGACCTGACCCGTAGCTCGGCGCAGATCGACTTCGCAGGCGCACCTGCCCGACCACTGGGCGCCTTCGACGCCGGCCAACGGGTCCTGGACCGCCTGCGCGTCCTCGTGCCCACGTGCCTGGCCGCTGAGCTCGTGGGCATCGCCGAGCACTGCGTCGATGTCGCCGTCCGGTATGCCCTGCAGCGGGAGCAGTTCGGTCGCCAGATCGGCAGCTTCCAGGCCGTGAAGCACCAGCTCGTCAACGCCTACATGGACAACGAGGCCGCGAAGTGCGTGACGTCCTACGCCCTTCGGGAGCTGGCCATGTCGAGCTCTGAGGCCGTGAGCATGTCGCATGTCGCCAAGGCCGCCGCCTCGGACGCCGCCTACAAGTCGGCGGGGACGATGATCCAGACGCTGGGGGGCATCGGCTACACCTGGGAGCACCCGGCTCATCTGTACTTGCGGCGCGCGGTCGCTGGACGCGTCGCGTTCGGGTCACCCTCGGCACACCGCCGCGCGCTGCTCGCTGGTGCGGTGCGTTCTGGTGGCTGAGCTCCGCTTCCCGGTCGACCCGGTGCACGTGATGCTGTTTGCCCGAGCCGTCTGCGACGACAACCCCGCCTACCGCGGCGAGGCCGGCGTCGCCGCGCCGCCCACCTTCACCGAGGCCCTCCAGCAGTTCATCCCGGGCTATCCGTGGCGCCCGCGACCGGGGGAGCCCTGGCCCGCCTCGGCGAAGGCGGCCACCGTCGACCGGCCGGGCACGGTCGTGCTCCATGCCGAGCAGCGCTTCACCTACACCCGGCCGGTGCGCGTCGGAGAGGTTCTCGTGGCCCGGAAGCGCACCGGCAACAGCTGGCAGAAGCCCAGCCGTGCTGGCGGCGTCCTGAGCTTCCGGGAGATCGTCACCGACTTCCACGACGGCGACGACGCGGTCATCGTCAGCTCCGTTGCCGTCGAGGTCGAGATCGGTGCCGATCGATGACCGGAACCCTTGCGCCTGGCTGCTCGCGCACCGTGCTGCTGCACCCAGAGATCTCCCGCGCCACGATCGTGCAGTACGCGGGCGCCTCAGGCGACTACAACCCCCTCCATCACGACGAGCCCTACGCGGTCGAGCGCGCCGGTTATGGCTCGGTCATCGCGCACGGCATGTTCACCATGGGCTTGAGCGCCAGGCTCGTCACCGACCTGGTCGGCGTCGAGAGCCTGCGCGAGTACACCGGCCGCTTCCACGCCCCGGTCGTGCCGGGCGACGCGCTCACCGGCACGGTGACCCTGACAGGGACCACCCCCTCAGCCACGGGAGTCCTGCACTCCTTCGAAGTCCAGACGCTGAACCAGCACGGTCAGCTCGTGTTCTCAGGCACGGCCATCGCCGAGCTGCCCGCATGACGCAACAACTGACGCCGAGAGAGTAGGTGCGACCCACATGCAAGCGGTCATCGCGGGCTATCACGTCCTGCCGCCCGAGCCCGACATCCCCATGGCCCTCGACGAGATGATCTACACGGCCACGTCGGGAGCGCTGCGTGACGCCGGCCTGGGCATCGCGGACGTCTCGGGCTCGTTCATGGCGGCGTCCGACCTGTACGACGGACGAGCCATCTCGACCATGACCCTCACCGGTTCGACCGGCTCGTTCCGACGCAACGAGATGCGCGTCTGCACCGACAGCCTCGCCGCCCTCATGCTCGCGGTGGCCGACATCGAGTCGGGGGTCTCCGACGCCGTCATCGTCTGCACGTGGAGCAAGCTGAGTGACGCCGACCGCGACGCGATCCTGCCGCTGGGCCTCGAGCCGGTGTACTCGCGGGGCCTGGGGTTCCATCCCGGGGTGGCGCTCGCACTGCGCACGTCGGCTGAGCAAGCGGCGCCGACCCGGTTGGCTCCGACGGCCGTGCGCAGCGTCGATGTCGCCACGGCGCTCATCCTCACGCGCCTCACCCCGGGGCGTCGCCGCCGCGCCGACGTCGTCGGGATCGGCGCCTCGACGGGGCCCTATCTGCGGCCCGGGGCCCCCGTGCTCGCGCCGGTCGCGAAGGCGGCAGCCGCGGCGTTGACGAGCGCGGGCCGCAAGGCCGGTGATGTCAGCCGGGTCCGGGTCGCGGGCATGCAGCACCTGGATGACGCCCCCATCGCGGACGCCGTCGGCGTCCCTGTCGACCTGATCGCCCGACGACCTGAGCGCTACGTGGACCTCGGCTATGCGGCGGGGCTGCACGCGCTGCTGAGCGGGCTGGAGCCGCCTGACAGCGGGATCACGTTGGTCATCGCTGGAGGAGGACTCAGCATGGAGACCGCCTATGCCGCCGTGGTGGAGACACCGTGAGCGGCCCGCAGGCAGCCGTTCTCGGCTTTGGGCAGACCCGCTACAAGACGTCCCGGCTCGACGTGGGTACGCCGGAGCTGGTGTTCGAGGCGGTCAGCCGGGCGCTGGCTGACGCAGACACCGAGTTGTCCGAGATCGATGCCGTGGTCTTCGCCTCCGCCCCGGAGGTCTTCGAGGGCGTGTACGAGCCGGAGCGATGGTGTCTCGACGCGTTCGGGGGCGTGGGGAAGCCCGTGATCCGGGTGCACACTGGCGGAGCCACCGGCGGCTCGGGCCCGCTCGCTGCCGCCCGCCTCATCAGTGCGGGCGTGTACGAGACCGTCCTTGTCGTGGGCCTGCAGCGCACGTCGGAGACGGCCGATGCACAGGCAGTCTTCACGACGATCTTCGACCCGATCTACGAGCAGGACGTGCAGCTCAACGTCATCACCGGCATCGCGCTGGTCGCGTCCCGGCAGATGAAGTACTTCGGGCTGACCGAGGACCACATGGCGTGGATCTCGGTGAAGAACTTCACGAACGCGCTGCGCAACCCATACGCACACCTGCAGAAGACGATCACCGAGAAGGACGTCAAGGAGTCGAGGTCGCTGGCGCACCCGCTGCGGCTGCTGCACACCTGTCCCCGGTCGGACGGCTCGGCAGCCGTGGTGATGACGACCGCGGCCAAGGCGAAGACCAAGGCCCACGCCGCCTATGTGAAGGGCCTGGGCTGTGCGGCTGACGTCTACCGCATCGGCGACCGGCTGCACGACGACGAGTCGGACTTCGCCATCCCGCGGGCACAAGCCTGGGCGGCGACAGAGGCCTATCGCGAGGCCGGCATCACCAACCCCCGCCGGGAGCTCGACGTCGTCGAGGTCTACGCGCCGTTCGCCAACCTCGAGATCGCCTACTACGAGTCGCTGCAGCTCGCTCCTCATGGACGCGGCATCGAGCTCGTCGAGACCGGCGCCACCGCGATGGACGGTGACATCCCCGTTGTGCCGTCAGGTGGCTGCATGACCGCGAACCCGATCGGTGCCACCGGTCTCGTCCGCTTCGGGGAGGCAGCGCTGCAGGTCATGGGCAGGGCCGGCGACCACCAGGTCGACGGTGCCCGGCTGGCGCTCGCCACCGCCTGCGGGGGCATCGACCAGTTCTACACAGCCGCGGTGCTTGCCGCGGAACCCGACTGAGAGCGAGCGGACCATGACTCATCCGACGACCGTGCCCGCCCGCCTCCCCGGCGAGTGGCGCATCCCCTACCAGTACACGATCGGCACCTTCGCCTCTGCCTTCTTCGACGCTCTGCGCGAGCAGCGCATCCTCGGGTGCCGCTGCGGGCAGTGCGGTCGGGTCGCCGTCCCGCCGAAGTCGTTCTGCGAGTTCTGCTTCATCCCGGTCGAGGAGCTCGTCGAGGTCGGCAAGGAGGGAGTCATCGAGGCAGTCACCGTGGTGACCGCTCCGTTCGCCGGCTCGCCTCCGGTGCCGTACGCAGTTGCGTACGTCCGACCGGACGGAGCAACGTCGGCGATCTGCAACTACCTGCAGGGGGTCGACCTCGACCTCGAGGACGGTCTCAACGAAGCGCTCCGCATCGAGGCGCGGGTGAAGATGGTCTTCCGTGACGATCCGGAGGGAAGAGTCACCGACTTCTGGTTCGAGCCGCTCAGCCCAGCCCAGTGACAGCAGACCCTCGGTCGGACAGTCCGCTCGCCGGGATCTGCGTGCTCAGCCTGGCCGAGCAGTACCCCGGTCCGTTCGCCACCATGCTGCTCGCGGATCTCGGTGCCGATGTCGTGCTGGTCGAGCGGCCCGCCGGGGGGGACCCGACCCGACGGTTCTCCGGGCATTTCGAGGGCCTGAACCGCAACAAGCGGTCGATGGCGCTCGACCTGAAGTCGACCGAGGGGCGTCAGGTCTTCTGGAAGCTGGCCGCCACCGCCGACGTCATCGTGGAGGGCTACAAGCCGGGCGTCGTCGACCGGCTGGGGATCGGCGCCAAAGAGGTGCAGACCCAGCTGCCGAAAGTCATCTATGCCTCGATCTCGAGCTTCGGGCAGACCGGACCACTGGGGGACCGCGGGGGCCACGACATCTCGGTGCAGGGACTGGCGGGGCTGGTCACCGGCGACGTCCCTGCGCCCGCACCGCTGCCGCTGGCCGACCTCGCCTCCGGCATGTTCGCGGCGCTCGGGATCGTGAGCGCGCTGCTCGGCAGGGAGCGGCACCAGCTGTCGAGCTACCTCGACGTCTCGATGCTCGATGCGCTCGTGAGCTGGCGGAGCACGGCGTTGACATCGTCGCTGAACGGACTCGACCCCGCTCCGTACCCCCCCGTGGATCCGGGCTACGGGGTGTTCACGACAGCGAGCGGCCAGCTGGTGACCCTCAGCATCGCGGGGGAGGACCACCAGTGGAGCGCGCTGTGCGAGGCGCTCGGGCTGCCCGATCTCGCACCGCTCACCACGGTGCAGCGAGAGTCGCGCGCGGCCGAGATCACCACACGTCTCGAGTCCTGCTTCCGGGACACCGATTGGCCGGAGCTCGAACGGCGTCTGGTCGAGGGTGGCGTCGGTTTCGGCCCTGTCCATGACGACCAGGCCGTCGCGGGCGACCCCCAGGTCGTGGCCCGCGGGATGATCGTCGAGCTCCCCGACCAGCCCGGCACGAGGGTCGTGAGGCAGCCCCTTCTCTTCGACGGCACGGCGAGCCCGATCCGGTGCAGGGCACCGCGTCTCGGCGAGCACACGCAGGCCCTGCTCGAGGAGCTCGGCTACCCGCACGACTCGATCCGCGAGCTCGCGGCATCTGGTGCCGTTGCCCTCGACCCTGGAGCATGAGCATGGAACTTCGCTTCGACGATCGTGTCGCCATCGTCACAGGTGCGGGGGCAGGGCTCGGTCGTGCGCACGCCCTGCTGCTCGCGGCCCGGGGAGCGGCCGTGGTGGTGAACGACCTCGCGCCCGGCAAGGACGGCGAGCCGGCACCTGCCCAGCAGGTCGTCGATGAGATCGTGGCCGCGGGCGGCTCCGCCGTCGTGGACAGCAACTCCGTCGCGACACCCGCCGGGGGACAGGCGATCGTCGACACGGCGATCACGACCTACGGCCGCCTCGACATCGTCGTGAACAACGCCGGCATCGTGCGCGACCGGACCTTCCCGAAGATGACCGCCGACCTGCTCGACCCGGTCCTCGACGTGCACCTGCGTGGCGCGTTCTTCGTGACCCGGCCGGCCTACGAGCACATGAAGGACGCGGGGTACGGACGCATCATCTCGACGACGTCGGCGGCAGGGTTGTTCGGCAACTTCGGCCAGACCAACTACGGCGCGGCCAAGATGGCGCTCGTCGGGATGACGCGGGTGCTCGCTCTCGAGGGTGCGAAATACGGGATTCGCGCGAACGTCGTCGCGCCCATCGCGGCCACCACCATGTCCGCTGGTCTGCTTGACGAGGACTGGGAGCGGCGGCTCGACCCGGCTCTGGTGTCCCCCGTCGTGGCGTACCTGGCCCACGAGTCCTGTGACGCCTCAGGCGAGATCCTCTCCGCGGCCGCCGGCCGGGTCGCCCGGGTTTTCATCGCCGAAGGCCCCGGCTACTACTCGCCGTCGCTGACGCTCGAGGATGTCCGCGACCACTGGGCGACGATCTGCTCCGAAGCGGACTACGCCGTGCCGATGAGCGCCGAGCAGGAGCGCGACGTGCTCGAGGCGGCGTTCGACCGTCCCGTCCCGCACGGCGCGTCCTGAACGCGTGCCAGGATTCGACCCGTCGCCTGAGGCGGAGGCGTTCAGGGCGCGGATCGAGACGTTCGTGCGCGAGCAGGTCGTGCCCCTCGAGGCCCGGGCGTTCCTGTCGTTCGACGACGCGATGCGCATCGAGGTCCAAGCCCTCGGGAAGGCCGAGGGGCTGTGGGCTCCGCACCTGAGCAAGCAGCTGGGCGGTGGGGCCTTCGAGTTCGTGGAGGCTGCAGCGCTGTTCGAGGAGGCGGGCGTCAGCTTGCTCGGTCCGCTCGCCCTTGGGATCGCCGCCCCCGACGAGTCACCCACTGCATGCGCTGGCTCGGCGCCGCGAGGCGAGCGCACGTGACCGCCGTGGCGCGTGCCGCGGAGCGGCAGCTGTTCGGTGCGAGGCTGGGCGATCTCGGCATGGCGCAGGCGATGATCGCTGACAACGAGATCGACCTCGCTGCCTCCCGCGCCCTCCTGCGCCAGGCCGCGTGGGCCGTGCAGCAGGACCGGGACGCTCTGCTGGCGTCCTCGCGCTGCAAGGTCTTCGTGAGCGAGGCGGTGGGCCGGGTGGTCGACCGGTCGGTGCAGCTCATGGGTGGACTCGGGACGGTGCTCGACCAGGGAGTCGCCCGGATCTACGCCGACATCCGGGCCTTCCGGATCTATGACGGCGCGTCCGAGGTTCACCGGATGTCGATCGCGAAGCGGGCCGTCCAACGCGTCAGCGCCAGCTCCTAGCGACGGCGTGCCGCGAGGCGAAAGGTGACAAAGGACCCTGGCGACGGGGTCGCGGCTGCTGGACAGTCGATGCGTGAGACCGAGCGCGAGGTCGACCCCCCCACACCAAGAGGCGGTCGCCCGGTGAGGGCGGCTGCCTCTTGCTCGGTGGCGAGCCGGTCGACCACCCGGGCGCTGGGTCGACTCCGTCCGGAGAGGGCCTCGACTTGAAACTCAGGTAAGGTTGCCCTTAGGTTGGCCACGAGCCACCCAACCGCGACGAAAGGCCCGTTCCCTCATGCGCCGACTGCCAGCGACGCTGGTCCTCCTGGCGGGAGTCACGCTCCTGACGGGCTGCTCGTCCAGCAGCAACCCGACGCCCGCCAGCACGAGCTCCGCACCCGAGACCGTCACGACGTCGGCGACGGCGGTCCAGACCGGGCTCAAGAAGATCGTCGCGCTCGCCGCCTCGATCAAGGGACAGATCGGCGTCGGGTCGCGGGCGAAGAGCCTTGATGCCGGGATCGAGCCGATCTGGGCGACGATCGAGGGCACGGTCAAGAAGAACGACTCCGACAGCTACCTCGCGCTCGAGGACGCGTTCGCTGTCCTGCAGAACGCCGTGAAGGCCGGCGATGCGAGCCAGGCCGCTGCCGGCTACGACGCCGTGTCGAAGGCTGTGACCGCCTACCTCGCGAGATTCCCGGCATGACCCGCTGGCTGCGGCGGGCGCTGGTCGCGATCGCCGGTGCGCTGCTGCTGCTGGGTCTGAACCCCGGTGCCGCACACGCGGCCGGCTCCGGCGTGAGCCGAGCAGCGGCGATCAAGCAGCTCGAGGTGGTCCGCGGGTCCATCGACCGCACCTTGACCCTGATCAAGGAGGGCAAGGCAGATCAGGCCTTCGCCGAGGCGAAGGCCGGCTACCTCAGTCACTTCGAGTACGTCGAGGTGCCGCTGCGCGTGGCCAACCCCGGCCTCACCTCCGATGCCGAGACGAAGTTCGCCGAGATCCGCGGCCTCATCACAAGCCACGCCCCGACCAACCAGGTGCGAGACCGGATCGTCGAGCTGCGGCGGCTCATGGACGATGCCGAGCGAACGCTCACCGACAAGGGACTGTCCGCGCCGGCGGTCGTGGCCGGACAGTCCTTCGTGATCATCTTCCGCGAGGGACTGGAAGCCGTGCTGCTCGTCACCGTGCTGCTCGGCTACCTCGAGTCGGCCAAGGCCACCCACCTGCGCCGGCCCATCTTTGCCGGCATGGGCCTGGCCGCCCTGGCCTCGGCCGGGACCTTCTTCCTGCTGCGCAGCGTCTTGTCCGTGATCCCCTTCGGCCGCGAGATCCTCGAGGCCGTGACGGCACTGCTTGCCGTCGTCGTCTTGTTCTATGTCTCGTTCTGGCTCATTGCGAGGATGGACCAGAAGCGCTGGCTGGAGTTCCTCAAGGCCAAGGTCTGGACCGCCGTCAGTGTCGGCTCCACGTCGGCGCTGCTCCTGGTCGGCTTCACTGCCGTCTACCGCGAGGGCTTCGAGACCGCGCTGTTCTACCAGGCGCTGCTGTCGTTCGGTGACGGACTGGGGATCTGGGTGCTCACGGGCCTGCTCATCGGGCTCGCTGTCCTGGCGGTCGTCGCGTGGTTGATCTTCAAGCTCGGGCGCCGGATGCCCATCAAGCAGTTCCTCGCCACCGCGGTCGTCCTGCTGATGTCGACCTCGATCGCCTTCCTCGGCAATGCCGTCCGGTCGCTGCAGGAGGCCGACGTCATCGGGTTGCACCCCTGGAACCACTGGCCCGAGCCGCCGATCTTCGTACGGCAGTCGCTGGGTTACTGGCCGAGCCGCGAGACCATCGTGACCCAGGTGGCCCTGCTCGCCGTCTATGTGCTCGGCGCCGTCTACATGTTCGTCCTGCGCCCGCGCCTCGACCGGCGCACCGCCGTGAGCCAGCCGCGGTCGACCGCCGGCGCCTCGGTGTGACGCAGTGATCCAGTGAGACAGTGAGCCAGTGACCGTACGCGTCGGTGTCGACGTCGGAGGCACCTTCACCAAGGCAGTCGCCTTCGACCTGCTGGCCGGCCACGCCGTGGCCGAGCAGATCGTGCCCACGACGCACGAGGCGGCCGACGGCGTGGCGGCCGGTGTCGTGCAGGTCGTGACCGCGCTGGCAGAGCAGCTCGGCGCCGAGCGCGTCGAGATGGTGACGCACTCGACGACCCAGGCCGTGAATGCCTTGCTCGAAGGCGATGTCGCCATGGTCGGCATGGTCGGCATGGGCCGCAGTCCGGATCTGCGGAAGTCACGCAAGCGCACCGTCGAGGCGCGGATCGAGGTCACGCCGGGTCGTCAGCTGCGCGTCGTGACGGAGTTTCTCGACGTCACGGCCGGCCTCGACGAGTCGACGGCCACCGCTGCCGTCGACCGGCTGGTGGCGGCGGGTGCCCAGGCCATCTCCGTGGCCGAGGCGTTTGCTCCCGACGACGCCCGCAACGAGCTCCTGGTGCGTGCCGCCGCGGCCGCACGCGGCCTGCCTGTCTCCACCTCGGCGGAGCTGACGGGTCTCTACGGGCTCGAGCTGCGCTCCGTCTCGGCTGCCCTCAACGCCTCCATCCTTCCGATCGCGCTGCGGACCGCGGAAGTGGTCGCCGAGGGCGTCGCGCGGGCCGGCATCACCGGCCCCGTCATGGTGATGCGCGGCGACGGGGGAGCGACCGACCTGGCGGGGTTCCGGCAGGCGCCCGCCCGCACGCTGTACTCCGGACCCGCCGCGTCGGTCGCCGGCGTGCTCAGGACGGTGCGGCTGAAGGACGCCATCGTGCTGGAGGTCGGCGGGACGAGCACCAACGTCGCCGCGATCCGGCGCGGACGGCCTGGCCTGTCCTACGTCCAGGTGGCCAGCCACGCCACGGCTGTCCGCGCCGTGGACGTGCGGGTGCTCGGCGTCGCCGGCGGATCCATGCTGCGGGTCCGCCGGAACAAGGTGTATGGCGTCGGCCCCCGCAGCGCGCACATTGCCGGCTGTGCCTACTCCTGCTTCCTCGACCCAGCCGAGCTCGAGGGGGCCAGCTGCGCGCTGGAGGCACCGCGCGACGGCGACGCCGCCGACCACGTGGTGCTGCACCTGCGGGACGGCCGGCGGGCCGCGCTCACCACGACCTGTGCCGCGAACGCCCTCGGTCTGGTCGGCGAGAGCGACTACGCAGCGGGCTCCCGGGACGCCGCACTCGCCGCCTTCGGCATCGTCGGCGCGCAGCTGCGGTTGGAGCCGGAGACGGTGGCGCGCAGGATGCTGCAGGCCTGTGCCCAGACCCTCGGCGATCTCGTCGCCGACGTGATGAGGAGCCAGCGCCTCGAGCAGCCGGTGCTCGTCGCCGTCGGAGGCGGTGCCGGTGCACTGGGTCGGGTCCTCGCCGAGGCGATGGACCTGGAGCTGATCATCCCGCCGCACGCCGAGGTCATCAGCGCGGTCGGTGACGCGCTCTCGCTCATCAGGGCCGAGCGGGAGCGGGCCGTCGAGGCAGGGGACGAAGCCGCTCTCGCCGCCTTCATCAGCGAGGTCGAGGCTGAGGCGGTCTCGGTCGGCGCCTCGGGTGCCGACCTCGACGTCCGCGTCGAGCAGCTCAGCGACCGCGCGGCGGTCCGGGTCACGGTCACCGGTGCTGTCGCCCTCGCCACCGGCGCGGTGCCCGGCCGCCACGACGTCGACGTCGCCGACCTGCTGGAGTCGGCTGCCGAGCGCGGCTACCCGCCGCCCGTCCGGGAGGGCTCCTTCTGGCTCGCCACCGCCCCCGACAAGGTCGCCGTCTGGGACCGCTACGGCGATCTGGTCCTCGACGTCACGGGCGAGGTCGTCACGACCGACATCGTCGGCGCGGTCCAGCGCCGCAGCCGGCGGATCGGTCCGATGACCGCTCCGCCGGACGCCTGGCACCTGTCCGCTGCCCGGGCCGTCCAGCTCGACGCTGCGACCCTGACCACCGTGCCCGACGAGGGCACCCTCATCCTCGGAAGGGAGTGACGTGGCGCTCTACATCCCCGAAGGCCGTCGTCGTCGACGGCTCCTGATCGCCGCCTCGGGCGCGCTCGTCCTCGGCCTGGTCGTGGGCGGCCTGGCCGGTCGCCTCAGCGCGCCATCGATCCAGGACCGGGTCGCCACCGTCCGCTCCGACGCGCAGCAGACCAGCGCGGGTCTGCGGGTCATCGCGCTCCACGATTCCGCAGGGACCGGCTCCGGCGGCGCCGCCCTCGTCCTGCGACGCACGCGCACGGAGCTCACGGCCGAGTTCGCCAAGGCGCCCTGGATGAGCAAGGCGACGCGCACGGCGCTGCTCGCGCAGCTCGACGCGCTCGATGCCAGGACCGACACCGGGACGCCAGCTTTCGGAACCGCGGCCGAGGCCATGGCGCGCGCCATCGATGCGGCGTTCGCCGCCTGAGCCGGCTACTCCGCGCTGTCGACGACCACGCGCCCTGCGAGACGCGGTCCGACCCAGCTACGGAACTCCAGATGCACCGGGTGCACCTGGTACTCCTCGAGCGCCTCGACGGAGTCGTGCGTGGTGATGAGCCACAGGTCGTAGGACGCATCCGTGTGGAGCGTGTCGAGCCCGACCTGGAGGCTGAGGAGCTGAGGGATCGCGGCCGGTAGCGCTTCGAGCCGCGCCTGCGCCGACGGGGCATCGGCTGCGTCGACGAACTTCATGAGCACGACATGGCGGATCATGGAAGGGCGTACCTCTCCTCGGGTCGGATGCCACCCAGCGAACCACCTGCCAGCCACAGGGCGGGAGCGAGCACCGCCGCGACGCCGCCGCTGACGAGCAGCGGCAGCTCCCCATCGCCGCCCCACGCCAGGCCGGCCCACAGGCCGGCGAGCAGGATGCCACCGCCGCTGAGCGCCTGGTAGAGGCCTTGCGCGCCCGCCTGCCGGTCGTCGGGTGCGAGGCTCGACACCCACGCCTTCCCGACGCCATCGGTGCAGGCCGCGAAGCCGCCGTACAGCGGAAGGATGACGAAGACCAGCCACGGCTGCCCGGCAAGGCCGAGGCCGAGGTACCCGACCGCGAACAGCGCGAGCCCGAGGGCGAAGACACGGTGCCGTGGCAGTCGGTCGGACACGACGCCCGCGGGATACGACAGTCCGGCATAGACGGCGTTGTACAGGATGTAGGCGCCGATGACGCCCGCCGTCGACAGGCCGAGGTCGTGGGCTCGGAGGAGCAGGAGTGCGTCCGGGAAGTTGACGAGGCTGAAGAGGGTGAGGACGACGACGAGGCGCCGGAGGGCTGGGCTGAGCACAGCTGGTCCGGCAACCGCCACCCGCTGGCGGGAGGCCTGGTCGGGTGGCGCCTCGCGGACGGCGGCGACCAGCAGCACGGAGAGCACCGCGGGGACGACCGCGATGACCAGCAGCGGCCTGAGCCGGTGGTCGAGCAGCTCATAGAGCGCGAGACCGATCGCCGGGCCGACGACGGCACCTGCGGTGTCTGCCGTGCGATGGAAGCCGAAGACCCGACCGCGCTGCTCGCGGGGGACATCGACCATGAGAAGGGCGTCGCGTGGTGCGCCGCGGATGCCCTTGCCGACCCGGTCGACGCCCCGACCGGCGAGCACGACCGGCCAGGCCGTGGCCACCGCGATCAGGACCTTCCCGAGGGCGGCCAGGCCATAGCCAAGGGCGATGAACGGCCGCTTCGCCCGCCCGTCGGCGAGTCGACCGAGGACCAGCTTGCTCAACGCCGCGAACCCCTCCGCGACGCCCTCCACGGCGCCGACGACGGCCGCCGGTGCGCCCAGGGTGACGGTCAGGAAGATCGGGAGCACCGGGTAGAGCAGCTCGCTCGCCGCGTCCTGCAGGAAGCTGACACCGGACAGGGTCCGTACGTTGGGCGTGAGCCACCCGCGTTGCGACGTCACGGAGCCGGCGGGCACACCCTCGTCACGGTGTGCGGCGGCGCCGGAGCAGCAGGACCCCGCCGAGCAGCGCGAGACCGGTGAGCGGCACGGCGACGGACAGGCCGGTCGAAGCCAGCGGGACCTTGGTGCCGCCGCCTGTCCCCGCCCCGGAACCGCCGCCGGTGGTTGCTCCCGTGCCCGTCCCACCGCCCGTCGCCGCGGTCTTGCCCAGCACATAGCTGAACGACGGCGACGCATCGATGAGGTTGGCGTCGAGGGTGTCCTCCGAGCCGAACTGCCCCGTGCCGGTCGGCTCGGTGATGCCGATCGGCTCGTCGGGGATCGCCGACGTCGACGTGAAGCCCGTGACGCTGTAGAGCCCATCGCCCCTCTTCGGGTTGCCGATCACCGAGGTCGGGACGGTCCACACGATCGAGCGCCCGGCGATCTTGCCGGCCACGGCGGTCCCGGTCGGGTAGGCGTAGTACTTGGTGCGGGTCGTGTCGATCGACGCCGTCTTGCCGACGTAGAACTCAGGCTGCCCGTCCTGGCCGACCTGCAGACCGACGTACCAGATCTGCCCGTCCTTGCCCGACGTGCCATAGCGACCGGCCCAGCGGACCCGCCAGTTGGCATAGAGGCCGCCCTGTGTGGGGCTCTGGGCGAGGTTCTCGATGAGGCCGGGGTCGTTGGTGCTGAGGGTGACCTTCAGGTGCCCGGCATCGGGCTGGGTGATCGAGACGCCGCTGATGTCGAGGCCCTTGGACCCGGCGGTGTCGATGCCGCCGAGGGCGAGGTAGGCGTCCGGGAAGCCCTTGCCGACAGGGTCCTTGACCGAGCCGGTTGCCGGCACGCCGTTGCCCACGATGCCCTTGCTCCTGAACAGTGACGGGCCTGAGATCTGCCGCGCGCTCATCGTGGGACCGGACGCCTCGGCGGGGGTCTGGCCGCAGCCCTGGCAGATGTCGTTGTTGCGGTTGCCGGAGGTGTCGTCGACGTAGGAGAGCACCGCCTCGCCGTTGAGCCCCGCCCGGACCTCGAGGAAGTCACCGAGGCTGCGGTCGGCCGACCCTCCCAGGCCACCGGTGGAGATGCCGCTGTACTTCACGTGATGGTCGGTGACCTTCGTCAGGGTGTACGTCGGCTTGCTCGCCAGCGCGTTCACGCTCTGTGCCAGGTAGACGTCCCACAGCGCGTGGTTGGCCGCGTCCGGTCCGAACGGGTCGGCGCTGGCAGCTGCGCCATACCAGGCGATGTCGATGCGTCCGGCGTCGCCCGCGGTGATCCACGGGAAGATGACGGCCGGCATGGACGGCGGGTTGAGCCGGCGTGGCGTCGTCCACGTGCTGCCGCCGTTGGTGGACGTCGAGATCATCACCTGTCCGGGGCCGGCATAGGCACCGCCGCTCTTGAGCGGGTACTGCGCCCACGTGACGTAGTCGTTGCCGGCGGTGTCGACCGCGCCGACGACGAAGGACTTCACGGTGTAGCCGGTCGGCACGGTGGCGACGACGTGGTCGCTCCAGTGCGTGTTGACCAGCCCGGTGTCGCCGGGTGCGAAGGCGGTCGGGTCGGCGCACAGCTGGGCGGTCGCGGCCGCGGTCGTCGCGGTGCCTGCGGGCGCGCCACGGCAGGTCGAGAAGAGCACCTTCTTGGACGCCGAGTCGCCACGCACCTCGCTGACGGCGTGGTAGCGCCGGCTGCTCGGGTTGCCGTCGACGAAGGCGTTGCCGACGATGTCGTCCTCGGCGCTGATCACGGCAGCGGGGGACTTGCACAGCGACGACGTCGCGATGCAGCCGCCGTAGTTGACCCCGTCGGTGGTGACGTTGACGACCGGCTGGTTGCCCGCGGCGTTCCCGGGCGAGGTGTTCTGGAGGATGTTGTCGTAGAAGAGGTACCCGCGGCCGTCGCCGGCGCCGGGCCCGATCGACGACGTGCCCCCGTTGTCGTCGAGGGCGATCCACTGCCGGTCGACGCCGGCGCCGGTGACACCGGTGCAGCTGGTCGTGAAGGTGTCGCCGCCGTCCTGGGTCTGTGACGTCGAGAAGTTGGTCAGCCCCTGCAGGTCGGCGAACAGCAGCTGACCGTCCTTGCGGTCCAGCTGCATCTCGGAGTCGCCGCCACCGATGCAGGTCGCGGGCTTGCCGCCCGCCGAGGCTCCGGTCGGGTGGAACGACGCACCGCCGTCGTCGGAGCGGTCGAGGTAGGAGATCGTCGTGGAGAAGCCGTTCGGCCACGACGTGTACAGCCGGCCGCGGGTCGCGGTGTGGGTGGCGTCGATCGCGACGTCGGGCTCGAAGCCGGGTGCGAAGTGGTTGACCACGGTCGGACTCGCGAAGCGGATCTGCGCGGAGCTGGCCGCGGCGTCGGCCGTCGGCCCACCAAGCAGCAGACCGGTGGACCCGGCGCCGACAGCGAGGGTGAGGGCGAGCAGGAGCGAAGAGCGACGCGCCACGGGTGAGCCTCCATCTGGGTGGCGTCCAGTGTCGCACTCGTTGGGACCGTGCGCGGCTTGCCTCATCGTGACGGACAGGTTGTCGTCAGGCAGACGATCCCTCGACGAGGACGTGCTCCAGGCGACGGTCCGGCACGAGCCAGATCAGCGCCACGACGACATAGAAGGCGAGACCGACCCAGCGTTCCGCGAACGAGGTGCTGATGCCGGCGACGTAGAGGAGCGGGGAGACCTTGCCCTTCCAGTCGGCACCCAGAGCGCGCCGCAGGGGCGAGTCGGGACCGTGTCCGCGGACCAGCAGGGTCTGCAGGACGTAGTACGCGATGGCCGCGGCGAGCAGCGAGATGCCGTAGACCGCGACGGGGACGGTGGCGAACTGGTGCTCGCCCATCCAGGCGGTCGTGTACGGCACCAGGGACAGCCAGAACAGCAGGTGCAGGTTTGCCCAGAGGACGCCACCGGTCACGTGCTCGGTGGCCTGGAGCATGTGGTGGTGGTTGTTCCAGTAGATGCCGAGGTAGGCGAAGCTCAGCACGTAGGTGAGCAGCTTCGGCGCCTCGTGACCCAGCGCCGACCACGTGGTCTCCGTCGGGACGTGCAGCTCCAGCACCATGATCGTGATGAGGATGGCGATGACGCCGTCGCTGAATGCTTCCAGCCGCCCGGTGGACATGGGCGCACGCTACCTACAGACCGCGGGGCCACGTCCCGTTCGTGAGCGTCACGGCATAGAAGCCGGAGTCGCCGTCGGCGTACCAGACCTGGTGGTGCCTGATGTCGAAGGTCGGAGCCGACATCGCGTACGACCCGCTCTTGAGCGGCAGCGTGTTCGGAGCTGGCTTGTTGAAGTACGCCGTCTCGCGCGGGTGCTTCGGGTCCGAGATGTCGAAGACCCTCAGGCCCGACAGGATGAAGCTGCAGGCGACGATGCCGGGGTCGACGGTCCGGGGCACGCCGCAGTAGTGCGCGGCATAGCCCTGCACGCCGTACTGCGCCCCTGGGTCGTTCTGCTGGTCGCTCGCGCGAGCGGCCGGCTGGTTGACCTCGAGGCGCATCGTCGACGTGACGGACGGCTTGCGGTCGTTGTCGATGTTGATGAGGCGCGCGGCTCCAACCGGATCGTTGGCCGCGTAGGTGCCCGCGTTGCGGGAGTACTCGTCGAACTCGACGAGGTACTTGTGGCCCTTGATGGTCACCGGGATCGTGTTCTGCGGGATCGACACCTCGGGCCAGGTGAGGTGCGAGATCTGGGTGACGACGGGGTTGGCGACCCGGCGCTGCACCTGGCTGACATCGAGGATGGACAGCCCGTGCACGCTGCCGAGGTCGGCTCCGTAGAGGCGGTTGCCGTCAGCGCTGAGGTTCATGCCGTGGAAGGTGTAGGTGAAGGAGTGCCACACGATCGAGGGCAGCCGCGGGTTGCTCACGTCGATCGCGGTGACGCCGGGGCCGGCCGTCGTCGAGACCCAGAGCGTGCGGCCGTCGGGGGAGAAGCCGCTCTCGTGGCCGAGGATGCCGAGCGGGGAGGACGACTGGAGCACGGGGTGTCGGCAGTCCTGCGACACGTCATAGACGTCGACGATCCCCGGGGCCGTGGCGGGCGATCCCACGGCAGCCGCGAGCAGCCCGCGGGCCGGGTTGAGCGCGAGTGACTCGTGGGGGCTGTCCATCGCGGCGGTGACGAGCCGGTCCGTCTCGATCGGGCGCGCCGGCTCGCTCATGTCCAGGACGTGCACGCCGCCCGTCTCGTTGTGCGCCGCCGCTGTCGGGAACAGCAGGGTGCCGTCATAGAACGCGCAGACCCGGCCGGTGCGGTCGGTGTAGCGGAACGTCTTGAACCCGCCGGTCTCACCGATGTGTGCGGCCTGGACGGTGTTGCAGGTGTAGCCCTTGGCAGCGCGACCGCTGGCGTAGTCGGCCAACGGGACCCGGCCCTGACGACCCGTCTCGGGCAGGGAGCCCGTGCCGCAGTGGGCGCGCGGCGTCGCGGCCGGCACTGTCGTCGTGGTCGTCGCCTTGCCGCTGGAGGCGTGCGTCGCCAGCCAGCTGGCGAAGCCGGGCTGGGTCGGCGAGCTCGACGCGGAGGCGAGGCCCACACCGGCGAGGACGACAGCGAGCGCGAGCACGGCGGTACGACGTGGGTGCAGGGTCACAACGGCTCCAACGCATCAGTCGCGTCGCAGTAACGGCAACGCCCTCGAAACTCTGCGCCCCGATCTCGTGCGGCCGCTGGCCGTGCGGTGGAATGACCTCGGTCACTTCCGGACAGGTCAGGAGCAGGTCGTGAGCGAGGTCCTCGTCGAGCGCCGCGGCAGCGTGCAGGTCATCACCCTCAACAGGCCCGAGGCCAAGAACGCGCTCGACGCGGCCACGGCCAAGGGGGTCGCGGCTGCCGTCGACGAGCTCGACGCCGACGGCGACCTGCGGGTCGGGGTCCTCACGGGTGCCGGCGGCAGCTTCTCCGCCGGCATGGACCTCAAGGCGTTCCTGCGTGGCGAGACGCCGGCGATCGCGGGCCGCGGCCTCTGCGGCATCACCGAGACGCCCCCGCGCAAGCCGCTCATCGCGGCCGTCGAGGGCTGGGCACTGGCCGGCGGCTTCGAGCTGCTGCTCGCCTGCGATCTCGTCGTCGCTGCCGAGACCGCGCGGTTCGGCGTACCTGAGGTGAAGCGCGCCCTCGTGGCCGGGGGCGGAGCGGCCTTCCTGCTGGCCCGTCGGGTGCCGCAGGCGATCGCGCTGGAGATGCTCCTGACCGGCGAGCCCTTCTCCGCCGCGCGCGCCGCGGAGGTGGGTCTGGTCAACAAGCTGACACCCGAAGGCGGGGCTCTCGATGCCGGCCTCGCTCTCGCCGAGCTCATCGCGGCGAATGGCCCGCTCGCGGTCGCCGTCACCAAGGAGATCGCTCGCAGCACCGCCGACTGGACCCTGGCTGACGGCTGGAAGCGGCAGTCGGAGCTGATGGCTCCGGTGTTCGTGTCGGAGGACGCGATCGAGGGCGCCACCGCCTTCGCCGAGAAGCGCCCTCCGGTCTGGAGGGGCCGGTGACCTCATGATCGACCCACTCGACCTGTCCCTGCTGGTGTTCCGGCTCGCCGTCGGGGCCGTGATGGTCGCGCACGGCTACAACCACATCTGGGGCGGCGGCAAGATCGCCGGCACCGGACGATGGTTCGAGAGCCTCGGGATGAAGCCCGGCTGGCTGCACGCCTGGACGGCCTCGCTGACGGAGCTCGGTGCCGGGGCGCTGCTCCTGCTCGGGCTCTTCACCCCCCTCGCGGGTGGCGCCGTCGTCGGGGTGATGCTCGTCGCCTGGATCACCAACCACCGCAAGAACGGCTTCTTCATCTTCCGTCCCGGCGAGGGCTACGAGTACGTGATGACGCTGACGGCTGCGGGCCTGCTCTTCTGCGGCACCGGCGCAGGGCGGCTCTCGCTGGACCACGCCCTTGACCTCGACGACTTCGGATGGCCGACGGCGCTCGGGTGCGCGGCGCTGGGCATCGGCGGGGCCGCGGCGCTGCTGCTCACGTTCTGGCGCCCGGTGACGCCACCGGCCTCGGAGTAGCGGTCGGGGTACCACCTCGACCTGGTCCTTTCTCACTAGTACCGGAGCACTACATCCTGTTCCGGGTCGATCTGTGCTCTTCGAGTCGTTCTCGTCCCATGTGCTTCACCTGCGGTCGTCAGACAGCCGAGATCCCTGGCGTCACAGCGAGCCCGCGACAGCCGGGCCCCCGATCACAGGAGAACACCCCCATGCGCACCATCACCAAGATCGCCATCGGCACCGCAGTTGCGGGCCTCGTCGCCGCCACCGGCTCGGCCTTCACAGGCAGCGGCCTCACCAGCAACGCCGGCGCCAGCCAGTACGTCGGCGGCACGATCAACCAGAGCATCAGCGGCGCGACGCTGACGAGCATCGACTACTCGTTCGGGGATGCGCCCGCGAACACGGCCGTCAACAGCGTGGCCCTGACCTTCGCCGACTCCAACGCCGACGGCAAGACGCCGACCGTCACCTTCACCGGCGGCAACGCGGTCACCTTCACCTGCACTGCCATCGACGCGACCACCCACGTCTCCACGTGCACGACCGACGGTGCCGACCGCGTGGGCATCACGTCGATCGCGGTCTCGGTCTAAGCAGCTCCTGGATCGGGGCCGCCCCTGCCCCGGCGGCCCCGATCACGGAGGACTCCCATGAGCAGCAGCAGCACGCCGCGCCGACTGGCCACTGCCCTGGCCGTCGTCCTCGCCGTTTTGAGCCTGGTCGGCGCGGGCCTCGTCCTGTCCGGCCGCAATGCTCTCGTCGTCACCGATGGCGTCAGCATGCAGCCGGTCTACTACCAGGGCGACCTGGTCGTGCTGTCGCGCGAGAAGTCCTACTCGCCTGGCGAGATCGTGGCCTACCGCCGCCCCGGCAAGGCTCAGGTGGTGCTCCACCGCATCGTCGGCGGGGATCCCCGAGGCTTCGTGTTCAAGGGCGACAACAACCAGTCGATCGATCCGACCCGGCCGCGTGAGAGCGACCTCGTCGGCCGGGCCGTCCTGCACATCCCGCAGGGCGGTCTCTGGCTGCATCGCGTCACCAGCCCTCCCGCGCTCGCCGTCCTGGCTTTCCTGCTCCTGGTGGCGGCACGCGGCAAGGCGACCAGGCGCCGCAGGGGAGGGCCGGCACGGCACGCAGCAGCGTCGTCCCCCGCCCTGCCTCTGGGTCCGCTGTCTCCTGCCTTGCGCATCGCATCCGGCGTGACGGCCGCCGTGGCCGTCGTGGGCGTCGTGCTCGGGGGTCTGGCGTGGACCCGTCCCGTCGAGGTGGCCACGGCGGTCGCAACCCCGTCGGCGCCGACGATGACCTTTTCCTACAGCGCGGCCGTGGGCCACACCCCGGCCTATGACGGCACAACCGTCACGTCGCCCGACCCGGTGTTCCGGCGGGTCGTGCGGCTGGTCACGGTGAGCTACGCCTATCGCGGGGCGCCCGGCGCGATGGCCTTCACCGTCGAGCTCGGATCGCCCGGAGGGTGGCACGTGACGCTCCCCGCACATCCGACGTCGCTCACCCCCGTCTCCGGTCGGGTGCGCCTCGACCTCACCGCTCTCGAGGCCCGGGTGAAGGCGGCGTCGGCTGCGACAGGCCTCCCTCTGTCACCGGTCCGCGTCGCCGTCGTCGGGCACGTCCAGCCTGCCGGACAGGCACGGTTCGAGCCTGCGCTCACGATGGAGCTCAGCCCGCTGCAGCTCTCGCTGACGAGCGGTCCGCAGAGCCTGGTCGTCCACGGCGCACCCGTCGCTGGGAGGCCACTGATGTCGGCTGCCGTGGTGCCGTTGGCCGGCCAGCGCGCGAGTGTCGCTTGGGTCCGTGGCGCGTCCGGGGTCCTGCTGCTGGTCGCGCTGCTGGTGGCCGGCGTCGTGCTGCTCGTCGCGCGTCGCGCAGGAGGAGACCGGCAGCCCGCTGCCGAGGTGTGAGCTCGCTACAGGCGGGCCACGAGTGCCTCGGTCTCCTTCCAGAGCCGACCGGCGACCTCGCGGTCCTCGGCCTCGTCCGAGGCCGGCACGGTCCGGCAGGCCGCAAAGTAGCGACCACCCTCGAGGTCGGTGTCCGTGGCGCACATCAGCGTCGTCTGTGCGCCCTCCTCCGGCGTGAGCAGCACCAGCCGCTCGAGCGGGCCGAGCGCCCTGCGGACGGCCGCCACGAGCCGATGGCCGTCGAGCCCCTTGGTGGCGATGCCGGTGGAGACCGAGCCCGGGTGCAACGCATAGGCCCGCAACCCGGCAGCGCGGTAGTGGTCCTGCAGCTCGTGCATCGCGTGCACCAGGGCCAGCTTGGACTGCCCGTAGGCATTCCACGAGCTGTACGCCGGAGGGGCGCTGAACATGTCGGCGTTGCGCCCTCGAGCGTGCAGCTTCGACACGACGTGGACGACGCGTGCCTCGCCCTTCGCCTCGGCGGTCCGCAGCAGCGCCGGCAGCAGCAGGTGGGTCAGCTGCATGGTCCCGAGGTAGTTCGTGCGCCAGTGCAGCTCGTAGCCGTCAGCGGACAGGTGCGGCTCGTCCCAGCGGCCCAGCAGGTCCAGGTGGATGCCGGCGTTGTTCACCAGCACGTCGAGGGTGCCGCGCGTGTCGGCGTACCAGGCCGCGAAGCGGCGTACCGACTCCGCGTCGGTGAGGTCCAGGGGGTGCGAGCCGCCGCTGCGGGTGGTGGTGACGACGTCGGCACCCCAGTCGCGCAGGATGCGGGCCGTCTCGCCGCCCAGCGAGCCAGGCGTCGCACCCGTCACGATGACCGCTTTGCCGCTCATGTCCACGGGTGTGGCCCGTGGAGCGCGGACGAGCCTCTCGTGCAACCAGGACATGGCGGGAAGGTAGGCCCTCGAACGCCCACGTCCTAGGGTCGCGCGCATGCAGATCTCGCTCGGCGACGCGCAACCGAAGGTCGACAGCACCGCCTGGGTCGCTCCGGACGCCGTGCTGGCAGGCGACGTGACCGTGGGAGCCGAGGCGAGCGTCTGGTACACGACGGTGGTCCGCGGCGACGGGGATGCCATCCGGATCGGGCCGCGCAGCAACATCCAGGACGGCTGCGTGCTGCACACCGACCCCGGGCTCGTGCTCGAGGTCGGAGCGGGGGTGTCGGTCGGTCACCGGGCCGTGCTGCACGGCTGCGTCATCGAGGACGACGTGCTCGTGGGCATGGGCTCGATCGTCATGAACGGCGCCCGCATCGGTGCCGGTTCACTGGTCGCGGCGGGTGCGCTCGTCACCGAGGGCACCCAGGTGCCGCCGCGCTCGCTCGTCGTCGGGACCCCTGCCACGGTGCGGCGCCAGCTGTCCGACGACGAGCTCGAGATGGTCCGCCACAACGCGACCCACTACGTCGGCCTCGCCGCGACCCACAGGCAGGAGTTCACCTCCGGTTAGCGAAACAGTCACGCAACCCGCCTCGGAGGTCCGCGTGGCTCGCTCTGTTGTCGCTGCCGTCGCTGCCTTCGGGCTGCTCGTGGGCGGAGTCTCCCTCGCGAGCCACCATGGGCCCGAGCCCCTGCCGGTGCAGGCGACGCCGTCCCCGAGCGTCAACCAGCGGTTCCTCCAGCTCACCGGCGGCGACCCGGCCTCCGAGGCGCAGGCTGAAGCCAGGGAGACGGCGGCGTCGCAGGCCCGGCTGACGGCATACGATGCCTGCCAGCGTCGGGTCGGCGTCGTGGCCAGCCTGCCCAACGGCTGGTGCCTGAGCCCGGCGGGCCGGGCCGTGGACGTGCTGCGCTTCCCGCTCGGGGTGCTGCCGACCTCGGGCGGCAAGGTGGTCGTGACGTCGGACAACGGCGGAGTGCAGGGCCTGACCGTGGTCGACCAGCAGACGCTCGCCGCCAACCAGACGACCGCGGGCAACCTGTTCGTCGGTCTGGCCGAGACCAAGGACCACCGGATCTTCGCTGCGGGTGGCAACGCCGACCGGGTCTTCCGCTATCGGGTCGTCGGCAACACCGTGCAGACCCAGGACGTGACGCAGACAGCGACCGTCCCCGTCGGGGGCGTCGTCGAGGGCGCCACCGGTCGGCTCGGGAGCCCGACCTCGCTGCCCGCGGTCGACGGCATCCGCGTCAGCTCCTACCCCGGTGCGCTGCAGACCTACGGCGACTACGTCCTCGCGGCGGGAACCCTGTCGGAGCCGAGCGACGGCCAGTGCCCGACGAAGCGTCCGGTCTGCGGGCGCGTCAGCGTCATCGACACCCGCACGGACACGGTCGTCGGGCGGGCGGCCGTCGGCCAGGACCCCTTCGGCATCGCCGTCGACCCGACGCGCAAGCTCGGCTATGTCGCCAACTGGGCGGACGAGTCGGGCCGCGGCGCGGGTGTCGGCACGATCTCGGTCGTCGACCTGAAGGACCCGCTCCGGCCGCACGAGATCTCCTGGGTGCGCGTCGGCCACCACCCGGTCGCGGTCCAGCTCTCGCACGACCGCCGACGGTTGTTCGTGGCCAACACCAACGACGACTCGATCTCGGTCGTCGACGTCGCCGGTCGTCCGCATGTCGTCTCGACCCAGAGCGTCCGCCCTGTGCAAGGTGCGCCGGCAGGTGCTCACCCCGACGCCCTCGCCCTGTCGCCGGACGGCAAGACGCTGTTCGTCGCCCTCGCCGGCGCCAACGCGATCGAGGTGCTCGACGGCCGCACCGGCGCCCGGGTCGCGGGCCACCCGATGTACATCCCGACCGGCTGGTATCCGTCAGCCCTCGCGGTCACCGGTACCGCGAAGAAGTACCGGCTCTGGGTGACGAACGCCAAGGGGGTCGGCCCGTCGATGGGCTACAACGCGAGCGTCTTCGCCAACGGCACGCAGACTCAGGGCACGCTGAACGTCATCGACCTCCCGGTGCCGGCCAGGACGGCGAACACCTGGACCGCAGCGGTCCGCAGCAACGACAGCCTCGCCGACGCGTCCGTCAGCCCCTGCGCCACCGGGCGCGGAGTCGTTGTCTCGCAGGTGCTCTGCCCGCCGAAGGGCAAGAAGTCGCCACTCAAGCACGTCGTCTTCGTGGTCACCGAGAACAAGACCTTCGACCAGTACTTCGGTGACCTGCCGCAGAGCGACAACGGCTGGCGCGCCGACCCGAGCTATGTCCTCTACGGACAGCAGGTGACGCCCAACCACCACAAGCTCGCGACCAGCTACAGCCTGGGTGACAACTTCTTCTCCGACGCCGAAGTGTCGGTGACGGGTCACTCATGGACCTCCGGCGCCGTCGCGACCGACCACAACGAGAAGACCTGGCAGGCCGACTACGACGAAGGCATTCGCGGCTCGCACGGCAACAGTGATCCGCTGAAAGGGTCGGTCGCGGGGCCGCAGGGTGCGGCCATCCAGACGGCCGAGGACGAGCTCAACGACCCGGAGGGCGGCTATCTCTTCGAGGCGTTCAAGCGGGCCGGGGCCACCCCGCCGAGCGACCACCCGGGCAAGCTCTCGATGGCCATCTACGGCGAGTCGACGGCCCGCACCAGCCAGGGGATGGAGCCCTACAAGGCACCCGGCTGGAAGGACGGGGACATCTCCTACTCCGACACCTGCCGGGTCCTGACCCTGCGCGACGGCAAGGCCCCCGACGGACCGTCACCCGCGTTCTCCGCCGGCAGCGCACCGGCAGGCATCGCCTCCGACGACTGCGACGGCCGCACCCTGGCGACGCCGTTCACCCTCAAGCACTGGATCGACGTCTACAACAAGACCGGCAAGGACATCATGCCGAGCTTCATCTACATGTCCCTGCCGCAGAACCACACCCTCGCCACGACCGTCGGCAACCCCACGCCGCAGTCGATGGTCGCCGACAACGACTACGCCCTCGGACTGCTCGTGCAGTCGCTGTCCACCTCGCCGTTCTGGAAGTCCACGGCGGTCCTGCAGACCGAGGACGACACCCAGGTCGCCGGCGATCACATTTCCGCGCTGCGCGACTACCTCACCGTGGCGAGCCCGTGGGCCAAGCCCGGTCCGAACCACCAGTACGGCTCGATGCCGGCGGCCCTGCGCACCATCGAGCAGGTCTTCGGTGTGCAGCCGATCAGCCTCTTCGACCGGCTCGCGACCCCGATGCACGAGGCGTTCCTGCCGACGCTGTCCTCGAAGCCCAACTTCACGCCCTACACCGCCGTGAAGAGCACCGTGCCGTTCGACCTCAACACGAATGGCTCTGCCGGTGCCGCGCTGTCGGCGACGCTCGACTTCTCGACCTACGACCGGGTCGACGAGCAGCTGCTCAACGCGATCCTGTACGCCGACCTGCGCCACACGAAGCTGGTGCTTCCGCGCCACTAGCCCGGGCTCGTGGTCCCGAGCGGGTAGCACGACGCCAGGGTGTAGGGGAGACTTCGACGCAACATGACCGAACCCCGAGCCGACGCGCGCACGACGACGCCTGCGGCGGCCGAAGCGCCGATCGTGCGTTCGGGTTACCTCTACTGGGTGATGAAGGTCGTTCTCACGCCCGTCCTGACGCTCGCGTTCCGGCCGCGGATCGAGGGCCTGGCCAACGTTCCGAAGCGAGGCCCCGCACTGCTGGCCTGCAACCACACGTCGTACCTCGACTGGCTGCTGCTGCCGCTCGTGATCCGCACCCGTCGGATCTCCTTCCTCGCCAAGCTCGAGTACTTCACGCGCCCAGGGGTCGGCGGTCGCGCGCAGGCGTACTTCTTCAGTGCCACGGGGCAGGTGCCCGTCGACCGGGCCGGGGCGCACGCCTCGCAGGGCGCGCTGCGGACCGCGATCCGGCTGCTCCGCGAGGGCCGGCTCGTCGGCGTCTTTCCGGAGGGCACGCGCACCCGGGACGGCCGGCTGAACCGGGGCCGCACGGGAGTCGCCAGGATGGCTGCCGAGACCGGGGTGCAGGTCATCCCGTGCGCGACGGTGGGCACGTTCGACCTCGCGCCGCCCGGGGCCAGGATCCCGCGGCCGCACAAGATCACGGTGCGGTTCGGTGCGCCGATGCAGCCCGTCTGCGAGCCCGGGACATCACCCACCGCCGAGCAGCTCCGCGAGTGGACCGATGAGCTGATGGCGCGGATCTGTGTGCTGTCCGAGCAGGAGTACTCCGGTGTCGACGCTGTCGGACGCACCTGAGCCTGGTAGAACGTGTTCTATGGGCAAGCGCATCGTCATCTGGGGCACAGGGTTCGTCGGAAAGCTCGTCATCGCCGAGGTGGTGAAGCACCCGGAGTTCGAGCTGGTCGGTGTGGGCGTGAGCAACCCAGCGAAGGTCGGCGTCGATGCCGGCGAGATCGCGGGCATCGGTCCGATCGGCGTGCTCGCCACGGACTCCATCGAGGAGCTCGTCGCACTGCAGCCGGACGCGCTCGTGCACTACGGACCGACCGCGGCCTATGCCGACGAGAACATCCGGGTCATGACAGCGTTCCTGCGGGCCGGCATCGATGTCTGCTCGACCGCGATGACCCCGTGGGTCTGGCCGACGATGAAGCAGAACCCGCCGTTCTGGCTCACACCGGTCGAGGAGGCCTGCGCCGAGGGCGGCTCCTCGTGCTTCACGACCGGGATCGACCCGGGCTTCGCCAACGACCTGTTCCCGATGACGCTCATGGGGCTTTGCTCCGAGGTGCAGCTCGTGCGGGCGCTCGAGCTGGTCGACTACCAGAACTACGAGGGCGACTACGAGAACGAGATGGGCATCGGCCGGGAGCCGGAGTTCAAGCCGCTGCTGGAGCACACCGACCTGCTCGTGATGGCCTGGGGCGCCACCGTTCCCATGATGGCGGCGGCGGTCGGCATCGAGCTCGACGAGATCACGACCACGTGGGACAAGTGGGTGACCGACGTCCCGATCCCGTGCATCAAGGGGACGATCGAGCCCGGCCAGGTCGCGGCCATCAACTTCACGATCAACGGCGTGTACAAGGGCGAGACCCGCATCCAGCTCGAGCACGTCAACCGCATCGGTCCCGACGCCGCGCCCGACTGGCCGCGCGGGAGTGCCGACGACGTCTATCGCGTCGAGATCATCGGGACGCCGTCGATCACGCAGGAGACGGCGTTCCGGTTCACCGACGGATCAGGGCGTGACGCCGCCACCGCGGGCTGCCTGTCGACCGGACTGCGCGCGCTCAACGCCGTACCCGCCGTGAACGCGCTGCCGCCCGGCTGGGTGACCCCGCTGGACCTCCCGCTCATCGCGGGCGTGGGCACCATCCGCTGACCCGTCCTGAATAGCCAGTCACCGGGACCACTGTCACGCGGCCTTCGGCTGGACCTTCGTGAGCCGCTTCGGGTGGGCGGGCTGCTCCTTCGGCGGCAGGCTCAGCTTGGCCAGCTTGAGCCAGACCTGGGCGATCTGCTGGGGCAGCGGGCCGCTGGTGTAGGGCAGGTCGTAGCGCTCGCAGATCTCGCGGACGCGCGGCGCGATCTCGGAGTAGCGGTTGCTCGGCAGGTCGGGGAACAGGTGGTGCTCGATCTGGAAGCTCAGGTTCCCCGTCATCATGTGGAGAGCGGCCCCGCCGCTGATGTTCGCGGCGCCGAGCATCTGGCGCAGGTACCACTCGCCCCGGGTCTCCCCGTCGATGCTGGTCTTCTCGAAGGTCTCGACGCCCTCGGGGAAGTGGCCGCAC
>JAODND010000088.1 GCA_025465465.1 Frankiales bacterium | reverse complement strand
ATCGTCGCCTTCGTCACACCGAAGGGGTCTGTCGCAGACGACGTCAGCAGCGGTGATGCCTTCGCCCAGGAGCTGCGCGACCACGTCGCCAAGGAGATCGGCCCGATCGCGAAGCCACGGCAGATCCTCATCACACCCGAGCTGCCCAAGACCCGCAGCGGGAAGATCATGCGCCGGTTGCTGCGCGACGTCGCCGAGCACCGCGAGCTCGGCGACGTCACCACCCTCGCCGACCCCACCGTCGTCAACGCCATCAACGACAAGATGGGCAGTGCAAGCAGCGAGGAATGACGATCAAGCACCGCGACGTCACCGCAGCAGGGTTGCGGTTCCACGTCGCCGAGCACGGCCCCGCCGACGGGCCACTGGTCCTGCTGCTCCACGGCTTCCCGGAGACCTCGTGGTCCTGGCGACACCAGCTCCTCGCCCTCGGCGAGGCGGGGTTCCACGCGGTCGCCCCGGACCTGCGCGGCTACGGCGGCACCGACAAGCCGCCACGCGGGTACGACGGGTACACGCTGTCGGCAGACGTCGCCGGCCTCATCCGAGCGCTCGGCGCCAGCGACGCGCATGTCGTCGGCCATGACTGGGGCGGGGCGCTGGCGTGGTCGACAGCGACCCTGCATCCGAAGGCGGTCAATCGGCTCACGGTGCTGTCCATCCCGCACGTGCTCCGGCTGCAGCAGGCGCTGCGCTCCGATCTCGAGCAGCTCCGCATGTCGTCGTACCTCGCGTTCTTCCAGGTCCCGAAGGTGCCTGAGAACCGCTTGGTCGCAGGCGATCTGGTCAGCGAGCTGCTGCACCGGTGGGGCGGCCCTGGGTTCCCGGACGAGGAGACCGAGAGCCGGTGTCGGGAGGCGATGGCGATCCCCGGGGCGGCGCACTGCGCGCTGGAGTACTACCGATGGGCGTTCCGCTCGCGACTTCGGCCCAGCGGGATCCGCTTCCTCAGGCTGCTGTCCGCCGGGGTGCACGTGCCGGTGCTGCAGGTGCATGGCGAGCGGGACGGTTGCCTCAAGGTCTCCACGGCGGAGGGATCAGGCCGGTGGGCACGAGCGGGCTACCGCTTCGAGGTGCTCCCTGGCGTCGGGCACTTCCCGCACCAGGAGGCACCTGCGAAGGTGACCGAGCTGCTGCTCGGCTGACGACCTAAGCGGCGTGACTGCGCAGCTCGGCAGCCCGTGCGAGGTTGGCGAGGAACCCCTCGGCCATCGCGGTGAGGGCAACGATGTCGAGGACGTCGGGATCGAACCCGCGGCTGTCGAGGACCAGCGCGGCATGCGTCCCGAGCTCACCGTCGGACCCGGGCGCGTAGGCCAGCACGAGCTCCCCCGACGTCTCGGGCAGCCCGGGCCCGGCCCACTCGAACCGGCTGACGTAGGAGGTCGGGGTGCGTCGAGGCGGCAGCGCTCGCACCGACGCTGCCGCGGTGCGCTGGGCCGGCAGCTCGGTCTCCACGACGATCCGGCCGCCGACATCGGCCACCCGACGGACGCCCGGCCAGAGGTCGAGCGCGGTCGGGCCGGCAAGGAGAAGGGCGGTGCTGGTCGGATCGGCGGCGATCCGCCTGGTCACACGGGTGCGGGTCGCTGGGGGCACGGCGACCTCCAAGTCTTGAGACGGTGCTTGCAACTGTAAGCACTGAGCAAGCGGCCCGTCGACCCGGACGCACTGTGAGAGAACGCACCGCAGGAAGGGGAACCGGACAAAGCCGTCGTTTCACTTCCCGGCTCGTTCTGCCGAAGCAAGGCGGGGGCTACCGTGCTTCCACGCAGATGTCGGGGGGCGTCGTGCGACCAGTCCAGAGCGCCGTGATCGCCGCAGCGGTGGCCGCTGCGCTCGCAGCGGTACGCCGCCGGTCCCGCGCGAAGACCGCCCTACCGGCTCAGGCTCAGCCACACCACGCCGTACCGGCTCAGCCACACCACGCCGTACCGGCTCAGCGACGCAGCGAGATCGACGAGCTCGGCCTCGGGGTCGAGGAGCTCGTCGTCGCCGATCACGAGGCCCAGGACGCCCGCCTCTTCGACGCCCTCAGCGGCAGCGACGATCAGTCGCAACCCTGAGTGCTGACCGACGCCGTCGCGCTCCGGCCCTGGCTGGCGTCACCACTGACCTCGGCCGCGGTCAGGGCATAGCCGGTCTGCGGATCGTCGGCAGCTGCGGCGAACACCATGCCGTAGACCCTGCCGCCCGGGGAGACGAGCGGACCGCCGGAGTTGCCCGGCCGCACCCGTGCGCGTAGCGCATAGATCTCGCGCACCACCGTCTTGCGCTGATAGATGTCCGGGCCCTTGGCCTGCTGGGTGCCACGGACCCGCGCCGCATCGGCGCGGAACGGCCCGTCCTGGGGATAGCCCACGACGATGGCGCCGTCGCCGGTCGCTGCCTTGCCGGCGAAGACCAGCGGGGTCACGTTCAGACCCGGGACGGAGAGCACGGCGACGTCACGGTCCGGGTCGTAGAGCACGACCGTCGCCTCGATGGTCTGACTGCCCACGTGCACCTCGGGGTGGCGTACGCCGGCGACGACGTGCGCGTTGGTCATGACCCGCTCGGGGGCGAACGCGAAGCCGCTGCCCTCGATCCGCTTGGCGCACGACGACGCCACGCCGGTGACCTTGAAGACCCGCGAGCGGACCGAGGTGACCACCGGAGAGGTGGCCAGGGCCGGGTCGGGCGGATCCACCGGACGTACGTCGGTGGGCACCAGGTCGCCGAAGACCTCAGGGAAGCCGCGGTCGTCGATGAGGCGACGGAACGAGGCGAACAGGGTCTTCGCCCCGCCGGGAACAGCCTTGTCGACGAGGCTGAGCACCTCCGACCGCCGCACCTGCGCGGCGAGGCCGGTGAAGGGGGAGCTGGCGACGGCCGTGCCGACGAGCCACGCGACGAGCAGCAGCGAGACCACCGAGACGGCCGCACCCGCGACAGCGTCCACGATGCGGACCGGGTGCCAGACCAGGTGGGTGCGGACCCACCCGCCTGCGACGGTGGCGACCAGCTGCCCCAGCACGGCCGCGAAGAAGACGACCGAGACGGCGACGGTGGTCGCGGGCAGCCCGGACAAGGCGCTGGAGTGGGCCAGCGACGGCGCCACCTTGGCACCCACGACACCGCCACCGAGGAAGCCGACGAACGACAGCACACCGACGACGAACCCCTGGCGATAGCCGGAGACGCCGAACAGCAGGCACGCGCCCACCAGGATCAGGTCCAGCACGTCGCCCCGACCGCTCATCGCACGACGACCTCTCCGGTCATGCCTGGGTGGATCGTGCACGCGAAGCGAAACGTCCCGGCCTGGGCGAACGTCACGACGAGGAGCTTCGACTCCTTGCCGTCGAGGTTGGTGATCTTGCCCAGGCTCGGGTCGTCGAAGACCAGGTCGTGCGGAACGCTCTCGGTGTTGCTCACGGTCAGCGTGACCTTTCCGACCCGGGCCTTGACGGTCGAGGGGTGGTACTTCAGGTCGTTGCGCATCTCGACGGTGGCCGTCTGCGCGGCGGCCGGGCCGACCGTGGTCACCGACCCGGTGCCGGTGCTCCCGCTGCTGCAGGACACGAGCACGAGGGGTACGGCGAGCAGTGCTCTGGACGTCAACCTCAGGTGCTTCACGTGTGGGTGTTCCTTCCGCGCTGTTCCCAGGTCTTCATGGCGAGTCGCAACGTCTCTGGGTCGAGCTCCCGGAGCCGGTCCTTGTCCCAGGGCTTCTCCCAGCCGGCGAGCGTGAGCAGCCCAGCGAGCAACCCGGCGGTGAAGCCCCACACCACGAGGTCCTTGACCTCGAACGCCGGGCCGGTCAGCCCGCTGCTGTGGGTGATGCGGAACCGCCGGTCGGGGTCGGTCAGGTCGTCGAGTGGCACCCGGACGACCCGCGCGACCTCGGCGGCGTCGACGGGGAACACCTCGTGCGGCTCCCGCCACCACGCGACGACGGGGTGCACGACGAAGCCGGACGGCGGCAGGTAGAGCGCCGGCAGCACGCCGATCACCTCGACGCTGGCCGGGTCCAGTCCGACCTCCTCCTGCGCCTCGCGCAGCGCGGCCGCGACGGGACCGTCGTCCTCGGGGTCCTGCGCGCCACCCGGGAAGGCCGGCTGCCCGGCGTGCGAGCGCATGGTGGCGGCCCGCTCGATGAGCAGCACGTCCGGGCCTTCGGGTCCCTCCCCGAACAGGATGAGGACAGCGCTGTCGCGGCCACCGGAAGGTGGCGGCAGGAAGCGGGTGAAGTGCTCTGCCTTCACCAGCGGGACCTGCTCGGCCAGCGGCTGCAGCCAGGCGGGGATGGTCACACCGTGATCCCGAGGTAGGTCCGGACGTCCTTGGCGAGCACCGCGCCCGAGTCGTAGCCACCGGACTCCACGTGGGTCACCTTGCCGGCGGCGTCGACGAACACCATGAGCGGTACGCCGGGCTGGAAGTGCGCGCCGACCAGCCGCTCGTCGTCTGCCACCGCGGGCCAGTGCTGGCCCATGTCGATGGCGAACCGCAACCCGAGCCGCCGGTCCGGGTCCTCGGTGTCCACGCCGACGAGCGCCACCTTGTCCTGGGCCCTGGCATAGAAGCCACGCAGGACCGGCATCTCCTTCTGGCACGGACCGCACCAGGAGCCGTAGACGTTGACGAGCGTCGGCCGACCCGTCCCCCCTGCCTGCAGGGCGACGGCAGGGCCACCCCCGAGGCAGGGCAGTCGCAGGTCGGGGAACGCCGGGCCGAGCCCGGCCGGGCACGGTGCGAGAGCAGCCTGTCGCTGCAACGGACCCAGCGACGCCGCGGGCGTCGAGGAGCCGCGCAGCCCGTAGGCGACCGACAGGCCGAGCGCGGCAAGGACGAGGACGAGGACCGTCCAGCGCGACCCCGTCACGTGGCGGACCGGAAGAACTCGTCGGGGCGGACGAGCTTCGCCGCCTTCACCGGGTCGGTCTCGCCCTCACCGAACGACGGGCAGAGGGCAGCGATGGCGCAGGCACCACACGCCGGCGTGCGGGAGTGGCAGACCCGGCGCCCGTGAAAGATCACCCGGTGGCTGAACATCGTCCACTCGGCCTTCGGGAGCAGCTGCGCCACGGCGGACTCGACCTTGACCGGATCCTGTTCGGTGGTCCAGCCGAAGCGTCGCACCAGCCGGCCGAAATGGGTGTCGACGGTCAGCCCCGGGATGCCGAAGGCGTTGCCCAGGACGACGTTGGCCGTCTTGCGGCCGATGCCCGGGAGCGTGATCAGGTCCTCGAGGCGCGGCGGCACCTCGCCGTCGTACCGCTCGACGAGGGCAGCCCCCAGGCCGATCAGCGAGGTCGTCTTGTTGCGGAAGAACCCGGTTGGCCGGATCTCGTCCTCGAGGGCGGCCCGGTCGGCACTCGCGTAGTCCTGCGCGCTCGGGTACTTCCGGAACAGCGCAGGCGTCACCTCGTTGACCCGCTTGTCCGTGCACTGGGCGCTCAGGATGGTCGCGACGCACAGCTCGAGGGGGGTCGTGAAGTCGAGCTCGCAGTGCGCCTGCGGGTAGAGGGCGGTGAGCTCCTTGTTGGTGCGGCGCGCCCGCCGGGTGAGCGCGAGCCTGCTGGTCGGCCCCGTCTCCTCCACTGGGGCTGCCATACCCCTCACCCTAGTGAGGGAGGTGGGCACTCGCCCGTTCCGGTGATGCCGCTCAAGGAACCGGGACTTCCTGACGACGCTCCTTGTGTCGATCACAGAGAGTGACGACGATGAGAGGTCAGGCGATGGAGCAGGTCCAGCAGGTCGCGCGCAAGCAGCAGGTGCGTCCAGAGCCGAAGCGCACCGAACAGCACGCGCACCTGTCGTTGGACGGGCTCCGCGACTACCGCACCGCACTGACCGCCGAGGAGTCCAACGTCTCCTACTGGCGCCGCATCATCCAGGCGCGCCTGGACGTCGTCCGCGCCGGCAGTGACCTGCTCTCCGAGAACCTCAAGCCGGTGCTCACCGACGCCCGCGTCGGCGCCGGCCGGCGTGCCCTCGTCGAGGTGCTGGCCACCGACGACATCCCGCCGCTTCCCGACCTCGCCGCGCTCTGGGAGCGCCAGGTCGACCCGCTCGACACGGTCGCGCTCGCCGCCCTCGAGATCGACCTGGACGACGCTGAGCAGCAGCTGTCGTCGTACCGCCACGCCCTGCACGTCCGCCTCGGTGAGGCGACGTCGGAGCTCATCGCGCGCTACCGCGACGAGCCCCACCTGTGCCTGACGGCGCTGCCGTCGCAGTCCAGGCGCGGGCAGGTGGCGTAGCGTCGCCGCGTGTCGTTCCTCCTGCTCGGTCTGCTGCTGCCGTTGGCACTGCTCGGTCTGATGCTGGCGATGGAGCGGGTCGAGCGGCCACTGCGAGCAGAGTCAGTGGTCAACGACCAGCTCGAGACGTTCCTCGAGACCGCCCGACCCGACGAGGTGGAGACCTTCGTCAGCGAGGGCTACGCGCCCGCCCTCGAGCGCTACTGGCGTCGTCGCAGGTTGTCGCGACTGTTGCCCGGGCGTACGCGTCAGCAGTGATCTGATCTGACAGACTGCCTACGACCACGGAACGGGGAGGCACGCACGGTGGACGAGGTCCTGGCAAGCGCGGGGCTCTTCCAGGGCATCGCGGCAGAGGCGGCTGAAGCCGTGGCGGCGTCACTGGAGCACGGCGACTACGGCCGCGGCGAGACGGTCTTCGCCGAGGGCGAGCAGGGCGACACGCTGTACATCGTGCTGGCGGGCAAGGTGAAGATCGGCCGCCGCGCCACCGACGGCCGCGAGAACATGCTCTCGGTGATGGGCCCGTCGGACATGTTCGGCGAGCTGTCGCTGTTCGACCCCGGCCCGCGCACCGCGACCGCCACCGTCGTGACCGACGCACGGCTGGCCTCGCTGGCCCACAAGGACCTTCGGCCCTGGATCACGGACCGCCCGGAGATCGCAGAACAGCTGCTCCGCGTCCTCGCCCGCCGCCTCCGCCGGACCAACGACGCCCTGGCCGACCTCATCTTCACCGACGTACCCGGCCGGGTCGCGAAGCAGCTGCTGGCGCTCTCCGAGCGGTTCGGCTCCGAGGAGCCGGACGGCCTGCGGGTGCACCACGACCTCACCCAGGAGGAGCTCGCCCAGCTCGTCGGTGCCTCCCGCGAGACCGTCAACAAGGCGCTCGCCGACTTCGCGTCACGCGGCTGGGTACGGGTCGACTCCCGCGCCCTGACGATCCTGGACAGCGAACGCCTAGCCCGGCGTGCCCGCTAGCTCCAGCAGACCGCTGAACGTCGGGTCCTCCGCATACTTCACCGAGAGCCCCGCGTCGACGAACGGCCGGCACCACTCGGTCGTGCGCGCGTAGAACATCCACTCGCGCACGCCCTCCAGCGTCATGACCGCGACGAGCCGGGCCTCACCGGCAGCCGCGTCGACCATCCCCTGCTCGAGCACGCGCAGGTTGGCCTGGTCGGACTCGGCGGGCAGCCCGTCGCGGGTCACGCCCAGCGGTAGGGCGATGGCCACCTGCAGGGTGAACACGTCGTACGGGACGGTGGTCGCAATCGCGCGGTCGATGAGCACCACGACGGGCGGGCCCTCGGGCGTCTCTGCGCGCAGCGTCACCCAATCGGCGGGTGCCTCGAGCAGGCTCGTCATGCGCCATCCTCCCGACGTCCGTGGTGCAGGGGTCGAGGGGCGGCGAGGGCGCGCTCGCTCGCGGCGACCTCCGACCGTTGCCCCGTCGAGCGGGAGATCTGGAGCGCCTGCGTGAGTGCCATGAGAGCGGCCGGCTCGTCGCCCCGGGCGCGCAGGCAGGTCCCGAGGGCGCGCAAGGCGAGCACCTGCGAGCGGACGTCCTCGGCCGGTGTCGCGACGGCAGCACGTGCCGAGGCGAGGGCGTCGTCGTCGCGGCCGAGCTCGAGCAGTGTCCCCGCCCGGTGCGCGAGGGCCTGCCGCCGGGGGAACAGCAGCCCGGGCGCCTCGCTGGCGGCGTCGAGGGCGGCATCGAGCTCGGCCACCGCTTCCTCGAGCTGGCCGCGCCGGCGCAGCACCTGGGCGAGCAGCACCCGGGCGCCGAGCGCGGCGTGCGGTTCGAGGTCGAGCCCGGACAGGGCCGCCCCGACCTTCCAGACGCAGGCCTCTGCGGCGTCGAGGCGGCCGCGGTCCAGCTGCGACCAGCCGAGGGCGACCATGGCGAGGGCGGCGTTGAGCGAATGGCCGCCACGCTCCGCCAGGTCGACGGCCTGCTCGAGGAAGGCCACCGCCCGATCGGGCAGGTCGGCGCCGCGGGCGCTGATACCGGCAGCGCAGAGCGCCAGCGACTGCCCCCAGGTGTCACCGACCTCAGCGAACCGTGCCCGCGCCCGCTCCGCCTCGCTGGCCGCCACCACGACGTCACCGAGCTCGGCTGCAGCGATGGCGTCGATCGTCAGCAGCGCGGCTACGCCCCAGCGCTCGTTGTTCTGCTCCCCGACCGGCAGCAGCGAGCGAGCCAGGTCGCGGGCCTCCGCGTACCGGCCCTCCAGGGCGCGCACGAACCCTTCGGTGCCGGCGACCCACGCCAGGCCCCCGGTGTCCTCCAGCCTCGCGAACACCTCGGCCGCGGCGTCGAGCGCCTCGTCGGCGCGGGAGTAGTCACCGCGGGTCGTCGCGCTCCACGCCAGGTGCTGCAGCGCCCAGCCGGCACCGCGCTCGTCACCGACCTGGGTGGCGAGTGCGTGCGCCTCCTCGAAGCGCTGCTCGGCGTCGCCCAGCCGACCGTCGAAGTAGTCGAGGAGGCCGAGCTGCCGCAGCGCCTCGCCGGACAGCCGCTCGACGCCGGAGGCTGCGGCGGAGGCAAGGGCCGAGACGAAGGCCTTCCGCGCCCCGGACAGGTCGCCCCTCTTGCGGCGCACCTCGCCGAGGACCAGCAGTGCGCCGGCCCGGATGGCGTCCTCGGGCCCGTCGAGCGCGGGGACGAGCTCCGCTTCCGCCTCCTCGAGCCGGTGGAGGGCGGCGAGCGCCTGTGCGTGCGCCACCCGCACCGGCACGAGCAGGTCGTCGGGCAGCGGCTCGCCGAAGTCGGCACCGCTCAGGGCCAAGGCCCGCGCGAGCACCGCTTCGGCCTGGGTGTTGTCGTCGCGACCGAGCGCCAGCTGGGCCAGCCGGGCGAGGGCCGCGAAGGCGACGCCGCGGGCCCCCCACGATGGGTCCTCCGGCGGCAGTCCCATCTCGGCCGCGAGCCGCACCGCGCGCTCCCCCTGCGAGGCGCTGATGACGTCTGCCTGCGCGCTGCGCGCCGTCGCGTCCTGCGCCCAGGCGGCGACGGCGGCGTGCCGGCGGGCCCTGTCGACCTTGGCGAGACCGGCGTACGCGACGTCGCGCACCAGCGTGTGGGCGAAGCGGTAGGCGTCGTCGTCCTCCTCGAGCAGCCGCCGGTCGACCAGGGTGGCGACCGCCTGCCGGACCACCTCGGGATCGCCGTGGCCCGAGGCCCGTCCGACTGCCTCGAGGGCCGGGAGCGTCACGCGGAGGCCCACCACGCTCGCGTCCCGGAGAACTCCCTTGGTGGGACCGTCGAGGTCGTCGATGCGGGCGGCGAGCACCGCCTGCACACCCGCCGGCAGCACGTCGTCGGGCAGCTGCCCGTTGAGCACCCAGCCGTGCTCACCGTGCTGCAGGACGCCGCGGTCGACGAGCAGGTGCAGCAGCTCGGCCAGGAAGAAGGGGTTGCCCTGTGCCCGGGACAGCAGTGCCTCACTCACGTCGTCATCGACGTCCTGCGTCCCGAGGTAGGCCCGGAGCAGCCGCTCGGTCGCGCTCTCCTCCAGCGGCGCCAGCGGCAGCAGCTCGGCCTCGGGAAGGCCCATCCACCACTCGGGACGACCCGGGACGCCGAGCATGTCGAGGCGGCCGAGGGCGACGAGCAGCACGCCGCCATGCACCCGCCGGGCGACGTGGAGCAGCCCGTCGACCATCGTCGGCGTCGCCCAGTGCAAGTCGTCGAGCACCAGCACGAGCGGGCCCTCCCGCGCCAGCGCCGTGAACAGCTCCGCCACCGCCTCGCGCACCCGGTCGCCCCCGACCGGCGCTCCGGGGGTGGCGCGGTCGCGCGGCGCGCCGAGGTCGAGGTCCTCGAGGCCGAGCAGCAGCCGGAGGGACTCCTCCAGGTGGGACGGGAGCTCGAGCCGCCCTTCGCGCTCGAGCCGGGCCACGACCCTCGCGACCCGCTCACGGGCCGTCTCCACCTCGTCGCTGTCCTCGATGCCGCAGGCGGTCCGCACCATCTCGGCCACGGCCGCAAGGTCTCGTCCCTCGCCGTACGGCGCGCTGCGCCCCCACAGCACCCGGGCGTCCGGGAGCTCCCCGATGAAGCGGGTCAGCTCCTGGGCGAGCCGAGTCTTGCCCACGCCCGCCTCGCCCGTGACAAGCACCGTACGAGGGGTACGGCGGTCGAGCGCGTCGTTCGCCCGCCCGATGAGCAGTCCGAGCTCCGCGTCCCGTCCGAGGAAGGGCGCCTCGTCGCCCAGGCCCAGCCTGGTCGCCCCCGCAGGCCGGAGACCCGTCAGCTCGAAAGCCTCCACAGGTTCGCGCTTTCCCTTGAGCCGCAAGGGTTGCAGGGCTCTCCAGGACGCGATGGGCATGGTCGCGAGGGCGGTGTCCCGACCTGCGACGACGGCCCCCGGTCCGGCCGAGTCCGACAGCCTGCTCGCGGTGTTCACGGTGTCGCCGACGACTGTGTAGGACAGCTGCGCCTGGACCCCGGCGATGACCTGGCCGGTGTTGAGGCCGACGCGCAGGCCGAGCTGACGGCCGCCTCCGGACTCCTCTGCCACGAGTCGGCGTACGACAGTCTGCATCCGCGCGGCGGCACGCACGGCACGCTCGGCGTCGTCCTCGTGCGCGGTGGGGGCGCCGAAGACGGCCATCAGGCCGTCGCCGACCAGCTTGTCGACGTGGCCACCGAACTCGGTGACGATCCCGGCGAGGCTCGCCAGCACGCGGTCGGTGACGACACCCACCCGCTCGGGGTCGAGATCTTCTGCCCAGCTGGTGAAGTCGGTGAGATCGCCGAACAGGACGGTGACGATGCGGCGCTCGGTCTCGCCCTCCGTCAACGTCTCCTGCAGCGCCGTCCCGCAGTGGAAGCAGAAGCGTGCACCCGGTACGAGCGGCGTCCCGCACACAGGGCAGGTCATGTCGAGAGGTAGTCCAGCTGGGCGCGCACCGACAGCTCGGCCGCGAACCACAGGACCTGGTCCACGTCGGCGTAGACGACCTCGACGACCGCGCGCGGGGTCGACGCGCCCGCGGCGACCGCCGCCCTCACCTGCTCGAGGCGCATCTCGCGGTGGGCCAGGTACATCACCGCGGCATCGCCGGCGGACAGCAGTTCCGGGCCGTGTCCGGGCAGCACGGTGCGGTCGCCCATCTCCTGCAGCCGTTGCAGCGACTCGAGGTAGTCGGCGAGCACACCGTCCGGATGGGCGACCACGGTCGTGCCACGTCCGAGGATCGTGTCGCCGGTGAGCACAGCGTCCGGGAGCTCGAAGCACAGCGAGTCGCTGGAGTGGCCGGGGGTCTGCATCACCCGGATCTCCAGGCCGCCGCCTCGCACGACGTCGCCCTCGGCCAGGCCCTCGTCGCCCAGCCGCATCGCAGGGTCGAGAGCGCGGACCTTGGCACCGGTCAGCTCGGCAAACCGGGCCGCCCCCTCGCTGTGGTCGTAGTGGCCGTGCGTCAGCAGCACCACGTCGACGGGTCCCTGTGCGGCGACGGCGGCGAGGTGCTCCTCGTGCAGGGGGCCGGGGTCGACGATCACGCAGCCCTCGTACCCGGCTTGGCGGAGCACCCAGGTGTTCGTGCCGTCGAGAGTCATCGGCCCCGGGTTGGGGGCGAGGACGACGGCGGCCGTTTCGGTGACCTGCCTCATGAGGTGCGCGGGTCCGACGTCGGGTAGTCGAGGTCGCCGGGGACGACGAACTTCACGGTGTCGTCGGGCATGACGACCATCTTCGGTGCGACGAGCGTCACCTCGCGCGGGTCGTCGAGCGCCGTCCGGACGTCGGGGTAGTGGACGAGCTGCTGCAGGCTGTTGTGGGTCGGCGGCAGCATCCGCAAGCCCTCCTCGATGGCCAGCTGCGGCCGGATCCAGATCCGCTCGTCGGCCTCCCCGCCGACGGCCCGGCAGGCCTGACCGGCGGGCATCTCCGCCAGGAAGAACCGGGTGTCGAACCGCTTGGGCTCGATCTCGGGGGTGATCCAGTGCGCGTAGGGCCGCAGCAGGTCGGTGCGCAGGACGAGCCCGCGCCGCTCCAGCAGCTGCGAGAGCGACTGCGCGCGGGACTCGAGCGCGACCCGCTCGGCCTCCCACTCGTCGCTGCTGACGTCCTCGAGCAGGTGGTCGGCGGACTCGCCTGCCAGCAGGACCCCGCACTCCTCAAAGGTCTCTCGCACCGCAGCGCACACCAGCGCCCGCGCCAGCCGCTCGTCGGCCCGGAACCACTCGCCCCACTGCGCGGCCGACGGTCCCGCCCAGCGGATGGCGGCGTCCTCGTCGTCGGGGTCCACCGAACCGCCGGGGAAGACGTGCATGCCACCCGCGAAGGCCATCCCCTTCACGCGGCGCAGCAGGTAGGCCTCCGGGCCGCCGTCGGCATCGCGGAGCAGCACCACGGTCGAGGCATGCCGGGGCGCGTTCGGCACCTTGTCACCGCGCGCGAAGGCGCGCGCGAGGTCCTCGAGCTCGCTGAGGTCCACTAGGCCTCCCTCGTCATCACGCGACCTCGACGATGAGCTCCACCTCGACCGGGGCGTCCAGCGGCAGGGCCGCCACCCCGATGGCGGAGCGGGCGTGCACGCCGGCTGGGCCGAAGACGTCGCCGAGCAGCTCGGACGCGCCGTTGACGACACCGGGCTGGCCGGTGAAGCCGGGTGCGCTGGCCACGAAGCCGACGACCTTGACGACCCGCGTGACGTTGTCGAGGCCGACGAGGGCGTCGATCGCGGCGAGCGCGTTGAGGGCGCAGGTGCGTGCGAGGTCCTTGGCCTGCTCGGCCGTGACGGGACCACCGACCAGGCCGGTCTGGGCCATGACGCCGCCGGCCATCGGAAGCTGGCCGCTGGTGTAGACCAGCGAGCCGGTGCGCACCGCCGGCACGTACGCGGCGACCGGGGGGACGACCGACGGCAGCTCGATCCCGAGCTCGGTCAACCGCGCCAGGCTGCTCATGCCTTGGGCCGCTTGAAGTAGGCGACCAGCTGCTCAGGGTTGGGCCCGGGCACCACCTGGACGAGCTCCCAGCCGTCGGCGCCGAAGTTGTCGAGGATCTGCTTCGTCGCATGGATGAGCAGCGGCGCCGTCATGTACTCCCACGTGTCCATGGGAGCGAGACTAGGAGGCGGCGATCAGGCGGTGCGCTGCTGGGCCTCGGCGGCCCGCTTGCGGAGCAGCCGGCGACGCTCGAGCTCGTTGAGGCCGCCCCAGATGCCGTGCGGCTCCTGGACGGTCAGGGAGTACTCGAGACAGGCCTTCTGGACCGGGCAGGCGCGGCACAGCGCACGGGCCTGGCCCTCCCGGAGGTCCTTCTCGTCCTTGCGCTCGAAGTGGGCGGGCGCGAAGAAGTGCACGGCGTTGGTGCGCTGGCACTCCGCGCGGCCGCGCCAGGTGGGCTGGGGTACTGGGGTGAGCATGCGGTAGTTCCTCCGTACCGGCACGGGGTGTGGCCCGTGTCACATACAGGGTCTTCGCCCTGTCGAGCCGACTTCCTGCACCCCACTGCTTCCGACATGCACGCTTTCCAGATGGCCGCGCGCTCGCCGGCCGAGGCGGCCTAGGCTCGGATCATGTCCGACTTCCCCGCGGCGCGGCTCCACGTCGTCACGGGCAAGGGGGGCACCGGCAAGACCACCGTGGCGGCCGCGCTCGCGCTGGCACTCGCCGCGGGCGGCAAGCAGGTGCTGCTGATGGAGGTCGAGGGCCGGCAGGGTCTGGCGCAGCTGTTCGACCGCCCGCCGTTGCCCTACCAGGAGACCAAGGTCGCGGTCGCGCAGGGTGGCGGCGACGTCCACGCGCTCGCCGTCGACACGGAGCAGGCGCTGCTGGACTACCTGCACATGTTCTACAAGCTGTCGCCGACCGGACTGCCGGCGCGCGCGCTGCGCAAGATCGGCGCGATCGACTTCGCGACGACGATCGCACCCGGCATCAAGGACGTCCTCCTCACCGGCAAGATCAAGGAGGTGACGACCCGCGCGGGCCGCCGGGGCGGCCGCTACTACGACGCGGTGGTCGTCGACGCGCCGCCCACCGGCCGCATCACCCGCTTCCTCAACATCACGCACGAGGTCGGCAACCTGGCCAAGGTGGGCCCGCTCAAGGCGCAGAGCGACGGCGTGATGGCGGTCTTCAAGAGCGTGCAGACGGTAGTGCACCTCGTGACCCTGCTCGAGGAGATGCCCGTGCAGGAGACGGTCGAAGCGATCGAGGAGCTCAGCCGGGAGGGCTTTCCCGTCGGCGGGGTGATCGTCAACATGGTCCGCTCGCCGTTCCTCACGCCGGAGGACCTGGCCGCGGTCGAAGCGGGGGCGGTGGGGGACCGTCTGACCAAGGGCCTGACGGCAGTCGGTGTCGACACCGCGCTGGCACCAGCGCTGCTGTCCGAGGCGGGGGAGTTCGCGGCCCGGGCCGCCCTGGAGGAGCGCGGCCGGGACGCGCTGGCGCACCTGGAGCGGCCGACCTACGAGCTGCCGCTGCTGCCCGACGCCGTTGACCTCGGTGGTCTCTACGAGCTCGCGTCGGCGCTGAAGGCGCAGGGCCTGGCATGAGCCTCGCCATCGACGACCTGCTCGACACCGCCAAGATCATCGTGTGCTGCGGCTCGGGCGGGGTCGGGAAGACGACGACAGCTGCCGCCCTCGCCGTGCGAGCTGCCGAACGCGGGCGCCGGACGGTGGTGCTCACCATCGACCCCGCGCGACGGCTGGCCCAGTCGATGGGCCTCACCGAGCTCGACAACACGCCCCGCGAGGTCAAGGGGATCGACGGCGAGCTCGACGCGATGATGCTCGACATGAAGCGGACCTTCGACGAGATCGTCCTGACGCATGCCGAGCCCGACAAGGCCGAGCAGATCTTCAAGAATCCCTTCTACCAGGCCCTCTCGAGCTCCTTCGCCGGCACGCAGGAGTACATGGCGATGGAGAAGCTCGCGCAGCTCAAGGCGTCTGGCACGTGGGACCTCATCGTCGTCGACACCCCGCCGACCCGGTCGGCGCTCGACTTCCTCGACGCACCCGACCACCTCACGACGTTTCTCGACGGTCGGCTCGTCAAGGTGCTGCTGGCGCCCGCGAAGGCGGGCGGCAAGGCCTACCTCAAGGTGGTGACGGTGGGCTTCAACGTCTTCACCAACGCCATCACCAGGATCATCGGCGCCTCCGTGCTGCAGGACGTCAGCCAGTTCGTGGGCGCGCTGGAGACCATGTTCGGCGGCTTCCGGGAGCGCGCGCAGGCGACCTACGACCTGCTCAAGGACCCCGGCACGTCCTTCCTCGTCGTCGCCGCGCCGGAGCGGGACGCGCTGCGGGAGGCGGCATACTTCGCCGAGCGGCTCGCCGCGGAGCGGATGCCGCTCGCCGGTCTGGTCGTGAACCGGGTCCATCGCACGACGGCTGCGAGCCTGACCGCGCACAAGGCCCTCGATGCCGCAGTGGGCGCCGACCCGCTGACGGCGGGAGTGCTGCGACTGCACGCCGAACGCGTCGAAGTGGCCCAGCGCGAAGCCCGGCTGCGCGAGCGGTTCACCTCCGCCCACCCGAAGGTGCCGGTGGTCGAGGTGGGAGCGCTGCCGGGCGACGTGCACGACCTGGACGGGCTCCGGGCCGTGGGTGCGGAGCTGGCTTCCTAGACCGCGTCGGCGGAGCGAGCGCTGGCGAACAGCTGCTTCCAGGACCGGACGTCGGGCCGGCGGCGCAGCAGGGCTCGGCGCTCGCGCTCGGTCATCCCGCCCCAGACGCCGAACTCGACGCGGTTGTCGAGAGCGTCGGCCAGGCACTCGGTGCGGACGGGGCAGCCCATGCAGATGGCCTTGGCACGGTTCTGGGCGGCGCCGGTCACGAAGAGCTCGTCCGGGTTGGTCGTGTTGCACGACGCGAGCGAGGTCCAGTCATGGATGGTCTCAGGGCTGCGCATGTTCAAGGCTGGTCCAAGGTCTGAGGGCGGACGCTGCGTGTGACTTGCCAAACCGTAGAAAGCGGACGGCCAAGGGGCAGGACACGAAAGGACCAGTGGCTCCTAGTTCCTTCTGGTCATACGGGGCGGAACGGACATCCCGCCGACGGGGTAGCCCGGGACGTACGCTCGACGGGTGCGGAACCCCCCGGCACTGGTGCGCATCGCGTTCGCCCTGGTGCTCTGCGTGATCGCCGGCGTGTGCGTCGCGGGGCTCACGTTCCCGCTCATCGGGGGCCTGGGACTGGCCTCCAAGTCCGCCGCCGACCAGCTCAAGCCGGAGAAGCCGCCCGCGCTCGTGCTGCCGCAGGCCACGAAGATCCTGGCCCGGGACGGACACACCGTCCTGGCGACGCTGTTCACGGAGAACCGGGTGGCCGTGAAGCTCTCCCAGGTGCCCCAGGTCGCCCAGGACGCGCTCATCGCCATCGAGGACAGCCGCTTCTACGAGCACCACGGCATCGATGTGAAGGGCACCCTGCGCGCGGTCCTGCACAACTCGAGCTCGGGCTCGACGCAGGGCGGCTCGACCCTGACGCAGCAGTACGTGAAGAACCTGCTCATCGAGACCGCGGACACCGCGGCCGGGCAGAAGGCCGCCGTCCAGCGGTCGGTGAAGCGCAAGCTGCAGGAGGCGCGCTACGCGCTCTACCTCGAGCAGCACATGACCAAGCAGCAGATCCTCGAGGGCTACCTCAACATCGCCTACTACGGCAGCGGCGTCTACGGGATCGGTACGGCGGCTCAGCACTACTTCGGCCGGCGAGCCGCGCTGCTCACCGTCGGGCAGGCAGCGATGCTCGCCGGAATGGTCCAGAACCCCAACAGCTACGACCCAAGCAACCACCTGAAGGCGTCGATCACGCGTCGCAACGTCGTCCTCGACCGCATGGTGGCGCTCGGCTACCTGACGGCCACCCAGCGGGCCAAGGCGATCAGCGAGCCCGTCGGGCTGGTCCGGACACCCAACTCGCAGTCGGGGTGCGAGGCAGCCCAGACCGCGCCCTTCTTCTGCGACTACCTGCTCCGCTACCTCTGGTACAGCCCAGCTGGTGCCTTCCTCGGGTCGACGAAGCAGGAGCGCCAGCAGCAGCTGCTTTCGGGTGGCCTCACGATCACGACCACCCTCGATCCCGTCGTCCAGGCGGCCGCCGACAAGGCGGTACGCGACAAGGTGCCGCCCGACGACCCCTCCGGCGTCCTCGCGGTCGCCGACACCGTCGAGCCGGGCACGGGGCAGATCAAGGCGATGGCCGTCAACCGCGACTACGGCACCGGCAAGGGCCAGACCAAGGTCAACTTCGCGATCGGCGGCTCCCGTGGCTTCCAGGGCGGGTCGACGTTCAAGGCGTTCGTGCTGGCCCGGGCACTGCAGATGGGGATCTCGCCGTCGCTGACCCTCTACGCGCCCCAGCGCTACTGCCCGAAGGCCTTCCCCTACCCGACTCCCAGCGGCTGCGGCCCCTCGAACGCGGGTGACTCGGAGTCGGGCACGTTCGACATGGTCACCGCGACCTGGGCCTCCGTGAACACCTGGTTCATCCAGCTCGAGGAGCGGACCGGGGTCGACGCCCCGGTCGCCCTGGCGGAGTCGCTGGGGGTGCGCGACGTCGACGGCACCTTTGCCGGCGACCACATCCAGCACGTGCCGGCCTTCGTGTTCGGGGCGGCGGGCCCGCACGGCTACAGCCCGCTCGCGATGGCAGGCGCGTACGCGACGTTCGCCGCGCACGGCATGTACTGCCCGCCGGACCCGATCCTGTCCATCACGGACAGCCGCGGCGTCAAGCAGCTCGAGCCGCAGCCCGACCCGCAGTCGTGCAAGCAGGTGCTCGAGCCCGCCGTCGCCGACAAGGTCACCTCGATCCTGCGCGGCGTCGTCGACGGGCCGTTGGCTGCCCGCACAGGAGCCGGCGCGTCGATCGGTCGCCCCGTCGCCGGCAAGACCGGGACCACCAACGAGGAGAAGGCCGCCTGGTTCATCGGCTACACGCCCCAGCTGGCCACCGCGGTCTGGATGGGCAAGAGCACCCCGACGTCGATGGCGAGCATCAGCATCAACGGTGCGCCGCGCCGGGCGATCTTCGGCGGCACCGTCGCCGCACCGATCTTCGCCGAGCTAATGAGCGCGGCGCTCCAGGGCGTCGCGGTCGCGCCGATGCCACCGCTTCTCGGGAGCGGGGGCACCGGGCCTCTCACGCCCGTCCCCAACGTGGTCGGGCTGCGCACCGCCGACGCGGAGGTGCAGCTGCGCACCGCCGGCTTCCAGGTCAAGGTCGCGCCGGCCGTCAATGCCGCGCCCGTGCCTGCGGGCGTCATCGCCACCGTGTCACCGGCCGGCCAGGCACCGGCAGGGTCCGTCATCACGATCGTGCCCTCCAACGGCCTGGCACCAGTCGTGACCGCGTCCCCGACCGCGACGCAGAACCCGCCCCCGACAGGCAAGCCCAAGCCGACGCACCAGCCGAAGCCGTCGGCCAGTGCCGCGCCGTCCAAGACCCCTTAGCTGCCGGCGAGTGCCGCTCTGACCGCCGCCGCGACCCGGCCACCCTCGGCGCGACCGGCCACCTTCGGGTTCACGACCTTCATGACCTGACCCATCGCCTGTGCCCCGCTGGCGCCCGACTCGGTGATCGCCTCAGCGACCAGCGCCGACAGCTCGTCGTCGGACAGCTGGGCGGGCAGGTAGGCAGCGATGACCCGCTCCTCGGCGAGCTCGCGCGCCGCCCGCTCGGCGGCGCCGCCGGAGGTGAACGCCTCTGCCGCCTCGCGCCGCTTCTTGGCCTCGCGGGCGACGACCTTGAGCTCCTCGTCGCCGGTGAGCGCCCGTGCCGACGCCCCCGCGACCTCCTCGTTGCCGATGGCCGTCAGCACCATCCGCAAGGTCGCGCGGACGAGCTCGTCCTGCGCCTTCATCGCGGCCGTGAGATCGGATTGCAGCTGGTCCTTGAGGGCTCCCATGGCCACGAAGGCTAGTGCGGGAGTCCGCTACGCTGGTGCCCAGTTTCATCGGGGTGTGGCGCAGCTTGGTAGCGCGCTACGTTCGGGACGTAGAGGCCGCAGGTTCAAATCCTGTCACCCCGACCAAATGCCGACGCGGGCTGTCGGAGAAGGGGCGAGCCGTGACCCGTCCCCTGCCGGGGCGCATTCGCGCCCTCACCGGCCTGCGTGGCGTGGCCGTTGCACTGGTCGTCGTCGCGCACGCGCACGTCCAGCACCTCAGCGTCGGGCTGTTCGGCGTGGACGTGTTCTTCGTCCTGTCGGGCTTCCTCATCACGCACGTGCTGCTCGAGCTCCGGCCGTTCGGTGCGCGCCGCTGGGGCTACTTCCTCGGGCGCCGGGCCGCGCGGTTGCTGCCCGCGCTCGGCATCACGCTGGTCGGACTGGCCGCCTGGGCTCTGGTGATCGGCAACGCCGGCGGCTGCCTCGCGCTGGCCGCCACGCACACCATGGACCTGCCGATCGGCGCCGCCGCGTCGTGCCCCGGCCCGTTTCACATCACCTGGTCGCTCGCCGCGGAGGAGCAGTTCTACCTGCTCTGGCCCGCACTGGTCGTCGTGCTCTGCCGGTTGCCCGCGCGGCGTGCGGCAGCCTGCTGCGTCGCGGCGTACGTCGGTGCCTGGCTGCTCTCGGAGGTGGTTTCCGTCGGCTTCCCCCACGCCGCCGGGTGGTGGAACTACTTCCCCGCCGGCCGTCCTTCGGCCCTGCTCCTGGGCGCGGCGCTCGCGTTCCGCCTGCCGCTGCACGGCCGGATGCCCACGCTCCACGTGAGTGCGCGCCGGCTCGCCGTACCGCTCTTCCTGGCCGGACTGGTCGTGACCGGGGTGCTCCTCGAGAGCGACGGCGGCCCCCAGCAAGTGCTGCTCGGGCCGCTGGTCGCGGTGCCGGCCACGCTGCTCATCGCGGCTCTGGTCGTGACCCCGGGCGGTGTGCTCGGCCGCTCCCGCGTGCTGATCTGGCTCGGCGACATCAGCTACTGCCTCTACCTCGTGCACGTGCTCGCGCTGCACGCGAGCCGTCGCATGAGCGGTGACGACGCCGTGCTGACGAACGTCCTCGGCGTCCTCCTCGCGCTGGCGGCGGCCTGGACGCTGCACCGCGTCGTGGAGCAGCCGATGCGACGGCGGGGCTATGCCTGGCTCAGCGCGCGCGAAGCCGCCCGCACGTCGGCACCGGCGCCTACGCTCGTGGGGTGACCGACGAGCAGGAGCAGGCCCGGCGCGACAAGCGCTGGAAGAAGCTCCAGGCGCAGCCCAAGGGCGGCGCGACGGGTGCCCTGGGCGAGCTCATGACCGTCTTCTCGCCGGGCGTGAAGCATGTCGCCGACGAGCAGCGCCGGATGGCCAACACGGCCTACCAGCAGGACAGCGAGGCCGACCCGCCGGGCGTCGACCTCGACAAGGGCGTGGTGAAGATCCCCCGCAAGAAGGCATGACGCGCTCGCTGCTGCTCGCCGTGCTCCTCGTCGCCGGGTGCTCCGGCGGGTCGGTTTCGCTCCACACCTCGGTCCAGAGCACGGGACTGCTGCACGCCGCCGCCCACGGTGACGGCGACTCCTGGAAGGACACGTCCGGTCGGGAGTACCGGCTTGGCCTGGTGAACACGCCCGAGCTCAGCGAGTGCTATGGGCAGACCGCCAGCGCAGAGCGCAAACGCCTGGTGCGCAAGGGTTTTCGGGCCGACGTCTACACGACCGACAGCTATGGTCGCAGCGTCGCGGTGGTCTACCTCGCCGACGGCACGAACCTCAACGTCTTCCTGGCGCGGCACGGATATGCGAACGCCAGGTACCTCACCGCGTTCCGGCACGAGAACGCCTCGTTGGCCGCCGAGCTCGACGTCGCCTTCGCAGCAGCTCGCCGTGAGCACGCCGGTCTGTGGAGCGCGTGTCCCTAGTCCATGTGAAACGGCTTGGGCGGCGGGGTGAGGTCGGCGCGCGGGCAGTCGGCGAGGCTGTAGCCGCCGAACCCGAGCGCCTCGTCGCAGAGGTCCTCCACGGTCCAGCCGTGCTGGGCACCGAAAGGGGTGACAGTGGCCCGGTAGACGGTGATCGCGTACTTCGTGGGTGTGCCGTAGGTGACCTGCAGGCTGCCGATCAGCTCCGAGGTGCCCGGTGCGTCGAGCTCGTCCCAGGGGCGGTCGTAACGGCGCCACATGGTCGGGCTGCTCCACCACTGGCCGTCGTTGCGCACGTCGCGCAGCGCGAGCTCGACGAGCACGACGCGGGCGGCCGACTCGGGCAGGATGGCGGCGGGACGGATCACCTCGGTGATCGCGACGTCCTCATAGGCAGCGGCGGCGAGCTCTTCCAGCGGGTTCACCGTCTCCCTATCGGCATCGCAAAGGTGCCACCCAAGCCCGAATAGGCTCCGCTCATGACCCGCATCGTCGCCCTGCTGGGCGCCACCGGCTACACGGGGCGGCTCGCAGCCGCCGAGCTCGAGCGCAAGGGCATCCCGCACCGCGTCGGCGGCCGCTCGAAGGCCCGGCTGGCCGACGTCCCGTCCACCGGCGAGCGGCACGTGGTCGACCTCGCCGACCCGTCGTCCCTGGACAGCTTCCTCGCCGGGGCGGAGGTGCTCATCACCTGCGTCGGGCCCTTCGCCCTGCACGGCTGGCCCGCCGTCGAAGCGGCGGTGCGCACGGGTACGCCGTACGTCGACTCGACCGGCGAGCCCGCCTTCATGGCCGAGGTCTACCGGCGCTACCGCGACACCGGCCCGGCGCTCGTCCCGGCCTGCGGCTTCGACTACATCCCGGGAGACCTCGGGGTCGCGGTCGCCGCCGAGGAGCTCGGTCGGCGCCCCGACGAGGTCGACGTCGTCTACGGCATGGCTGGCGGCGGAGCGACCCGGGGCACGGCGCGGAGCGGTCTCGGTGCGATCACCTCGATGCGCCCACGACTCGGGCGACTCGAGATCCCTGGAGTCGTGCACGCCGTACGGCTGCCGTGGGGCGAGGAGCTGACGGTGCCGTTGCACCAACCGCAGGCGGTCGTGCGCACCGGCATCGCCGCGCCGGCGTGGGCTGCCAGGGTGGCTCAGGTCGTGGGCCCGCTCTCGCCGTATGCGGCCCCGCTGCTTCGGCTGACGAAGCCGTTGCTAGAACGCCGGGTCGAGAAGATGCCGGAGGGTCCGACCGAACAGGCACGTGGCCAGACGGTGTCGACCACCTGGTCGGTCGCGCGCGCCGGCACCGACGAGGTGCGCGTCCAGGTGAAGGTGCGGGACGCCTACGGGATCACGGCGCGCTTTCTGGTCGCGGCGTCGCAGCAGGTCGAGGGATCGGGTGCCTTGGCGACCGCAGAAGCCTTGAACCCCAGGGCTTTCCTGGACGAGATGTCCTACGAGGACGAGGGTGGCTCGCTGTCCTGGACGGTGCTGTGAGCGACTGGGAAGACCGGTTCCGCGCTCCCCGCGTCTCGCTCCCGGACTGGGCGGACGACGCCCCCGACAAGAGCCTCTACGCCAGCAACGCGACCGGCACCTTCGAGCTCTACACCTGGGACAGGACGACGGGCGCGACCGCTCAGGCGACCTCACGTGCCAACGGCACGACCGACGGCCAGCTGTCCCCGGACGGCGCCTGGGTCTGGTGGTTCGACGACTCCGACGGCGATGAGTTCGGCACCTGGCACAAGCAGCCGTTCGACGGTGGCGAGGCGGTGCAGGCCGCGCCTGGCGTGCACGCCGGGTACGGCGCGGGCTGCGAGGTCGGCCGCACGCTGTCGGTCGTCGGGGTCTCGACGGACGACGGCTCGACCATCTACGTCGTCCGGCCGGCCGGCACCTCGGTGCTCTACGCCTCGAAGGACGACGCCGACGTGGCCGCCCTGTCGAGGGATGACCGGCTCGTGCTCATCGAGCACTCCGAGCACGGCGACTCCCGGCACCGCGCCCTGCGGGTCCTCACCGTCGACGGCGCGGTGATCGGTGACCTGTGGGACGGCGCCGGGCTCGGGCTGCACGGCATCGACTTCTCCCCCGACGGCTCGACCGTGCTGGCCCTGCACGAGAAGGACGGGCGCCCCGCACCGCTGCTCTGGCACCTCGAGTCCGGCGAGGTCGACCGGCTGCAGGTCGACCTGCCAGGCGACCTGACAGCGGAGTACGTCGTCGACGGCTCGGCGCTGCTCGTGCTCTCCGAGGCCCGCGGCCGCGCGACCCTGCACCAGGTCGGCTTCGACGGGACCGTCGAGGGCCTGGGCCCGTCCGAGGGCTCGATCGTCGACTGCACCCCCCGGCCCGACGGCTCCGTCGAGTACCGATGGTCGTCGTCGGCCTCCCCCGCCGTCATCCGCTCGACAACCGGCGCCACTGTCCTCGAGGCGCCAGGGCCGCTCGCCCCACCGTCGGTGCCGGTGACCGATGCCTATGTCGACGGGCCGGGCGGCCAGATCCACGCGCTGGTCGCGACGCCTGACGGCGACGGGCCCTTCCCGACGGTGTTCCTCGTCCACGGCGGGCCGCAGCACCACGACAGCGACGCCTTCGCCGCGGACCGGGCAGCATTCGTCGACCTCGGCTGCGCAGTCGTGCACGTGAACTACCGCGGATCCACCGGCTACGGCGCGGCCTGGCGCGACGCCATCGAGGGGCGGCCTGGCCTGACGGAACTCGAGGACATCGCCGCGGTCCGGGACTGGGCGGTGTCGTCCGGCCTCACCTCCAAGACGGTGCTCGCAGGCGGGTCCTGGGGCGGCTATCTCACCCTGTTGGGCCTCGGCACGCAGCCCGAGCTGTGGGACCTCGGCTCCGCCGCCGTCCCGGTCGCCGACTACGTCGCGGCCTACGAGGACGAGATGGAGCCGTTGCGGGCCTTCGACCGGTCGCTGTTCGGTGGCTCCCCGCTGGATCTGCCGGAGCTCTACGAGCGGTGCTCGCCGATCACCTACGTCGACCAGGTGCAGGTGCCGGTGCTGATCCTCGCCGGGGCCAACGATCCGCGCTGCCCGATCCGGCAGATCGACAACTGGATCGAGGCAGCCGAGGGTCTGGGCAAGGACGTCGAGGTCTATCGGTTCGACGCGGGTCACGGCTCGCTGGTGGTCGAGGAGCGGATCCGTCAGATGCGGGCAGAGCTCGACTTCCTTGCCAGGCACCTCGGGCTGACAGTGCCCTAGGACGCCTCGACCAGCCCTGGGCCCAGCGTCGGAAGGCTGCTGGTCGACACGGTGACAGGCGGTGGGGTCGGCGAGGGCGTCGGGCTCGGCGTCGGCGACGGTGTGGGAGACGGCGTCGGGCTCGGGGTCGGCGACGGGGTCGGACTGGGAGTCTCCGACACGGTCGGGGTCGGCGTCGGTGAGGGCGCTGTGAGGCCGTCGGCGTTGGTCTCCACCTGGGCAAGGTAGGCCAGGATCCGCTGGGCCCGCACCGACGTGATCTGGTTGGCGGACTGCAGGTTGCGCACGTCGGTCGTGATTGCTCCGGCTGCCGAGTGCACGCCGGTGACGTCCTGCAGGTTGACCGCGTCGACGAGCGAGGCCGTGTCGTCCTTGAGCTGGTCCTTCAGCGAGAGCTGTCCGCTGCTGCACGACGCCGCGAGCAGTGCCGCGACGGCCAGCGGCGCCACGCGCCTCACAGCGAGTTCACCTGGCCCACGAGGTTCTTCAGGGGCGTCTTGATGTTGTCGGGGGTGCTGTCGTTCACGGTCGGGATCTGGTGCGGCGTCGGCTTGTTCTGCTGCGAGGCGAGGATGCCACCGCCGACGCCGGCAAGCACGACGGCGAGCGCCACGACGACCCACCAGCCGCGCCGCGAGGAGGAGCGGACCGCGACGGGCGTGGGTGCGGCGGCGGTGCGCGGCATCACTGTGGTGCGGTCTCCCACCGGCACGGCGGCCGCGGGCAGGACGGTCGTCATCGACGTACCCGCCTCGAGGTTGCGCAGCGCGGCCGCGACCTGCGCCGCCGTGGGCCGCTGGGCAGCCTCGCGAGCCGTCATCGCGGCCAGCAGCTCGGCCCAGCCGGCGGGCAGCGTCGTCGGGATCACCGGCGGGCGGCTCAGTCTCGCCATGGCGGCCTCGACAGGCGGGCCTTCGTACTCGCGGGTGCCGGTGAGCACCTCGAGGAGGAGCAGGCCGAGGGCATACACGTCGGCCGCGGGTCCGATCGCTTCGCCGGCGACCTGCTCCGGCGCGAGGTAGGCGGCCGTGCCCACCATCAGGCCGGTGGTCGTCACCTTGGCGGCGTCGACGAGTCGTGCGATGCCGAAGTCGGTGAGCTTCGGGACGCGGCCGAGCAGCACGTTGCCCGGCTTCACGTCCCGGTGGACGAGACCGGTCGCGTGCACGTGCGCCAGCGCGTCGGCGACGGCGATCCCGATCTCGATGACCTTGGCGATCGGGAGCGGTCCCTTGCGCATGGCGTCGCCGAGGGTGTCGCCGTCGACATACTCCATGACGACCCACGGGCGGCCGGCGCCGTCCGTGCCCGCGTCGAAGACCTGCACGAGGTTGGGGTGGGACAGCTGCGCGAGGGTGCGCGCCTCGTCGGCGGCGCGGGCGGCGGACTCGTCGTGGGCGACCGTGACCAGCTTGAGCGCGACGGTCCGGTCCAGCGAGGTGTCCGTGGCCGCCCAGACCTCCGCTGTGCCCCCGCGTCCGACGAGCACGTCGAGGCGATAGCGGCCGCCGATCACGGCGACAGAAGGCACCGCCCGGGTCGGGTCGTCGTCCCCAGGCGACGTCACACCAGCAGCTCGGCGATCTGCACGGCGTTGAGGGCCGCGCCCTTGCGGAGGTTGTCGTTGCTGACGAACAGCGTCAGTCCGTTGCTGCCGTCCTGGCGGACCCGTCCGACGAAGGCGGGGTCCTGGCCGGCGGCCTGCAGCGGCGTCGGCACGTCCGTGACCACCACACCAGGGGCGTTCCCCAGCAGCTCGAGCGCACGCGCCACAGTGATGTCACGCGCAAACTCGACCGACAGCGACAGCGAGTGGCCGGTGAAGACCGGGACCCGCACGCAGGTGCCGGTGACGCGCAGGTCGGGGATGCCGAGGATCTTGCGTGACTCGTTGCGGAGCTTCTGCTCCTCGTCGGTCTCGAACAGCCCGTCGTCGACGATCGCGCCCGCCAGGGGCAGCACGTTGAAGGCGATCGGGCCGACGTACTTGACCGGGTCGGGGAACGACAGCGCCGCTCCGTCGTGGACGAGCTCGGTGGCCTTGTCGCCGACCGCCGCAAGCTGTCCGGCGAGCTCCTCGACACCTGCGAGCCCCGAGCCGCTGACGGCCTGGTAGGTGCTCGCGATCATCCGGACCAGCTGGGCCTCGTCGTGCAGCGGCTTGAGCACCGGCATCGCTGCCATCGTCGTGCAGTTGGGGTTGGCGATGATCCCCTTGGGGGCGTTGCGGACCTGGTCGCCGTTGACCTCGCTGACGACCAGCGGGACCTCCGGGTCCATCCGCCAGGCACTCGAGTTGTCGATGACCGTCACACCTGCCGCGGCGAACCGAGGGGCCTGCGCCCGCGAGGTCGTGGCACCCGCCGAGAAGATGGCGAGGTCGAGGCCGGCGACGTCCGCCGTCGAGGCGTCCTCGATCGTGATCTCGCGGCCCTGCCACCCGATCGTGGTGCCGGCCGAACGGGCGCTCGCGAACAACCGCAGCTCGTCGACCGGAAAGCCGCGCTGAGCCAGCAGCCGCAGGACGACCCCGCCGACCTGGCCGGTGGCGCCGACGACACCGACGTTCGTCATCGACCCGTACCTCCGTACACCGTGGCCTCCTCGGTGCCGCCGAGGTCGAAGGCGTCATGGACGGCCCGCACCGCGGCGGGCACCTCGGTGTCACGCGTGACGACGGAGATGCGAATCTCGGACGTGCTGATCGCCTCGACGTTGACGGCCGCCTCGGCCAGCGCCTCGAAGAAGGTCGCGGACACACCCGGGTGGGACCGCATGCCGGCCCCGACGAGCGACACCTTGCCGATGTGCTCGTCGGACAGCAGCGACTCGAAGCCGACCGAGGCCTGCTGCTTCGACAGCGCCGACAGCGCCGTGGCGAGGTCCGACTTGGGCAGCGTGAACGAGATGTCGGTGCGGCCGGCGGCGCCGGAGACGTTCTGCACGATCATGTCGATGTTGACCTCAGCGTCGGCGACCGCGCGGAAGATGCGGGCCGCCTCACCCGGCTTGTCCGGGACGCCGACGACCGTGATGCGCGCCTCGGAGAGGTCGTGCGCGACACCGCTGATGATGGCCTGCTCCACGGGAGGTTCTCCTGTGATCGTCGTACCGGGCTTGCTCGAGAAGGAGGATCGGACCACGACTGGTACGCCGTACCGGCGGGCGTACTCGACGCAGCGGAGGTGCAGGATCTTGGCGCCGGACGCGGCCATCTCCAGCATCTCCTCATAGCTGAGGCTCGCCAGCTGCCGGGCGTTCGCCACGATCCGCGGGTCGGCGGAGTAGACGCCGTCGACGTCGGTGTAGATCTCGCAGACGTCGGCACTGAGGGCTGCGGCGAGGGCGACGGCGGTGGTGTCCGAGCCACCCCGGCCGAGGGTCGTGATGTCCTTGGTGTCCTGACTGACGCCCTGGAACCCGGCGACGATCGCGATGTGCCCCTCGGCCAGCGCCGACTGGATGCGCCCGGGCGTGACGTCGATGATGCGCGCCTTGCCGTGCACGGAGTCCGTGATGACCCCCGCCTGGCTGCCGGTGAACGAGCGGGCGGACAGACCCAGCGACTGGATCGCCATCGCGAGCAGTGCCATGGAGATGCGCTCGCCCGCGGTCAGCAGCATGTCGAGCTCGCGGCCCGGGGGAAGCGGCGACACCTGCTGCGCGAGGTCGAGCAGCTCGTCGGTAGTGTCGCCCATCGCGCTGACCACGACGCAGACGTCATGGCCGGCTTTGCGGGTCGCCACGATCCGCTCCGCCACCCGCTTGATGCGCTCAGCGTCAGATACCGACGAACCGCCGTACTTCTGCACGACCAGGCCCATGCTCCCAGCGTACCGGCGCTCCACAGCCCTTTCCGCGTAGCGTGCTGCCGATGGACGGTGTGGTCGCTCACGGGGTTCGGCGGTCCTTCGGGCCGGTGGAAGCCGTCCGCGGCATCGACCTCACCGCTCGTCCTGGTGAGGTCACCGCCCTCGTCGGCCCCAACGGCGCGGGCAAGACCACGCTGCTCCTCGTGCTGGCCACCCTGCTCGTCCCCGACGCCGGGACGGTCAGCGTCGCCGGCTTCGACCCCGTGACCCAGGCCGATGAGGTGCGGGCCCGGATGGGGTGGGCCCCGGACGTCTTCGGGCTGTACGACAACCTCACGTGCCGCGAGTACCTCGAGTTCTGCGGGCGCGCGATGAAGCTCGCGCACTACGAGGCCCGCGCCGCCGAGCTGCTCGCGCAGGCCCGGCTCGCCGAGAAGGCCGACCTGCCCGTGCACACCCTGTCCCGCGGGCAGAAGCAGCGGCTCGGCCTGATGCGGGCCCTCGTGCACTCCCCGTCGGTGCTGCTGCTGGACGAGCCCGCTTCGGGACTCGACCCACGCAGCCGCGTCGAGCTCCGGGAGCTGCTGCGACTGCTCGCCGCGCAGGGTTGCGCGGTCATCGTGAGCTCGCACCTGCTCGCTGACCTCGAGGAGCTGGCCGACACGGTCGTGTTCGTCGACCAGGGCGTGACCGTCGGCGAGCACCGCCTCGACGCACTGCCCGCACCGGCCCTGCGTACCTGGCGGGTCAGGGCCCTCACGACACCGCCGCTGCTCAAGGCCCTGAAGGGCACCGACCACGACCAGCCCACGGCCGCCGGCGTCGACGTGCGGTTGCCCTCGGACGAGGCCGCGGCCGACCTGCTCGCGATGCTCGTGGGCAAGGGCGTCCGGGTGGTGTCCTGCCAGCCGGTCGGCGGTCAGCTCGAGGCGACCTACCTGGAGCTGACGCAGTGACGCTCCAGGGGATCCTCACCGTCGCCGAGCAGGAGTTCACGATCCGCATCCGCGCCGGGCGCTGGCGCTGGCTGCTCGGCGCCTGGTTCGGCGTCCTCGCGCTGGTGGCCGCCCTGATCCGGCTCGCCACGCAGACCGTGAACGGCGGCAAGGCCCTCGACAAGGGGGTCGTCGTCTATGGCGGTCTGACCCTGCTCGTCCTCGGGCTCGCGCTCCTCGTCGTCCCGACCCTGTCCGCGCAGTCCGTCAACGGCGACCGGGAGCGCGGGACGCTGGCCACCCTGCAGGTCACCCGGCTGACTGCCGGCGACATCGCGTTGGGGAAGTTCGCCGCCGCCTGGGGGACGTCCTTGGTGTTCCTGGCGCTGTCGCTGCCCCCGGTGCTGTATGCCATGACGCAGGGCGGCGTGCCCTTCGGCCGGGTCGTGGTGGTCACCGTCGTGGTGTCGCTGCTCCTCGGCAGCGTCATCGCGATCTCGCTGTTCCTGTCGTCGGCGCTGCGCCGCACGACGACCTCGGGGGTGCTGGCCTACCTCGTGGTGTTCGCCCTCACGGTCGGCACGACGGTCACCTTCGTGCTGGCGCTCGCGCTCTCCACCGAGCACTACGTGCAGACCGTGCCGGGCTTCTGCCCGGACCAGCCGGTGACGACGCCCTGTCCCACGGAGACCCTCACCGGCCAGCGCGCCCGGCCCGACAGGGTGTGGTGGCTGCTGGCGCCGAACCCGTTCGTGATCCTGGCCGACGCCGCGCCGCAGCTGCCGCCGGAGACCGCCCAGGAGAGGCAGCGACGCCTCGCTCTCGAGCAGCGGGGCGTCAACGTCAGCAACCTCCGCGACAGCGACCCCCTCGGTGGGCTCGGGCGCGCCGTCCGCGGCGCCCACAAGAGCCCGGGGTCCTCGACGGGATCGCCGGTGTGGCCGTGGGGCCTCGGGTTCGACGTGCTCGTCGGCGCCGGTGCGCTGTGGCTCACGGCGCGCCGGCTGCGTACCCCGACCCGCGACCTCCCCCTCGGCCAACGCGTCGCCTGACCACCCCTCCCGCCGTGGATGTGGACTGAGGGGGTCGCGCGAGCCCTCGTGGGCACCCCGCAAGTCCACATCGACGCGGGTCAGCCGAGGGAGCCGCTGGGGAGGTACGGGGACATCGGGGGCTGGCCGCGCAGGAACAGGTGGCCCTCGCCCTTGAGCAGCGGCAACCGGGCGTCGAGGCAGACGTCGATGGCCCACTGCTGGTCGTGCGCGAGCCAGTCGATCTCGACCGGCGCCGGCGCTTCGGCCAGCGCGGTCCAGAGCAGCTCGGCCGCCGTACCCGGGTCGTCGGCCGCGAGCGACACCAGACCGGCCGGCCGCACGATCGCGTAGCCGCGGTCGGCCATGAGGAGCCGCACTCCCGTCTCCTCGAGGTACGGAAGGTCCTCGCCGAGGCCCGCGCCGCGGACCGTGCGCGTGATGTCGTCGACAGCCTCCCCGTCAGCCGACCAGGACCCCTCGCGCACCGAGGTCGACGGGAGGAGCGCGCGGTCGACGGTGCCCTTGGCGGTGAGGCAGGGCACCAGGTCGAAGCCGGCGCGACGATAGCGACGCAGCGCGGCAGGGTCCGTCGTCGCGAGGATCCAGGAGCGGTCGGTCGAGGTCTGCAGGGACGCGTCGAGCAGCTGCTTGCCGAGGCCCTTCGACTGGTGGGCCGGATCGACCATGAGCAGGCTGAGGAACCACATCCCCTCACGCACGAGGGCGAGGGCGCAGCCGACGACCCGGCCGTCCTCCTCGGCGACCCAGGCGCCGCCCGGGTCGGTCCGCTGCAGGTGCGCGATGCGGGCCACGCCGCGGGCGGTGACCTCGGGCGTCTCCTCGGGCATCTCCTCGCCCAAGGCGGTCATCGCGTCGACAGCAACCCTGCGTGAGGCGGCGAAGTCAGCAGGCAGCAGCGGTCGGATCACACGTCGACGCTACGACGACCCTCGAACGCACGGCCAAGGGTTACTTCGTCGGCATACTCGAGGTCGCCGCCCACCGGCAGGCCGCTCGCCAGCCGGGTGACGTTGAGGCCCATCGGCTTGACGAGCCGCGCGAGGTAGGCCGCCGTCGCCTCGCCCTCGAGGTTGGGGTCGGTGGCGAGGATGAGCTCGGTGACGGTGCCGTCGGCGAGCCGGGTCATCAGTTCCCGGACCCTCAGGTCGTCGGGGCCGATCCCCTCGATGGGCGAGATGGCGCCGCCGAGCACGTGGTAGCGGCCGCGGAACTCCCGGGTCTTCTCGATCGCGACGACGTCCTTGCTCTCCTCCACCACGCAGATGACCGACAGGTCGCGGCGCGGGTCGCGACACACGCGGCACTCGTCCTGCTCGCTGACATTGCCGCAGATCCGGCAGAAGCGGACCTTGTCCTTGACCTCGGTGAGGGCGTGGACGAGCCGCTTCACGTCCGCGGGGTCCGACGCCAGCAGGTGGAACGCGATGCGCTGCGCGCTCTTGGGCCCGACGCCGGGAAGCCGACCGAGCTCGTCGATCAGGTCCTGTACGGCGCCTTCGTACATCTACAGCCCGCCGAGCAGGCCCTGCGCGCCGCCGGCGACCGGACCCATCGTCGACTCGCCCATCTCGGAGGCCTGCGACTGCCCGTCGCGGATCGCCGCGACGACCAGGTCCTCGAGGGTCTCGACGTCGTCGGGGTCGACCGCCTTCGCGTCGATCTTCAGGGCGAGCACCTCACCGGTCCCGCTGACCGTGGCGGTGACGAGGCCGCCGCCGGCGGTGCCGGTCAGCTCGGTCGAGGCCAGCTTCTCCTGCGCCTCGGCCATCTGCGCCTGCATCGCCTGTGCCTGCTTCAGCAGCGCCTGCATGTTGGCCTGACCACCTGGAGCGCCACGCGGAGGCGTCGGCCCCCTCTTGCCCTTGGCCACCGGGGCCTCCTCTCGTACGCCCCCCAGCCTACGGTTGCCGGGTGACACCCCGGCTCCGCCTCGCCGTGCTGGTCGCGGTGATCACGGTGGCCCCGGTGCTGCTCTACGTGTTGCACGTGGTCGACGCCCACCAGCTGCGCGATGCGGTGCACCGGACCGGCCCCTGGGCGCCGGTGGTGTGGGTCGTGCTGTCCGCGCTCCTGGGTGCCGCCATGTTTCCCGGGCCGGTGCTGGCCGGCACCGGCGGTCTGCTCTTCGGCGCCGGCACCGGCACGGTGACGGCCGTCGTCGGTGCGGTGCTGTCCGCCCTGATCAGCAGAGAGATCGGCAACAAGGCCGGGTACGACGGAGCGACCGAGGTGCTCGGCCCGCGGGTCTCGACGATCGAGCACCTCGGGTTCGAGGCGGTGGTCGTGCAGCGGTTGGCGCCGGGCATCCCGGACGCACCGCTGTCCTATGCCTTCGGCGCGCTCGGCGTCACCCGCCGCGACCTGGCACTGGGGACCGCGCTCGGCACGCTGCCGCGGGCCTTCTCCTACACCGCGATCGGTGCGTCCCTCGACGACCCGTCGTCGCCCCTGGCCTTCGCCGGTGTCGCGGGGGTCATCACGTCGGCGGTGCTCGGCGGCTATCTCGCCCGCCGTGCGTGGCAGGGGCGGCCGCGCATGATCGACGGAGACATTCAGGTGGATCGGGACCGCTGAGGCGCTCAGAACTCGCCGTCGATCACTGGTCGAGGACGGTGCCGCCGAGCTGGTCCTTGAGCAGCGCGATCGCGGCGTCCTCGCCGCCGCCGCCGATGCGCTCGCCCTGCGGGTTGTCGGGGTCCTCCGGCTCGATCTCGTCACCGGGCGCCAGTCCCTCGTACGCCGGGACGGTCGGCGCCTCCGCGACCGATGCCGCCGCCACGGGCGCGGCGGCAGGACCCGGACCTGTGGCCTCGCCGCCGGTGGCAGTGGTGATGACGAGCGTGGCGTCGAGGCCGAGGACCGCCTGCAGCGACTCCTTGAGGGCCGCCTCGTTGGTGCCCAGCTGGAAGGTGCGTGCGAGTGCCGCCGTCGTGAACCCGAGGGTCACCGCCTTGCCCTGAACGTCGAGGACCTGGGCATTGAGCAGCAGTGCCTTCGTCGTCCGCTTGCGTCCGTTGACGTCCTCGAGGACCGCGTCCCACGACCGACGTATGGCGGTGGCGTCCAGTCCTCCGGCCGCAGCCGGTGGCTCGGGGACCGGCTCGGGCTCGGGGGTGGCGACGGGCTCAGGGGTGCCGGGCACCGCGGCGGTCGGCCAGGCGGGCGACTCCGGAGCCGGGGGTGGCACGGGAGCCACCGGAGTAGGCGTGACGGGACGAGGCGCCGCGGTCGGAGACGGTGCGGTGTCGCCCGTGATCTCCAGTCGCCGCTCGATGCGCTCCACGCGCGACAGCACCGCCGCGTCCCCGAGCGAGGCAGCAGGCAGCAGCACCCGCGCGCAGATGAGCTCCAGCAGCAGTCGCGGGCTCGTCGTACCCCGCATCTCGGTGAGTCCGTCGTGGAACAGGTCCGCCGCGCGCGAGATCCCCGCCGTACCAAGGGATGCGGCTTGGCGGGCCATGGCAGTCAGCTGATCGGGTGGGCAGTCGAGCAGACCCTTGTCGCCGGCCTCAGGAACAGCATCGAGGACGACCAGGTCACGGAGCCGTTCGAGGACGTCGGCCGCAAACCGGCGCGGGTCGTGGCCGTTTTCCATGACCCGGTCGACAGTGGCGAACACCGAGGCCCCGTCGCGAGCCGCGAACGCGTCGAGGACGTCGTCGAGCAGGCTGTCGGGCGTGACACCGAGCAGCTGCGCGGCGTCGTCCCGGGTCACACCGGCCGGACCCGCCGAGGCGAGCACCTGGTCGAGGATCGATAGCCCGTCACGGGCGGATCCGGCGGCAGCGCGGACGACCAGCGGCAGGACCGTGGGGTCGACGGCGATGCCCTCCTGGTCCACCACCGACTGCAGCAGGTCGGTGAGCTCGCGGCGCGGCATCAGGCGGAACGGGTAGTGGTGGGTGCGCGAGCGGATGGTGGCGAGCACCTTCTCGGGCTCGGTCGTCGCGAAGACGAAGCGCAGGAACTCCGGCGGCTCCTCGACGAGCTTGAGCAGGGCGTTGAAGCCCTCCCTCGAGACCATGTGCGCCTCGTCGATGATGTAGATCTTGTAGTGGCTGGCGACCGGCGCGTAGAAGGCCCGCTCGCGCAGGTCACGGGCGTCGTCGACACCACCGTGCGAGGCCGCGTCGATCTCCACGACGTCGAGCGAGCCGGGGCCGTTGGGGGCCAGCGCGACGCAGCTGTCGCAGACCCCGCAGGGGTCCGGCGTCGGGCCCTTCTCGCAGTTCAGCGACCGCGCCAGGATGCGGGCGCTGGAGGTCTTGCCGCACCCGCGCGGGCCGCTGAACAGGTAGGCGTGGTGGACCTTGCCGTTGCGCAGCGCCTGCTGCAGCGGACCGGTGACGTGCTCCTGGCCCTTGACCTCGGCGAAGGTGCCGGGGCGGTACTTGCGGTACAGAGCCAGGCTCACGCGCACCTCCAAAAGACTGAGGACCCCCCGCGCACCCGCTCAGAGCCCGCCTGCCCTTGCTGCCTTCCGGCCCTGGGGGAGTTCAGCGAGATGGGCGCCGCACGAGGGGTCTGCGGCCACTGTAGTGCGACCCCCGACGCCGGCGATCCGGCCCTGTAGATTGTCCGGCGGAGGATTCGCCTAGTTGGCCTATGGCGCACGCTTGGAAAGCGTGTTGGGGGCAACCCCTCGCGAGTTCGAATCTCGCATCCTCCGCCAGATCCCTGCTGCTCGAACCTTCGAGGGGTTCGAGAACAGTGACTTGATCATCGCAACGACTTCGGGCGGTGACTCACCAGAGTTGCCGCCCGTTTGTTGCACCGCGCAATCTCGCGACCCCCGCCGCAGGAAGACAAACCGGAGAACGGTTCGGTCAACTCATCGTCGACCACCTGGACGCCGGACAGGGGCACGTCGGCCCGAAACACCTTGGGCCTGGTGCGCACTGGATCCTGACCAGTTGCGAGATCAACAGGGGTCGGTCAGAGCGGGAATTACGGTGCGCGCGACGCCTTTGCGGAAATCTTGTCCCGCCAGGCGACGTCAGTACGTCTGACTACTTCGGGTAGTCCGCAGACCATTTGCAGGTTCGAGGAGACCTACTCCCCGAAAGAGGGATACACCTCACCTCACGGCGATGTCCGCGTCAACGCTGACGCGAGCCTGGGGGTTGCAAATGCGTCAACAACGACGGGTCATGGCGGCAATCGGCATGGGCGCCCTCATTGCGACAGCTGGCGCTGTCGGGATCGGGCTGCAACAGGTTCCGGCAGCATCAACGCCCGTGAGTAACCCCGGCACTGCCGGGAACTCACCACCAGTCGTGTCCGCTTCGAACGGCACCTCGGCGACGTCGCCGGCCCAGATGCCTGGTGCGGTGGGTCCTTCCGCCGTGACGATCTCCCCGATCGGCCCGGCGCCAAAGTACTCACCAGCCACCCTGGCGAATGCAGGGTCCCTCGGTGGGAACGATCCGCCTGGTGATTTGCCCGCGCCGTACGCCGAGCCGAGTAAGCCACCCGGTACTTACTACGGGCCTCCTGCGAGCTCTACTCCGACCTGGACGAGCACGACCACGACGGCGACGCCCAGTTGCAAGTCGTATGACGGCTACGAGGCTTGCGCGGGCCTCGGACGCGGACCGTCCGCGGCTAGCTAGCTGTACTGCGCCTCGGCACTCCCCTCGATCGGTGCGAGAGCCACCTCCGGCTGGTCATCCGATCACTTGCGCATTCACGACGGTCCCGCCAACCCTCGTTCAGGGTCATCTGACACCGACCCGAACGCTGCGCTGCGCGTCCGTGGCGCGCCACGCATGAGGTGCGTCGCCATCATCAAGGGCCAGTCGGCGCGGAGCTTCAAGGCTGGCTTGTTGCTTAGCCCGATCGACCCAAGCTGCTGTGCAGCGTGCTCGGCTTGACCGTTCAACAGGGGTATCGCGTAGTTCGAGTACTCGAGGACCACCTCCGCCACGAGCACGACGACCACGACCGCGTGTCAGGCTGCCGGCATGACCTTCACCCCCGGCCAGGTCGTCACGGTCTTCCGGTCCCGGCTGCGCCCCGACCACCTGGAGGAGTACGGCGGGACGGCCGCCCACATGGATGCGCTGGCCCGCTCGATGCCGGGCTACGTCGAGCACAAGGCGTTCACCGCCGAGGACGGCGAACGGGTCACGCTGGTGACGTTCGCGGACCGCGCCTCCCACGACGCGTGGCGCACGCACCTCGAGCACCGGTCGGCGCAACGGCGCGGCCGCGAGGCGTTCTACGAGACCTACAGCGTGCAGGTCGCGGACGTGACCAGCGTCAGTTCGAATGGCGGTGGCGGTGGGATTTGAACCCACGGACGGCTTGCACCGTCACACGCTTTCGAGGCGTGCTCCTTCGGCCGCTCGGACACGCCACCGGCGGAGACTCTAGCGAACGGCGGACCGTGACCTCCGCCACAGTTGCACGTGCAATATCTGAATGTTCAACCATGTTGTGCCCTGCAGAACACCCGACCTCAGGAGCCAGCATGACGACCCTCGACCTCCGTCCCCTCGTCCTCGACGACGCGGCCGCCGACCTGCTGTTCCGGGACGCGCGCACCGCCAACAGCTTCAGCACCGAGCCCGTGACCGACGCGCAGCTGCAGACCATCTACGAGCTGACGAAGTTCGGTCCGACGCTGATGAACGCGCAGCCGCTGCGTGTGGTCGCGGTGCGGACCGCGGACGCCAAGGCCCGGCTTCTCCCGCTCATGGCAGAGGGCAACCGCGCGAAGACCGAGAGCGCCCCGGTGACGCTGGTCCTCGGCTACGACGTCGACTTCCACGAGCAGTTCCCGACGACCTTCCCGCACCTGCCGGAGGCCAAGGACCGCTTCCCCGATGAGGGCGTCCGGCACGGCATCGGGCGCGACAACGCCTTCCTCCAGATCGGCTACCTGATCCTTGCCGTCCGGGCGGCCGGTCTGGCTGCCGGCCCGATGGGTGGGTTCGACCGCGACGGGGTCGATGCCGAGTTCTTCGCCGACGGCCGCACCAAGTCGGTCCTGGTCGTCAACGTGGGCAACCCGGGCGAGAACCCGTGGATGGACCGGCTCCCCCGCTTGTCGTATGAGGCCGTCGTCACCGAGCTCTGAGCCACTGCGCTGACCGAGGACCGGCACTCATTCAGCGAAGTCGGTTGTCAGCGAAGAAGGTCCGGAGCAGGGCGGCACAGTCCTCGGCGAGCACGCCCGACAGCACCTCCGGACGGTGGTTGAGCCGCCGGTCGCGCAACACGTCCCAGAGCGAGCCGGCGGCCCCCGCCTTGTCGTCGACGGCGCCGTAGACGACCCTCGCCACGCGCGAGAGCACGATCGCGCCGGCACACATCGTGCAGGGCTCGAGCGTCACGACAAGGGTGCAGCCCTCGAGCCGCCAGCTCCTCTTGGCCTGGGCGGCAGCGCGCAGCGCCAGCACCTCGGCGTGCGCCGTCGGATCGCCGGTGCCCTCCCGGTCGTTGTGGGCCCGCGCCAGCACGGTCCCGTCGGCGTCGAGGACGACCGCGCCCACCGGGACGTCGTCGTGGTCCAGCGCGAGAGCGGCCTGCTCGAGGGCGAGCCGCATGCTGCCGTCGTACCCGCTGGTCACCCGTCGCGCAGGGAGTCGAGCACCTCGAGGAAGCCGGCCCGCTCGGCGATCCCGGTGAGCACGTCGGCGGGGAGCAGTCCCTCCTCGGCGCACAGCTCGAGCAGGACGACGGACGAGGTGCCGAGGTCGGCCAGCAGCGCCGGATCTCCGACGGGCTCCGCCACCGGTCGGGTGCCCTCGTCCTCGTCGTCGTCGTCGAGGTCGGTCTCGTCCTCGGCCTCCTCCCACAGCATCGCCGCGACGTCGCTCGCCTGCACCGCCCTGCGGTCGGAGAGGAAGACCCGCGGCTCGTCGAGGTCCCCGGCATCGACGCGGACGACGCCGACGTACTCGTCGTCCTCCTCGAGGAGCAGCAGCGCAGGGCCGGCGTTCTGCTCCTCGACGAGGTCCCGCAGCTCCTCGGCGAGCGACTCGAGGTCCTCCACGTCGCGCAGGTCGAGCTCGCGGCCGGTCCAGCCGTCAGCGGTCCTCGCGAGCGCAGCGGCGAAGTAGGTCACTGGGTTCCTCTTGCTTCCTCAGACGAGAGCGTCGACAACCCGCTCGTAGGCGTCGGCGAAGCCGAGCCGGCGGGCGAGCGTCGACAGCATCTCGTCGGCGTACGCATCGACGTCCGACAGGATCGCACCCAGCTCCATGGCGTCGAGCCCGAGGTCGTCGAAGACGTCCAGGTCTCCGGCCGGAAGGATCTCGTCGAGGTCGTCCGCCGCTGGGATGTCGAGCTCGAGCCGGTCCATGACCTGGGCCGCCAGCTCCCACTCGCTGCTCGCGGTCACGTCGCTCAGCAGGAACCGCAGCTGCCCTCCGTGGTTGCGCACGATGATGAAGAAGTCGTCGGCGACGTCGACGAGCGCGAAGCTGCCGGCCACCTGGCCGCGGACGGCCTGCTCGACGTCCGCAAGGTCCGCCGACACACCCGGCGGCAGCTGGCCGACCTGCCACCCGGCGCCGTCGCTGAACACGACGACTGCCCAGGTCTCCTCGTTGCTGTCGGCCACGCCGCGACGATCGCAGGTGCAGAGCCGGGTGGGAAGGGGTAGGCGAAGGGTGACTTGAGCACCGACCCGATCCTTCCCAGGAGGCCCCGCATGTCCGACCGCAGCACTCTCGCCCACTTTCTGCACGACGCCGGGCTGGCGGCCTGGTTCGGTGGTTCCCTCATGGGAGCTGTCGGACTCAACGGTGCTGCAGCCGAGGTCGACGACCCCGGCCAGCGGGCGCGGGCGGCCTCCGCCGGATGGGCCCGCTGGACCCCCTTCAACGCGGCCGCCATCGGGGCCCACCTGGTCGGCGGAGCGCTGCTGCTCAAGGACAACAAGACGCGGGTGAAGAAGCAGAAGGGTGTCCTGGCCAACACCAACGCGAAGCTGTTCCTGACCGCCGGTGCGCTCGGCGCCACGGCCTACTCGCGCTACCTGGGCCAGAAGGTCATCGAGGCCGGCGACGTGCCGGTCCTGGGCGCGACCGAACCGGGGTCGGCGACGCCGCCCGAGGTCGCCAAGGCCCAGCGCCAGCTGAAGGCGCTCCAGTGGGCGATCCCGGGTCTCACCGGCGCGGTCCTCGCCTCGTCGTCGCTGCACGAAGAGCAGCAGAAGCCGTCCCAGGTGCTGCGCGGCACGATGAAGGGCGCCGGCGCGCGGGCCGCATCGGCTGCCGGACCGATCGCGGCGCTCGCAGGCGCCCGCGCTCTCAGCGCGGCGCACGCCGCGGGACCCGCGCTCGAGAAGGCGCGTGACAATGCGCTCCCCGTCCTCGAGCGCGCCCGCGATGCTGCCGCACCGGCGGTCACCAAGGCGGCTGAGCGGGCGCGCGACGCGCTTCCGGTCTGAGGACTGCGGCGCTGCCGGGCTACGTTGCGGTGATGGGCAGCCCCCTCGGTCGGTACGCGAGTGACGACGTCCCCGACACGGTCGTCACGGTCGTGCTGCTCGCCACCCCGCTGAAGATCTGGCAGCGGGCCGCCGAACACCACGACGAGCTGATGCGAGAGATGTCCCTGCTCGCACTCGCACCCGACCCGCCGGAGCTCCCACAGCGGCTGACCGAGCTGGTCCAGCTGCTCGGTCAGCAGTACGGCGCGGCGGGCAACCGCACTGACGACACGCGCGAGGAGCTGGTCGCGGCCGGCATCGATCGGATGGACCTGACGTATGAGGTCCCCCGGTCCATCGGTCCCGACGCCGCCCGCATGCGGGCGCTGCTGGACGAGGCGGAGGAGTACTGCCGGACCGAGCTCCTCACGCTCGCCCAGCCGCAGGAGCAGGCCGACTTCTCGCAGTGGTACATCGAGGAGTTCGTCCGCCAGACCCAGGGTGAGCCGCCGCGCGCCTGGCCAGGGCCCTGGGACTAGAGCGCAGCCCCCACGATCACCGGCTCGTTGACAAGGGTGATCCCGAACCGGGCGCTCACGCCGTCGCGGATCTCGCGGGCGACCGAGAGCAGCTCGGCCGTCGTACCGCCGCCGCGGTTCACGAGGGCGAGCGGGTGCTTGGTCGACAACCCGATGCGGCCGTCCCCCCAGCCCTTGCCGAACCCGCTCTGCTCGATGAGCCACGCCGCACTGACCTTCACCCGTCCTGAACCGTCGGGCCACGCGGGGGCGCCTTCCGGTGCGCTGGCGACGACCGGGTTGGTGAAGAACGAGCCGGCGCTGACGCTGTCCGGATCGGCTGGGTCGAGGACCATGCCCTTCGACCGGCGCAGCTGCAGCACGGCGTCCCGGACCACCGCCGCGGGTGCGGTCCCGCCCAGCTCGACACCGAGGGCGCGAGCCAGCTCGGCATACCTCACCGGCGCTGGGTCGGTGCCGAGGGAGAGCCGGACCGACAGCACGACCCAGCGGTCCGGTGACTGCTTGAAAGCACTTGTCCGGTAGCCGAACCCGCACTCCGACGCGGGCAGGTCCGCGACCTTGCCTGTGGTCCTGTCGAGCACCCGGACGCTCGTGAGGAAGGCCGCGACCTCCGCGCCGTAGGCACCGACGTTCTGGATCGGCGCCGCCCCCACTGTGCCGGGGATCCCGGACAGCGCCTCCAGACCGGTGAGCCCTGCCTCGAGGGTCCTCACGACCACCGAGTCCCACGTCACGCCCGCCTCGACGACCACCGTGGCACCGGACTGCGACCAGCCGGTGGTGCGGACCAGCGCCACCTCGTCGAGGCCCTCGTCCGGCAGCACGACGTTGGACCCGCCGCCGAGGACGAAGACGCCCTCGCGCGCCGCATCGACCAGCTGCTGCTCGGTCGTGCAGGTGATGAGCGTGCGCGCGGGACCGCCGAGGCGCAGGGTGGTGAGCTCGGAGAGGTTCACGCCGCGGCCACCAGCACCGCGCGGTGCGAGCGCACGAGGTCGGAGGTGAACAGCACCAGCGCGACCCAGACCAGCGCGAAACCGACGGCCTGCGGCGCACCAAAGGCCTCGTGCGTCACCAGCAGGCCGCAGAGCAGCTGCAGGGTCGGGGCGATGTACTGCAGCACCCCGAGGATCGTCAGCGGGATGCGCGTCGCGGCGGCGCCGAACGCCAGCAGCGGCAGGGTCGTGACGAGGCCGGCTGAGGCGAGCAGCAGGGCGTGCCCCGTCCCGTGCGAGGCGAAGGTCGCCTCGCCCGCGGCGGCGAGCACCAGCACGTAGCCCAGGGCGACGGGTGCGAGCACCGTCGTCTCGACGGCGAGCGACGCCACAGCGCCGACTCCGGCCTGCTTCTTGAGCAGCCCGTAGGTGCCGAAGGAGAAGGCCAGCACGAGCGCGATGACCGGCGGGTGGCCCGCCTCGACCGTCAGCACGACGACCGCGATCGACGCCACGCCGATGGCGACCTGCTGGAGGAGCCGAAGCCGCTCACCGAGCACCACGACACCGAGCGCGACCGTCACGAGCGGGTTGATGAAGTAGCCGAGGGAGGTCTCCACGACCTGTCCGCTGTTGACGCCGTAGATGTAGGTGCCCCAGTTGACCGCGAGCAGCACGGCGGCGATGGCGAGCCGCACCACCTGGCCGAGACGCAGGCCGCGGACCGAGGCGACGCCGAGCGCAAGCAGAGCGGCGACGACCAGCAGCGACCACAGCACCCGATGGGCGAGCACCTCGAGGGCACCCGCCGGCTCGAGCAGCGGCCAGAAGAGCGGGAACAGCCCCCACAGCGCGTAGGCGGCGATCCCGTATGCCATACCGGATCGCGAGGGGCTCACTCGTTCAGACTAGGGAACCCGCCGCTCGTCGAGCTCGCGACGCGAGCGGCGACGCACCCCGACGGCGGTCGTGATCAGCACAAGAGCCGCGAGCGGGACACCTGCCCCCAGACCGGTCGACGCGAGCTGACCGCTCCCCGTGGTCGAGCCGGGCTTCGCGGGTACGGGAGCGGCGGGCGTCCTGGGCGGGGTGACCACCACCGACGGCAGCGTCGAGAGGAAGGCGCTGGGCCCGGCGACCTGCCGCGCGTAGCCGACGCCGGTCTTCGCCTGCCCGTCGATGCGGTTGTTGTCGCTCCAGGTGACGGCCGGCATGCCGTCCGGCGCGACCGCGACCTTGAAGAAGTCGAGCAGGCTGCGGTCGGTGCTCGACCCGGGCAGGACTCCGCAGAACGTGCCGAGCGTGCAGATCGGCCCATGGTGCACCGAGTGGTCGCTGGCCAGCCCCCACACGACCGAGGGGTGCCCCGTGGTCAGCCCGCGGACCTGCGCGACCGGCACGGTCCAGTCGATGCCGTTGGCGTCCTTGTTGGAGGCGGACGTGTGGTACCAGCTGACGACCGCGACGCCCTTGCCGCCGCCCGCGACCCAGCCGAACAGGTCCTGGCCCGCCGCACCCGGGAGCACGTCGTCGACGGCGTAGGGAGTGGTCCAGGTCCTGCCGTGGTCGGTGGATGCCTGCAGCCACACGTGCATCGGCTGGCCCTTGTGGGCGTACCCGCTGTAGACGGCGTAGACGGTGTCGCCTCGGTCGACCGCGCTGGACATCCAGAAGTTGCCGTAGTTCGCGTCATCCGCGCCGGCGTTGACGAGGTAGTCGTGCCAGGTCGAGCCCTCGGGCTCGCGCACCGAGAGGTGGATGGTGTTCACCGGTGGTGTCCCGTAGGTGGTGTCGGTGGTCGTCAGCCGGCTGGTGGCATAGCTGACGAAGACCCGCCCGTGGCTGTCGGTGCTGACGCCGCCGATCGCGGTCCCGTCGTGTGCGCTCTCGGCGGCCGTGCCCGCGTTGCTGTAGAGCACCTCGGGGACTCCGAAGGTCTTGCCGGAGTCGTGGCTGACCGCGGCCAGCATCGTGCCGGTGGCGATCTCGTGCCAGACGACATAGACGGTCTCGCCGTGCGGGCCGGTCACCGCGAGCCACTCGCGGTCCGAGGTGGAGTTGATGAAGGCCTGCTGCGGGAAGTGCGCGCCCTTGTCCGTCGAGCGGAACACGGTGATCCCATCGACGTTCAGGTCGGCCGCGTAGACGGTGCCGTCCCTGGCGACCACGACGTCGGAGTCACCACCCTTCAGGGCCGCCTGGGTCGCGGTGCTCACGGCGGTCGGCAGCTTGGTCCAGGTCGCGCCCTTGTCGTCGCTGCGCGCGAGCACCGCGCCGCTCTCGCCCGGGGTGCTGGCGTAGACCGTGCCGGCCGGGGCGATCGCGATGCTCGGCTCGCCGTAGCTGGTGGTGTAAGCGTAGGTGTTCGGCCCGAACACCAGCTTGGGCGCGACTGCCGCCTGGCTGGGCGGGCTCAGGAGCGCGGCCGAAGCGGCGGCTCCGAGGGCGGTGAGGCAGAGGAGGCGACGGCGCATGCCTCATGCTTCGGCGCCGAGGCGCCCGATCCTGCTACCAGTGGCGGCCGTAGCCGCCGGCGGTCCCAGCGATCTCGCCCGCGCCCAGCCCCGCAACGGTCGATGCGAGCACCCCCAGGCGCGGCTTCCCCGCGTAGCCGTAGGCGTTGACCTCCCGGGTGTCCCACAACCGCCGCAGGTAGCCGCCGGAGACGACGCCCACACCCACCTTGTAGGCGCTCACGAGGGTGCCGTCGCGCAGCCCGAGGTCGGCGCCGAAGCCGGGCACCGCGAGGTCGGCTGGCAGGTCGACGGCGTCGACGGCGTCGGTGGCCTTGAGCCCCCAGGACGCCGCGGCGAAGGCGCCGACCTTGTGCAGCAGCCCGTCCTCGCCGACCTGGGCCAGAGCTCCGGCGGTCTTCACGAGCAGGCCGGGCACGAGCGGTGACTCGGGGGCGGCGGAGGTGGTCAGACCGGTGAAGTCGGCGGCACCCACGGTCGTCACGGGCTGCCCGGGCAAGGCGGTCGTCGGGAACCGGGTGCTGCCGCTGACGCGCCAGACCGTGCCGGCGCTGTCCTTGACGACGGCCCCTGAGACCAGGGCCAGCCGACCGCCGTAGGGGTACAGGGCCATCTCGGCCCAGGAGGCCGCGATCGCGTCCGCCGTGCTGAGGGCGTTGACCTTGAGGACCGCGGCGCTGACCCCGTAGGCCTTGCCGCCCTTGACGACGTAGTAGCCCCTTGCCGGGGTCCGCAGCAGCGTCCCCTCAGGGTGCGGACCGCTCGAGGTCGGCGCGGCGATCCGGTGCGCGGCACGCAACGACGAGTACGCGTTGTAGACCACTCCGCCCCAGCCGCTTCCCTTGCGCAGCTCGAAGTGCAGGTGCGGGCCGGTCGACTCCGCGTCGCCCGAGTCGCCACGCCAGGCGACGAGCTGCCCCTGCATGACCCGGACGCCCTCGGCGATGCCGGTGGGGAAGTCCCACTTCCCGGTGCCCTTGCCGTCGTCCGTACCGGGGGTGTCGTTGTTCACGTGCAGATACATCACGCTCCAGCCCTTGGCGGCACCCGTGTCGCAGGCGATGCCCAGGTAGTTGCCGCCGCCGACGTGCGTCTCACGCTTCAGGGTGACCACGGTGCCGGAGCACGCGGCGACCAGGGGCGACATCTTCGCCCCCATGAGGTCCTGCCCCATGTGCAGGCGCGAGCAGCCTGAGCGGCAGCTCAGGAAGGTGTCGCTGAAGCTCGTCGCCCCGACCACCGGGAAGGTGATCGGCACCACGACGCCGGCCGTGTCGTAGGCGGTACCGGTCGTGTCGACCCCCGTGCGCGCGGCGGCGGGGAGGGCGACGGCGACGAGGGCCAGGGCAGCACCAGTTGCGGTGAGAAGGGCACGCATGTCCGATTCCTCGACCGACGATCAAGCAATCGCGTCACCCCATCGGGTGACGAGTCGGGAAGCGCACCTCCTCCGGCACACGGGTTCTGCGGCACACTGTTAGGCCCATCGGAGAAAACAGGTTGGTGCACGTGTCGGAGCTGGCCCACGAGGTCGAGCGCGAGCAGGCCGTGGTCGACCGGGCCCTGGCCAGGCTCGAGGTGCTGCGAGGCGAGGCCGCCCGCCGCGAGCGCGAGACGCTTGCCCCCGGTGTCAGCACGCCGCAGGGCGTCTACGAGCGCGACGTCCACGCCCTCGCCGCTGCCACCCGCCGGGTCAACCTCGACGCCGCCGGTGAGGGCATCGTCTTCGGCCGCCTCGACGTGCTCGAGGGGGCTGCCCTGCACATCGGCCGGATGGGGCTGCGCACCGAGGACCAGGAGCCGATCGTCGTGGACTGGCGGGCACCGGCAGCCGCACCGTTCTATCGGGCCACGGCCGCCGACCCCCTCGGGGTGGTGCGGCGCCGCACCATCACCTGTCGGGGTCCGCGGGTCGTCGGGGTGGAGGACGAGCTGCTCGACCCCCAGGCGCAGCTCGACGGGACCGTCGTCGGCGATGGCGCGTTTCTGGCCGCCGTGTCCCGGGAGCGCGGCGCCCAGATGCGCGACATCGTCGCCACCATCCAGCGCGAGCAGGACCTCGCCGTCCGCGCCCCCGACGACGGGGCGCTCGTGGTCACGGGCGGCCCGGGCACCGGCAAGACGGCTGTCGCGCTGCACCGCGTCGCCTACCTGATGTATGCCCGACGCGACTGGTACTCCCGCCGCGGCGTCCTCGTCGTCGGGCCTTCGTCGGTGTTCATCGACTACATCGGCGCGGTGCTGCCCTCACTCGGCGAGACCAGCGTCCGGCTCTCGGACCTCGGCAGCGTCCCCGTCCTGCCCCGGGAGCTCACGCTCGACGGCGACGACGACGCAGCCGCCGCGGCGGTGAAGGGCAGTGACCGGATGGTCGGGCTTCTCAAGGGCGCGGTCCGGCACCTCGCAGGGGCCCAGCGGCTCCGCGATGTCGAGCTGACCCGGTGGGGCTTCGCCCTGACCCTGTCGGCCGAGGAGATGCTGCGACGCAAGACGCAGGTGGGTCGCTCGCCGCGCAGCCACAATGCCGGCCGAGCCGCCTTCGTCAGTGCCCTCGTCGACGTGCTCTGGCGGCAGTGGGAGAGGCGGCCCGGAGCGCAGCGGGAGGAACCGGGCGATCGCGAGGAGTTCGGACGGTGGCTGCGCGACGACCCGCTGTTCCTCACCGAGGTCGACCGCGCCTGGCCGGTGCTGCGCCCCGTCGAGGTGATCGACGCCCTGCGCACCGGGGCGGTCCCGCTCGCCAAGGTCGCCAAGGGCTCCTACGACGACAGCGAGCAGCAGGTGCTGGCCCGGGCCTGGCCGAGCACCGCCTACAGCGCCGCCGACGCCGCCCTCCTCGATGAGCTCGCCGCGCTCCTCGGCCCCCCGCCCGAGCCCGAGTCGACCGACGACGACTGGGACGAGCTGGCCGAGCTCGAAGCGCTGGCCGCCGCCCACGAGGTGACGACCTTCGCCGACCGCAACAGGTCATCGGTGCGGGTCCCGGTGCTCGAGGCGGACTACCGGACCTATGCCCACGTCGTGGTCGACGAGGCGCAGGACGTCACCCCGATGCAGTGGCGGATGCTGGGGCGTCGTGCCCGCGGCGCCACATGGACGATCGTCGGCGACTGGGCCCAGTCGGCCTGGCCAGACGTCCAGGAGGTCCGACGGGCCATGGAGGGCGTCCTCGGCAAGGCCCGGGTCCGGACCGCGGAGCTCTCGACCAACTACCGCACGAGCACCGAGATCGCCGAGCTCGCCGCGCGGGTGCTGTGGCGCATCGACCACGCCGCCGTCGCGCCGGCCGCTGTCCGCAGCAACGGCGTGGATCCCTTGTGGATCAACGGGTCTGCTTCCGACGTGCCTGCTGCCGTGGCGACGCTGCTGGATCAGGTCGCGGGCACGGTCGGGGTCGTCGTACCCCGGTCGCTGCGGGCGACATGGACGTTCGAGGACCCCCGGGTCTCGGTCGTGGACACCTGGCAGGTCAAGGGGCTCGAGTACGACGGGTGCGTGGTCGTGATGCCCGAGCGGGTGATCAGCGAGGCGCTCAGCGAGGTGGCCGGGCTGCGGACGCTCTACGTCGCGCTGACACGGGCGACCCAGCGGCTCGTCGTCGTCTCAGGTCACGACGAGAGCTGGCTCGACTGAGTCAGGCAGCCGACTGCTACAGACCCAGGTCGCGCGCGATGAGCATGAGCTGCACCTCGGAGGTGCCCTCACCGATCTCGAGGATCTTGGCGTCGCGGTAGTGGCGGCTGACGAGGTACTCGTTCATGAAGCCATAGCCGCCGTGCACCTGCGTGGCGTCGCGGGCGTTGTCCATCGCCGCCTCGGAGGCGATCAGCTTGGCGATGGCCGCCTCCTTCTTGAACGGCAGACCGGCGAGCATCCTGGCCGCGGCGTCGTAGTAGGCGGTGCGGGCGGCATGGGCCCGGGCCTCCATGCGGGCGATCTTGAAGGCGATCGCCTGGTTGTGCCCGATCGGCCGGCCGAACGCCTCGCGCTCCTTGGCGTACTTCACCGACTCGTCGACGCAGCCCTGCGCGACGCCGACCGAGACCGCCGCGATGGCGATGCGGCCCTCGTCGAGGATGGACAGGAAGTTCGCATAGCCACGACCCCGCTCACCGAGCAGATTGGCTTCGGGAACCCGGACGTCGTCGAAGGTCAGCGGGTGGGTGTCGCTGGCGTTCCAGCCCACCTTGTCGTAGGCGGGCTCGGCAGTGAACCCCTGCGTGGGCACCGGCACGAGGATGCTCGAGATCTCCTTCCGACCGTTGCTCGTCTCCCCGGTCACCGCGGTGACGGTGACGAGGGCTGTGATGTCTGTGCCGCTGTTGGTGATGAAGGCCTTGGTGCCGTTGATGACCCACTGGCCGTCCTCGATCCGCGCGGTCGTGCGGGTCGCGCCGGCATCACTGCCCCCGCCGGCCTCGGTGAGACCGAACGCCCCGAGCGCCCGACCGCTGGTGAGCTGCGGGAGCCAGCTCTGCCGCTGCGCATCGCTGCCGAACCGATAAACGGGCATCGCGCCGAGCGAGACCCCGGCCTCGAGCGTCATCGCGACCGACTGGTCGACCTTGCCGAGCTCCTCCAGCGCCAGGCAGAGCGCGAAGTAGTCGCCGCCCATCCCGCCGTGCTCCTCGGGGAACGGCAGTCCGAACAGCCCCATGTCGCCCATCTGCTGCACCACGGAGTAGGGAAAGGTCTTGGTCTTGTCGTGGTGGTAGGAGACAGGCGCGACGACCTCCTGCGCGAACTCCTGGACGGTCTTCTTGAGCTGCAGCTGCTCATCGGAAAGGCGGGTATCAACCGACATCGCAGGTCATTCCTTCTTGCTCAGCGCTTGGACGGCGCGGCTGGGTGAGGGGCGACCGAGCTGCTCGGCCATCCAGGTGCTGGTGCGGACGAGCGCATCGAGATCCACACCCGTCTCGATGCCGAGGCCGTGGAGCTGCCAGAGCAGGTCCTCGGTGGCGAGATTGCCGGTGGCGCTCTTGGCATAGGGACAACCCCCCAGGCCACCCGCACTCGCGTCCACGACGGTGATGCCGTGCTGGAGCGCGACGAGCGTGTTGGCGAGCGCCTGGCCATAGGTGTCGTGGAAGTGCACGGCCAGCTGGTCGGTCGAGATGCCCTGGTGGCCAAGGGCTTCCAGCAGCGCGGCGACCTGTCCTGGCGTGGCCACGCCGATCGTGTCACCGAGACTCAGCTCGGTGACGCCCATGTCGAACAGCGTGCGGGCATGCGCGGCGACGACGTGCGGGTCGACAGCGCCCTCCCAGGGGTCGCCGAAGCACATGCTGAGATAGCCACGGACCATCAGCTCTTGGCTGCGCGCGCGGTCGACGACGGGTCGGAACATGTCGAGCGACTCGGCGACGGTGCGGTTGAGGTTCTTCTGCGCGAAGGTCTCGGTGGCGCTGCCGAAGACGGCGATCTCGCGCACGCCGGCGTCCAACGCCCGGTTCAGCCCCTTGTCGTTCGGGACGAGGACCGGCATTCGGACCCCGTCGGGCCGGTCGAGCAGCTGGAGCAGCTCGCTGGCATCGGCGAGCTGAGGCACCCACTGCGGACTGACGAAGCTGGTCGTCTCGACGGCCTGGTGGCCGGCCGCGAGGAGCTGGCGGATGAACTCCGCCTTCACCTCGGTCGGGATGAGGGCCTTCTCGTTCTGCAGTCCGTCCCGCGGGCCGACCTCATAGACCGTGACCCGCTTGGGGAGCCCGGTCATCGGCATCGTGCCGTAGTCGGTCATGCGGTCACGGTCGCGAGCAGTTCGTCGACCTTGACCTGCTGACCGACCCGCACGAGCAGCTCGCCGACGGTGCCGTCGAGGGGGGCGCTCAGGGTGTGCTCCATCTTCATCGCCTCCACGACCAGCAACGGCTGACCCTTGGTCACACTGTCCCCTTGCCCCACGTGGACCGCGATGACGCTCCCCGGCATGGGGCTGGTGATGTCCCCGTCGTGGGCGTGCGCGTCCTCGGCCCGGAGCGTCCGCGGCTGCTCGTGCAGCGGCCACGCCGCCCCCTCGGCACCCACCCACACCGTCGTGCCGTCGACCGCGACATGCCAGCTGGTCGTCCGTCCGTCGACGGTAACGTCCACCCGGTCGTCGTAGCGCTGCCCGCCGACCGTGACCGGCGGGCCGTCGTCGATCGTGAGCTGGTCACTCCGGAGGCACACCGAGGTCGTGCGTCCACCCGGAAGGGCCAGCAACCAACGGCGGGCAGCAGGCCCGCCCGGCCGCCACGCGCTGCGCCACAGGTCGTCGCCAGGCTCGTGGAGGGCATAGGCCGCGAGCGCCTCGACGGGCACGTCATCGACCGTCAGCTCGTCGAGATGCCGCTCGATGAAGCCGGTGTCCAGCTGGCCGGCCCGCACCTCGGGACGCTGCAGCAGGGTGCGGAGGAACGCCGTGTTGGTGGGGACGCCGAGGACGACCTGCTCCGCGAGGGCGTGGTCGAGCCGCTTGAGTGCCATCTCCCTGTCGGGACCCCACGCGATCACCTTGTTGAGCATCGGGTCGTAGGTGCTCCCGACGGTCGTGCCCTCGAGCAGGCTGCTGTCGACGCGCACGTGCTCACCCGTCGGCTCGCGCAGCAGCAGCACCCGGCCGCCGCTGGGAAGGAAGCCACGGGACGGCTCCTCCGCATAGGTGCGCACCTCGATCGCGTGGCCGTGCAGGTGCACGTCGTCCTGCGTGAAGCCGAGCGGCAGCCCGGCGGCGATCCGCACCTGCTGCTCGACCAGGTCCTCACCTGTCACCAGCTCCGTCACCGGATGCTCCACCTGCAACCGGGTGTTCATCTCCATGAAGAAGAACTCGTCGGGCCGGTCGGCGCTGACGATGAACTCGACGGTGCCCGCCCCGACATACCCGACCGCCTGCGCGGTCGCCACTGCCGAGGCTCCGATGCGGGCCCGGGTCGCCTCGTCGAGCAGGGCGCTCGGCGCCTCCTCGACGACCTTCTGGTGGCGGCGTTGCAGCGAGCACTCGCGCTCACCGAGGTGGACCGTCGTGCCATGGCCGTCCGCGAGCACCTGCACCTCGATGTGGCGCGGCGTCTTCACGTACCTCTCGAGGAACAAGGTGTCGTCTCCGAAGGCGCTGGCCGCCGTGCGGCGGGCCGACACCAGCGCCTCAGGAAGCGCGTGGGCGTCCTCGACGAGGAACATCCCCTTGCCCCCGCCGCCAGCGCTCGGCTTCACGAGCACGGGATAGCCGACCTCGTCGGCCGCCGCGAGCAGGTCCGCGTCGGTCATGCCGGGCTCGGTGCGTCCGGGGACGACAGGTACGCCGGCCTTGCTCACCGTCTGCTTCGCGCTGATCTTGTCGCCCATCACCTGCACCGCCGACACCGGTGGACCGATGAAGACGATGTCGTGGTCGGCAAGGGCCTGCGCGAAGTCGGCGTTCTCGGACAGGAAGCCGTAGCCAGGGTGCACGGCTTCGGCGCCCGTCTCGAGACAGGCCGCGACGACCCGTTCGATCGAGAGGTAGGAGTCGCGAGCATGAGCGGGCCCGAGGCGGACCGCGACGTCGGCCTCCTGCACGTGCCTGGCCCCCGCGTCCGCGTCGGAGTAGACGGCAACCGTGCGGATCCCCATGGACCGCAGCGTCTTCATGACGCGGACTGCGATCTCGCCGCGGTTCGCCACCAGGACAGTCGAGAACATCGCCATCACATCCGGAAGACCCCGTAGGAGACCGGCTCGAGGGGCGCGTTGGCGCACGCCCCCAGGGCCAGGCCGACCACGGTGCGGGTGTCGAGCGGGTCGATCACGCCGTCGTCCCACAGACGCGCGGTCGAGTAGTACGGGTGGCCCTGCTCGTCGTACTGCTGGCGGACCTGTGCCTGGAGCGCCTCCGTGTCGGTGTCCTCCCGGGCGACGGCGGCGAGGACGGACGCGGCCTGCTCGCCTCCCATCACGGAGATCCGGGAGTTCGGCCACATCCAGAGGAAGCGTGGGCTGTAGGCGCGGCCGCACATCGAGTAGTTGCCGGCGCCGAAGGAGCCGCCGATGACGACGGTCAGCTTGGGCACCCGGGCGCACGCGACGGCAGTCACCATCTTGGCGCCGTGCTTGGCGATGCCGCCGGCTTCGTATTCACGGCCGACCATGAAACCGGTGATGTTCTGCAGGAAGAGCAGCGGGATCGACCGCTTGTCGCAGAGCTCGATGAAGTGGGCGCCCTTCATGGCGCTCTCCGAGAACAGCACGCCGTTGTTGGCGATGATGCCGACAGGGTGGCCGTGCACCCGGGCGAAGCCGGTGACGAGCGTGGCGCCGTACTCCTTCTTGAACTCCTGGAAGCGGGAGCCGTCCACGATGCGGCCGATGACCTCGCGGACGTCGTAGGGCGTGCGGGCGTCTGCGGGGACCACACCGTAGAGCTCGGCAGGATCGAGCGCCGGCGCCTCGACATCTGCTGTGGCCCAAGGGATCTCGGGCTTCGGTCCGAAGGTGCTCACGATGCTCCGCACGATGCGCAGCGCGTGCTCGTCGTCATCGGCGAGGTGGTCCGTCACGCCGGAGGTCTTGCTGTGCAGCAGACCGCCCCCGAGGTCCTCGGCGGTCACGACCTCGCCGGTCGCCGCCTTCACAAGGGGTGGGCCGCCCAGAAAGATCGTGCCCTGGTTGCGGACGATGACAGCCTCGTCGGACATGGCGGGGACGTAGGCACCGCCGGCAGTGCACGAGCCGAGTACCGCAGCGACCTGCGGGATGCCTCTCGCGGACATGGTCGCCTGGTTGTAGAAGATCCGGCCGAAGTGCTCGCGGTCGGGGAAGACCTCGTCCTGCTTGGGCAGGAACGCACCGCCGCTGTCGACGAGGTAGAGGCACGGCAGGTTGTTGTGCAGCGCGACCTCCTGCGCCCTGAGGTGCTTCTTCACGGTCATCGGGTAGTAGGTGCCGCCCTTGACGGTCGCGTCGTTCGCGACGACGACGCACTCGCGGCCCTCGACGCGCCCGACGCCGGTGATCACACCCGCGCCCGGCGCGTCGCCGTCGTACATGCCGTGCGCCGCGAGGGGAGAGAGCTCCAGGAAGGCAGACCCCCGGTCGAGCAGGGCGTCGACCCGGTCGCGCGGGAGCAGCTTGCCGCGCGCGACGTGCTTCTCGCGGGCCGCAGTCGAACCACCGAGGGAGGTCTGGGCGAGCTGCGTGCGAAGGTCGGCGGCGAGGGCTGTGTGGTGCTCGACGTTGCGCACGAACGCGTCACTGCCGGGTGCAGCTGTGCTGCGCAGGACGGGGGCGTCCACCTTGACTCCCTTTGTTAGAGGTCCCTAACATGACTGAGGTTAGAGGTCTCTAACAGGAGGAGTCAACCGGTGAGCACGCCGCGCCAGGAGCAGATCCTCCGAGAGGCTGCGCGGATGTTCGCGGAGTACGGCTACCACGGCGTCTCCACCGAGGACCTGGGTGCCGCCGTCGGCATCAGCGGGCCCGCGGTCTACCGGCACTTCGCCTCCAAGGACGCACTGCTCGCCGACCTGCTCATCGGGATCTCCGAGGAGCTGCTGCAGAACGGCCGGGTGGAGGTCGCAGGTGCGCGTAGCCCTGACGAAGCTCTCGAGCGGCTGGTCGACAAGCACCTGGAGTTCTCCCTCACCGAACCCGACCTCATCCGGGTGCAGGACCGCGACCTCGCCTCGCTGTCGCCCTCGGACGGTCGGCAGGTGCGGCGGCTGCAGCGGTCCTATGTCGAGCTCTGGGTCGACCAGCTCGTGCCCCGGCTCGATCGCGACCAGGCTCGCGCCCGTGCGCACGCCGTCTTCGGCCTGCTCAACAGCACCCCGCACCTGGCCGACGCGGCGAGCCATGCCGACATGCTCAAGCAGATGGCACTGGCCGCCCTGAGCGCCTGACCTCAGACCCGCGCCGCGTCGACCGGAGCCTGCACCACCGCGCGCTCGCGCAGGGGGACGGCGCCCACGACCAGGACAGCCAGGTCGTCGCTGGCCGCACTCGGACCGAAGCCACGGACCTGCAGCTCCAGATGGCCTGCCACCTGGTCGGGCGTCCGACCGGCGGCCTGGCGCAGCGACGTGCGCAGCGTGGCTTCCCCGAACCAGCGGGCGCCGTCGCGGCGCTCGGTGACGCCGTCGGTGTAGAGCACCAGGTGCTCGCCGACTGCCAGGTCGAACTGCTGCACCTCGATCTCGACGTCGGGGGTGACCCCCAGCAGCGTCCCGCCCGTTCCGACGAAGCGCACCGTCCCGGAGGTGCCGAGCACGACCGGCGGCGGGTGGCCGGCGGTCGCGAGCAGCACCCGTGCCCCGCCCTCGCGAGGCTCGAGGATCGCCAGGGCAGCCGTGAGGAACCGTCCCCGGTCGCCGAGGTCGAGGATCGCGGTGTTGAGCCGCCGGAAGGCCTGTTCCGGCGGGCGTCCCTCCTCGACCATCAGCCGCAGGACGTTGCGGGCCAGCCCGGTGATCGTCGCGGCCTCGGGGCCCTTGCCGCAGACGTCACCGATCGCCACGGCCCAGCGGCCGTCGCCCACCGGGAAGACGTCGTAGAAGTCGCCGCCGACCTCGTTGCCCTCGCCGGCGGCGGCGTAGCGTGCGCCGAACACCAGCCCATCGACCTCGGGCAGCGCCGGCGGCAGCAGGGAGGCCTGCAGCGCCTGGGCCACGGCGCTGCGCTCTTCGTACAGCCGCGCCCCCTCGACGGCCAGGGCCGCCCGGCGGGTCAGGTCGACCAGGACAGGTATGTCGTCCGAGACGGGCTCCGCACCGTCGGCGCGGGCGAGCAGCAGCACACCGAGCGACCGGCTGCGGGTGGACAACGGGATGGCCAAGACCTCCGACCCGGGCGACGGCAGGCCCACCGGCCGCTCGGGCGGCTGGAGCAGGCGCGGACCCTGGCCCGGGCGCGTCATGGCGAGCTCACCAGCAAGGTTCAGGGCCTGCTCCGAGGACAGCCGCACCCGCAGCTCGGCCCCCTGCTGCTCGTCGGCATGGGTGGCCGCGAGCAGCTGCGCTCCGCGGCCGGCCGAGCCGTAGACCGCGGCCCAGACACCGAACCGGGGCACGACCAGCTGGCAGAGCAGCGTCGTCGCGAGGGTGACGTCGAGCGCCCCGGCGAACATCTCGCTGGCCTCCGCCAGCAGCGCGAGCGACCCGCGATCGCGGTGCAGGTCCGCCCGGGACCGGTCCTCGAGCAGCAGCACCTCGAGCCCGTCGGCCGCCAGCCGGGCCAGTGCGCAGCGGGACTCGTCGAGGCCGGCGGCGCCACCCAGGACGACGGCGCCCCACGGATCGCCGGTCCGGCCGAGCACGAGAACGAGGTCGCCGACGAGCGATGTCGTGCGCACGCCGGAGGGGAGCGACCGGCGGATCCGCTCGGCAACCAGCTCGTCCGGCACCGCGCCGACCTGCTCAGCGAGCTGCCACATCCCCCGCGGGGCAGGCCCGAGGAGCACCGCCCAGGAGGCGGACAGCCCTTCGACGAGGCGGTGGAGCGTCTCGCGGACGACCTGCGCCGTGCCGAGCTCAGCTGCCCGGTCACCCAGGGCCAGCAGCCACGCGACGTCGGGGAGATCGAGGGGCTCGGCGGCCGGTGGCTCACCCACCGACAGGGGCGCGGCGGTGCTCTCGCGCGGGCCGAGCGCGAACCACAGCGACTTGCCGGCCGGGGTGTGCGTGCTGCCCCAGGTCGAGGCCAGTCGGTCCAGCAGGAACAGTCCGCGGCCGCCCTCACGGCCCTCGTCGACCGAGCCAGTGGGCAGCGGCAGACCGCCCGGACGCCCGTCGGACACCTCGACCCGGATCCCGCCCGGGCCCGTCGTGACGCCGAGCTCGAGGGCGGTGCCGGCGTGCACGACGGCGTTGGTCACGAGTTCCGTGACGAGCAGCAGGGCATCATCCACCAAGGCGTCCTGGCCCGCCTCGTCACAGGCCGCGCGGACGTGGCGTCGGGCCAGTCCGGCCGACCGCGCATCTGCCGGCAGCGACACCCGGACCTCGGACGTGGTCACGCCCGCGCCGCCCTGGGCGATCCGAGCAGCTGGGCGAGCTGACGGCAGGCATCCTGGGCCGCGAGCAGCGCGGGCGTCGCGTCGGCCCCCTCCTCGACGGCCTCGACCGCGGTGTCGAGGTGGACCTGGCTGCGCACGAGCAGAGCCGACAGCCGCTCGGCCTCGAGCCCGGCCAGCCGGGCCTCGACCTCGGCCACCCGGGCGGCGAGCTCGCGCCGACGCTCGTGCAGCTCGATGAAGACCGACACCTTGGCCCGCAGCACCCACGGGTCGAACGGCTTGGACAGGTAGTCGACCGCGCCGGCGGCATAGCCGCGAAACGCCTGGTGCGCCTCGCCGTCGATCGCCGTCAGGAACACGATCGGGATGTCGCGGGTCCGCTCCCGCGACTTGATGTGCTGTGCCGTCTCGAAGCCGTCCATGCCCGGCATCTGCACGTCGAGCAGGATCAGTGCGACGTCTTCGACGAGCAGCCGCTTGAGCGCCTCCTCGCCGGAGCTGGCCCGCACCAGCTGGTGGCCCAACCCAGAGAGGATGGCCTCGAGCGCCAGCAGGTTCTCGGACCGGTCGTCGACCATGAGCACGGTCGCACGTCGGTGCTCCACCTAGCTGCCGTTGCCGACGAGCCAGGACCGCATGACGGTCAGCAGCCGGTCGAGGTCGACGGGCTTGGTGATGTAGTCGGAGGCGCCCGCAGCCAGGCTCTTGTCGCGGTCGCCAGGCATCGCCTTGGCCGTGAGGAACAGCACCGGAAGCCCTTGCAGCGAGGGGATGCGCCGGATCTCGCTGGTCGTCTCGTTGCCGTCCATGTCCGGCATCATCACGTCCATGAGCACCAGGTCGACCTGGCCGTTCTCGTGCAGCAGTCGGATGCCGTCGCGGCCGTTGTCGGCATACAGGACGTGCATGCCGTGCAGCTCGAGCGCGCTGGTGAGGGCGAAGACGTTGCGGACGTCGTCATCGACCACGAGCACCGTGGCACCCTGCAGCGGGTCGGGCCCGTCGATCGGCACTGCGGCGCTCGGGGAGGCCGTGAGCATGGGCACGTGGCGCGGCGCCGTCGGGGATGGGGCGTCGATGAGAGCGACGATGCTGTCGCGGTCGCCGAACGGGTAGGTCGCCGGGACGTACAGCGTGAAGGTGCTGCCGCGGCCGGCCTCGCTCTCCACGGCGATGGCGCCGCCGAGCAGCCTGGCGATCTCGCGGGAGATGGACAGCCCGAGGCCGGTGCCGCCGTACTTGCGACTGGTCGTGCCGTCGGCCTGCTGGAAGGCCTCGAAGATCAGCTTCAGCTTGTCCGGAGGCACCCCGATCCCGGTGTCGGTGACGCTGAAGGCCACGACCTGCTCGGCGTCGTCGAGCGTGGGCACGCCGAACGGCGCTGCCGGCATCGCCCGGTGGACCTTCAGCGAGACGCTGCCGCGCTCGGTGAACTTCATGGCGTTGGACAGCAGGTTCTTCAGCACCTGCTGCAGCCGCTGCTCGTCGGTCACGACGGCCGGCAGGACTCCCTCGTCGAGGTCGACGACGAGCTCGAGCCCCTGCTGCTCTGCCAACGGGCCGAAGGCGCTCTCGACGTAGTCGCACACGTCGGCGAGCACGATCGGTGCCGGGTGGACGTCCATCTTGCCGGCCTCCACCTTGGACAGGTCGAGGATGTCGTTGATCAGCGAGAGCAGGTCGCTGCCCGCGTTGTGGATGGTGCGGGCAAACTCGATCTGCTTGTCGGTGAGGTTGCTCTCCGGGTTGTCGGCCAGCAGCTTCGCCAGGATCAGCAGGCTGTTGAGCGGGGTCCGCAGCTCGTGGCTCATGTTCGCCAGGAACTCTGACTTGTACTGGGAGGACAGGGCCAGCTGCTCCGCCTTCTCCTCGAGCCCGAGACGGGCCAGCTCGATCTCGCGGTTCTTGATCTCGAGGTCGCTCGACTGCTCCGTGAGCAGCCGCGCCTTGTCCTCGAGCTCGGCGTTGGTGCGCTGCAGCTCGACCGACTGCACCTGCAGCTCCTGCGCCAGCCGCTGCGACTGTTCGAGCAGCTCCTCGGTGCGGACGTTGGCGATGATCGTGTTGAGCACGACGCCGATGGTCTCGACCAGTTGCGAGAGGAAGCCGGTGTGGACCTCGCTGAAGTGCTGCAGGGATGCCAGCTCGATGACGCCCAGGACCTGCTCCTCGAACAGCACCGGCACGACGAACAGGTCGGCGGGCGCGGCCTCGCCCAGGCCGCTGCGCAGCGTGAGGTACTCCGGCGGCACGGCCGGCACGCGGATCGACCGCCGCTCCACCGCGGCTTGCCCGACGAGGCCCTCACCGAGGGCGAACACCAGCTCCTCACCGTCGGCGGGCGCGCCATAGCTGGCCGCCCGGCGCAGCACCTGACCCTCCTCGGTGGGTTCGCTCAGGAAGAACGCGCCGTGCTGCGCCTCGATGACCGGAGTCACCTCGCTCATGATCATCCTGGTGACGGCCGCCAGGTCGCGCTGGCCCTGCAGCTGCCCGCCGATGCGCGCCAGGTTGCTCTTGAGCCAGTCCTGCTGGGCGTTGATCTCCGTGGTCGTGCGCAGGTTGGCGATCATCTGGTTGATGTTGTCCTTGAGCTCCGCCACCTCGCCCTGCGCCTCGACGTTGACCGAGCGGGTCAGGTCGCCGCGGGTCACGGCCGTGGAGACCTCGGCGATGGCACGCACCTGCGTCGTCAGGTTGCCGGCGAGCTGGTTGACGTTTTCCGTGAGGTGGCGCCACGTGCCGGACACCCCGGCGACCTCGGCCTGGCCGCCGAGCTTGCCCTCGGTGCCGACCTCACGCGCGACGCGGGTGACCTCGGCGGCAAAGGCGGAGAGCTGGTCGACCATCGTGTTGACGGTGCTCTTGAGGTCGAGGATCTCGCCCTGCGCGTCGACGGTGATCTTCTGCGACAGGTCGCCCTGGGCGACGGCGGTCGTCACGAGCGCGATGTTGCGGACCTGGCTGGACAGGTTGGAGGCCATGAAGTTCACCGAGTCGGTGAGGTCGCGCCAGGTGCCGGACACCCCCTTGACCTGCGCCTGACCGGCCAGCTTGCCCTCGGTGCCGACCTCACGGGCCACGCGGGTCACCTCGTCGGCAAACGACGACAGCTGGTCGACCATCGTGTTGACGACGTTCTTCAGCTCGAGGATCTCGCCCTGCGCGTCGACGGTGATCTTCTGCGACAGGTCGCCCCGAGCGACAGCGGTGGCGACCTGGGCGATGTTGCGGACCTGACCCGTGAGGTTGGCCGCCATGTAGTTCACGTTGTCGGTGAGGTCGCGCCAGGTGCCGGAGACGCCCTTCACCTGCGCCTGGCCGCCGAGCCGGCCCTCGGTGCCGACCTCACGGGCCACGCGGGTCACCTCGTCGGCAAACGACGACAGCTGGTCGACCATGGTGTTGATGGTCTGGGCCAGGGCCGCGACCTCGCCCTTGGCGTCGACGGTGATCTTCTGCGAGAGGTCGCCCTGGGCCACCGCGGTGGTGACCTGGGCGATGTTGCGGACCTGGCTGGTGAGGTTGCCGGCCATGCCGTTCACGTTTTCGGTGAGGTCACGCCAGGTGCCGCTGACGCCACGGACCTGGGCCTGGCCGCCGAGCTTGCCCTCGGTGCCGACCTCACGGGCCACGCGGGTCACCTCGTCGGCAAACGACGACAGCTGGTCGACCATCGTGTTGACGGTGCTCTTGAGCTCGAGGATCTCGCCCTGGGCGTCGACGGTGATCTTCTGCGACAGGTCACCCTTGGCGACGGCGGTGGCGACCTGGGCGATGTTGCGGACCTGGCTGGTCAGGTTGCCGGCCATGAAGTTGACGTTGTCCGTCAGGTCCTTCCACGTGCCGGACACGCCCTTCACCTGGGCCTGCCCGCCGAGCTTGCCCTCGGTGCCGACCTCACGGGCGACGCGGGTCACCTCGTCCGCGAACGACGACAGCTGGTCGACCATGGTGTTGATCGTCGACTTCAGCTCGAGCGTCTCGCCCTTGACGTCGACGGAGACCTTCTGCGACAGGTCCCCTCGCGCGACGGCAGTCGTGACCTGCGCGATGTCGCGCACCTGAGCGGTGAGGTTGGACGCCATCGAGTTGACGTTGTCGGTGAGGTCCTTCCACGTGCCTGCGACGCCGGGGACCTCGGCCTGGCCGCCGAGCTTGCCCTCGGTGCCGACCTCACGCGCCACGGTGGTCACCTGCTCGGCGAACAGCAGCAGCGTGTCGGTCAGGGAGTTGATGGTGTCGGCGAGGGCCGCCACCTCGCCCTTGGCGTCAACGGTGATCTTCTGCGACAGGTCGCCCTTCGCGACGGCCGTGACGATCTGCGCGATGTTGCGGACCTGGCTGGTCAGGTTGCCGGCCATCGAGTTCACCGAGTCGGTGAGGTCCTTCCAGGTGCCGCCGACGCCCGGCACGTCGGCCTGGCCGCCGAGCTTGCCCTCGGTGCCGACCTCACGGGCCACGCGGGTCACCTCGTCGGCGAACGACGACAGCTGGTCGACCATCGCGTTCATCGTCTGCGCCAGCGCCGCGACCTCGCCCTTCGCGTCGACGGTGATCTTCTGCGACAGGTCGCCCTTCGCCACCGCGGTGGCGACCTGCGCGATGTTGCGGACCTGGTCGGTGAGGTTGGACGCCATGGAGTTCACCGAGTCGGTGAGGTCGCGCCAGGTGCCGGAGACGCCCTTCACCTGCGCCTGACCGCCGAGCCGGCCCTCGGTGCCGACCTCACGCGCCACGCGGGTCACCTCGTCGGCAAACGACGACAGCTGGTCGACCATCGTGTTGACGGTGCTCTTGAGCTCGAGGATCTCGCCGCGGGCGTCGACCGTGATCTTCTGCGAGAGGTCGCCCTGGGCCACCGCCGTGGTGACCTGGGCGATGTTGCGGACCTGGCTGGTCAGGTTGCCGGCCATCGAGTTCACCGACTCGGTGAGGTCGCGCCAGACGCCGCTGACCCCGCGCACCTGGGCCTGGCCGCCGAGCTTGCCCTCGGTGCCGACCTCACGCGCCACGCGGGTCACCTCGTCGGCAAACGACGACAGCTGGTCGACCATCGTGTTGACGGTGGTGCCGATGCGCAGGAACTCGCCCTTGACCGGCTGCCCCGCGATCTCCAGGGCCATCTGCTGCGACAGGTCACCCTCGGCAACAGCGGCGATGACTCGCGCGACCTCGGTCGTGGGGCGGACCAGGTCGTCGATCAGGCTGTTGACCGCGGCGGCCCCGGTGGACCAGTCACCCTCGGCCCCCACCTCGTCGAGGCGCTCCGTCATGCGGCCCTCACGGCCGATCACCCGGCTGGCGCGGACCAGCTCGCGGGTGCGCCGCTCGTTGAGTGCCGCCAGCTGGTTGACCCGCTCGGCCACCTGCCCCACGACCCCGTTGCGCGGTTCCAGCCGCACGGCGAAGTCGCCGGAGGACAGCGCGGTGAGCGCGTTCAGGACGTCGATGAGGTCGCGTTCGTACGGGCTGTCCTGGGCCGGGAGGGCAGCCTCGGTCGTGAGCTCGGTGGTCATGGATCCCCTCACGTGGTGTGACACCTGTGTCGCAGACGGTGCGTCCCAGAAGTCTCCCTCACCACCCGGCCCGGCGGTACAGCGAGCAGCGCGGCAAAGGGAGCCTTGCCCGGTTCGTCCTGATTTTGGAGAGCTCAGGTGAGCAGTCCCTGGCTGGGAAGGTTGCAAGGACGCCTGCGGTTGAAGATGATTGCAAACGCAACAACCTATCGAGGAGCTCTCCATGCCAGCCGTCACCGCCGACACCATCGCCCTGCCGCGCATCCCGCGCCCCGGCCTCGGGGACACCGAGCGGCCGGTGAAGCAGGTGACCACCGCGCCGCAGGGCTTCGAGGGCGAGGGCTTCCCGGTGCGCCGGGCCTTCGCGGGCATCGAGACCCGCGACCTCGACCCGTTCATCATGATGGATCAGATGGGCGAGGTGGAGTACGCGCCTGGGGAGCCCAAGGGCACCAACTGGCACCCGCACCGTGGGTTCGAGACGGTGACCTACATCATCGACGGCGCCTTCCAGCACCAGGACAGCCACGGCGGTGGCGGCTTCATCAAGGACGGCGCGACGCAGTGGATGACCGCCGGCGGCGGCATCCTCCACATCGAGACGCCGCCCGCGGACCTCGTCGAGGGCGGCGGAGTCTTCCACGGCGTCCAGCTGTGGGTGAACCTCCCGCGCCGCGACAAGCTGATCGCACCGGCTTACCAGAACCTCGAGGGCGGCGACGTGACGCTGCTCGCGAGCGACGACGGCGGCGCACTGGTGCGCGTCATCGCCGGCGAGCTGGCGGGCAACAAGGGCCCCGGCAGCACCCACACCCCGATCACGTTCCTGCACGCGACCGTCGCCCCCGGCGCGCAGCTCAGCCTGCCGTGGGACGTCTCCTACAACGCGCTGGTCTACGTCCTCGGCGGTCACGGCCGTGCGGGCACCGAGGGCCGGCCGATGCACACCGGACAGACGGTCGTCTTCGGCACCGGAGACCACCTCACGATCACGGCCGACGACACCCAGGAGAGCCGGCACGGCTCGCTCGAGGTGCTGGTGCTCGGAGGGCAACCGATCCGCGAGCCGGTGGCGCAGTACGGGCCGTTCGTCATGAACACCCGCGAGGAGCTGATGCAGGCGGTCGAGGACTTCCAGTCCGGCCGCTTCGGCCAGATCCCCCCCAACGCCCTGATGCCGCACGTGGTCCGATAGGGACGTGCGCCTCCTCCACCCCGAGGTCCGGGACCTCGTTCCCGAGGACCTGCTCGACCTCTACGACCTGCCCGGTCCGCATCTGCGGGCCGGGTTCGTCGCGTCCGTCGACGGGGTGGTGGCGGTCGACGGCCGGTCGGCGTCACTCGGCGGCCCGGCGGACAAGGCCGTCTTCCGGGCGTTGCGGGCGGTGAGCGACGCGGTCATCGTCGGTGCCGGCACGGTCCACGCCGAGGACTACGGCCCCGTGCAGTACGGCGAGGGGGCACGGACCTGGCGGCAGGCGCACGGTCGCGCCGGCCAGCCGCCGGTGGTCATCGTCAGCCGCCGCGGTCAGCTCGACCCCGACGCCAAGGTGCTCCAGGGCCCGGTGATCCTCGCTGTGCCGGAGGGGGTCGCGACGCCGCAGGGCGTCGAGGTCATCCGCACGACGGATCCGCTGATGCTCAGGCGGTCCCTGCACGACCGGGGCCTCAGCCGGCTGCTCTGCGAGGGCGGCCCGTCGCTGCTCACCTCCCTGCTGGCCGCCGGCGTCGTGGACGAGCTGTGCCTCACCACCTCCCCCAGCCTCGTCGGCGCCGGGCCTCGGCTGCTGAGCGGTGCGGCTGCGGCCCGGCTTGCGCTGCGCTCGCTCGTCGTCGACGACGACGACGACGACCCCGGCGTCCTGCTGGCGCGCTGGTCCGTCATACGGTCGGACTCATGAGCGACGACGCCGCCACTCCCAGCCACTTCGACCAGCTCATCGGGCTCGAGGTCACCGAGCTGACCAAGGACGGCGTCACCGCGCAGTTCACCATCACGCCGCAGCTGCAGCAGCCCTACGGGATCCTGCACGGCGGGGTGCTCTGCTCGGTCGTCGAGTCGGTCGGCAGCATGTCCGGCGCGGTCTGGTACGACGGACCGGTGGTCGGGACGTCGAACCACACGAACTTCATCCGGGCGACCCGCGAGGGGACGCTGACGGCGCGCTCGACGCCGATCCACCGCGGCCGCAGCCAGCAGCTCTGGGACGTCGACATCACCGACGAGCAGGGCCGGCTCGTCGCCAAGGGCCAGCTGCGGCTGGCGAACCTCGACCGCAGCGACCAGATCGGGCGCAGCTAGCGGTAGAGCGCCGGGCCGGTCGTCTGGCGGATGACCGCGCCCTTCCGCAGTCGGTCCGCGGGGGTGCACCTGGCCTTGAGGCAGCCGTCGGCGAAGGCGATGACCACGCGGCCCTTGCCGTCCAGCACCATGTCGTTGAAGTCGAGCAGGTTGCGGTCGTCGGTGCACGAGGTCCCGCCGGTGCAGATCGAGCCGACCTGCACGGGGCTGGCGGGCGTCGCGTCGTAGGTCTTCCAGTGCCTCCCGCGGTCGTAGGTGTAGGAGACGTACATCCGCCAGACACCCGTGAAGTGCTTGCGGTCGCCAGGGTTGCCGTCGTTGGTGCTGCCGAGGTAGGCCACCGCCGCCCGGTCCCCGTCACCGGCCACCGCGAGCGGGAAGCGCGACACCTTGACGCCGAGGTCCTTGCCCAGCACGGCCGGCATCGTCCAGTGGGCGCCCTTGGACGTGCTGACGGACACCTGCACCCGGCCACCGCCGGCCTCGTTGTCGTGCGAGCCCCAGGCGGCGTAGACGGTGCCGTCCTTGCCGACCGCGAGCGACGGGTGCCCGGCGTCACCCTCGGTGGAGTGGCCGATCGAGTGCTTGGTCCAGGTGAGGCCGTCGTTCTCGGTCACGAACACTGCCTGCTTGCCCGCCTCGTCATTGCAGCCGTCGGGCATGAGGTAGGTCGTGCCGTCAGGTGCTGCCTTGAGATGGCCCACGATGGGCGAGCAGGTCTCGCCAGGGTCGGTCGACACCGGGTGCGACGGGCCGTAGGTGAGACCCCCGTCGAGGCTGGTGCCGCAGTCGATCGCGGCGAGGTCGTTGGTGCAGTAGTAGAGGACGTTGGGGTAGCCGACCGTCTTCAGCGTCCGCGGCTTGGCCGTGACGATCGTCTGGTGGTCGAAGGAGATGCCGAGTGCGCAGCCCAGCGCGCCCTGCGTCCACGTCTTGCCGAAGTCGTCGGTGTAGGCCTGCGCTGAGCAGCCCTGCGGCATGAGCTGGTTGACCCAGACCCGGTTGGTGTCGGTGTCACGCCACAGGATCGGGTCGCTGGACTGCGCGCTCTCGACCAGCGGCTGCACGGGCGTCCACGTCGACCTGCCGTTGGCGGCAAACGTCACCCGGAGGGTCTGCAGGCCACATTGGTAGAGCACGCGGTCGGTCTTGGGGTCGTAGCCGAGTGTCGGCTCACCGCAGGAGTCGCCGATGCCCTTCTGGCTGTAGATGCCGAACACCGGCACACCCGCGGGGTTGTGCTTGACGTCGTAGATCACCGTCGCGGCGGGCTCAGGGGCCCCCGTGACCAGGTCGACGCCGACCGGCGAGGTGTACTGCGTGAACGCCGGGGCCGGGGTGGTCGCGCCTCCGGCCGTGGCGAACGGCAGCAGCGCGGCGGCGAGCAGGGGGACGAGGATCAGACGAGTGCGCACCAGCTTTCACTTCGCCGTCGCGACCGGGATTCCTGCCCGTCGCGTCAACCGGTGAGAGCGGCCAGAACGTCGGCAACCGGGGCGTTCTGGGCGATGTCGGCCTTCAGCTTCATGACAGCGGCGCCCGCGGAGAACCCGACCACGCCGGTCAGCCGGCCCTCGCGGGAGTAGACCGCCAGCGGGCGGGTGCGCGGTCCCACCTCGACGACGACCACCTCGTCGTCTCCGGAAACGGCACCGAGCCCCTGCAGCTTCACGTCGTACTGGTCGCTCCACCAGTAGGGAACGACGTCGTGCACGACGGCCTCGCCGCTGATCGCCGCTGCCACCGTGACGGCCTGCTCACCGGCACTCGTCCAGTGCTCGCGTCGCACACCGTTCCAGCGCGCGACGTCACCGACGGCCCAGATCCCGTCGCCCGCCCGGCCCGTGCCGTCGCAGACCACGCCGTCGTCGAGGGTCACCGGGCTGTCCCCGAGCCAGGCCGTCGCCGGGACGACCCCCATGGCCTCGAGGACCGCGTCGACCTCGAGCACGGTGCCGTCGCTCAGCTCGAGCCGCTGCGCGGTCGCAACCGCGACGCCGGTGCCGAGGTGCAGGTGCACCCCGTGCGAGGCGTGCAGGTCGGCGATCCGCTGCGCCACCACCGGTCCGAGCACCCGCAGCAGCGGGCGGTCGAGCACGTCGACGAGGTGGACCTCGGCCTCCTTCGACCGGGCACTCGCGGCCACCTCGCAGCCGATCAGCCCGGCACCGACCACGCCGAGCGCGCGGCCGGGTGCGAGGTACGGCGCCAGCGCGCGACTGTCGTCGAGGGTCCGCAGCACGAACCCGGGGGCGCCGGGGAGTCGACGGGGGGTCGCACCAGTGGCGATGACGAGGTGGTCGAACCCCTCCTCGCCCTGCGTGGTGTGCAGCACATGGTCCGCCAGTCCCGTCGCGGTGACCCCGAGTCGCAGGTCCACCCCGAGTGAGTCGTACTCCTCGCGCAGGAACATCGGCTCCCGGTCACCGCGCAGGACGTGCTTCGACAGCGGCGGTCGGTCGTAGGGCTCGTGCAGCTCCTCGCCGACGAGGACGATCGACGCGTCGGAGCCCTTGTCCCTCAGGGCTTCCACGACGCGCAGCCCTGCGATACCGGCTCCGACGACAACCACCTTCACGGGTCAGGACCCTATCCAGGTGGCCACCGCGTACCCGACGCCGAACGGCGCGTCGGCGTAGAGCACCTCAGCCGCGAAGGTGCCGTCCACCGTGCCTGCCACCGTGCGCCACACGTCGACCCCTTCGACCATGAGCTCCCGGGAGAGCACGCCATCGAGGGCGAGGTCCTGCGGCACACCGCGGCGGAGCGCGGCCAGCAGGGCATCGTCGACCGCCACGGCTCGTGGGTCGAAGTGTCCTGGTGCCTTCTCGGTGCGCTTCGCGGTCCCGTCCCCGACCACGAGCACCGCGGCCCCGGGTGGCAGCACGACCGGCGAGCCGTCCACGGCGAGCAGGCGGTGCGGCCGGTCGCCGAGGAGCGCGGCACCGACGGCGAGCGGCAGCGGCAACGGGTCGGCGGCGGCGACTCCCCGCGCACCCCACGGCGTCGCGTCGACCTGGCCGGAGCGCCAGCCGGTCGGGGTCGCGCCACCGAGCACGACGACCTCTCCCTCGAGCACTGAGATCGCCTGCTGGCAGGCGGATCTGAGGTCGTCTGGCCCGCCGCCGAGCGCTGCCAGGAGCAGGGGAGCCGACGGGACGAAGGCGATCCTCACGCGAGCCCGCGGACGTTGACGATTGGCTCGGTGCGGCCTCGGATGGCGTCCACCATGCGCAGCACCCGCAGCGTCGCCACGACATCGTGGGTGCGGAAGACCCGTGCCCCCTGGAACGCGCAGACAGCCGTGGCAGCAAGGGTTCCCTCCAGCCGGTCGTCGGGCAGCAGGTCGAGCACCTCCCCGACGAAGTCCTTGCGGGACAGTGCCATGAGCACAGGCCAACCGGTGGCCACCAGGTCGGCGGTGCGATCTGTCAGCTGCAGGGACTGGCGGGTGTTCTTGCCGAAGTCGTGACCCGGGTCGATGAGGACCGACTCGGGTGGGACCCCCGCGGCGACCGCCCGTGCGGCCATCCCCGTGAGGGTCTGCACGACGTCGCCCACGACATCCGGGTAGGCCACGCGGTGCGGGCGGGTGCGGGGCGGCAGGTGACCTGCGTGCGTGCAGACCACCCCGGCACCGTAGGCGGCGGCGACGTCATAGGTCGCCGGCTCCGGGCACTCCCAGGCGTCGTTGATCAGATCCGCGCCCGCCGCGAGCACCTGCTCGGCCACCGATGCCCGGAAGGTGTCGACGCTGATGACGACCGACGGGTGAGCCGCACGGACGGCCACGACGACGGGAAGCACCCGGTCGGCCTCCTCGGCGGCGGGCACCTCGTCACCGGGTGCCGCCTTCACGCCGCCGATGTCGACGAGGTGGGCGCCCTGCGCGACCACCTCGTCGACCCGTGCGAGCGCGGCTTCCAACCCGAACGTCCTGCCCTTGTCGAAGAACGAGTCCGGCGTGCGGTTGACGATGGCCATGACCAGCGAGGTCTCGGGCAGGACCTTCCCGCGAAAGGCGAGCACTAGCTGGCCTGCTCCTCCGTCAGCGACGCGACGGGCGGAAGGTCTACGGCGTACACGGTCGTGGTGGTCGCCTCGAAGTCCTCGCCGACCCTGGCGAACTGCACCAGACGGTCGGCCCCGGGGTCGCGGCGCCGGCGCAGGGCGGCGGCGAGCACCTCCGACGACATCCGCCCCAGGGCGGCGTCGTTGTGGTGCCGGTGCCGGCGCTCGCCGATGTCGGCCTGCGCCATCGCGTCGAGACCGACGAGGTTGAGGACGTCGACCAGCATCCCGATCTCGAGGCCGTAGCCGGTGGCGAAGGGCAGCCGGGTGAGCAGCGCCCTGGTCGCGGCGAGCTCTCCGGCGAGCGGTTGCACGAAGCCCGCGAGCTGTGGCCACCAGGCGTTGAGCAGCGGTCGTGCCAGCAGCTCGGTGACGCGCCCGCCGCTGCCGTGGTGCAGCACGCCGTCGACCGTGAGCGGGCGGTCGAACGCCGCCTTCACGAACTGCACGGCCGGTGCCACGAGCAGCGGCGTCAGCAGCGCGACCGCGGTCTCGGCGCGGGAGGGCGCGACATCGGAGTCGAGGAAGACGAGCAACTCTCCCGTGGCTTGCTGCTGTCCCCACCACAGCGCGCCGCCCTTGCCCTGGAGCGCGGGGTCGTCCGGCAACCGGAGAACCCGGGCACCGGCTGCGGCGGCCAGCTCCGCCGTGCGGTCCGAGGAGCGACCGTCGACGACGAGCACCTCATCCACGAGACCAGCGGGCACGAGCTGCTCGACGAGCGGCCGCACGACCCCGGTGATCGTCGGCTCCTCGTCCCGGGCCGGCACGACGACACTGACGCTGCGCCCGTCCTTGCGCGCCACGAGCTCGGGCACTCCCACCGGCTCCCACGAGGAGCGGCGGTGCCACCACAGCGCGAGCGGGTCTGCCATCACCCCACGGTAACCGGGCCGGTAGCGTGAGGCCCTGATGACCGCTCCCGTCGACCTCGAGGCCGCCGCCCGCGCCGTGCGCGACCTGCTGATCGCGCTCGGTCAGGACCCCGATGGCGACCACCTGAGGCGGACGCCGGACCGGGTGGCGCGTGCCTTCGCGGAACAGCTGACCCCCCAGCCGTTCGCACCGACGACGTTCCCCAACGACGAGGGCTACAACGAGCTCGTGCTCGTGCGCGACATCCCGTTCCACAGCCTCTGCGAGCACCACCTGCTGCCGTTCGTCGGCACCGCCCACGTCGCGTACCTCCCGAAGGACCGCATCGTCGGGTTGTCGAAGCTGGCCAGGGTCGTCGAGCACTTCAGCCGGGCGCTGCAGGTGCAGGAGCGCATGACGCAGCAGATCGCCGACTGGCTGGTGCGGGAGCTCGACCCCAGGGGGGTCGGGGTCGTCGTGGAGGCCGAGCACATGTGCATGCGCCTGCGCGGGGCCAGGGTCACCGGCACCCACACCGTGACGAGCGCCCTGCACGGCACCGTCCGCGACGACGCCCGCACCCGCGGCGAGTTCCTCGACCTGGTGCGCACCCGGTAGCGGGTCAGGGCTCGAACCGGTAGCCCAGCCCACGGACCGTCAGCAGGTGCCGGGGGTTTGCAGGGTCCATCTCGACCTTGGCGCGCAGCCGCTTGACGTGCACGTCGACGGTCGTGGGGTCGCCCATCCGCCCGCTGTCCTGGCGATGGCTCCACACGAGCTCGAGAGCTTCCTCGCGGGTGACCACGCGACCGTCGCGGCGCACCAAGAGCTCAAGCAGGCCGAACTCCTTGGGCGGCAGGTGCACCACCTCGCCGGCGTGCAGGAACACATGCCTCGCCAGGTCCAGGACGAACTCCCCGGAGCGCAGCACCTCACCCGCGGCGGGGCGCTGACGCCGGCGCAGCACCGCCCTGATCCGAGCGGCCAGCTCGGTGCGGGTGACGCCACTGGCGACGCAGTCGTCGGCGCCGCCTTCGAGGAAGCCCTCCAGCGAGGTCCGTCCCTCCCGCAGCGCAACGACGACCGGGATGGCGCTGACCGTACGCAGCAGTGCCAGGTCCTCCCGGGCACGTGGACCGTCCGTGTGCAGCAGGACGAGGTCCACGGCGCCGCTCTCCGCCTGCTGGAGCAGCGCCCCCTCGGGCGCCACCAGGACGGCGAGGCCCTGGTCGCGCAGGCCCTCGACCAGCGACGAGCGACCGCCCTCGAGCGCGACGACCAGCACCCGCGGGACCACCGGCACCGGCCCGCTCGTCGGGCTCGGCCGATAGCTCAGCTGGCTCGCAACGGGCTCGACGGCATGCACGCCCCGAACGTCGCAGGGCAACCTCGCCCAGGGGTAACTGAGAGGTGAACGTCCGACGAAGACCTCACGTGGGTGCACGGTCGCGGCCGCAGAAATCACCCACCTTTCGCGGCGAAGGGCTGTCCCAGCTCTGTCGCACCGGGCGAACTGTGTTCACACTGGGCCTGCACCCACGACCGCAGAGCTGCACCCCTGGAGAAGCCGTGATCGCTGCCCCCCGTCGTGACGCTGCTGCGGATGAGGAGCGGCAGCTCGAGCACGTGCGAGAAGACCTGGCGCGCGAGTTCACAGCAGTGCCGCCGACGGTGGTGGACGACCTCGTGCGCGAGCAGGTCGCGGCGTTCCACCTCGCACCGGTCCGCTCGTTCGTGCCCGTGCTGGTCCGTCGTGGTGCCCGGGCGCAGTTGCGCCAGCTGGTCTGACCTCGAGGTGGGGCAGATCCTCCTGCAGGATGGCTGGCGCGGGCCGCGAGTGGGGAACGCTCTTGATCGGCGCGCCTTGCGGTGGTGCAATGCCGTCTTCCGCACCGGTCGGAGGGACGAGAGAGGGGGCGACCCATGAGCAAGAAGAAGGACAAGAAGAAGGGCAAGAAGAAGAAGAAGTAGAACCCTTCACGGTTCAGCGGGCACGGGCCCGGCCACCTCGAGCACCACCGAGGAAGGCCGGGCCCGCCCGCGTTGCACCGGGCTCATCCATGCCTTGTACACCTGGTGTTCACTCGGGCCGTGGAACATCCCGCCGTGGCCGACCGCGCAGCCCCCGGAGCAAGGGAGCCTGCGCGCGACCTGGTTCTGGGGGGAGAGAGCGTGACGACCGCGGCGACCGGCACAGCCGCGACCACCGCGGGCCTGGCCAGCACGCCGTCGCGGTTCCTCAACCGGGAGATGTCCTGGCTCGAATGGAACGCCCGCGTGCTCGCGCTCTCGCGCGACGCTGGGGCTCCGCTGCTCGAGCGGAACAAGTTCCTCGCGATCTTCGCGACCAACCTCGACGAGTTCTTCATGGTGCGCGTGGCCGGGCTCATCCGGCGGCTCGAGACCGGCCTCGGGGTCCGCAGCTCCGACGGCCTGTCGACCAGGCGGCAGCTCGAGCTGATCCGGTCCAAGGGCCGCGAGCTGGCACAGGAGCACGCCAGGGTCTTCCTCGAGGAGGTGCAGCCCGCCCTCGTCGACGCAGGCATCAGCATCCTGCTCTGGGACGACCTGCAGGCCTCTGAGCAGCTGCGCCTGCACGGCTGGTTTCGCGAGCGGGTCTTCCCGGTCCTCACACCACTCGCCGTCGACCCGGCCCACCCCTTCCCCTACATCAGCGGGCTGTCGCTCAACCTCGCCGTGCTGGTCCGCGACCCCGAGACCGGCACCGAGCGCTTCGCCCGCGTCAAGGTCCCCAACAACGTCAACCGGTTCGTCGAGGTGCAAGGCGGACCCGAGGGCACCTCGAGCTTCCTGCCGCTCGAGGAACTCATCGGCCATCACCTCGGCCAGCTCTTCCCCGGCCTCGACGTGCTGGCGCACCACGCCTTCCGGGTCACCCGCAACGCCGATCTCGAGGTCGAGGAGGACCGCGACGAAGACCTCCTGCAGGCTCTCGAGCGCGAGCTGTCGCGGCGGCGGTTCGGTCCGGTCGTGCGGGTCGAGGTCGGGGAGACGATGGACCCGCACGTTCTCGAGCTCCTCGTCCGTGAGCTCGACGTCACCACCGACGACGTCGTGGCCGTCCCCGGGCTGCTGGCGCTGTCGTCGCTGATGGAGCTGATGGCGGTCGACCGGCCAGAGCTCAAGGACGAGCCCTTCGTCCCCGCCACCCACCCGCGGCTCGTCGACGGCGAGCAGCAGGCCGATGTCTTCGCGGCGCTCCGCGAGGGCGACGTGCTCGTGCACCACCCCTACGACTCCTTCAGCACCAGCGTGCAGCGCTTCCTCGAGCAGGCCGCCGCCGACCCGCAGGTACTCGCCATCAAGCAGACGCTCTATCGCACCTCGGGGGACTCACCCGTCGTCGACGCCCTCATCGACGCCGCCGAGGCGGGCAAGCAGGTCGTCGTCGTCTTCGAGATCACCGCGCGCTTCGACGAACAGGCCAACATCCGCTGGGCCCGCAAGCTGGAGCGGGCCGGCTGTCACGTGGTCTACGGCCTGCTCGGGCTGAAGACGCACTGCAAGACGGCCCTGGTCGTCCGGCAGGAAGCCGGCGGGCTACGCCGCTACTGCCACCTCGGCACCGGCAACTACCACCCGCGCACCGCCCGGCTCTATGAGGACATCGGGCTGCTCAGTGCCGACCCGGAGCTCGGCGCCGACCTCACGGACCTGTTCAACACCCTCACCGGCTACAGCAACCAGACCGACTACCGCGACCTGCTCGTCGCGCCCCACGGAGTGCGCAAGGGCCTGCTCGCGCGGATCCACGCCGAGGCCGACAACGCCCGCGCCGGCAGGCCGTCAGGCATCCGCATCAAGGCCAACAGCGTCGTCGACGAGGACATCATCGACGCGCTCTACGCCGCCGGCCAGGCCGGGGTACCGATCGACGTGGTCGTCCGGGGCATCTGCTCGCTTCGGCCTGGGGCGCAAGGGCTCTCGGAGACGATCCGGGTGCGCAGCATCCTGGGCCGCTTCCTCGAGCACAGCCGCCTCGTCGAGTTCGTGAACGGCGGCGAGACCGAAGTCTGGTTCGGCAGCGCCGACCTCATGCACCGCAACCTGGACCGACGCGTCGAGATCCTGGTGCGCGTCAAGGACCCCGCGGTCCGTGCCGAGCTGAGTGGGCTGCTGGACCTCCTCAACGCCCCCGAGGTGGTGCGCTGGGAGCTCGATGCCAACGGATCGTGGCACCAACGTCCCGACACAGCGGGCACCGACGTGCAGAGCGAGCTGCTGCGCGCTGCACGGGAGAAAGGGACCGTGGCCTAGCCTTTCGCTATGCGACTCGGAGTGCTCGACGTCGGGTCCAACACCGTGCACCTCCTGGTCGTCGAGGCCCACCCGGGGTCACATCCCGACCCCGTGCGGAGTCACAAGTCCGAGCTGCGGCTCGCCGAGCTCATCGGGCCTGACGGCAGTCTCGGCGACCGCGGCCGCGAGCTGCTCATCCAGGCGGTCACCGAGGCGGCCGCCGCGGCGCGCGAGGAGAAGCTCGACGACCTGGTCGCGTTCGCGACGAGTGCCGTGCGCGACGCGAGCGACGGCGCGGCGGCCATCGAAGCGGTCCGGGAGGCCACCGGCGTCGATCTGGTCGTGCTGTCAGGCGAGGACGAGGCGGCGATGACGTTCCTCGCCGTGCGCCGGTGGTTCGGCTGGTCCTCGGGCCGGCTGCTCTGCCTCGACATCGGCGGCGGCTCGCTCGAGATCGCCTGCGGCCGCGACGAACTGCCCGACCTGGCCCTGTCGGTCCCTCTCGGCGCCGGGCGGCTCACTCGCGAGCGGCTCCCCGGCGACCCGCCGTCGCGCAAGGACGTGATCGCCCTGCGCGAGCACGTGTGGCAGGTGCTGGCCGAGGTCGTCCCCGACGTGCACGTGCAGGGTCCGCCGGACCGGGTGGTCGCGACGTCCAAGACCTTCCGGTCGCTGGCCCGCCTCGACGGCGCCGCACCATATGCACTCGGGCCTCGGGTCCCGCGGTCGCTCTCGCGACGGGGGCTCGAGGCGATCGTGGAACGCGTCATGCCGCTGCCCGTCGCCGAGCGTGCCCTGCTCCCAGGAGTGTCGGAAAGCCGCGCCCCGCAGCTGCTGGCCGGTGCGATCGTCGCCGTCGAGGCGCTGACCGCGTTCGGCGTCGAGCGGGCCGACATCTGCCCGTGGGCGATGCGTGAGGGCGTGGTGCTGCGCCGCCTCGACTGGCTGCACGGGGCCTGACTCAGCCGACGTCCGCCAGCGGCGGCGCGAGCACCTGCCGGGCCGCGGCCGGGTCATCGGTGATGACGGCTTGCACGCCGAGCTCCCGCAGCAACCGCAGGTCTTCCGGGCGGTTCACGGTCCACGACGTCGTCGGCATGGTCGCCGAGGCCAGGGCGTGCGGGTGCGTCAGCAGCGACGACACGTGCGGGTGCACCTCGGGATGGCCGTCCTGGGTCGCCTGCCGCAGCAACCCGAGCAGCGGGACCGCGGGACGGCCCAGCAGCGCGGTGGGGCAGCCGAGCCCGAGGCTGCGGAACGCCCGCAGCCGGAGCCTGTCGAACGACGACACGCTGACGTGGTCGAGCCGGTGCCGCCGGAGCACATCGGCGACGGCTGAGAGGCTCTCGGGTGCCTCGAGCGCGGGCCAGCCAGGCGACTTCAGCTCGACCACGAGTCGGCCGCGCCCGGCCAGCAGGTCCACCACCTCGCTGAGCCGAGGGATGCGATGGCTCCCGATCCACGGCAGGTCGGCGTAGGGCGTGAGGGCGACCAGCCTGCGGTCGGCTGCGGTCCGCTCGAGCGAGAGGTCGTGGTGGCAGACCGGGACGCCGTCGGCGGTGACGCGCACATCCACCTCGACGCCGTCCGCGCCCTGGCGCAGCGCCCGCTCGACGGCGGCCAGGGTGTTTTCTGGCGCCGTCGGGTGCACGGCACCGCGATGTCCCAGGAGTAGCACGCGTCCCACCTTCATCGCTGTGCACGTCGGCCCGGCGCACCTGACGTAGCGGGGGTGTGAACGCTGCAGGAACGCCGCGAGGGCCCTCCCCCGTGTGGGGAAGGGCCCTCGGAGGCCGGGTGCGGCCTAGTGGGGCCTAGTGCGGCCTAGTGCAAGGTGAGCGTGATGCGGTTCGACTGCCCCGAGAGGTTCGTGGCGTCGGTCAAGGTCTGCGCGATGAACGTCTTCGTCCCCACGGTGGCGAAGGTGTGCGCGAGCGCCCACGCCCCCCTCGACCCTGTCTTCGTCGTGCCGACCAGCGTGAGCCTGCCGTTGACGATCGTGAACAGCCGCACGGTCACGTTGCCGTGGCCGGGTACGAGCTGGCCGGTGAAGCTGACCCTCCGGCCCGATGCCGTCCCCTTGAGCGACTCGGCGGGACGGACATAGACGGTGAGCGTCGCGCTCTTCCCGGCCGCCGTCTGGGCGTAGTACAGGGTGTTGAAGCGCGGCGAGACCGACTTGCTCAGGGTCCCGCTCGCCGGGAAGGTCGCGGTAGTGATGACGGAGTACGTCGTGCCCGGGCGGGTGTCCGCGTAGAGCGAGACGGAGTCACCGGGTGTGCCCTTCATGGTCAGCACGGACGACTGCTTCACGACGTTGATGCGGTCGGTGCTCTGCGTCATCGTCGGCTTCGTGCTCGTGGCGCCCGTGCCTGCTGTGGCGACCTTCCACGTCCCGGCCGCCGGGTCGACCTGGAGGTCGGCACTCGCATAGCTGTCCGACTGCGGGGTCGGGAACGTCGTGTGCACCCGCACCTGGTAGAGCTGGAAGAAGTCGCTGGTGGCCGCCGCGTTGTTGGGGTAGCTGCCCGCCAGCGAGCCGAACGTGAGGCTCGAGTCGCCCTTCGCGACCGGCGTGGTCAGCGCGCTGACGGACGCGGGGGCTCCGCTCACCGGGTAGGTCGTGGCCGGGCCGAGGTTCTCACCCGACCAAGCGCCGGGCGCCTTGCCGGACTCGGCGAGGAAGCCACTGACCGCCGCCTTGGTGTGACTCGGACTGAAGTCGCTCGCGGCCGCGAAGTAGTAGTGGTCGAGCGTCGTCGTGGTGCTGCCGCTCGTCACCGTCGCGCCGGTGCTCGCGTCGTAGATGGTGAGGCCCGTGGCACGGTTCGGGTCCGCCGGGTAGGGCGGGTTGGCCGGGTCGTACGCCGCGTGGGCGACACCCGCCGACCCGGCGACCACGCCCAAGGCGAGAGCTGCGGTGGCGACGGTGGCAGACAGTGAGGGCCTGCGGGCAAGCTTCATGGGTACCTCTCCGAGAAGGGTGGAGCTGACGGTGGGTCGTTCAGGTCGTTCTGCGGTGCCGGTGGATGAGCAGTCCGACGCCTGCGAGCAGGGGTACGGCGAGCCCGACGAGCAGGCCGGAGCCGAAGCCCGAGGACCGGCGTGCGCTGCTGCCCGCGGTGGTGACCCCGGTTGCCTCTGACGGGCCGGGACTCGCGGCGTGAACCACCTGCGCCACGGGCTTGACGTCGATCGGAGGCGGGCTGGCGACCGCTCCTGGCGCCGGGGTGCCCTGCGAGCCGGGCAGCCGGAGCAGCGCGGCGGTCGAGGTCGCCGTGCCCGCGCGGCACAGGCCCGCGCCACCCCGGACGACCTGCCAGGTGTCGCCGGTGACCCGGATGTCCGTGGCGTCGTAGGACGACGTGCGCGGTGACAGGTCCGGTCCCGACAGGATCAGCCGGAGCTGGACCAACCCGTTCCAGGTCGCCGGGTAGCGGCCGAGGAAGTCGCGCAGCGCGGAGCTGTTGGGTGTGGCCTGCGACATCGGGTGCGCCGGGTTGCTGTAGCGCGAGGCGGCCGCGAGCTGGAAGCCGCTCCAGTCACCCGGGGCGACCCCCTGGCGCGGCTGGTAGGCCGCGAGGAAGGCGGTCCGCCCGGCGACGCCGTAGGTCGGGCCCGCGGCGGAGCTGCCGACGGCGAGCCAGACGAAGGGCTGGTCGGTGATGTGGCCGCTGAGCACGGTGTTCCCGTGCACGTCGCACAGACCCAGGCTGCCGGTGACGGCCTGGTCGGTGTAGGGCGGCACATCACCCGCGGCCGCGGAGCTCCCCACCCCGACGACCGACGACACCAGGACACCGAGGAGCAGAGCGTTGGCGCGCGGAGCAATTCGCGGGCGGGGGCTCATCAGTGCGGTCTCTCCTGGCGGGTCGGTCGTCGCGTGGCGGGATCAGCAGGTGGTGACGCTGGCGCCGCTGCCGCAGTCCACGTACGCCGGGGTGGCGCCCGCCGCCGCGATGTCGGCCTTGCCGGCGTCGGTCTTGACGTAAGGGGTCGCGCCGCCGACGTTGTTCGGGTTGTAGAAGAGGTCCTGGACGAGGTTGAGGACGCCACCCGGCTGGAAGGCCTTCGCCGAGGCCACGTCGGAGTTGCGGAACACGATGTAGAGACCGCGCGCATCGGTGTACGTCGAGGTCGCGATGAACTTGATGCCCGACGTCAGCGGGACCGGGGTCGTGCCGTACTTGACGGTCGGGTCGTTGAAGTAGCCCGAGTCGTAGAGGTTCTTGCGACCCTCGGAGAACGGCGAGACGGCGTTCGGGTTGCCGCGCAGACTGGCCGGGTCGTTCTCCTCGACCGTGACGACGCAGGACCCGAGGGTGACGGCCGTGCCGCCGTTGAGGGCCGTCAGGTCGGCGCGGAACGAGTCACCGGTGCCCGACCCGCTCTGCGGGATCTCGGGCACGATCGTGCCGGCCGTGCCGCCGACCGTGCTCCAGTTGGTGGTGTTGCACTTGTAGATGTCGACGATCTGCGCCGCGGTCAGGTTGTCCGGCGCGTTCGTGGTGGTGGCGGTGGCGAGCTTGAGGTTGTCCGTCGAGATCTTGATGACGCGCAGCGGGCCGACGCCCGTGGCGTTGGTCGCGGACGTCTGCTCGGCCACCTTGGGCAGGCGGGACATCCGCACGAAGTCGATGTTGTGGGCGGTGTCGGCGATGAGGGCGGCGACACCTGCACCTGAGCCGTTCGGGCGCTGCACCGGGTGCAGGCCATGGCGGAGCACGATCGTGGGCGTGAGGGCCACGGGTGCGGCCTCCGTGCTGCCGTTGAGGTAGCCCGCGCGGTCGTTGGCGTCGGGGGTCGCGTCGAAGCTGACCACGCGGTTCTTCGGCCCGGTCGAGTTGTAGCCGGTGTCGCCGGCGCTGTCGCCGTCGGCCAGGAAGTTGGCGATGTTCTGGACCGTGTCCGAGCCGACACCGACGGCATCACCGGAGGTCGGAGCGAGGTCGGCGTGGGCAGCGCCGGCAGTGGCCAGCGTGACGGCGGCACTGACCGCCGCGGTCAGGCCGAGAAGGGACTTCGAGCGAGACATGCGAACGTCCTTCGAGGAGAGCTTGGGTGGGTTCCGGTCGGCCTGGATGTGGCGACGTGGCGACTGTTGCGGGTCGTCGGTGCCAGGAGGTGCAGGGAACGTGAACGCACGATGGACTTTGCGCCACCGCTGTTTCGGAACTGGACACTCGTCCCTGTGAGCGTCGCTGTCAGAGCACGTTCGGCAGCATTTGCGCAGCCGCGGTGCTCGCCCCGATCGCGAGGGCAAGAAGCACCGGAACCGCGACCAGCCAGGTGCGACGACGACCCCACCGCCACGACAGCCAGACGGCTCCGCCGACCGTGACGAGCAGCAGCTGCAGCCACACGACCAGCAGCAGCAGCGAGTCGGTCGCGACCCCCATGACCTGCTCGCTGGAGGGGGCCGCGATGAGAGGGCTGTTGGCGGCGGGGACCGCCGTGCCGTCCAGTGCGGCGTCGACGTAGAGCTGCGTGGTCGGTGCGACGTGCGCGCGCCAACCCGCGCCGGTCGCGGTGGCGAGGACGAGGCGGCTCTGAGTGGGGGCCGGGGGGACGGGCAGCGGATCGCCGGGGTGTCGCAGCGTCTCGACGCGGTAGGTGAAGGTGCCCTGGCCGGTCGTCAGCCTGATCACGTCGCCGGCACGGAGCTGGTCAAGTCTCCCGAAGGGGCCTCCGAAGGTGACGGCGCGCCCCAGCAGCTCGGCAGTCCCGGCCTGCCCGGGCAGCACGCTGCTGCGGAGGTGGCCAGGCCCCTTCTCCAGCTCGGCGCCGCCCGTGCCCTCGACCACGACGGCGTCGCGGAGACCTGCGCGCGGAATCGACAGCAGCGCAACCGGCGCGCCGTAGGCCGTGGGGCCGATCGGCGCGGTGGCCTGGGAGAGCTGCGAGCGGAAGCGCGCGAAGAGCTGCTGCTGCGAGTCCTGCTCCTGCAGTGTCCCGATCAGCACCGGGTAGACCAGACCCCACAGGCCGAGGGCCACCACGCATCCGAGCACCCAGGTCACGAAGGCACGACCGGGTCGCAGCGGCGGTCGCGCGGATCGGCGCGCGAAGCGTCGGGTTGTGGGCGCCTGCGCGGTGGACCTCATCGTGGTCTGTGTCATGCGTCGCTGCCCGGGGTCGCGACCCGCAGTCGCCGGGTGCGGCCCAGGACGAGGGAGCAGAGGAACGCGACCACGCTCACCAGCGCCAGCAGGGGGAACAGGTCGGCGGCCAGCAACGAGCTCACGGCTCGCGTGATGCCCGGGGACACGGCCGCCGCCGGCTGCGGTGTCGGGAGGATCACCTGAGGGGGCGTGCGGCCGAGCGCGCCGGGCACTGGGCCGACGACAGGTGCGGCGGCGTTCCCGGTGGGCACGGGCGGCGTGTGGGCCGGGGTCGGCGCGCCCGGTGTCGTCACGACTGCCGGGACCACAGGGTGGGAGGGCAGCAGGGTGGCCCCCGACTGGGCCTGGACGACCTGGGCCGCTGCCAGGGTGTAGGCCCGCTCCGCCCCGAGGCCGTTCGCGGCGGTCAGCGGGAGATACCCGGGCGGTGTCTGCCCGATAGCGAGCCCACGGGTCTGGCCGCTCGTCGCGGCATAGGTCAGCAGCTGGGACAGCGCATGGGCGGTGTGCGTGTCGAGCCCCGTCGTCGGGATCGCGAGCGAGAGCAGCATCGTCGCGGGGTAGGCCGTCGTGGACGTGTGGGGAAACGACCAGGTGCCGCGCTTGTCGTCGACCGACAGCACGGCTGCGGCCTTCGCAAGGCTGGCGTCCGAGGGGCCGACGAACGTGCTGCCGGTCGTCTTGAGCGCCGCGGTGTCGAGGTCGTAGCGCTCGGCGTCGCCGAGGGACGTGATGCCCAGGACGAACCGGTAGCCGGGAGTCTGCCGCCCCTCTGCGGTCAGCTTGGAACCGGCAGCTCCCTGGTCCTGGACCGTCTGGCACACCAGCTGGGCGCTCGACGTCGCGAACTGCATCGCCAGCGAGATGCTCGACAGCCTGGCGGTGGGCGCGGCGATCAGCGGCAGGATCGGGGAGGGTGCGGCCTGCAGGCAGGGGTTGACCCCGCTCGCGTCGTACTTCGCCGGCTCGAAGGAGTCGCGCAGCGGCCAGTTGTCGACGGGCAGCACGAGGTGCCCAGGCTTGCTCGGGTCAGTGGTGTAGCTGGGGTTGACGACCATCCCCCACGGGTCCGGCTTGCCGTCCAGCCACGCCTTGGCATCCGGGTCCGACGCGATGTAGGAGGTCAGCGCCCGCTCGACGTCACTGTCGCTCGACAGGTTGAGGATCGTCGACGCGGCAGCGGAGTCCGGCACCCCGACGGTGATGCCGGGGTTGAGCGCGGTGAACTCCGGATCCTGGGACATGTCCAAGGGGTTGTGCGACAGCGCCGGGTATTCGTCGCGCACCGGCGTGATGCCCGGATAGCTCTCGGTCAGGAGCTTGGCGAGCAGCCGAGGTGTCAGGCGCAGCTTCGCGTAGGGCTCGTGCAGCGCGTCGTCGATCACGTAGGAGACGGCGAAGCCGGTCAGGGCGAGCGGCGCCTGGACCGTCGGCGTGGGATAGCCGTTGGCCGGCGGGTCGCTGACGAGCGCCGCCTGCACCGTCCCGACCTGAAGCAGGTTGCGGGCCTGCGGCTCGCCGAGCTGGACGTGCTTGAACGGGGTCTTGCTGCTGTCGAGGCAGAAGGCCGGCCGCCACTGCGCTGTCAGCTGGGTGGCCAGCTCGGAGCCGTAGACGTTGACGGAGTTGCCCCCGCCGGTGATGTCGCAGACGTTGTTGAGCGGCGCGAACCCGAGCGGGACGGTGATCCGGTTGCGCCAGTTCGACGCGCTCCACCACAGCGCGCCGGAGACGGCCACGTCCTCGCTGCCACCGATCCGTGGCTGACCTGGCTGGTAGCTCCCTGTCGCCTCGCAGGTGCGGGTCGCACGGGTGGCGGCATCGCCCGCCGGGCGGTCTGCGGCGGGCAGCGAGCGTGCGGCAGGGTCGCACGAGATCCCCATGACAGGGACGGCCACCAGTGCGCACTTCGTGGTCCCGCCGCAGCCGAGCGAGGCGTTGTCCTCGGAGGTCCACACCGTGAACTTCGTGCTGCCCCGGCCATCCAGATGCGTGACGGCGTACGTGGTGTTGGACGGCTGGCTGGCGTTGTCGACGATGGCGCTCTCGGGCGGCACCGACGGGCAGGAGGCGCCGTCGGCGGCGTAGTCCTTGCCGGCTGCGCTGACGAAGTGGACCCAGCGCTCCCCCGATGCGTAGCTGGGGTCGCACTTCGTCGGGAAGGGCGTGGGAACACCGACCCGTGACGTCCGCGCGGCCGCCGGCTCGTAGCGGTCGAGGCGCCAGGGACCGAAGCCGGTGTCCCTGTCGGTGGCCACGCGCTCCCGGCTCGTCCCGGTCCAGCAGGTTTCGGGCCGCAGCCGCTGCGCCAGCGGCGCCGCGGCCGAGTCGATGCCGCGGCACTCGAGCAGGACGAACGGGTACTCCTGCTGCCGGGCTTCGGGCGCATTCGGGTCACCGACCGTGCCCGCAGTCGGGCGGGCGCCGCTCCAGGTGACCTGCACCGGCTGCCGGCTGCGCAACGCGTTGGTCTGCGACACGGTCAGTGTCACGGTGCGGTGGTCGACCTCGACGGCCGTGCCGTCGGACGCGAGGTGCGTCCGCGCGACCGTCTTCGTCACGGTGACGGCACCGGCATCGGGCGCGACGGCGGCCTGCGCGGGCGCCTGCTGGAGCACGACTGTGGTCGTCAGCATGGTCGTCAGGGCGACCATCGCCAGCGCCGCGGGGAGCCGCCTCATGGGGTCGTCGCGTCGCCCGCGGCGAGGCGGCGCGACAGCAGCGGGGGAGCGACGACGGCCGCGACCAGCAGCAGCACAGCCAGCGGCGCGAGCACGGCGCTGGACACGGGCCGGCGGCCGGCCGACAGCTCGGTCGGGACCGCCTCCGCGACGGGCTGCGTCTGCAGCCCCGTCGTCGCCGGGGTCCCACCGGTCGTACCCGTGGCCGTGCCCGGGACCACTGCGCCGGTGGCGGCCGGTCCACCGGCCGCGGTCCCTGCTGCGCCGGAGGTGGAAGCCCGGCCGCCTGTCGTCCCGGTGGCGGTCGCACCGGCACCGGTGCTCGGGAGCTGCCCGCTCTTCGTCGGGTTGGCCACCAGAGCGGTGCCCGCCGCGCACGGGTCGGACGTCACCGCGTCACAGGCCGGCGGCTGGGGGGCGATCTCGGCGAGGTAGTTGCGGTTGGGCTGGCCGGCGATGAAGGTCGGGTTGCCGCACGTGCTGATGTTGCGCTTGGTCAGGTCGACGTTGCTGTCGGCCTGCTTGAGCTTCGCGATCTGGTCGAAGGAGGCCTGTGCCAGGTTGATCGGGAGCGGCGAGTAGCCGATCGGACCCATCTCCTTCTGCCCGTCGCAGATGGAGTAGTAGAGGTAGTCGGCCAGGGTCTGCCGCTTGGCGGTGGTCATCCTGGAGTCACTGCTGCCGGTCGGGATGATCATGTAGCTGTAGGACGACAACGGGTAGGTGCGCTTGTCGGCGTAGGTGTAGACCTGCGACAGGTCCTGCAGCAGGTAGTTGGACGACGACTTGTCGGTGTTGATCTTCGCTTTGGTGAGCGCGACGGCTACGCCGTACTGGGTGGGCTGGGTGAAGTAGCCGCCGGCGTTCTCGACCTTGGCGACCGGGAAGTTCTTGCCCAAGGCGTAGGAGAACTCGTCGTATCCGATGGCCCCGTCGGCTGCGTCCGACGCCACGTAGTTCATGACGCCGTCGGAACCGTTCTGTGCGATGGCGTCGCCCTTGCGCGGGAAGTACTCGGTCGCCCCGGAGCTGCCGAGGAAGGGGCGCCACACCTGGGGGTAGACGGTGTCGAGGTACTTCGTGAACTGGGCGGACGAGCCCGACCCCTCGGAGTGCACGACCGGAATGATCGGCTTGCTCGGCAGCGCCTTGCCGTGGTTGTCGCGCGTGATGGCCGGGTCGTTCCAGTTGGTGATCTGGTTCGTGAAGATCTTGGCCAGCGTGAGACCCGACAGCCGCAGGTTGCGGACCAGCTTGCCGCCCACCTTGACCTGGTAGGGGAACGCGGTGCCACCCGCCACGATGGGCAGGTAGACATACGCCCGGCCCTGACTGGTGTCCTGCTCGCCGGTCAGCTTGTCGGTGCCCTGGTAGCCGATGTCGGAGACCGCGAAGTCGGTGGTCTTGTTGGCGAAGTCCTTGCGACCGATCGCCGAGCCGCTGGCCGTGAAGACGACCTGCAGGCCGTTCGGCTCGACGTCGGCCACCCATTGGTTGACGGCGTTCGAGCTCCAGCTGGAACCGGAGCCGGCGATCGGCGAGTGGCTGGCAGTGGCGAGGGCCGGCGCGCCCACGCTGACGCTCAGGGCAGCCAGGCCTCCGACGAGGAGCGGTACCAGCAGGGCAGGGCGAAGCACAGCGTTGCTCCTCATCGGCTGCCCCGCTTGGGGCGTGCCAGATAGCGGGCGAGCGCGAACAGGACGGTGACGAGAGCGAGCAGGACCGTCGCCGCGCCGAAGCCGCGGGCGATGAAGTTGGGCTGGCCGCTGCGGACGGCAGAGAAGATGTAGAGCGGCAGGCTGTTCATCGGCTCGGCGAACGGGTTGAGGTTCTGGTAGGTGGACGCACCGGAGACGATCAGCAACGGAGCCGTCTCCCCCGAGATGCGGGCGATGCCGAGGATCAGCGAGGTGGCCAGACCCGCGCGCGCGGTCGGCAGCACGACCCGCCAGACGGTCGACCCCTGCGACGCTCCCAGCGCGAGGCTGGCCTCACGGAGACCGCCGGGAACGACGCGGAGCGCGACCTCGGCGGAGCGGGCGACGATCGGGGTCATCGTCACGGCGAGCGCGACCGCGGCGACGAAGCCCGTGCGGTCCAGGTGGAAGACGAGGATGAGGGTCGCGTAGACGAACAGTCCCGCCAGGACATCGGGCAGGGCTGTCATCGCCTCCACCACGGTGCGGACGACCCTCGCCGCGCGACCCCCCACCTCGGTCATGTACACCGCCGTGCCGAGACCGAGGGGCAGGGAGATGAGCAACGCGATGCCGACCATGATCGCCGTGCCGGCGATCGCGTGCAGGATGCCGCCCTGGTCGAGCGGCGCCGTGGGACGGACCCCCGCGGCCGTCTCGGTGTAGAAGTTGCCCCATTGCGAGAAGGCAGGCCAGCCTTTCTGCACGGTGTAGCTGACTGTGCTGAGCAGCGCGAGGCCGACGACGACTGCCCCACCGGCGACGGTGGCCGCCGCGAGCCGGTCGAACACCACGGGTCGTGGGTTGCCGGCTCGCGAGATGGCGGCGTAGAGGGCGAGGTAGACGACGAACCAGAGCAGGGTGAAGCCGAGCCTGCCCGACCAGCCGGTGATCTGATAGGCGATCCAGACGATGCCGAGCGCGCCCGCCATCGCGGACATCCACGACGCCCGGTCGTCGAACGAGCGGGTGGCGAGAGCCCGCGGCACGTCCGGAGTGGCGGTCGGCGGATTGCCCGTGACCGTGAGCTCGACCCCCTCGTTGACGACGGTCATCAGATCTCCGTCGCCGCGCCGCTGCGGCTGCGGTTGACGAAGACGGCGGCGACCGTGTTGACGGCGAGCGTCAGCACGAACAGCACGAAGCCGGCCGTCAGCAGCGCGGAGAGCTGCGCCTTGCTGGCCTCACCGAACAGCCCGGCGATGAGAGCCGACGTCGTCTCGGTGCCGACCTGCAGGATGTTGACCTTGATGTCGAAGGCCGGGCTGATGATCAGCAGCACGGCGACGGTCTCGCCGAGCGCCCTGCCGAGCGCCAGCATGGTGCCGCCGATGATGCCGCCCTGCCCGAACGGGATGACGACCGTGCGGATCATCCCCCACCGGGTGGCCCCCAGCGCGAGCGCGGCTTCGCGCTCCCCGAGCGGCGCCTGCGCGAAGACGCTGCGCATCACGGCGCAGGCCAGCGGAATGACCATCATCGAGACGGCGAGCCCCGCGATGAAGGCCGAGGCCGTGAACTTGGTCTGCGCCCAGGTTGCTGCGTTCGGGTCGGTGTCGACGTGGAACACCGGGATCCAGCCGAAGTGCTGGGCCAGCCATCGCGAGACGTGGATGGTCTGCGGCTGGAGGAAGAAGAAGCCCCAGAGGCCGTAGATGATGCTGGGTACCGCGGCCATCAGGTCGATGAGGCCGACGAACCAGCTCTTGAGTCGGCGTGGGGCGTACTCGCTGATGTACAGCGCCGTCATGAGGGCGAGCGGGAAGCCGACGACGAGGGCGACGAGAGCCACCTCGACCGTGCCGAGGAGGACCGAGGACAGTCCGACGACGTCTCGCTGGGGCAGCCATTGGTTCTCCGTGAAGAACGACAGCCCATAGCGGCGCAGCGTCGGAATCGCCTGGTAGCCAAGGAACAGGCCGATCGCACCCGTCAGTGCGAGGACGGTCATGCCGATGCCGGCCGTGGTCCGCCGGAAGGCCTTGTCCGCGGTCGAGTAGACCTGGCCGAGCTCGCGCGGGGTGTCGAGCTCAGCCGTGGTCACCCGAACCGCCCGTTCACGTAGTCGGCTGTGCGCGAGTCGTGCGGGTCCTCAAACAGCTGCTTCGTGGTGCCCGCCTCGACGATGCCGCCAGGGGAGCCCTGCTCGGCGAGGAAGAACGCGCACTGCTGGGACACCCGGGCGGCCTGCTGCATGTTGTGCGTGACGATGACGATCGTGACGTCGGGCGCCAGCTCGGCAATGGTCTCCTCGATGCGTCGCGTCGACGTCGGGTCGAGCGCCGAGCACGGCTCGTCCATGAGCAGCACGTCGGGGTTGACCGCCAGCGACCGGGCGATGCACAGCCGCTGCTGCTGCCCACCGGACAGTGCCTGCCCGGGCTCGTCCAGCCGGTCCTTGACCTCGTTCCAGAGGCCACCTCGCCGCAGGCAGCCCTCGATGATGTCGGACCGCTCGCTGCGCGAGACCTTCGTACCGGTGAGCTTGAGACCGGCAGTGACGTTTTCCGCGATCGACATCGCGGGGAACGGGTTGGGCTTCTGGAAGACCATGCCGATGCGCTTGCGCATGTGGGTGATGCGGACCGACGGCGCGTAGATGTCCTGGCCGTTCAGCCGCACCTCACCCGCCATCTTCGCCGCGGGGACCGACTCGTGCATCCGGTTGAGGATCCGCAGAAACGTGGACTTGCCGCAGCCCGAGGGCCCGATGAGTGCCGTGACCGTGCGGGGCGGCATCGACAGGTTGACCCGCTCGAGGACCTTGTTGCTGCCGAACCACGCGCTCACGGCCACCGCGTCGACACCGACGGCGGACGATTCCGGCGCTGAGTGGGCGAGCGAGTCCTCGAGGAAGTCGATGGTGGACACGGGGCGGCTCTCCTACGCGTGAGCGAGGGGCCTCAGGCTGTTTCTCCCCCCACCGTCAAGTGTCACGACAGAGATGGACGAGGAGTGAACGACCGACGTACGCACCGCATCCATCGCGCGAAGGAGGTCCCCGCAGAGCCCCGCGCTGACTACTCGGGCGCCGGCTCGTCGAAGCTCTTGCCCCACGACGGGTGCCAGTGGGTCTCGGTGAAGCAGCTCAGGCACAGCGCGGCCCCGTCGACGGCCGACCGTGTCGTCGCCGGCTCCCCGCACAACGAGCAGGGGGCCTCCACGGGGTCCTCCACGAGGCGCAAGTCAGGACGGTCGACCATGATCATCTGAGCCTTGCACTCCCCCGCTGCCGCGGCAGCAGAATCTGCAGATCTCACCCGCGGTCAGTCGTCCCGGCCGGACACCCAGTTGACGGGGCCGCGGGTGACTTCGGCGGGGAGCAGGACCCGCGACTCACCGGGGTACGGTCGGACAAAGCCGGTCGAGGCGTACCAGACCGCGTGGTTCATGAGGTCGCTGTCCACGCGGTCCTCCCGGGTGAAGTCCATCCGCATCGACACGAGCGCCCACTCCCGCCGGATGCCGGTCAGCTGCGACAGCGGAGGGTTCAGCCCCACCACGAGGGTCGGCAGCACTGCGGTGTACGGCGTGAGGTCGGCCTTGTCAGTGAACAGAGATCGCATCGGGGTGGCGGCACTGTCCATCTGGTTCATGGGCGGCAGCCCCAGGATCTGCTCGACGGTGCGCAGCGCGTCGACCTGTGTGTAGTAGGTGTGGTCGACGTACCCGCCGTGCTTCGCGTACGGGCTGATCGCGTAGAAGATCGACCGGTGCGCGTCGACGTGGTCGAGGCCGTTCTGGCTGTCGTCCTCCTCGACCAGGATCGCGGTGTCCTTCCAGAACGGGCTGTGCGAGACGGCTTCGACGATCTGTCCCAGGGCGACGTCGTTGTCAGCCACCATCGTGTCGACGCTCGGATAGCGCGGCAGGTAGGCCACCGTGTGGTCCTGCGGCAACGTCATCATCACGAGGTTCGGCATCGTCCCGGCGCTCGTCCAGCTGCGGAGGTCGCGTTCGAAGACCTTCTCCCGCGCCACGTCCGGGATCGACGGGTCGAAGCCCGGGTAGTCCGGCACGACATAGGGCTGGAGCGACGGGACGTCGGTGGACGTGAGGCCCTTGCCGAGACTGCTGGCGTACTCGCCGTAGTCACGCACGGTCTTGCCGTGCCGGTGCGCGTTCTCCCAGAGGAAGCCGCTGGGCAGGTAGGCGAGGGCGTCGCCCGCCTGCGACGGGTAGCTGCGCGTGAAGCCGCCGAAGGCCTTCTCGAGGTAGTCGGGCGAGTCGCCCTGCACGACCCACTGGTGACCATCGGCGGACAGCTGCCCGGAGTCGTAGAAGTTGTCGACCAGCGGGAACTGCCGTACCAGCCGGTGCTGGTTCGGCGTGACCTCGGCGCCGAACTGCAGCAGCGCCGGGTCACCGTTGCCGCGCGGGTCGTCGGCGAGGACCTGGTCGTAGGTGCGGTTCTCCTTGATGACATAGACGACGTGCTTGATCGTCGAGGGCTCGCCGGTGTGGTCGGGGATCGCCTTCGGCGGCACACCCTTGCGGGCCTTGGTGCGGTCAAGACGGTCCCAGCCGTTGTTGGCCGAGACCACCACCATGCCGCTGGCCAGGACCTTGCCCGACGGGTCCGGGATGAAGGAGAGACTGCCGACATAGGACGATCCGGTGGCCCGGCCCTTGCCGTCGGCGACGCTCTTGGCAGGTCCGAGGTTGCCGATCCCCTTGCCGTTCACGACGACCAGGTCGTCGTGCACCTGCGCGACCGCGCTGGGATACCAGCCGGTCGGCAGCATGCCGAGGTAGGTCGCGGCGCGCCCCCGGGCCGGCGGCTCGTAGAGCGCGACCGCGTTGTCGCGGCCGAGTGACACCGCCAGCCGTCCGTCCTTCAGAGCAGCCAGGCCGTTCGGGTGGCTGCCGTAGGGCGCGCCGGGATAGGGCGTGATCCCGATGCGGCTGCGGACCGTCCGAGCCTTCGTGTCGACGACGCTCACGGTGTCGCTGTTGGTGTTGGCGACGTACAGCGTCGAACCGGTGAGGGCCAGCGCGGTCGGGTGCAGCCCGACCCGGACGTTGGTCACGACCCGCTTCGCCGTCAGGTCGACGAGGCTCACCGTGCCCGTCTTGGCGGCACCGTGCACCGGGTCGGAGACGATCGCCGTCCCGTCGCTGTCGTTGGTGAGGTCGTCACCGGTGGCGCGCCGGCCTCCCTCGTTCGACACCCAGGCGTAGCGGCCCTGGACGACCAAGCTGTGTGGCGCGTTGCCGACGTCGATCTGGGCCGTCACCGCGTCGGTCGCCACGTCGATGGCGCCGAGCTGGTTGAGGACGGAGTAGGTGACGTAGACGGTCCTGTCGTCGGCCGAGAAGGCCAGGCCGCCCGGGTAGGCGTTGCTCGCGGAGGCGTTGATGTCGGTGGGGACCGAGCCCGGCATGGCGGCGGGCGAGCTGATCGTCTTGACCAGGCTCAGCGTGCCGCCCGACGCCACGGCCAGGTCCAGGACGTTGCCGCCGGCATCCGAGGCGAAGAGCCGGGTGCCGCGGTGGTTGTAGGCGACGCCGTCGAAGGAGCCCGCGCCACCTGTGTAGGTCTGCAGCACCACGTGGGTCCGCAGGTCGACGACGACGAGCATCCCGCCCTGGCTGTTGAGCACCGTGGCGGTGCGGCCGTCCGGACGGACTGCGATCGCTGTGGGTCTGCCCGGGAACTCGAGCTGCCGTCCGGCGGGCGTGAGCCGCTGCCCCGTGCTCGTCACGACCGAGTCGTTGGGCTGCCGCCCGGCGTGCGCGGAGCCGAGGTGTCCCCCGGAGCCGTGACTGGCGGCGACCGCCACGGTGCTGGCGAGCAGCGCGACGGTGACGGCTGGCAGGACGAGGACGCGACGGAGCTGGATCATGCGCACTCCTTCTCCGGGCACGGGCGCGTCCCTCGGAACGGGTCGGTGAACGCTGGCCCACAGGGAGGCCAACCCGCTGCACACCAGCCGTTCACCTGCCGCGCGCGTCGACCGTGTGGTCCCGGTCGTCCATCGGTCGGCCACCGAGCGTTCACCGAGCAGGTGACCAGGCTTACGACACCTGTCGGCAGGATCTGACGGCACGCCAGCGAAACATCAAGGCATGCACCTTCGTCGAACCCTCGCGGCCCTCGCCGGCACCGCCCTCACCGTCGGCCTCCTGCTCTCGCCCCACGCCGGCGCGGCGACCCGGCCGGTTCTCGAGGGCATCCCGCACTTCGACCACGTCGTCGTGCTGGTCGAGGAGAACGAGGACGCCACGACGACGTTCGGCGACACCAGCCCTGCCGTCTACCTGAAGTCGCTGCGCAAGAAGGGCGTCTTCCTGCCCAACTACTTCGGCACCGGCCACGCCAGCCTCGACAACTACATCGCGATGGTCAGCGGCCAACCGCCGTACCCCGCGACGATGGGCGACTGCGCAGGGATCAGCCTCTGGACCTGCGTGCAGCCGCAGGGGCTGCAGAACGGCGGGCGCAACCTCGCCGACCAGCTCGAGGCCGCGAAGCTGTCGTGGAAGTCCTACCAGGACGGGACGCCCACCCCGTGCTTCCACGCGAACTACGCCCCCGGCGACCTGACCCCTGACCCCTACCAGGGCGCCAGCACCACCGGGGCGAAGAACTACGCCGACCGGCACAACCCCTTCCTCTACTTCCCGGACGTCATCGAGAACCAGGCCCGGTGCGCCGCCCACCAGCGGCCGTTCACCGACCTGGCCAAGGACCTGAAGCGCAATGCGCTGCCGGCCTTCAGCTTTGTCACGCCGGACACCTGCAACGACGGCCACGACGACCCATGCGCGGGCCGGAAGGTCGGTGGCCTCACCACGGCCGACGCCTTCCTCAAGAACAACCTGCCCGCCCTGCTGAGCTGGCTCGCCAAGCACAACGGCCTGCTCATCGTCAACTTCGACGAGGGCTTCGTCCCCTCCGACCCGACGGCGGTCCTCACGAGCTCCGGCAACTACAGCTGCCCGACCTGCGCTGGCCTCGGGCTCGGTGGCCGCACCGGCGCGATCCTCGTCTCGCCGCGGCTGCGCCAGGGAGTGTCCGTGACGACCGGTTATGACCACTACAGCCTGCTGCGCACCCTCGAGGACGGGTTCGGCATCTCCGAGCACCTCGGCCAGGCCGCAGCGGCGACACCGTTCACCGACGCGTTTGCGGGTACCCGCGCACACTGACCGCATGAGACTCACATGAGAGTGGTCGCGGTCTTCGGGATGAAGGGCGGCGTCGGCAAGACGTCGGCCGCCGTCAACCTCGCGGCGCTCGCCGCCCTGTCCGGCCGGCGCACCCTGCTCTGGGACCTGGACCCGCAGGGCGCGGCGGCGTACCTGCTGCAGGTGAAGCCCAAGGTGAAGGGCGGCAGCGTGGCCCTGCTCACCGGCGAGCGCGGACTCGAGGAGGCGGTCCGGTCCACGGGCGTTCGCGGGCTCGACCTGCTCCCGGCCGACGTCACGATCCGCACCGCGGACCTCGTGCTCGAGGAGGAGAAGTCGCCCGAGAAGCGGTTGAACCGGCTGCTCAAGACGGTGCGGGACGGCTACGACCTGGTGCTCCTCGACTGCCCGCCCGGGCTGTCACTGCTGTCGGAAAGCGTCTTCCGCGCCGCGGACGTGCTGCTCATGCCGCTGATTCCCACGCCCCTGTCGATCCGCACCTACGACCAGGTGCTGGAGTTCTTGGAAGGCGTCGACGGGCACCGGCCGAGAGTCCACCCCGTGCTGTCGATGGTCGACGGCCGCAAGCGGGTCCATGCCGAGGTGCGCGCCGACCTGATGCGGCGGACCACGTCGCTGCTCACCGCGTGGGTGCCGGCGTCGAGCGCCGTCGAGCGGATGGCCGTCAACCGGGCGCCCCTGGTCGTCAGCGAGCCGAGGCACCCGGCGGCGCTTGCCTACCAGGACATCTGGGCCGAGCTGCGCGGCCTGCTGGCCTGACGACGAAGACCCCGCACCTGGTGGGTGCGGGGCCTCGTGGGTCGGAGAGCTGCTAGTCGTCGCCCCCGGCACCGTTGTCGTGCGCGGCATCGACCGCGGAGCGGAGGTCGTGGACCGCCGCGTCCCGGGTACCGAGTGGGGCCACGTCCCAGAGCCGCTCGATCGTCGCGAGGATCGAGGTGGTGTCGTAGGACGTGCTGTCAACGGTGCTGTGCCGGACCGGTCCGCCGAGGATCAGCGCCGGGATGCGGGTCCCGGGACCGTAGGCGTCCGACGGCCCGTTGCTGTTGCCCTGGCCGGGCGGCGCCACGTGGTCCCACTGTCCCCCGAACTCGTCGTAGGTGACGACGACCAGGGTGTCCTTGGCGTCCGGCCCGCTCTGGATCGCCTTGAGCAGGTCGACCAGGTGGCTCTCGCCGTTGTCGGTGCTCGCATACCCGGGGTGCTCGTTCTCCTCGCCAACCGGCTTGACGAACGAGACCGCCGGCAGGGAGCCGCCCTTGGCCGCGGACAGGAACTGCTGCTCGTCCCGGAGGTGGCTGCGGCCCGGTGCGCCCGGCGCGTAGTTCTGGAAGAAGTTCAGCGGCTGGTGGTGGTACTGGAACAACGCGTCGGCGCAGTACGGGTAGGCCGCGCTGCTGCCGTGGTTGGGGTCGGTGCAGGTGCCTGGCGTCGAGCCGTTGGTCCAGCCGGCGCCGCCGACGTTGCCGGCGGCGTTGTCCCAGCCGCCGGAGTACCAGTTCCACGCAACGCCCTTGGCCGAGAGCTCGTCACCGATGTTGGTCTCGTAGAAGGGCTTGGTCTTGTCGACGTCGTTGATGCCGGGCAGCACGTTGCTGCCACCCGCGGTGGGCTGCCAGGACGGCTGCATGGTGTTGACCCCGAAGTTCCCGCACGCCAGCCCGTGGCTGTCGACCGGCATCCCGTTCGTGCCCGGCTGCGCCCCCGCCGGGCAGGTCTGGGTGAGCACCGCATCGGTGTACGCCACGCCTGGCTGGGGCCGGTAGAGCGGGTAGCTGTTGTTCGGCAATCCGGCGCTGTCGAGCACGCTGTTCTTGCCGGCGGGGACCGCATGCTGAGCCGAGTCGTACTCGGGAGCGCGCCCCGCCACGAGGTACTGGTGGTTGAGGAACGACCCGCCGAACGCGGCCTGGAAGAAGTTGTCGGCGATCACGTAGCTCGGCGCGTGCTTTCCGTGCAGGTAGTCGTAGACGGGCAGGCTCTTGGTGTCGTAGTAGCCCTGCGTCAGGCCGGCCGCGTCCGAGCCGGTCGAGTAGCGATCCTGCTTGCCACCGTCGAGCTGGTACTGCTCCTGGTAGAAGCGGTGCACGATGTCGCGGGTGCAGCCACCGGGCAGGCCCTGCGGGTCGCCCTTCTCCACGCCGTTGGCAGCGAACTTCGTCGGGGGCGCGCAGGTCGCGTCACCCGCCTTCACGAAGTCGGTGACCGGAAACGGCGTGCTGGTCGTGAAGTGGCTGTCGAAGGCGACGCCCCGCGGCGTCGTCGAGGAGCAGCCGACCGACTGGAGCCCAGGGTGCTTGGTTCCGTCGAGCCAGGTCACCTGCGACGTGGTCGGGACGAGGTTGGCGTCGGACTGCAGCAGGCAGCTGATCGGAGCGCCGGTCTGGTCGACCTGGGTACCGGAGACCGTCGCGCCGAGGCCGTCGACGGTCTTCTTCCCGACCTTGCCCCAGAGCCCGTAGAGGTTGTCGAAGGAGTGGTTCTCCTCATAGATCACCACCAGGTGCTTGATGCCGTCGCTGTGCTGATCCGACGCGGCGGAGGCACCACCTGTGAACGAGAGGAGTCCGGTGCTCGCGAGCACCGTGGCTGAGCCGAGGGCGAGGATGCGCAACATGTCGCGGACGCTAGGCAGCCAGCTCAAACGCGAGGCGCGACGGCGGCGAACTCCAGGTGAACCTCCGGCGGCTCAGGAGTCGGCTCAGTCACCAGGTCAGTAGTCGGAGGTGCAGGACATCAGGCCTACGGCGCCGGGAGCCGCCAGCATCGGCGGCTTCGCGAGAGCAGGGCGTCTCAGGTCGAGGAAGTCGCGGAGGCCCGTCGCGTTCGCGTCACGGTAGGTGAGCGCCGGCAGGTTCCAGGTCCGCTCGATCTCGGCGAGCACCGACGTGTGGTCGTGCAGCACGTTGGTCACCGCATGCGGCTTGGCCCAGGGGGAGATGACGACGGCCGGCACCCGGATGCCGAGCTGGTCGTAGCCGCCGGGGTAGTCGGTCTTCGAGATCTTGGGCTTGATGGCGTCGGGCGCCAGGGCCCGCGGCGACGGCACGTGGTCGTAGAACCCGCCGTGCTCGTCGTACAGCCAGATCATCAGCGTGCTCCCCCAGTCCGGTCCTGAGGTGACGGCGCGCGTCACCCGGGACACGAAGGACTCGCCGATGCGTACGTCGTCGCCTTCCTCGTTGCTGCCGGTGGCCTTGAGGCGCGCGACGTCGTCCTTGACGGGCTTGGGTGCCTGGCCCGTCACCGGGTCGAGCGGACCGAGGGCCTCACCGGCCGCGCCCAGGCCACTGTCGACGTAGGACACGGCCGGGAGCTGGCCCAGCTTCGCGTCGAGGTAGAAGTTTGCCATCTGGCGCATGTTCTGCGGGTGCGTCTTGACGTTGCTGCCGACGATGCCGGTGTCCGGCGCGTCCGTCATGTAGTCGGCCCACGAGATGTTGTGCGCCGACAGCTCGTCCTGGATGGTGCCGCGCGCGGGCGGCGGATCGAGCAGCGAGCCGGTGTCGGTGCTGATGTTGCCGTAGGCCGTGCCCGCGTAGAGGAACCGCCGGTTCGGATAGGTCTGTGCCGGGGCGGAGGCGAACCATCGGTTGGCCAGCGTGTACTGGGTGGCGAGGGAGTAGTAGAAGGGCAGGTCGGCCTGGGTGTAGTAGCTCATCGAGTTCCGCGAGAGGTTCGCGAATCCATCCATGCGGCCGTGGTCGATCTCCTTGTGGGTGCTGTTCCAGCTCTGGCCGGCACTGTCACCGGGGCAGTAGCTCAGCCGGTGGAACACCGTCTGACGCCCCTTCCCGGCCGGGTTGCTGTTGATCGGCCGCCCTTGGGTGTCGAAGGTGAAGCCGTCGGCCTTGGGCTGACCGCTGCGCGGCAGCATCCCGAAGTACTCGTCGAAGGAGTGGTTCTCCTGCATGACGATGACGATGTGCTGGATGGGCGTCGACGGGTCATGCGTCCCGATGGGGCGCCCCGGATAGGCGAGATGACCGGGGCCGTACACGAGGTGCGGTGCCGGAGCGGCCTGCGCAGGCACGGCGACGCAGGTGGCCGCGAGCACCACGGCGGCCGCGAGTCTGAGGGGGGAGACCATGACGCTTGATTCGACGTCGAGAGCGGTTGTCCTGGCGACGAGCAGGTGAACTCGAGGCCTACCCGCCGTAGGACTTCGGCTCTCCGGCCGCGTTGACCTGGGGCGCCGCCTTCGCGATCAGGCCGGGCAGCACCTCGTCGAGCTCGGCCACGGTGAAGCCGCCCTCCTTGGTGTATGCGGGTCCCGGCCGCCACCCCTCGGCGACGTCGACGTGACCGGCACGGACGTCGAAGACCCGGCCGTTCACCGTCGCCAGTGGGGACCCGAGCCAGACGACGAGCGCGACGATGTGCTCCGGGCCACCGGGGTTCTTCCAGCCTGTGTTGGCCTCGAGCTCGTCGAGCCGCTTCTTGTATCCGGTCAGGCCCGCCGTCATCGACGTGAGCGCGGAGGGAGCGATGGCGTTGCTCAGCACGCCGTACCGCCAGAGCTCCTCGCCGAGGATCTGCGTGAAGGCCGCCAGGCCGGCCTTGGCCGCCCCGTAGTTCGCCTGCCCGACGTTGCCGAAGATGCCCGACGGGCTGCTGGTGTTGACGATCCGGGCGACGCGCTGGTCGCCCGCCTTGCTCTGGTCGCGCCAGTAGGCGACCGCGTGCTTGGTGGGGCAGAAGGTGCCGCGCAGGTGCACCTTCATGACAGCGTCCCAGTCGTCGACGCTCATGTTGACGAACATCCGGTCACGCAGGATCCCGGCGTTGTTGACGAGCGTGTCGAGGCCGCCGAAGGTCTCCAGCGCCGTGCCGATCAGGCGACCCGCGCCGTCCCAGTCACTGATGTCGTCGGTGCTGGCCACGGCCTCACCGCCGAGTGCACGCACCTCCTCGACGACGGCTTCTGCTCCGGCGGCGTTGACGTCGTTGACGACGACCCGGGCGCCCTCCTGCGCGAACAGGAGCGCCTCGTCGCGGCCGATGCCGCCGCCTGCCCCGGTGATGACCACGACCCTGCCGTCACAACTGCTCATGGCAGCAGCATGCAACAGTGCTGGTCATGGTTGTCGAGGTGCCCGTCGCAGAGCTGCCGTCCTGGGTCGGTCGTGAGATTGGTCCGGGCGAGTGGCACGAGATCACCCAGGACCGGGTCGACCGGTTCGCGGACGCCACCGGCGACCATCAGTGGATCCACGTCGACGTCGACAAGGCCAAGGACGGCCCGTTCGGCGGGACCATCGCGCATGGCTACCTGACGCTCTCGCTGCTGCCGATGCTGCAGTGGGAGCTGCTCACGTTCACCGGGGCGGCGATGGGCGTCAACTACGGCTCCGACAAGGTCCGCTTCCTCACGCCGGTGAGGGTCGGCTCACGCGTCCGGCTGAAGCTCAGCGTCCTGTCGGTCGACCAGCGCGCCGACGGGTCGCTGCTGGTCAAGAACGAGGCGACGGTCGAGGTCGAGGGCAGCGGCAAGCCGGCACTCGTCGCCCACACGCTGTCCCTGACCGTCCCCGGCTAGTGGCTCCTCCCGTGAGGCGCGCGGCTACCCCCGGTTGTCGTCCACGGCGAGTCTGGCTCGCTCGATGAGGTCCTCGACCGATTCGCCTGGCTGCTGGGCTGCATAGCCCACGTCGACGGGCCCGAAGTCAGGCAACGCGGTCAGCGCGCCGTGCAGGGG